>NZ_OLMI01000001.1:0-1096909 GCF_900290215.1 Dorea sp. Marseille-P4042 | reverse complement strand
ATTAACCAGAAATAGTACACTGTAGGTGACTAACATAGAACGTTAATTAGCTTATATAGAAAACCCCTTACATCAATTATGGTGTGAGGGGTTTTTTACGTGAAAAATGTACAAAAGTTCTTGGGTGTGGTAGTATGATGATAAAGATAAACAGGAATTTGGAGGAGATTCTTATTTATGAAAAAAGGGATAAACAAATCAATCTTATTTTACATTGCATCAGTTCTGTTTTTCATAGCGTCAGCTATTGGCTTTACGAGTGGAAATGAAAGTTCTATGGCTATAGTATGGTTATGTCTTGGTTCTTCATTTCTTTGCTTGGGTTCGACTCATAAGAAAAAGGAAAACAATACAGATGATAAATAATTTCCTGCTTGTATTGTTGGAAAATCGGAATGCATAGAGTTCTTTTGTGATTTGCAACTGCTGGTTGACAGATTTACAGCCTGAAATGGTGGAATGCAAACAGCAAAACTGTTATATTGAGCTCATAAAATCTGCAAAAGGAGAAAAAAATGATTTTAGCTGATAAGATTACAGAGGAAAGAAAAAAGAATGGATGGTCACAGGAAGAACTAGCCAATCAGTTGGGCGTATCCAGACAGGCAGTATCTAAGTGGGAAAGTGCAGGAGCTGTTCCAGATTTGCAAAGAATTTTACAGATGTCGGAGCTTTTTGGTGTTAGTACAGATTACCTATTAAAAGATGAAATGAAAGCAGAAAATATCACCTATCACGAAAGTACTGAAAGCTATGCAGAACCGTTGAAAAAAGTAACTATGGAGAATGCAAATAAATTTCTTGACATGAAAAGAAATGGATCCAAAGTAGTGGCAAACGCAACAAGTATGTGTATCTTAAGTCCAATATTATTGATTGTTCTTGTGACAATGGCAGAAGATAGCGTATTTCATGTTTCGGAATCTCTGGCAACAGTATTTGGATGTGTTTTTTTGCTTGGAATGGTTGCGGCAGCCGTCTTTTTGTTTATTACATATGGAATGAGTGAATCACATATGGAACATTTTGAAAAAGAATGCTTTGAAACAGAGTATGGTGTATCTGGAATGGTACGAGAAAAAAAAGATTCCTATGAACCAATTTTTATCAGAGGAACAGCTGTTGGGGTAGTGCTTTGTATACTGGCAGTGATTCCGACAATTATTGCCGGATCTATGGAAGCGTCCGACTATTACTGTGGTCTTTCCGTTGGATTACTGCTATTCATACTTGCAATAGGAGTGAATCTGTTGGTTCGTGTTGGGATGGTAAAAAGCAGTTACGATACCCTTCTTCAGGAAGGCGAATATACAAAAGAAGAAAAACTGTTTAAGAAAAAGACTGACACGTTTTCTGGTGTATATTGGTGCTTGACTACAGCGATTTACCTTGCATGGAGCTTCTGGACGATGAGCTGGGATATTACATGGATTGTATGGCCGGTTGCTGGTGTTTTGTTTGCAGCATTGCTCGGTGTGGTGAAAATGGTGTTAAAGAATGGCAGTGAAACTCAGCACTATATTTAAGATGAAGTTAAGTTTTTTTCGCATATTATACGCATCCAGAAATTCCAGTTTATAGAATTAAGAAAATGAAATGTAAGGAGGAGTATGTAAATGAAATTAGCAGATTTAGCAACAGGCTCTGATTGGATAGTGTGGATTGTCTTTGTGATATTTGCTGTACTTTCTATTATTTTACTTTCTGGACATGGAAGTTGGTTCATTTCTGGATATAATACAGCTTCAAGAGAAGAAAAGGAAAAATATGATGAAAAGAAGTTATGCAGAACAATGGGAATTGGAATGTCTATTATAGCAATTCTTGCATTAACTATGAGCTTGTTTGGAAATATTTTGCCTGCATTTTTTGTATATATTGCATTGGGGATTATTTTGGTTGATGTCGTGGTAATTATCATTTTAGGAAACACACTATGCAGAAAGTAATCATTTCCAGTTTTCAGAGGTCGAAGTATGGGATTGCTTGATAGGTTAAAATCGAATAAAAACAACAAAGATTTCTTTGAATGGTTAGATTTACTTTTAAAGAATGAATTGAGTAGTGAAATAAAAGCGATTATCTTTAATTTATATGAAGATACAGATAATAAATGGTCTATTGAATTAGTTGGCACATTTTCATTCAATAAGGATAATGACGATTGGGCTTAACCAGAAATAGTACACTGTAGGTGACTAACATAGAACGTTAATTAGCTTATATAGAAAACCCCTTACATCAATTATGGTGTGAGGGGTTTTTTACGTGAAAAATGTACAAAAGTTCTTGGGTGTGGTAGTATGATGATAAAGATAAATCGGGAGTTGTAGTAAAGGAGGTTTACAATGGGGTTTTGGATTTTTATGTTGATTATGGATTTGCTTCTTCCATTTACGATGATTGGTTTTGGAAGATATTTTATGAAAAAGGCTCCAAAGGAAATAAATTCAGTATTTGGATATCGGACTTCGATGTCTATGAAGAACAAAGACACATGGGAATTTGCTCATAAATATTGTGGTAAAGTCTGGTATGTCTGTGGAATGGTTATGTTGCCGATAACAGTAATATTCATGCTTTTAGTGATTGGAAAAAATGAAGATTGTGTTGGAAGTATAGGAGGAATTATCTGTGGTGTTCAACTTATTCCTTTAATTGGGTCTATTCTCCCAACAGAAATAGCATTAAAAAAGAATTTTGATAAGAATGGAACAAGACGATAAATTCCAGTATGTAGAGAATAAGTAGTAATAAAAATCTGTAAACCCCTTACGCCACCCAAGAGCGTAAGGGGATACAGATTTTTTTTGATGGAAAGATAAGAAAGTTTATACAAAAATTGAATAATTTTTTATGGAAAATATTATTCGTTCAAACTACATTCCATACGTAATTTTGTGGTTTCAAAATTTGAATTTTTATATAGTGACTGTGCAATTTCGTTATTAGATAATACATATAAAGAGATTTTGGTATAACCTAATTGCTTAGCAGTATTTTTAGCTTCGGATAATAGGTGTTTTCCGATGCCCTTTTGCCGGTAATATTCGTCTACATATAAATAAATTAAACGACATTCATGTTTACTGATTCCTTTGATAACAATAAATCCTCTTTTTTTCTGATAATATAAACCAATTAAAATAAATCCGTTTATCTTATTAATCAGATTTTTCCAATACTTATTTGACAGAGGTTTAAATTGTTTGGGTTCGTCATCATTGTTAGTGATTGATGGGTAAAAAACTTCGTTGGATTTAGATAATTTTTCGTAATTTTCTATATAAAATTTAAGATCATAAGAAGTTGCAAATCGAATTGTTATCTCTTTTTCTTCCAAAATCTTATTTTGATCATTTATGATTAAACGAAGGGCTTTCTTTTTCTTTAAATTGTATTCAGCTATATCATTTCTTGTTTCTAAGGGAAGGTTTGATAAAAATGGAAGGTTATCGTTTACGGCTGTTATATTCCTTCTTATTTCGTTCACGACATTATATTCCTTATTATACTTATTTGCAGAATCTTTATTTTCGGATGTAATTTTTTTTAAGTTGTTTTCTAGTTTTTTTAACGTTTTGATAATAGTTTCTATGTTACGAAAAGTAATCAGGGAATAATTGGGGCAAGTCCACAAATCATCAGAATACTTATTAAATTCTTGCTTGAAATTTCCTTCTCTGACTAAAAAAACGATAGTGTAATCGCTAAATGGTTTACTTGGAATAGAAAAATCCGATAATCTGATTAAAGAGGAAAAAAATGATTCGTCATATCGGTGGCTTTTATGCGGACGTTTTTTATCAGTAGGAGAGATTTCGTAAGGTTTTTTTGTCATGAGTACAAAATAAAAATCCACAGGTTTTTTGATGTAATAGGAAAAGAGCCATTTGTATGAAAATTTAAATGGCGAGATGATGAAAATTTAAATCGTGGAATTACATTTTTACTGTACCATTGATTCACCGGGAGAATATGCGGAATCCAAGCATTTCAGCGTAGGACTGGTCTGCTTTTCCTTTGAGGCGGATGTGATCGCTATCGTACAGGCAGCCAATGAGCCATTTAACCTGTTCAGTGACGGCAGCAGAAATTTTCTCCTGCGGCCGCTGATCGGGATCATCACCAAGGTAGATTCCCCACATGCCAATATTCCAATGGTCAGACAGTGGATGGAGAACATGGGCTGTGAGAGGATCTTTATGGTAAATAACAAGACAAGGGAAGGTATCAGCGAGCTGATGGATTATCTGCAGAATGATCTCCCGAAGCTTACGCTTGAACAGGCGAAATTCAAGCAGAGCATTGGACTTAACGAATGAGATCCCATGCCGGAAGGGGTGGAGTATCCGGAGTCGATACGGTAAAATAGTAATATTCACGAAAAATGAATAAAAATACAAAGTTCAAACGGAAAAAGTAGCAATTCCTCCGGAACTGTGATATACTGTGATCGTTTGGAAAATTAGTGGACTGAAATGTAAGATCCCCAGAGCATGAAGTATAAAGAGGGCAGAAACGGGGCTCGCAGATATATGGCAGAAGAGCTGTATGTCGAGAACACCAGGTATCCGTATCTGACTTCACGTTCTGGGGATTTTTTATATTCTGTACGCGGATTTTCCGAATGTATGCAAAAGAAAAACAATAAAAAGGATAGGAGAGGAAAAGATGTTTGAATTATTTGAAAATCTGACCAACTGGCTCTGGGGACTGCCGCTGCTGATCACGATTCTCGCTACAGGCGTATATCTGACAGTACGTTCCGGTTTCTTCCAGTTCCGCCATTTTGGTTACATTGTGAAAAACATGTTCAGTAAAGAACGCCGTCAGGAAGGCGGAGACGACGGAAAGAGCCTGACACCGTTCCAGGCTATTTCCATTGCGATCGGCGGTACCGTTGGAGTATCCAACATGTCCGGTGTTGCAACAGCCATTGCAACAGGAGGACCTGGTGCATTATTCTGGCTCTGGATCGCGGCGCTTCTTGCTATGGTCATCAAGATGGCAGAGGTAACACTTGCTGTGTACTACAGAGAAAAACAGCCAAACGGTGAGTACCAGGGAGGCCCGACCTACTACATGCAGAAGGGTCTTGGCGGAGAGAAAAAGCTTCCCTTCTGGAAACTTTTTGCAGTACTGTTCGGCGGCTGTATTTTTATGACATGGTTCATCACCTTACAGAATTATACAGTATCAGAGGCTGTCGGAAGTACCTTCCACCTGCCGTACATCGTGCCGTCACTTCTGTATGTGGCAGCGATCTACCTGATCATCATTGGCGGTGTAAAGAAAGTCGGTGTGATCTCTTCCTATATGACACCGATCATGTGCATGATTTACATTGTAGGATCTCTTGCAATACTGGTAGTGAATTTTGACAAGCTGCCGGAAACCTTTGGACTGATCTTCAAGGGTGCATTTACAACACAGGCAGCAGTCGGCGGATTTATGGGAGCCGGTGTTGCAACAGCTATGCGTCTTGGATTTGCCCGTTCTGTATACAGCAACGAGGCAGGCTGGGGAACCTCACCTATGATCCATGCTTCCGCAAAAACAGACCATCCTGTAAAACAGGGACTGATGGGAGCATTTGAGGTATTTGCAGACACCATCGTAGTCTGCTCCATGACAGGTCTTGTTGTTATCACCACAGGCTACTGGAATTCAGGACTTCAAGGATCAGAGCTGACACTGACAGCATTTGAGTCCGGAATGGGCTCTGTTGCGAGAGCACTGATCGCGATCAGTATTTTCCTTTTCGGACTGACAACATCAACCGGATGGTTCACCTATTACAGCGTGATCCTGAAGCACTGGCTGAAAAACAATCAGAAGGTTCTGAAGATCGCAGAGAAGGTTTTTATCCTTGGAACGCCATTATGGGGTCTTCTGGTCACAGTGCTTACTCTTTACGGAAACGGAACACCGGCACAGCTGTGGGTAATTGCAGACTTTACAACCGTATTCCCTACATTTGTAAATGTTGCCACATTATTTATCTTAAGTGGTACCTTCTTTAAGCTGCTGAAGGATTATAAGGCGCGTTACATGGGAATCGGAAAAGTAGACAAGGATATGGCACTTTTCTACGAGGATAAAAAAGAAAAAGAGGAAAAATAAACAGTGGATACGATTTTTTTTAACGGATGTATAAGAACACTGGATAACAGTGAAAAAGTGGCAGAGGCTGTGGGAATCGAAAATGGCCGGATCGTTTTTGTGGGAACTGATAAAGAAGCGGAAGCTTTTTCCTGCAAAAAACGGATTGACCTTAAGGGAAGGCTGATGCTGCCCGGTTTTGTGGATACACATATGCATATGCTGCATTATGCATTTGTGGAAAGATCTGTGAAACTGTTTGACTGCACAAGTGTTGAGGAAATGCTTGCTGCAGCAAAAAAAAGACTGGAGGAGAGTAAAGGTCAGAAGCTGACCTGGCTCTACTGCAGAGGCTGGAATGAGGAGCATTTTGATAAGCCGCGCTATCCGCATAAGGATG
Organism: Dorea sp. Marseille-P4042; assembly: GCF_900290215.1. Lineage (NCBI taxonomy): Bacteria > Bacillati > Bacillota > Clostridia > Lachnospirales > Lachnospiraceae > Dorea > Dorea sp. Marseille-P4042. The sequence continues at coordinate 1,090,404 of NZ_OLMI01000001.1, read as the reverse complement.
AGCTGGATGCACTCTCAACGGAAATCCCCATCATTATGGTGCGTGTCTGCGGGCATGTGGCTGTGTGCAACAGCTGTGGTCTGGAGCTTCTGAAAAAAATCCCGGAGTTTCCGGAGATTGAGAAGGAGGTTGATCTGGATACCGGACTTCTGAAGGAGAATGCAGTACAGTTTTATTCCTCCGTATTGGAAGCACCATCCCAGGAAGAAGTGGAAGACTACATCAGATACAGTGCGAAGAAGCTGAATGAATGTGGATTTACAGGTGTACAGTCCGATGATCTTGCCTCCCTTCCGGGAAAAAACTGGCGTCGGATCATGGCCTCCTACAAGGCACTGGATGCCAGAGGAGAGCTGAGTATCCGCCATTATGAGCAGTGCCTTTTTGAGCGGGCGGAGGATGCGAAGGCTTTTATCGAGGAAGGATATCGTACCGGGCAGAGGGGAGATCACTTTACTGTTGGACCGATGAAGCTGATCCAGGATGGTTCCCTTGGTGCAAGAACAGCGGCCATGAATGAGCCTTACGAGGATTCGCCGGAAAATACCGGGATCATCACATTCAGTCAGGATGAACTTGACGATCTGTTTGCTTTTTTTGACCGGCATCAGATGCAGGCGGCGGTACACTGTATAGGCGATCGTGCCATGGATATGGTCATTGAGGCAGCTGCGAAATCTCCTTATCGGAAGGATAACAAAAAGGGCAGACATGGTATCGTGCATTGCCAGATCACCAATCCGCGTATTTTGCAGGGGATGAAAGACCAGGATCTGCTGGCATATATCCAGCCGGTATTTATCGATCTGGATATGAACACAGTGGAACCTGCCATCGGCGCACAACGTATGGATAAGGTGTATGCATGGAAGAGTATGCTGGATATGGGAATCCATACGTCCGGCGGCTCGGATGCTCCTGTGGTAAGCTTTGATGCAATGGAGAATATTTATTTTGCAGTTACCCGCAAAAATATCAGCGGTCAGCCACAGGAAGGCTGGATCCCATCTGAAAAAATATCCGTAGACGAAGCGGTGAAGCTTTTTACAAAAAACGCAGCTTACGCTTCCTATACAGAAGACGAGAACGGAACCATCGAAGTGGGAAAAAATGCGGACTTCGTAGTTCTCGAGAAGAATATCTATGAGATCGACCCGGATGAGATCAAGGCCACGAAAGTGGATATGACAGTTCTTGGCGGTGAGATCGTTTATGAGAGAGAAGTAGAAGAATAGCGGCAGTATAAAAAGAAAAAAGTGAGAGGCAGAGTCTGAGTGGAGCAGGCTCTGCTTTTTTTGATTTCAGTAAAAATATAGAACAAGATGTATACCATAACGGTGAACAAAATTCGTCGAAGAAAGCAGTAACATTGTTACATGGAAAATATTGATTGAGAAACGAGGGTAAACTGGTTATAATAAAATCAAGAAATTTATAGTATTATCAGCAGAAAATGAGGTGATGATGTATGCCAAAGATTATGCAGGATTTAATTAAACAGTATGTGGAAGCGGTCAAGAAGATTTATGGTTCCCATGTACGCCAGATAATCCTTTATGGTTCTTATGCAAGGGGGGACTTCCGCCTGGATTCTGATGTAGACATTATGATCCTGGTGGATATATCAGATCTGGAATTAAAGGCATATGCACAACAGCTCTCGTACATGACCTATGACTTTAATATGGATCATGACACGGACATAAAGCCTATTGCAAAAAGTGAAGCACATTTTAACAAGTGGATTGTGAACTATCCATTTTATTCCAATATTCATAAAGAAGGGGTAGCTTTGTATGGAGCAGCATAATCAGGAATCGGTACTAGGCGGGATCTGGTGTTATATCGTCGGGAAACAGCCCGAAATGATCTGAAATCAGCAAGAGCATTCTTGCACACACTATAAATGTGCATTATAATGATTAAGACAGTAAGTGGAAATGCTTCTAAAAACAGTTTTTAAATGATAGATTTTGTGATTGATGATGAAGGAGATTACGAAAGCAGTATGACAGGTTCTGATAGAAGACAGGAGATATTGAAGAATATAAAAGAAAGTGACAGACCGGTTTCGGGTTCGAAACTCGCGAAGGATTATGATGTGAGCCGTCAGGTTATTGTTCAGGATATTGCCCTGTTACGGGCTTCGGGGTATGATATCATATCAACAAACCGGGGATATGTGCTGGAAGGGCAGACTTGCGCCGAGAGAGTTTTTAAAGTACGTCATACAGACGAGCAGCTTGAGACGGAACTTTGTACTATTGTCGATCTTGGCGGTCAAGTGAAAAATGTTATGGTAAACCATAAAGTTTATGGGCATATTGAGGCGGAACTTGGAATTACTTCCAGAAGAAAAGTAAAAGAATTTCTGGCAGATATCGAAAGTGGCAAGTCAACACCGCTTAAGAATATTACCTCCGATTATCACTATCATACTGTGACAGCGGACAGAGAAGAAACGCTGGGGATGATAGAAGAGGAACTGAGAAAATTAGGATTTTTGGTTGAAAATTAGTTATTAAAACATTCGGAATGTCATGCTGGCTCTGAAAAAGTAAGGTTTATAATCCGACTTTTCAGAGCCGGGTGTACATGGAAAGAATGTTTTTTTTATTATGAACAAATTTTTTTTTATAGGTTACATTTCTGAAAAAGAAATAATTCCAGTGCGTATAGAATTCCGCACAAAGTATCTGTCCCGGAAGAATGCCCGATTGCCAGAAAATTTTCAGTAATTGCCGGGACATTTGCAATTCCAGGAGTAATTTGAGGGTTGCATTTAACATAAGAAGTATCTTGTGGAGATTCACAACCTGTATTTACGAGTAAATGATTCACAGCCAGGCTAAATTGTCCTTTTAATGCACAGTGGAGAAATGCAGCACTTACATCGACGGTATCATTCAGATGTTCTGCAATTGTTTTGCGAAGGCTCTTGGCAAATGTGGATTCTGTTTGCCCTGTAAGAATTAATCCGGCAAGCACACCGCACAGGAAATCATCACCGCTTGGAGTCAGCCCGATGCCAAGCCCGATCAGTCGGGCAAGTTCGATTCCGGTCTCTGTATATTCTTTATTTCTATATAGTCTGGTGCATTGTTCGATTTTTTTCTTTGCAGCAACAAGCATCATAGAAGTATCATCATTTACACGTTGGTTGAAGATCACTTCAAAGCCTCCGGTGGATATATTAGAAAGACATGTTCTGATATTGTTATGAAGCTGGTGAAACAAGGTATCTGACAGAGAGTTTGTACATTTTAATGAATGTAACAAATGTAAGTTGTGAATCGTTGCTTCTTCAAAAGAAAATCCAATTTCCTTTTTATTATCAAGAGAGTTCATATCTGTGGAAGCCTGAAGAGTGCGGTTACTTCTGTAAATAGTAATGATATTCTCTTTTAAAGTAACAAAATCTCCGGCAGATATTTCAAGACTCTCCATTTTTTCGGAAGTCAATGTTGTAATCAGACTGATTGGCGAGATGGGTGAACCCTTTGCCTGTAAGGCTGCCAGTGTTCCACCAATAGATAAGTTGATAGTTTTTCTATATACAGAGTGGACTGTCCCGCTTGTTTCTCCCGAAAGCAGTTCATTTAAATAGTCAGATGTATCTGTAATGGAAAATAATGTCATAATTATGCACTCCTGTGTATGTTTCTTTTGCCTGTCTGGCAGGTACTATCATAACAGATTTGCCGAAAAATCACAATGTACACAATATAAAATGCGGTTCTTGAAATTTTAAATAAAATTGCACAAATTTTAAATGAGAAAAAATGGATAAAAACCGAAGAAAATGTTAATAATATAACGAAAATCATGAAAAATTTTAAAATTAACCAATAAAACTGTATTGTTTATATAAAAATAAAATACATGACTGTGCATATTATACAAAAAAATGTGTCATATTTTGGAGGATAGGTCATTGTGAAAATTATCAAATTAGGATAAAATATATGTAAAAGAGACTGAAAAACGGTTGACCAATCATTTTTGATATAAATCAACAAAAATTAAAAAGTGGTTGAAATTTTCGCAAAGGAGCCTAGCCAAGACGGTGGCGTTACTTTGCGTATTTTTATACATATTGGATAAAAAAATAATACGAAATACGATAAAATTATCTAAAATAGATAAAAAGATGGAGAAAAATGTAAGAAAATGGTGATTGTATTTTTGGGGGGAATCCAGTAATATATCGACTATAGAAAGAAATTGAGCTGGTTACGGCTGATTTGATTCAATTTTTAAGGAGGAACATGAATATGTATGATGTTTTAGTGAAGAACGGAAAACTTGTAACACCAGATCGTATCTACGAGGCAGACATTGCAATCCAGGACGGAAAGTATGCAGGATTTTTTGCAAAGGGAGCACCGGTAGATGCAAAAGAAGTGATTGATGCAAAAGGAAATTATGTATTTCCAGGTATCATCGACTGTCATGCACATCTGAATGAGCCAGGATTTGAGTATCGTGAGGATTTTGAGACAGGTTCAAGAGCAGCAGTTGTTGCAGGTTGTACAACACTGATTGATATGCCGCTTAATAATGATCCATCTCTTATGAATAAAGAGATTTTTGACCTGAAGCTTGGAAAAATTAGCAAACACTCATTAGTTGATTATGCACTTTGGGGAGGAATCGTAGGAGATTATGATGACAAACCGGACTCAGTAAAGAATAATATGAATGATCTTGTAGATCTTCACAATTGTGGAGTTGCAGCGTTTAAAGGATTTACATGTCCAAACGGTGATTTGTTCCCGACAGTTAACATGGGAAATGTTCGTAAAGCTCTTGAAATTTTAAAACCGTATGGAGCACTTTGCGGATTCCATTGTGAGGAATATGGACAGGTTCTTGAGAGAGAAAAAGAAGCAAAAGCAAAAGAAGGAAGAACAAATGAAGAGAAGATTCGTGACTTCCTGGATTCTCATGACGTATGGACAGAATATGTTGCTACAAAGAATGTTATTGATATGGCTAGAGCAACTGGCGGACGCGTACACATTTGCCATGTCAGCCACCCGATGGTAGCTCAGGTTGTTAAGGATGCGATCCATGAGGGACTTCCGATTACTGCAGAGACATGTCCACATTACCTTGGATTTACAGAAGATTTTGTATTTGAAAAAGGTGCACCGGCAAAATGTACACCTCCGATGCGTAAGAAAGAAGATATGGAGAAGCTGTGGGATTACGTTTTAGATGGAACACTTTCCTGCGTGGGAAGCGACCATTCTCCAGCAGCAGATGAAGAAAAAGATAATGCAACAAAAGATATCTGGCATGCATGGGGAGGACTTAACGCAATCCAGTTCTTCTTACCAATGATGTTCGATATGGTTGTTCATAAAAAAGGTTTAAGCCCAAGTCTGATTGCAAAGGTTATGGATTATAATCCGGCGAAAGTATTCGGACTCTATGGACGTAAAGGAGCATTTGAATTAGGTTTTGACGGTGATATCGTAATCGTTGATCCAGAAAAGGCATGGAAATGTGAGCAGGAGAAACTGCTTACAAAAGGACATGTTTCCTGCTTCAATGGACTGGAAGGAAAAGGAACTCCAGTATGTACAATGATCAGAGGTAAAGTAGTTGCTCAGGATGGCATGTACAAAGATGAAGCAATCGGATACGGCGAATATGTAACACCGGTAAAATAAACGAATACACATAGGAACACGAATAGGAGAGAGAACATGAGTGATGTAAACAAAGAAGTGAAAAAAGAAGAAATAAACTCCCTTGCGCCAATTCCTGAGAAAGAGCGAATCATGGGCTGGGGATCCAACACAATGCTCTGGCTCGGTGGATGTATTTCTATCGGAACATTGGCAATGGGATCTGCACAGATGGAAGCAGGACTGAACCTGTTGCAGTTATTCCTCGCAGTAGCAATTGGCTCTATGATCCTCGTTGTAGGTATCGCAATGAATGACCAGTTTAGTTACAAGACTGGTGCACCGTATGCAGTTCAGCTTAGAAGTGCATTTGGAACAAAAGGTAACAAAATTCCAAGTTTGATTCGAGGACTTCCGGCTATCGTATGGTACGGTTATCAGACATGGCTTGGAGGAGCAGCAATCAACAATATTTCAAAAGCATTATTTGGATATGATAATATCTGGTTATTCTTCATTTTATTCCAGATTATCCAGATCCTGTTATCAATCAAAGGATTCCAGGGTGCAAAATGGGTTGGAAATATCGGAGGAGTTGTTATTTCTCTGGCTATGATTTACCTCTTATTCCTTTGCATTACACAGTATGGCGATGTTGTAAGTGAGAAACTGATCAATAAGTCTGGAACATGGGGAATGCCATTTATCGCAGCAATCATTGCATTCTTTGGTAACAGTACTACAGTTATGCTGAATGCGGGTGACTATTCCCGTGAGATGAAAGGTGGATATTCTACACTGAAACGTGGAAGTTCTTACTTCTTATCTATGGTACCGGCTACAGTACTTCTTGGAGTAATCGGTGCTATGGCATCTACAGCAACTGGAAAAGCAAACCCGATCAATGCTTTTGCTGATATGGTAGACAACAAAGTCGTAATGATCGTAACGCTTGGATTTATCATCTTTGCACAGCTTACAACAAACCTTGCAAGTAACGTAATTCCACCGGCATATGCATTTATGGATGCGTTTAAGATGAAACATAAGACAGCCGTAATCTTGATTGGTATCCTGGCAGTATGTACTTGCCCATGGATCCTGACAAGTGACAGCTCAGCAGCAGGACTTGCATTATTCAGTAAGATTTACACTGCATTCTTCGGACCGATCTTTGCAGTATTGATTACAGATTTCTTCATTCTTCATAAGAGAAAAATCACACCAGAGTATCTGGATGATCTCTATGATGATAATGGAAATCATGCAGGTATCAACTGGGCAGCAATTCTTGCAATTGCAATCGGAGCTGTAATCGGACTTCTGAATGTAAATATTTCATTCTTTACAGCAACAATTCCTACAGGACTTGTTTACTATTTCGGAATGAAACATATGAAGAGTTGTGAGAATTTCAGAAAAGGAACAACATTAGAAAAATAGATCTAAAAAGTCAAAGGAGACTGGACATGAAAATGCCTGGTCTCTTTTTTATGATAAATTGATTTGTGAAAAATTTGTCCTAACATTAAATTATATATATTTTTCGAACATTTTACACAACTATGTCAATAATAGATAAAAAAGAAAAAACAAAAATATAGAATTTTATACATAATGGATAAAAATAAAAATGTTTTTCCGTAAAAATGTAGTTGTAATTTAAGAAAAAATTAAGTAATATTAGCTCGTACAATTAAAAAAAGATTTTGAAATTGGTCAATCGCTTATTTTAATACATCTTTTTTTTTAGGAGGAAAATAAATATGTATGATGTTTTAGTGAAAAACGGCAGAATTGTAACTGCAGACAGAGTTTCAGAAGGAAACATCGCAATCAGAGATGGAAAGATTGCAGCAGTACTGAATGCTGGAGAAGAGCCAGAAGCAGCAAAGGTTATCGATGCAAAAGGAAATTATGTATTTCCGGGTGCAATCGATACACATGCACATCTGAACGATCCGGGATATGAATGGCGTGAAGATTATGAGCATGGTACAGCAGCAGCAGCTCTTGGTGGATATACAACAATTGTTGATATGCCACTTCAGAATGAGCCTGCAATGGTCAATGCAGAAGCATTTGATTTTAAACTGAAAAAAGTTGATCCGAATGCATACTGTGATTACTGTTTTTGGGGCGGACTGATTCCAGATAATTTTGGAGATCTCAAAGATCTGGATGAGAAAGGATGCGTAGCATTCAAATCATTTATCGGACCAGTGTCACCAGACTACAGTTCATTAAATTATGGACAGGCTTATGAAGCAATGGAAATCATTAAGGAATTTGATGGACGTGCAGGATTCCATTGCGAAGATTTCTCAATGATCAAAAATCTTGAGAAGATCGAGAAAGCAAAAGATCCGAATTCATGGCAGTGTTTCCTGGATTCCAGACCGGTTGCAGCAGAGATGGTAGCAACTGTTGATATTATCGAGATTGCAAAAGCAACAGGATGTAAAGCACATATCTGTCATGTCAGCAGCCCGGATGTAGCTCAGAAGATAAAAGAAGCTCAGCAGGAAGGCTATGACATCACAGCAGAGACATGTTCTCACTACTTAAGTCTGACAGATCAGGATGTATTAGAGAACGGACCGTTATTCAAATGTGCACCTCCGCTTCGTTCACAGGAAGAGGTTGACAGACTGTGGTCTTATGTAGAAGATGGAACATTCAGTGGTATTGCAAGTGACCATTCACCATGCTCATATGATGAGAAATTTAATGAGATTCTTGGAAACAAGATTGAAAATGTATTTGATGTATGGGGCGGATGCAGCGGAATTCAGAGCGGTTTCCAGGTAACGTTTAACGAAGGATGTGTAAAACGTAATGTATGTCCGACGGTTCTTGCGAATGCAATGTCTGTACAGCCTGCAAAAGCATTTGGTATCTATGGAAGAAAAGGAGATATCAAACCGGGATTTGATGCTGACCTTCTGATTGTAGATCCAGAAAAAGAATGGGAGATTACAAGTGATTCCTTATTATATGTAAATAAGATTTCTGCATTTGTCGGAATGAAAGGAAAAGGACTGCCAATCATGACAATGATTCGTGGAAATGTTGTTGCAGAAGACGGAAAGATTGTTGCAGAAAAAGGCGTTGGAACATTTATTAAGAAAATCAAATAATGACCAATTTAGGTGACGGATCAGGTGGCCTTGCCTAATGAAGGCAGGATCACCTGATTTTAATTAGACTTAAGAAAAAGGAGAGAGAAGATGAGTATTGTAGACAACAAAGTACTGGATCCAAAGCTCGTTGCCAATGTAGATGCGGATCTCCAACCAACAAAGAAACGTATCATGGGAAGCGTATCCTATGCAGCCAGCTTCATGGGAGGATGTGTATCTATCGGAACATTTTCCATGGGAGCAGCCCTCATTGGAACATTGACTGTAGCGCAGGCGATTATTGCGATGTGTATCGGATGCCTTGTTATTGCAGTAGCACTTGCAATTATCGGCGAGTGTGGACATGAGTATGGTATTCCATTTACAGTACAGTTAAGAAGTAGTTTTGGTACAACAGGTGTAAAGATTCCAGGAGTTCTCCGTGGACTTCCAGCTATCGTATGGTTTGGTTATCAGAGTTGGGTCGGAGCAGGAGCTATCAACAGCTGTCTGAAGATTTTATTTGGATTTGATAATCTTCCAATTATCTATGCACTGTTCACAATTCTTCAGGTTGCACTTGCAATCAAAGGATTTGAAGGAATCAAATGGATGGAGAATATTTCCTGTATCTTTATCATTGGTATTCTGATTTACATGTTATATGTAGTAAACACAAAATTCTCATCAGAGATTGGAAATGTATTCTCTGGAATTAAAGGAACATGGGGTATGCCATTCTGGGCAGCTACAACATCATTCCTTGGAATTTATTCCACAATGATCATCAATGCATCTGACTATTCCAGAAATGCAACAGATGACATCAAACCTGTAAAAGCTGCAAGCATTTACACTGTTGCTATTCTTCCTGTAACATTGTTCATGGGTCTTATCGGACTTCTTGTAACAGCAGCAACAGGAAATAGTGATCCTGTAGAAGTATTCTCTACTACAATGGGAAGCAAATTCCTTACAATCCTGACATTGCTCTTTATCGCATTTGCTCAGGTAACAACAAACGTACTGAACAATATTGTTCCACCTGCATACGTTCTGATGGAGTCTTTCAAAGTTAAATGGACACATGCAACAATTCTTGTTGGTGTGCTGTCAGCATGCGTAATGCCATGGAAACTTGTTACAGCTGACTCTGCAGCAGGATTGTCATTATTTACACAGTTCTACTCAGCATTTTTAGGACCTATCTTCGCAGTAATGGCAGTCGACTTCTTCATACTGCGTAAGAAGAAACTGGATTTGAATGATATGTATGACAAAGGAGGCTGCTTCAAAGGAGTTAACTGGGCAGCAGTTATTGCAATTATCGTAGGATCTGTCTGCTCCGTATTCGTAATGCAGTTATCATGGTATGTCAGCCTGATTCCGACAGGAGTTGTATACTACTTCCTGATGAAGACTATGAAGTCAAGCAAAGGATTCCGAAAAGGAACTATTTTTGAAGACTAACATATTGAACAAATAAAAACCCCGCAAATTGTATATCAAAGCAATTTGCGGGGGATTTTTTCCCTGAAAGAAAGCTAAAAACTACTTATTTGAACACTTCTCAATAAATGCCACTGTCTCGTCCAGCACTTTCTGTGTGAATGGATTTTCTGTGTCTCTGTCAAAGTCGTGTTCTGTTCCGGACACGATGAATCTTTTTGCGTGATATTTGTTACTTAGTTCTGTGAATTCACTAAATGGTACGTCGGTGTCTCCGGTGCTGTGGGCACAGAACAGTGGGCAAGGAAGTTTATCACAGGCGCGAAGTGTATAATCCAGATAGAAAAACTTTTCGCGTCCCTCGTAAAAAAGATCTATCCAGTTTCCTTGCTGTCTTGCATAGACATAGACACTGTAGTGTGTGTCAAGATCGCCATCTGCGTGGATACCTTCTGGAATAACACAAAGAGCACTTTCTGGAACTTTCGGAAGTGTGCAGTAATGTCTGCTTGGTTCCTTGAACCAGTTGTCGCATAAAAATCCATATCCATAATAGGAAAGAATTCCGGCAGGTGCCTGTGTGTAAGTTCCTTTTGCTGCTGCAATCAGGCAAAGGTAAGCGCCGGCAGAACGTCCCCACAAAAAATATGGAAGAGATCCTTCGGAAGATTTAGGGTTTTTAATTAGTTCGTCACTGTGATCGATATAATATTGAATGGAACTTTCTACATCGTTCATGATCATTTCTAACTTTGCGGCAGGAGCCAGAGGATAGTCAAAAGCAATGATTGCATATCCGGCCTGAGTCAGAGTGTTCAAGTGAGGGCGTGGAAGATCTTTTCTTCTTCCATATAAAAGACCGCCTCCGTGAAAATAGATGATAGCAGCTTTTACCGGTGTGTCTGAATCAGTATACACGGTTGCTCCTTTTTTGAATTTTTCACTTGGAATCTCAAATTCTTTCTTTTCTAACATAAAAATCCTCCTTGGTATAAATTGTCAAAAAATTTGAAAATGAATTAAAATCCGGTCAAATTCCGACTATTTTATTTTTATATTTATTAAATCGATTATAGCTAAAATATATAGGCTCTTATCCAATAATTAACAGTATATCACAAAAAATGTCATTTTCAAGAGAAGTCATTAGACAAAACTTACCATAAAGTAGATAAAAAGTGGTTGAACCTTTTATCTAAAATTCCGATTGCAAATTTTAAGCTTTAATGACATAATAAGACCATAAAACATGGTAACAACAAAACCTGAATTTGATTTTGTGTTCCGCATTAAGAAAGAGAGGTATTTGGTAATGAGTTACTTAAACAATCAATTAGGATATCGTGATGCACTTTTGGACACACGTTCCATTATTAAAAAAGGAGATTACATCGTTCTTGATCCAGATGGACTTGTAAAGAATGTAGTTCCGGGATATGAGAACTGTGATGTTACAATTCTTGGCTCACCGGCTATGGGTGCAACATTTGCTGACTATCTTGTACATGTTCACGAAGGTGGAAAGAATACAGGAATCGGTGGAGAGGGAATCGAGTCCTTCTTATATGTAGTTGATGGTGAACTTTCAGTAAAGAATGATGATCAGTCCGCAGAACTTACAAAAGGTGGATACATTTACTCACCAGCAAGTAACAACATTACTTTTGAAGCTAAAGGCGAGGCTACATTATATGTATACAGACGCCGTTATGAGCCAGTTGCAGGGCACAGTGCTCACACAGTAGTTGGAAATGCTAATGATCTTGAGTGGATGTCCTATGAAGGAATGGAGAACTGCTATGTACAGGATTTCCTTCCATCAGCTCATGACATCGGATTTGACATGAACATGCATATCCTGAAATTCCACATCGGAGCTTCTCATGGATATATCGAGACACATGTTCAGCAGCATGGTATGTATTTCCTGTCTGGAAAATCTATGTACAGACTTGGAGATGACTGGGTACCGCTTCAGAAAGGTGATTACTGCTTCATGGACGCTTATATTCCACAAGCTTGCTACGCTATAGGTGATGAGGGACGTGAGGAAGAGCTAGTTTACATCTACTCTAAAGACTGCAACAGAGACGTTGCTCTGTAATATATAGTACATAGCCTGAAGGATGTTCTTACACTGAAAATGATATTTAGCACATAATAAAATCGAATATAAATTATATACGATTGACATCATATGCCGGTATATACAGTAAAAAAAGCGAGCGGCATTGCTGGGAGCAATAAAGAAACTGTATGTACCGGCGTATATGCTATATAAGAGTTTGTCAATAATGTGACAAAATAGAAAAGATGAATTGAAAAAGTGTGAATTGGAAGATGCATAAATTAGAAAAATACTGCATGTAAAGAAAACACGTAGATAATTATATAGGTAACTATATGGTATATAAAGAGAGAAAATAAAGAAAAGGATGGTATGAAAGAATGAGACTTTCAAGAGAAGAGCTTAAGGGCTTAATGAAAAACAAGTTGATCCAGGCGGGACTTCGTGAGGATCACGCTGATCAGACAGCAGAAATTCTGACATGGGCACATGAGAGAGGATTTGCTTCACATGGTGCTGTTCGTGTTGAGTATTACTGTGAGAGAATCTTCAAAGGCGGAATCACACATGAGCCAAACATCACATGGAATCAGACGGGTCCTTGCTCAGGAATCATGGATGGAGACAATGGTATCGGTTACTGGGTAGCAACAAAAGCTACTGAGAAAGCTATTGAGATGGCAAAAGAGAACGGAGTTGCTATTGTAGGTATGGCGAATGTATCTCATACAGGAGCAATCGGATATTATACAGAGATGTGTGCAAAAGAAGGACTTGCAGCTATTACATTCTGCCAGTCAGATCCGATGGCAGTACCATACGGCGGAACAGAGCCTTATTATGGAACAAACCCGATTTCATTTGCTTGCCCGACAGCAGACGATCGTAATGTTGTATTTGATATGGCTACAACAGTTCAGGCTTGGGGAAAAATCCTGGACAAGAGATCACAGGGTGCTGAGATTCCTGCAGACTGGGCTGTAGATGAGGACGGAGCTCCTGTAACAGATCCACATAAAGTAAATGCTCTTGTACCGATTGCCGGTGCTAAGGGATATGGACTTATGATGATGGTAGACATCTTCTCAGGAGTACTTCTTGGAGTACCGTTTGGTAAACATGTAAGCTCCATGTATCATGACTGCTCTAAAGGACGTGAGCTTGGACAGACAATTATCGTTATCGATCCAGAGAGATTCTGCGGTGCTGAGCAGTTCAAGAAGAATATGTCTCAGACATGCGATGAGTTAAATGCTATGAGACCAGCTCCGGGATTTGACAAAGTATACTACCCAGGACAGAGAGCTCTTATGAGAAGAGACAAAGCTTATGCTGAAGGTGGAATCGAAGTCGTAGATGAGCTTGTTGATTATCTCAAGAGTGACGCAATTCACTTTGACAGATACGATCACAAAAACAGATTCGCTGACTAATTCATTTGTTTCGTGCAATTTCCAATGGACCAGGAAGTGGAGCATTCCTCTGCTTCCCAGGTTCCATCTCAAAAATAGATGATATCAAACTATAAAAACAATGAACTAGATAAGAAGGGAGAAATGACATGTTAAAGACAGTCGTAAAAAAAGGCAGTTACCAGGATTCAGTAGTTCTGATGCTTCTGACAAATGAGCTTTCTTCACTGGATGGAGTCAACAAGATTCAGGTTATGATGGCTACACCGGCGAACAAAGATATTTTTAAGGAGAGTGGACTTACAACAGATGAGTTAATTGACGCTACAGCAAATGATATGGTAGTTGTAGCTGATGTTAATGATGAAGCAGTACTTGATGCTGTAATGGACAAAGTTGAGGAGTTCTTAAAGAAACAGTCTACAGCAGCAGAAGGAAAGAAAGGTTCTGAAAGTGTAAAATCATGGGACGGGGCACTGAAGAAAATGTCCAATGCAAACCTGGCAGTTATCTCTATTCCGGGAGCTTATGCAGCATTAGAGGCTGACCGTGCACTGGATGAGGGACTGAGCGTATTCATGTTCAGTGACAATGTAACAATTGAGGATGAGAAAGCTCTGAAAGAGAAAGCTCATTCAAAAGGACTTGCAGTTATGGGCCCTGACTGTGGTACAGGAATCATTCAGGGAGTTCCGATCGCATTTACAAATAATGTAGCGAAAGGTTCTATCGGAATCATCGGAGCTTCAGGAACAGGTATCCAGGAGCTTACAACAATTATCGACAGACTTGGTGAGGGCGTTACAAATGCTATCGGTATCGGTGGACGTGACCTGAAGGCTGAGGTCGGTGGAATCACAATGATGGATATGATCGATGCAATGGAAGACGACGATACAGTGAAAGTACTTGTAATTGTTTCCAAACCGCCTGCAAAAGAAGTAAGAGATAAAATCTCTGCAAGACTTTCTAACTTCAGCAAACCAGTTGTTACTCTGTTCGTTGGAGAGAAGCCAGAGTATCATGAGGAGAACTTCTATCATGCATACACACTGGATGAGGCAGCTCGTCTTGCTGTAGGTCTTGTAAGAGGAACAAAGGTTCCGGAAGCTACTGTTGATGTAGATGAGTCTGAATTCTACAAAGCAGAAGACGGAAAGACGATCAAAGCTTACTACTCAGGTGGTACACTTGCAAATGAGGCAGCTATGCTGATCAAAGATGCAATGAACTGCAAAGTTCCACCAGAGGACGTTGAAGGATATATGCTCCAGTTAGATGGCAACGTAGTAGTTGACCTTGGAGATGATGCTTATACACAGGGTAAACCACATCCGATGATCGATCCTGCAAAACGTATTGAGTGTATGCAGGAAGCAGTAGATGATCCGTCTACAGGAGTTGTCCTTCTTGACATCATGCTTGGATATGGTTCACACGCAGATATGGCAGGATCATTGATCCCGACAATCAAAGAACTTCAGGCAAAAGCAGATGCAGCAGGAAGAAAAGTATTCTTCATCGCTACAGTATGTGGAACAAGAAGAGATTATCAGGGATATGATGAGGCAGTTAACAAATTAAAAGAGGCTGGAGTTATCGTATGTGAGAACAACAAGCTTGCATGTCAGACAGCTATCCACGCTATCGGAAGAGATTTCCAGGAGCCAGAGAAAGAGATTCGCGCAAAAGAGGTTGTTGCATGTGAGAAACATACACCAGCTGAGACATTAAAAGAGCTTCTTTCTGAGAAACCACGTATCATCAACATCGGACTGAAGAGCTTCGCAGAAGTTGTAGAAGAGTTTGGATGCGAAGTTGTACAGTATGACTGGGCTCCACCGGCAGGCGGAAATGTAAAACTTATCAAGACTCTGAACTTCTTAAGAAATTACGAAGGAATCGAAGAGAAGAACCGTGAAGTGATTGCTAAGGTTGTAGCCAGCCAGCCAGTATTAAAAGACAACGTTCGTGCAAAAGAAGTAATTCCAGAGTTTGCTGAAAATAATGGAAAAGTAATTCTTCATGCAGGTCCTCCGGTAGATTACAAGAATATGCCAGACCCGATGCAGGGATCTTGCGTAGGTGCTGTAATGTTCGAGGAGTGGGCAGAGACAGAAGAAGAAGCAAGAAAGATGCTTGAGAATGGAGAAATCAAATTCATCCCTTGCCACCACTGCAACGCAGTAGGACCTATGGGTGGAATCACATCTCCTAACATGGCAGTATTTGTAGTTGAGAACGAGACAGGAGCTAACAGAGCTTACTGTACAATGAACGAGGGTATTGGTAAAGTTCTTCGTTTCGGAGCTTATGATGAGGAAGTTGTTAACAGACTTCGTTGGATGAGAGATGTTCTTGGTCCAACACTTGGAAAAGCTCTTCGTTCTATGGAGAACGGACTTGCAATTAACCCACTGATCGCAAAAGCAATCGCAATGGGTGACGAGTTCCACCAGAGAAATATTGCAGCTTCTCTTGTATTCTTAAAAGAGATGGCTCCGCTTATTACAGAGATGAAAGACATCAGCGAGAAAGACCGCTATGATGTTATCAAATTCCTTGCTGATACAGATCAGTTCTTCCTGAACATCATGATGGCTACAGGTAAGGCTGTTATGGATGATGCACGTAAAGGAACAGACGGAACAATCGTTACAGCAATGTGCCGTAACGGATATGAGTTCGGTATCCGTATTGCTGGTATGGGTGACGAGTGGTTCACAGGTCCGGTTAATACACCACAGGGACTGTACTTTACAGGATATGATGCAGATGATGCTTGCCCGGATATGGGAGACAGTGCTATTACAGAGACATTTGGTGTCGGTGGTATGGCAATGATTGCAGCACCGGCTGTAACAAGATTCGTAGGTGCTGGCGGATACGAGGATGCTCTTCGTACAAGTAACGAGATGATGGAAATCGTTACAGACAGAAACCCGAACTTCACAGTTCCTACATGGAATTTCCAGGGAATTTGTCTTGGAATCGATGCAAGACTTGTAGTTGAGAAAGGTATCACACCAGTAATCAACACAGGTATTGCTAACAAAGTAGCAGGAAAAGGACAGATTGGAGCAGGTACAGTTCACCCGCCAATCGAGTGTTTCGAAAAAGCTATCGTAGCATACGCTAAGAAGCTTGGATTCGAGGCATAAGTCCGGAAGATAGGAGGCAGCCATGGAAAAGAAAAAAGTTGTCATTGCTCTTGGCGGAAATGCACTTGGTAAAGATGTAGAAGAGCAGAAAGAGGCAGTGGCTAAGACTGCAAAAGTAATTGTTGACCTTGCACAGCAGGGATTAGATATCATTGTAACACACGGAAATGGTCCACAGGTCGGAATGATCCAGAATGCTATGGACAACTTGGTTGTTATGCATGAGAATTATAAACAGGTTCCGCTTCCGACAAGCGTGGCAATGAGCCAGGGATATATCGGAATCGATCTTCAGAATGCAATTAAGTACGAGCTTTACAGCCGTAACATTGAAGGAAAAGTATCTACAATCCTTTCACAAGTAGAAGTAGATAAGAATGATCCGGCATTCGAAAATCCGACAAAACCAATCGGAAGGTTCCTTACTAAGGAAGAGGCGGAAGAAAATGAAGCAAATGGCGTGCGTTGTATGGAAGATGCAGGAAGAGGCTACCGTGTAGTTGTAGCTTCTCCGATGCCACAGAGAATCCGTGAGCTTGAGACAATCAAGACACTGGTAAATGCAGGACACATCGTGATTACATGCGGTGGCGGTGGAATTCCGGTAATCAGTGAGAACGGAAAACTGGTCGGAGTCAACGCAGTTATTGACAAAGATAATGCGAGCAGCCTTCTGGCAGCTCAGCTTGGAGCAGACTATCTGGTTATCTTGACAGCCGTAGAAAAAGTTGCGATCAACTTTGGCAAAGAGAATCAGGAATGGCTCTCAGATCTGACTGTAGAACAGGCAAAAGAGTATATCGCCGAGGAACAGTTTGCAAAAGGTTCTATGCTTCCGAAGATTGAAGCAGCAATTCGTTTTGCTGAGTCAGGAGAAGGAAGAAGAACATTGATTACACTTCTTGACAAAGCGGCAGAAGGAATTGCCGGAAAGACAGGAACTGTGATCCATCAATAATAGTTATATCAGATGTGGGAGTTATCCCACATCTGTAAGTAATGAGAAGAAAATAGGAGATGGAACAAGATGAATATACCAGTAAATCTATTTATGTGGATTATGGCGTTCCTTCCAATTGCGGCACTTCTGATCTTAATGATCAAGTGTGGCTGGGGAGCGACCGAGGCGGCACCGGTAGGATTACTGATAACGGTAGTTACTGGAGTTGCTTTTTATAAAGCAGACATTACGCTTCTTGCTTCCGAAAGTGCGAAAGGTGTGTGGAATGCACTGATCATATTGATCATTGTATGGACTGCAATTCTGATGTATCAGGTTGGAGATGAGGCAAAAGCATTTTTGGTAATCCGTAATGGTATGCGTAAACTTTTGCCAAATGAATTGCTTCTTGTACTTGCAATGGGCTGGATTTTTGAGAGTTTCCTTCAGGGAATCACAGGATTCGGCGTACCGGTTGCAGTAGGAGCACCTCTTTTGATCGGTATTGGTGTGAAACCGCTGTGGGCAGTTATTATCCCTCTTATCGGTCAGGCGTGGGGAAATACATTCGGTACACTTGGAGCTGCGTGGGATTCTCTGGCTATGTCAGCCGGACTTGCTGTAGGAAGCAGTGAGTATCTTACAACAGCTATGTGGACAGCATTTTTCTTATTTATCTGGACAGCAATCGGTGGTTTTGCCACATGCTGGTTCTACGGTAAAGGAAAAGCACTGAAAAAAGGATTTGTAGCCGTAGCAATTATGGCAGTCATTCAGGGAGGCGGAGAACTTCTGCTGACACAAGTAAGCACAACATTGGCTTGTTTCATCCCTGCAGTTATTTCATTGGTAGTCATTCTTCTTCTTGGAAGAACAAAAATGTATAAGGACGAGTGGTGCATTGAGGACAGCCCGATCATGAATCGTGATTTTGCTGCAGCCGATGGAGAAGAAGAAATTCCGGATATGACACTTGTTCAGGCATTTGTACCGTATTTTGCGTTATCTATTATCACACTGGTGGTATTACTTGTAAAACCACTGAACACAGTGCTTGGACAGTTTAAATTTGGATTTGCTTTTCCAGAGACATCTACGGGTTATGGTTATGTAAATAAAGCAGTAGATTGCTTTTCACCATTAGCTCCATTTACTCATGCAAGTATGTTCTTGTTTGTATCAGCGATCATTGGTCTTGTTTATTACAAAAAGCATGGCTGGATCGGTGAGGGTGGTACGAAGAGAGTGTTTGTGAAATCTGTATCTATGACAATGCCGTCTGGTATTGCCGTAATCGGACTTGTTATTATGTCAAAGATTATGGATGGTACAGGACAGACAGTCGTGCTTGCAAACGGAATCGCGAATGTGCTGGGAAAAGTTTACATTATCTTTGCACCATTTGTAGGACTTCTTGGAACATTTATGACAGGAAGTAACATGAGTTCCAATATTTTATTTGGAAGTTTCCAGATGACAACCGCAAAACTTCTTGGGGCTAATACAGCTGCAATTCTTGGAGCGCAGTCAGCCGGTGGTGCCATCGGAGCTGCAATCAGCCCGAGCAAGATTATTCTTGGTACGACAACAGCAAGTATCCTCGGAAGCGAAGGCGAAGTTATGAAAAAGCTTATGGCGATTACAATACCGGCTACAATCTTGATAGGAGCAGTATTGTTTGTTATGACAGCTTTATAAGAAAGTCTTGAATCTGGAAAAAGGAGTGCTGACAATGGAGAAGAATAGCTTTTTTAAAACTAAAGAAGGTGGACTGACATTAGCATTTATCGTAATTATGATTGCATTTGCTATTATGCTTTTCGGTTTATATACCGGGACAACCGCAGCCTGTGCAGTTGGATTTGTGATCGTGATGGCAGCTATGTTTTATTCACCGGTGAAAGTGTTTATCTTAACACCAAAACATAAGTAATTATTGTAACCAGAAAGGAAAAAAAGACTATGGGAACAGTAGCAATTGAAGAAGTAACAGGAAGAATTGCTGAAAACTTAGAGTATTTAAAACGTTTTACAGCAACACCAGGAGATGGATGTACAAGACTTCCATTTACGAAAGAGGCTAGAGATGCCGTAAATTACCTGAGAGAGGTTATGACAGAGGCTGGTCTTGAAGTACATGAGGATGAGGCCGGAAATATAATCGGTATCTTAAAAGGAGAGAATCCAGATCTTCCATGTGTTATGATGGGATCTCACTATGATTCAGTAGTAAACGGTGGAGACTTTGATGGAATCGCCGGAGTTGTATGTGCAATCGAAGCTGCAAGACAGTTAAAAGATGAAGGATTTACACCAAAGAGAAACTTTGCAATCGTTGGTTTCTGCGATGAAGAGGGTATGCGTTTCGGAACAGGATATTTTGGATCCGGAGCTATGCTTGGACACAGAGATGTCGAGTATTGCAAACATTACAAAGATACAGACGGAATTTCTATCTATGATGCCATGAAGGGATATGGACTTGATCCAGAGAAGATTGAAGATGCAAAATGGCCGGAAGGTTCTATCGGAAAATTCCTTGAGCTTCATATTGAGCAGGGACCGGTTCTGGATGCAAAGAATATTGAGATCGGTCTTGTAGATTGTATCGTTGGAATCCAGAGATATATGGTAACAGTAAACGGAAGAGCTGACCATGCCGGAACAACTCCAATGGACATGCGTCTTGATGCTGTTGATGCAGCAACAAAGGTTATTTCTAAAATCCCAGATTGGGCAAGAGAGAAAGCTGACGGAACAGTTGCAACAATCGGATACATTAACACGATACCTGGTGGAATGAACATTGTAGCTGAAAAATGTGAATTTACAGTTGACATTCGTTCTAAGAGCAACGACAATATTAATGATATCGCAAACAGAATTCGTGCAGCATTAGACCGTGAAGTGAAGGCTATGGGTGGATCCTATGACATCGATACAAAGCTTGTAATCGAGCCAGTTATGCTGGACGAAGGTATGCTTGACATCATGGAAGAAGACTGCAAAGCAAGAGGATATTCTTATATGAGACTTCCTAGTGGAGCAGGACATGATGCACTTGAGATTGGTCAGGTACTTCCGACAGTTATGATTTTCGTTCCAAGTAAAGACGGAAGAAGTCACTGCCCGGTAGAGTTTACAAAGTATAGTGAATTTGCAAAAGCTTCTGTTGTTATGACAGGTCTTGCTAAAAAGCTTCTTGCTGAGTAATCCGAAAAAATAATTATTTATGAATGGTGATTCGAAAGGCCGGAGGAAGAGATATCCTGCGGCCTTTCGAGAAAGAAACGGGGAAAAAGATATGGGCGAATTAAATCCGATGTACAAAAGAGAAAACTTACGATTGTTAAGAAGAGCTTTAAGGCTGACTCAAAAAGAATTCATTGACAGATTCCTGTCGGATGAAGAAGGAAAGCCAACTATGAGCATCGCGACATTGTCTAACCTGGAGGCAAAAGACGGTCCCAGAATGAATGATGTCATTATCAGTGTTTCAGAACAGGTTGGAATTGATTCTATGCATTTTTCTATGCCATCAGAAGAATTTGCCGAGAAGATACATATTCTGTTACCGGATGATGTAAGCCCGGAAGCGCTTGGAAAGCTTCAGTCTAAAAAAGGCAGCATTAATCAACTTTTGAATCGCCTGACTATGTATTTTGCAGAGCAGATGTTTGATAAGAGTCTGAAAAAAGGGGATAAGATAGAGTCAGATCGTGTACTTGCGGCAAAACTTGGAGTTGGACGTTCGGCCGTACGTGAGGCATTGAAAGTTCTGGATGTGCTTGGCATGATTGATATCCGGCCGGGGCAGGGAACTTATATTAGTGGAAATGAAGCAAATTTTTTCGTCATTCCACTTTCCTGGTCTTTATTTATGAATGGCAATCAGACAGAGTCTATTTTGGAAGTGAGAGATCTTCTGGAAGTGAAAGCCGCTTATCTGGCAGCTGACTGCGTAGATGATCGCGCTCTGAATCGTCTGTATGATGTATCACATAAAATCCATCAGGCATATGTAGAACAGAATTATAAGAAGTTTCTGGATGCAGATTTGGAGTTCCACAGCAGTATTGCAGAGTGTTCCGGGAATACTGTAATTTACAGTATGCTTCAGACAATCAGTAATCTGATGCGTCATGTCAGTGAGACGGGAATGATTGACGGACGGCAGCTTCAGGAAATTTATGAAGAGCATCAGAGAATTTATGGTCTTATACTCGCAAAAGACGGAGAGGGTGCTGCAGAAGCTATGGAAGAGCACATGAAGAGATCAAAAGCCCGTTATAATTACAGATAAGATTACATAAAACTGTTTATATAGTCATTAACATGTTGAAAAAGAAATAAAAAAGTTTCGAATATAATATCGAAAAGGGACTCCCCTGCAAATTTACAGAATGATGAAGTGGTATTTGATTTGTACCGTACCTCACAGTATTGCCTCGAATTTCCTGTAAATTTGCAGAGGAGTTCTTGTAATTTTGAAAAGAATAAGATATAATATTGCGGATTGTGTTACTAAGAATAGAACATAATAAGTAACTAGATAATAGAATTAGAGGTGATAATATGGAAATGATAATAGATGTACTTGCAGATGCGTTGGCAGATTGTTTAAAGATGCTTCCATTTCTTTTTGCAGCATTTTTATTAATTGAAGGATTGGAGCATTATTCGACAAAATTGACAAGAAAGGCACTGGAAGATGTAGATAAAGCAGGTCCGGTTGTGGGGGCACTTGTGGGCTGTGTACCACAATGCGGATTTTCAGTCATGGCTTCTAACCTCTACGCAGGAGGGATTATATCGGTAGGAACATTGCTTTCTGTATTTCTTGCAACATCAGATGAAGCAGTATTGATCTTGCTTGGCAATCCGGATCAGGGAAAGACAGTTCTGACACTCCTTGCGGTAAAAGTTGTGATTGCGGTCGTAGCAGGATACATCATTGATCTTTTCCTGCAGAAACAAATTGCAACTCCAAAAGAGTGTGGAAATCTCTGTGATCACTGTGGATGTCATGATCACCACGCCGGACTTTTAAAACCAGCACTTCGCCATACAATTAAGATATTTCTCTATCTTTTTGTATTTACAGCAATTTTGAATTTTATTATAGAAGTAATTGGGATTCAGACATTATCTGAATATCTTCTGGCAGATAGTATTTTCCAGCCAGTGATTGCAGCACTTATTGGATTGATACCTAACTGTGCGGCTTCTGTTGTGATTACGCAGCTTTATATCAGCGGTGCAATTTCATTCGCATCTGCCATTTCCGGTCTCTGTACCGGAGCAGGAATTGGATTGGTTGTACTTTTTAAGGTCAATCGGGATAAACGTGAGAACATAAAGATTGTACTCACTTTATATGCACTTTCAGTGATTGCAGGAATGGTTTTACAGATCTTCGGATTTTAAGTTGTCAAATTGTGAAAAATGCTGTCGATAAGCGACACGAATTGACAAAAAGTTAACATATTCGAAATTGATTTTCTATTTTGATGTGCTATAATAAATATGTTCACACTTGAGATATACCTTTTTGTGAGGAGGATTTATTATGGTAACAAAAAAAGGGACACCTGTAAAAAAGACAAAAGATGTAAAAATAGCTGCAAATGTTATGGCTGATTCGATAAAGACAGAAGAGAAAGCAAAGGCAGAAGCTAAGACCGAGATAAAGCCACAGACAAAAGAGAAAGTAGAGGCAGAAGCTAAGACCGAGATAAAGCCACAGACAAAAGAGAAAGTAGAAGCTAAAGTTGAGAAGGCTGCTGCAGATACAGTAGAAAAGATTACGAGAAAAGCAGTGAAAGGTGCAGGTGCGGCAAAGACTGTAGCAAAAGCTGTAACAAAGACTGCGACAAAGACTGTAAAGAAAGCTGCTAAGAAAGACATTATAATAAAAGCATTTGTTGAGTATTATGGTAAGCAGGTAGAAGAGAAAGACATCATTGCCCGTGTGAAAAAAGCATGGACGAGATCTGGTAAAAAAGTCGGAGACATTAAAGAGATGGATCTTTACATAAAACCGGAAGAGAATGCGGTCTACTATGTGATCAATGGAACAGAAACAGGAGCTGTAGAATTCGAGTAGGAAGATAAAAAGAAACAGATAGTAAAAGCTGGCTTTTACTATCTGTTTCTTTTTGTTATGTATAGCGGTCATGCCGCTGTTACGTGCTGAGTGGTGGGAAGCACACCAGCCACTTGTGGTGTTTATGTGGATCATATTACTTGTAGTGCCATTTGCAATCGTTTATGGTGCAGGCGATACATTTGAAACAGTATTGGAATGTATCGTGAATGATTATCTGACATTTATTGTTCTGTTATTTGGATTATTCTGTGTATCTGGTAACATTACAGTTGGAGGAGATTTTGCAGGATCACCGAGAGTAAATGCATGTCTGCTGGCATTGGGTACACTGCTTTCCGGCTGTATTGGAACAACGGGAGCCAGTATGCTCATGGTTCGTCCGGTCATTAAGATGAATTCATGGAGAAAAAGAAAAAGACATATTATGGTATTTTTCATTTTTCTGATTTCCAATATGGGTGGCTGTCTTACGCCAATCGGAGATCCGCCGCTTCTAATGGGATTTATGCGTGGAGTACCATTTTTCTGGAGCATGCATTTATTGCCAATATTGACTTCAGCCGGCACTGATGCTGTTAAAATCTGTTGGACCAACCCTTGGAATTAGCGAGCCGTACCAGATGTTCTGGGCAACAGGAGCGCTGTCCAGCTTCCTTGACAATACACCGACCTATCTTGTATTCCTGACAACTGCGGGAACACTTGGATTAACAGGAGGTATTACAACGGCTCTTGGACAAATTCCGGTGAATCTTCTAGAGGCTATTTCCTGTGGAGCTGTATTTATGGGAGCAAACACATATATAGGAAATGCACCGAACTTTATGGTAAAAGCGATTTCTGATGAAAATGGTGTCAATATGCCATCGTTCTTTGGATATATCTTATGGTCGCTTGCATTCTTAGTTCCGGTATTTATACTGGATATGCTTGTGTTCTTTTTGTAGGAGGTTACGGATATGGCAAATAATAAAGATATGTATATAGAACTTGCGAATCGGATCTATGATCTGGATGGTGAAGTATATAAATGTGTAGGATCTTCCCTTGGAAGAACATTTACAGGAAGCAGAGAGAATACGATCCGTGCACTTAGTATGTTGATGTATACGAAGCCTGACGGACATCTCTTGCGAAGTGAGCTGGCAGATAAGCTGCATATCAATTATTATGATTCAGAGATTTTCGAGCAGGTACTAAAACGTCAGGAAGAAGAAAAATTTCATATTAAAGAGAAAGAGTGCTTTACAGAGTTTGATAAATATGGAAAAAAACGAGAAACATTGAAATCAAAGCTGCGGAATACGTATCGTTATCATGGACTTAACAGAGAAGATGCCATCTTCTTTCATATGAGCAATCTGATCTGCAATCTGGCACGAACAGAAGATTGTATTATAGTTGGAAGATGTGCGGATATTATTCTGCGCAATAATTATATTCCACATATCAGTCTGTTCATCAGCGCACCATTTGAAATGAGATTGCATTATATGATGAACGTGCGTGAGATGGATCAAAAGACAGCGGTGAAGTTTTTGAAAAAAATGGATCGCCAGCATAAAAAATATTACGAATTTTATACAAGTGAAAAATGGGGAACTCCTGAGAATTATGACCTGTGCATTAATAGTGCTAACTACGGAATCAAAGAGACGATAGAAATCATTGAACGTCTGATCATCAACAGGAAGAAAGCATAAGGGGTACAAGAAAGAGACTTTACGTGTGTTTCAGATACTGATATAATAAAGACGAATGAGACGGGAGAAAATAATTAATACGTAAAGGAGATAATAGAATGAATGAGACAACATTGGTGAAAGGCATAAGTGCGATAGGCTCCATGGATGGACCGACTTCAGTGTTCCTTGCCGGAAAATTAAGCGTGGGAGTGTTTGCGGCCGTGATAGCAATCGGTATTTTAATTGGATTTTTCGGCTTGAAGCTGGTGAAAGTGGTTGCGGCATTCCTGGGATTTCTGATTGGAGCTGGAGTGGGAGCTGGAATCTGTGCATTAGCGGGAATTGAAGGTATTGCATCCGTAGCGGTTATATTAGTCTGCGCGATATTGCTGGCAGTAGTGTCTTTTCTTGTATACAGGCTGGGTGTATTTGTGATGATATTCATCTGCTCTATGGGAGTGCTGGCAGCAGTGATACCGGCACAAAGTTCAGTCATTACTATTGTGGAACTGGCAGTGGCACTTGTGCTTGCGATTCTTGCTGCAATATTTGCAGAGCCGATGATCATTGTAATTACCGGTATAGCAGGTGGATTTCTTGCAGGTCCGGCGATTCTCGACCTTGCTGGAATTACAGATCCGTCATGGTTAAAATATGCAGCAGGTGCGGTTCTTGCATTTGTAGGACTTATGATTCAGTTCATGATGCAGTCAAGTAAGATTGGAAAGAAAGAGAGAATCAAATCTGAACATATCAAGGAACAGGTCTCTATGGAGAATGAAGTAGAGAAAGCCCGAATGATTCTGGATGAGGACGAAGCGAAGCCAGAAGAAGCAGAAGAGCCGGAAGGATATCTGGATGAGGAAGAGGCAGAAAAGCCGGAAGGATATCTGGATGAAGATGAGGATTTTTCAGATGATGAGTCAGAGGATATCGAGATCAGGGATTTGGATTTAGACGATATTCCATCTGACGAGGAGAGCGAGGAATAGGCTTATGAAACTGGACATGCATTGTCATGTAAAGGAAGGGTCCATTGACAGCAAGGTGAGCCTGGACGAGTACATTACACTTTTAAAAGAACGTGGATTTGACGGAATGCTGATTACAGATCATGATACGTATAAAGGATACCGACACTGGAAATACCAGATGAAGGGAAAAGTACATGATGATTTTGTAGTTTTAAAAGGAATTGAGTATGATACTTGTGACGGGGGACATATTTTATGCATTATGCCAGAAGGCGTGAAGATGAGACTTTTGGAACTCCGAGGTCTTCCGGTTGCAGTATTGATTGATTTTGTGCATAAGCACGGAGGAATTCTGGGGCCGGCACATCCATGCGGGGGCAAATATTTAAGCTTTACGAACACAAAGCGTTATTACAAATCACCAGAGTTATTTAAGCGGTTTGACTTTATTGAAGCATTTAATGCATGTGAATCAGCAGAGTCTAATGCGAGAGCCCTTAAGCTTGCACAGAAGTATAAGAAACCGGGAATCGGTGGCAGTGACGCACACCGACCTAATTGTGTAGGTATGGGGTATACCATTCTGCCAGAGCGAGTGACATGTGAGACAGAGCTGATCGCACTGATCAGGTCAAAATCTGCAGTGATTGAGACAGGTGGCAGTCTGTATGGAAAGACGACAAAAGACAAGATGGGAAAGGCGGATAAGATTCTGACATATTCTTTCTGGTTTTATAATAAGGCTGGTACAATCATGCGTAAGAGAAAACGTATGCTGAATGGAAAGATTGAGAATCCTGTCGATCCGATCGATCCGATTGAGTTGAAATATATGTAATAAATAAAAAAGAAGTATTCTGATAAATGAGATTTTACTCAAAGTCAGAATACTTCTTTTTTAGTGCGCCCTTATAAGAGCTTAGAACAAACTTGCGATATGATAAACTACAAAACTTATGATCCAGGCAGTACACAGCTGATAGAGCAGGATAAAACCAGTGGATTTCCAGCTTTGCAACTCACGATGAATCGTTGCAATGGTTGCTGTGCATGGTACATATAACAGACAAAATGTCATAAGTGCATAAGCATTTGCCGGGCCAAAACCAATGGCACCAAGAGAAGCCGCCATTGCGGTCATTCCGTGGGCAGTCGTAATATTTTGAATTCCGAAGAGTACGCTGCAGCTGGAGACAACAACTTCTTTTGCGGCAATACCAGCGATCAAAGCTACAATAATCTGCCAATATCCGAGTCCGACCGGTTGAAAGACCGGTACGATCAGGCGTCCAATGACAGAACCAAAGCTTTCAGAAATATCTGTTACATATCCATGAGGACCAAAGTTTAAGATTGCCCACATTAAGATGGATGCGATAAATATAACAGTTCCGGCTTTGGTAAGATAATCTTTTATCTTCTGCCATACATAAATCGCAATCGTATGGGCACTTGGAGTTTTATATTCCGGCAATTCGATCAACAGGGCATGTGTCGCTTTGCTTCCGTCGATTTTGGACAGGATAAATGCTGTTGTAATTGCGATAATGATGCCGAGCAGATACATGGAATAGCAGACGATCATGGCATATTTTCCAAAGAACATAGAGGAAAATAAGACATAGATCGGAAGTCTTGCACTGCACGACATAAATGGTGTGATCAGGATAGTCTTAAAACGGTCTCTTTTATTTTCAAGTGCCCGGGAAGCCATGACTGCAGGTACGGTACAGCCAAATCCGAGCAACAATGGAAGAAATGCTCTTCCGGATAATCCGAGACTGCTCATAATATCGTCCATGACAAATGCGACTCGTGACATGTATCCACTGTCTTCCAAAAGCGCAAGAGCCAGGAAGAGAATGAAAATGTTTGGTAGAAATGTCAGAATTCCGCCAACTCCTGAAATGATGCCGTCTACGATCAACGAAGTCAACATCGGACTTGTGTGGACAGTAGCAAGACCATTTGATACGAGATTTGAGAATACTTCAAGAGCAATCTCAAAATATCCTTTCAGCCAGTCTCCTACAGTAAAGGTGAGGAAGAATACAAATGCCATGATCAGAAGGAAAATCGGAAGACCAAGCCATTTTCCGGTCAGGTACTTATCAATTCTTTCTGTAGAGGCTGCCTTTTGGGCTTTATTGACAAGTACTTCATCAATAATTTCTTCAATAAAGTCATATTTTTGATTGATAATATCCTTTTCATAGCTTCTGTCTACAATTTGTTCCATTCCGGAAAGTGGATATTGATCCAGAATATTTTTATCCATTTCCAGATATTTGATGGCGTGCCAACGCATATTATCCATTTCCGGATAAGTTGCGGTGATCAAAGTAATCAGTGCGTCGATTTTATCTTCTATAAGGTCGGAATAGACCATGGCATATTCTGAGTGATGATTATGCCGGTGTTCAGAATGCATGCCTTTGTGATGATGAATAAAAGGTCCCTGGCTGGCATATTCACTGTGATGGGAAACGGCATGCAGCAGAATGGAAAGTCCTGTCTTTTTTCGTGCTGATACAGGGATTGCTGGAATTCCAAGCATTTCCGGGAGGCGGTGCAAGTCAATTTCCATGCCGCGGCTCTCTACAATATCCATCATGTTCAGAGCCAGTACAACGGGTTTCCCAAGTTCGATCAGTTGAAGGGCCAGATAGAGATTACGTTCCAGACTGGAAGCGTCAATGACATCTACAATGACATCAACTTCATCACTCATGATACATTCTCGAGATACAGTCTCTTCCATTGTATAAGAAGTCAGACTGTAGATTCCCGGAAGGTCAATGAGACGGAACTTCTGATCTTCATAGGTCGTGAAGCCTTCTTTCTTTTCCACTGTGACGCCGGGCCAGTTAGCTACCTTTAGATTTGCACCGGTGTAAGCGTTAAAGAGGGTTGTCTTGCCGCAATTTGGATTACCGATGAAGCCTACATTAATGATTTTTTCCATTATTCTGTGACCTCCTTCACTTCGATGTGGTCTGCGATTCTTTTGCCAAGTGCAAATCGTGTGCCACGAAATCTGGCGGTAAGAGCACCTTTTTTATTGTTGTTCAATATTGTGATTTTGGCGCCTTCTGTCAATCCAAGCGCTTCTAGACGTCTCTCAAGAAGAAGCTCAATGTTGATAGAAAGAACCTGATAAGTTTTGTTATTTTTGCCTTGCTTTAAAGTCATCTTTTGTCCTTTTTATAAATTGTAAATGAGAATTATTTATCGGTTACTCCACTAACTATATCATCAATTGACGAAAACTTCAATGTGAAGTATACTGGATTTCATAAACATAAAAGGGGGATTTTATGCAGATTTATTACTTGATGTTATACTTTTTTGTGTATGGTTTTCTGGGCTGGTGCACAGAAGTTGCATATGCGACAACAAAGCAGAGAAAGTTCGTGAACAGAGGTTTCCTGAATGGTCCGATTTGTCCGATTTATGGAGTCGGTGTGACGGTAGTCGTCTATTTCCTGACACCGTATAAGGACAATTTGATTTTGTTGTATGCGTTGTCCACAGTGTTGGTGACAGTTCTGGAAGGGCTTACCGGATATCTGATGGATAAGATTTTTCATCATAAATGGTGGGACTATACAAATCAGCCGCTGAATATCGGTGGATATGTTTGCCTGATATTTTCCCTTGTGTGGGGAGTAGCATGTGTACTGATCGTCCGTGTGATTCATCCGGTCATTCATAAAATATTGACATTTATTCCACATACATTAGGGCTTGTAATGCTCGCAGTACTGGAAATCTGTATTTTTGTTGATCTGTATGTGACTGCGGCCGGAATCCTGAAACTGAATCATCAGTTGGAAGCTATGGCGAAGATTGCCGCAGAGCTGCATGAGATTTCGGATAAGCTTGGTGAAAATATCCATGAAGGTATGATGGATACGATGGAGGCAACAGAAGAAAGACGCAAGAAACTGGAAGCAGCAACAGCAGAGAGACGCAAGAAGCTAGAAGCTGCGACAGAAGAAGGCCGCAGGAAACTGGAAAATGTTACGGAAGAAAGCCGTCGTAAACTGGAAAGTGCGACAGAGGAAGGCCGCAGGAAACTGGAAGCTGCAACGGAAGGCAGCCGCCGTAAGCTTAGTGAGGGGCGTACAAGGATTGGCGGAACCGCAGATGAAGCAAGGCAGCAGCTTCAGGCAAGAAGTGAAGAGCTTCGTAAGAAGTATGAAGAGTTGTCAGGTCAGGGCGGAGCCGTGTCCAGACGTCTGATGAAGGCATTCCCATGTATGGAATCCAGACAGTATAAGGAGACATTTAACGAGTTACGTGAGAAGCTGAGATTGAAAGAAAAGATGAAGAGAAAAAAATAGTAGTACAAGGAGACTTTTTTAAGAATCTTCTGAGTATTCTTGATGAGATGGGGATGTCAGAAGAAGATGTACAGAAGGTAAATGTATATTTGACAGATATGAAGAATTTTGATGCAATGAATGTAGTGTATGAACAACAGTTTTCAGCACCATATCCAACTAGGACAACAGTTGGTGTGACAGGACTTTGCGGAGATGCATTGATAGAAATTGAGTTGATAGCGAAGAAATAATCAGGTTGAGGAAGAACAGGTCGATGGATCTGTTCTTTTTTTCGTTAGTGGCGAGTCAAAGTCCGAGTAGTCTTCCGACCTTGGTAATTGTAAGCAATCTCAGAAGGTATCTTTTGGATCTTTTTATGATTGTGTTGTGATAAGTTTAAAACTGGCTTGCTGTAAAATGTAAATACTGGCTATTTAATAAATACCAGTTTGCAGTATGATATGTATCATAGTTACGTAACACAGAGAAAAAATATTAGGAAAATAAGAAAAAATCGGATGAAGAGAAAGGTGAAGAATTATGGCAGAGAATAGATATGAATTAAACAAGCAGTTAGCACAGATGTTAAAAGGCGGAGTTATCATGGACGTAACAACACCGGAGCAGGCAAAAATCGCAGAGGCAGCAGGTGCTTGTGCAGTTATGGCGCTGGAGAGAATTCCTGCAGATATCCGTGCAGCAGGCGGGGTATCCCGTATGAGTGATCCGAAGATGATCCGCGGAATCCAGGAGGCCGTATCAATTCCGGTCATGGCAAAATGCAGGATCGGACATTTTGTGGAGGCACAGATTCTGGAAGCAATTGAGATTGACTATATCGATGAGAGTGAAGTTCTTTCACCTGCAGATGATGTATATCACATCAACAAGAGAGACTTTAAAGTGCCATTCGTATGTGGAGCAAGAGACCTTGGAGAGGCACTTCGAAGAATTGCTGAGGGAGCTTCTATGATCCGTACAAAGGGTGAGCCGGGAACAGGAGACGTTGTACAGGCTGTCCGCCATATGCGTGTGATGAATGCTGAAATCCGCAGAATTCAGAGCTTAAGAGAGGACGAGCTCTTTGAGGCGGCAAAGCAGCTTCAGGTTCCGGTTGAACTGGTAGAATATGTTCATGAGAATGGAAAGCTTCCGGTTGTAAACTTTGCTGCAGGAGGAGTTGCAACTCCGGCAGACGCAGCACTGATGATGCAGCTTGGAGCAGAAGGAGTGTTCGTAGGATCTGGAATTTTCAAATCTGGTGATCCTGCAAAACGTGCCGCAGCAATTGTAAAAGCAGTAACTAATTATACAGATGCAAAACTGATCGCAGAACTTTCCACAGATCTTGGTGAGGCAATGGTCGGAATCAATGAGCAGGAGATTGAACTTCTGATGGCAGAGAGGGGCAAATAAGATGACCGTAGCAGTACTGGCACTTCAGGGAGCATTTCTGGAACATGAACAGATGCTTAAGAAACTTGGAGCAAATTATTTTGAAATCCGTCAGAAAAAAGATCTGGACAGATCATTTGACGCTCTGATTCTTCCGGGCGGTGAGAGTACCGTGATGAGAAAACTGTTACTGGAACTTGACATTTACGATGCTTTAAAAGAGAAAATCCTGTCAGGTCTGCCAGTCTTTGGAACCTGTGCGGGACTGATCCTTCTGGCAGATGAAGTGGAAGCAGGAGTTCCGTGTTTTGGTACTATGAATATTACGGCAAAGCGTAATGCATATGGAAGACAGCTTGGAAGCTTTCATACAGATGCAGAGTTTGATGGACTTGGTCAGGTGCCGATGACATTTATCCGTGCACCGTATATCGCAGAAGCAGGGGAAGATGTCAAGATACTGGCTGAGGTAGATGGTAAAATTGTGGCTGCCAGACAGGGAAGACAGCTCGTGACAGCATTTCACCCGGAACTGGACGGGGATACGAGAATACATGAATATTTTTTGAATATGTAAGAAAATGTGATGCTATATCAGCTGGAAGCTGACTCCCACCTCTATAGGTGGTGAGAAACAAGCTGGTATCAGTGGTGGGAGTCAATCCCCCAGCTGATATAGCCTCCGGCAGGGCGCACATTGTCCGGTGGACAATGGTTTTGCGCCGACCGAAACGGAGTGTAGACTTGCAGAGGTGCGCAGTAGAAGTATGTCATTGCAATTGCATGATGCGCACCTCGCAGCAAGAATGCCTCATATATTTGCTTGATAAAATCGCTGCAACACATATTATTTAGAGTATTCTGCGTACGGTTTCAATGGGCAATTTTAACATTTCTGCAACTTTTTCAGCATTGCCTACATTTTCGTATAAATTTTTTACCAACTGTTCCGTTACCCGCTCTGTTACTTGCTCCGTTACCTGTTCCGTCACCCGTTCCGTTACCCGTTCTGTTACTTGCTCTGTCACCTGTTCTGTTACTCGTTCCGTCACTTGCTCTTCCAGTTCCTGAAATTCTTCTGCCATTAATTCTTTTAGTGCCTCACACATACTAGGTTTCGCCTCCTTTATTGCCTCCCAGTTAGCTCTTGTTATTACTTCCATCGCTGCCTGATACAACTTTGAATTCTTTTTTTCTTCATATAATGGTTACATATAAATGTTATAGTCAGTTCTTCCGGTGGAATCTCACATACATGTTCAGTATCCGACTGATAAAAGCAACAATACCCATATACTTTATAAAAATCATTAATTGTCAGATAATCCTCCGGACTTTTATATTCCACAATATTATGCTTTCGAAATATTCTCCCTATATTTTTCTGGATTTTCTCATTGTCATGAACTTTTATTACAAGTTCATCAATCTGCATGGGTTTCTTTGATAACAAATGTTCCGACTCAAATATTATTTTATCTGCTTCATCTTTGCAATAGAATATCTATGCCTACAGTTACATTTCTCTTCATATCGGATAGCAGTTTCGAACATGAAACACCGAAATGAGATGTCTTACGACTTAGAACTTTGAAAGAGTTGCAGATTGCTTCTCTTAAAGTGGTTATAGATTATCACGAAATGTGCGGACAATCAATTAATTTTATAGAATTTATAAAAACTTAAAGTATTTATAAATGGATGATGGAAAGGTGGAAAAAATATAAAACATACAAAACATAGTTGACAAGTTTGAAATGTGGTGCTATATTAATACCAACGACGAATACACACTACATTGATAGGAAAGGTAGGAAGATATCATGGCAAAGATTTACAACGGAACAATTGACTTAATTGGAAATACACCACTGGTTGAGGTTAAGAATATTGAAAAAGAATTAGGACTGGAAGCAAGAGTACTCGTAAAGCTTGAGTATTTTAATCCGGCCGGAAGTGTGAAGGACAGAATTGCAAAAGGCATGATTGAAGACGCGGAGGAAAAAGGACTTTTGAAGGAAGGATCTGTGATCATCGAGCCTACATCTGGTAATACCGGAATCGGTCTTGCGGCAATCGCAGCAGCTAAGGGATACAGAATTATCCTGACAATGCCTGAGACTATGAGTGTTGAGAGAAGAAATATCCTGAAAGCATACGGAGCAGAGATTGTGCTGACAGAAGGGGCAAAAGGAATGAAAGGTGCCATTGCAAAAGCAGATGAACTTGCAAAAGAAATTCCGAACAGTTTTATTCCGGGACAGTTTGTGAACCCGGCAAACCCGGCAGCACACAGAGCAACAACAGGACCGGAGATCTGGAATGATACAGACGGAGATGTGGATATCTTTATCGCAGGAGTTGGTACAGGTGGAACACTGACTGGAGTTGGAGAGTATCTGAAAGAAAAGAAACCAGATATTAAAATTGTAGCACTTGAGCCTGCAACATCACCAGTACTTTCAGAAGGTAAGAGCGGAGCACACAAGATCCAGGGAATCGGAGCAGGATTCGTTCCAGATGTACTGAATACAAAAGTATATGATGAGATAATTACAGTTGAGAATGACGATGCATTTGCTACAGGAAAACTTCTTGCAAAACACGAAGGAGTTCTGGTAGGTATTTCATCAGGAGCAGCTCTCTGGGCAGCAATTGATTATGCAAAACGTCCGGAAAATAAAGGTAAAACTATTGTAGCATTACTTCCGGATAACGGAGACAGATATTATTCAACCCCTCTGTTCGCTGAGTAAGATTAAAAAAGAGAGTGAATAGATATTGACGTAGGACAGCGGGCAAAAGCCGGCTGTCTGATACGTTAAACTAGAGGAGAAGATTATGAAACTTTCGATGAAGAGCAGATATGGCCTGCGGGCATTAATTGATCTTTCAGTAAATTCTAAAAATGAGCAGGTAGCATTGGGGGGCATCGCGGAGAGAAATAATATCTCTCCACAGTATCTGGAACAGGTATTTGCGAGCCTTAGAAAAGCAGGAATTGTTAAGAGTATAAAAGGATCTCAGGGCGGATATTTTTTAAATAAACCTGCAGAACAGATTACAATTTCAGAGGTGATCGAAGCCCTGGAAGGTGATTATAGAATCGAGGCTGAAGATGTGCCGGAAGACTGTGACTATAAAGCAGCACCGGAGGCAATACAAAAACTGGTCATAGACAAGGTGAATTACGAACTGGAGAAGATATTGACAGGCATTACACTTTATGATCTGGAAAAAGAGTACCAGACATATGTAGACTATGGACAGGATATGTATTATATCTAAAGATTGAAATTTGTTTCTTATGCAACAGATTAGTTTTTTATTCATGGTGGATGCGATATCCGTCAGTTTTTCTAAAGGAGACAGGCATGAAAAATCCATTACATTATCAGTTTTCAGAATATGACTGCGGACCGACATCTATGCAGAATGCCATCAGTTTTTTATTCGAACGAGAGGAAATTCCACCGGAAGTCTTGCGCAACATTATGCTATATTGTCTGGACTGCTATAGCAGTGAAGGAGTTCCCGGAAAAAGTGGAACGTCCTGCGCTGCCATGATGTTTCTGTCGAACTGGCTGAACAGCATGGGGAATCTTGGGATTCTCCCTGTAAAAAGCCGTTATCTGTCCGGAAAAGAAGTGTATCTTGGAAATGAAAGCTATGTTAATGACGCTCTCAGAAGAGGAGGCGCTGTTGTGCTGCGTCTGTTTTCTGATGAGTGGCACTATGTTCTTCTTACAGGCGAAGAGGGGGAACATGTCTACATGTTTGATCCGTATTATGATCAGGAAGGATATGGTCTTGATGACATACAGATTGTCGAAAATTGTCCGACGCGCTATAATCGCATTGTGCCGTGGAAATATTTTAATAAAATTGCGTTAAAGGCCTATTCTCTGGGGCCTTATCAGGGGCGGGAGGCAATCATCCTTTTTAATAAGAACACAGAGCTTACGTCTGAGAAAACCATCGAATATTTTATTTAAAAGTGCTATTGACAAATCATAGCATTCTGGCTATGATAATAGCACTCGTCTAAGAAATTCTAATTTTCAGTAACACATCATGGGGTGTATCCCCAACGAAGGGAATTTATTTCTTCCCAGATTTCCAAAACGAGAAAACAGGTGAAGGGAGGTCTTTTTTGTAACCCATAAACAACAGATTCATTGATCATTAAGAGGAGAATTGCATATGGAGAAAAAAGGAGTTTATTTTGCCCGTAAGTTCATTTTGGCAGTAGGGGTGTTCTTTTTGTTACTCATTTTGCTGGCAGTGAATGCAGAAGCAAAGGAAGTATCCCTTGTAAAAGGGGATGCAATCAGGTATATGGGATATTCGACCCATTATTATTACGTGGATGGTAATCTGGCATTTTGTCTGGAGCCAGATATGAAATCACCGGGGAATGGTGCATATAGCGCATCAGAATTGGATCCGAAGTCACATCTTAGTAAAGCAATGTATTACATGTACGGTGGACCGGGATATGAGCAATATATCAAAAGTTCACTGACCGGAGGCTGGGGTGAAGATGCCAATGCTTATTGTCTGACCCATTGTGTATTATCATACATTTATGACGGCTGCGATCAGAACAGTGCGGCGTTTAAAGGCCTGAATGCAGACATTGCCAGTGCGGTAGTCATGTATGCAGATTATGTAAAAAATCTTCCGGATATACCAGATGCAGAGCTGGCATTTTCTGAAAATGGGCTGACGGCCTATTATGACCGGGAACAGAAATGTCAGAGAACCCAAAGTATTCGTCTTGTAGGGGATACGGCAAATAGTATCACCGTTCCGCTTCCTGATGGAGTCATGCTTGTTAATGAGACGAGGGGCACGAGCGAAGGTGGAAATGTGAAAGTATCGGGAGGAGACACATTTTATTTAAGGGCAGATGTTGCATATGGAAATGGAACGACTTGGAGCAGTGGTGAAATCAGAGGAGAAATTGCAAAATCATGGAAAATTCTTCTGGTCAAGACCGGAAATGGAAGTCAGGATATTGGGACAGCTTCTATGCAGCAGATTATATCATCACCAATCGAATTGCAGGTAAAATGGCTGGATAGGCCGGAGCTTCAGGTAGAAAAAAATGCAGATAAGTCCGGTAAAACTTATAAATTAGGGGATATTATTACATACACGCTGGATGTGACTCAGCAGATTGAAAAAGCCATTGCAAAAAATGTGGTGATCACGGATACGATTCTTACAGAAGGAGTAAAACTTCAGAAAAATTCAGTGATATTGTTAAATGAAAACGGTGAGAAAATTCCTGACGCAAAGATTACAGTGCAGGGGAATTCTTACACAATCCATGCAGGGGAATTCCTGGAGGGACCGGAAAGCGGTCAGAAGTACACGGTAGAATATCAGGTTGCAATTACTGACGAGAGCGTAATAGGAAAAGAGATTGAAAATGAAGTAGTTGTGTGTTCTGAAAATGCAGAAGAAGTTAAAGACAGAGAGACTGTGAAAGTAGAAGAAGAACCAAAACCTGAGCCGGGAGAGCCGAAAGTGAAAGAACCGACACCGGAGGAGCCGAAAGTGGAAGAACCGAAAGTAGAAGAACCGCAGATACCTGTTACACCGGCAGTTACATCGGCGAAATCATTAAAAGCATCAACTGTGAAAACGGGAGATGCAGCAAATATAACAGGAATTATCCTAATACTGATTCTTTCTTGCACCGTGATTGTGCTGTGTGGTACAATGAACGCATGGCGAAAAGCTAAGAAACATCATAAAAAGCACTAATGGAAAGAACAGGAGGTTGTCGTGATGGGAATGACAATGACGCAGAAAATATTAGCTGCGCATGCTGGAATGGATCATGTAGAAGCCGGACAGTTAATAGAAGCAAAATTAGACGTAGTAATGGCAAATGATATTACAGGACCGATGGCACTGCCGATTTTAAAGCAGATGTCCGACACTGTATTCGATAAGAATAAAGTAGTATTTGTACCAGATCATTTTACACCGAACAAAGATATCAAATCCGCAGAGAATTCAAAAGCAATCCGTGAGTTTGCAAAAGCACAGGGACTGCACTGGTATTTTGAACAGGGAAAATCCGGAGTAGAGCATGCGATTCTTCCGGAGGCAGGAGTTGTTGCAGCCGGTGAACTGATTATCGGAGCAGACTCACATACCTGTACATATGGAGCACTTGGAGCATTTTCAACAGGTGTGGGTACCACAGATATCGCAACAGGAATGGCTATGGGAGAGCTGTGGTTTAAAGTGCCGGCTGCAATCAAATTCGTATTAACTGGAAAACCGGGCAAGTATGTAAGTGGTAAAGATATTATCATTCACATCATTGGAAAGATTGGCGTAGACGGTGCCCTTTACAAATCTATGGAATTTACCGGAGACGGAATTGCCAATCTGTCTATGGACGATCGTTTTACAATGGCGAACATGGCAATCGAGGCAGGTGCAAAGAACGGAATCTTCCCGGTAGACGACAAGACAATCCAGTATCTGAATGAGCATACAAAGAAAGAATATACAGTCTATGAAGCCGATGAGGACGCTGAATATGAGCAGGTCGTTGAGATCGATCTTGCAGAAGTCCGTCCAACCGTTGCATTCCCACATCTTCCTGGAAACGCAAAAACGATCGATGAGATCGAGGCTATGGAGCCGATCAAGATCGATCAGGTTGTTATTGGATCCTGTACGAATGGACGTATGGAAGACATGAGAAAGGCAGCAGCAATTCTCAAAGGTCATAAAGTACACGAAGATGTACGTGTTATGGTAATTCCGGCTACTCAGAAGATTTACAAACAGTGTATCCACGAAGGACTGATGGATATTTTCGTAGATGCAGGATGTGCAGTGAATACACCGAGCTGCGGACCATGTATGGGTGGACATATGGGTGTTATGGCAGCAGGAGAAAAGTGTGTATCGACAACGAACCGTAACTTTGTAGGAAGAATGGGACATGTAGATTCCCTGATTTATCTTGCATCACCGGAAGTAGCAGCAGCAAGTGCAATTGCAGGATGCATCGCAAATCCTGAGAAAGTGGAGGTCGTTGAATAATGAAAGCAAAAGGACATGTATTTAAATATGGAGACAACGTAGATACAGACGTAATCATTCCGGCAAGATACCTGAATTCTTTTGATGCACAGGAACTTGCAAGCCATGCAATGGCAGATATTGATCCGGAATTTGTAAATAAGGTACAGCCGGGAGATCTGATTGTGGCAAATAAGAACTTTGGATGTGGATCCTCCAGAGAGCATGCGCCACTGTGTCTGAAAACAGCAGGAGTAAGCTGTGTTATAGCAGAGACATTTGCCAGAATCTTCTATAGAAATGCAATTAATATCGGACTTCCGATCATCGAATGTCCAGAGGCTGCGAAAGGAATTGAAGCCGGAGACGAAGTGGAAGTTGATTTTGATAATGGTATGATCTATAATCGTACAAAAGGAACGGAATTTAAGGGACAGCCATTCCCGGAATTCATGCAGAAACTGATTGCAGCAGGCGGACTTGTAAAATATACAAATAGTAAAAAAGTAAAATAAAAGTGATGCCAGGCAGAGAATTACAGGATCATAGAAGGGTGGAACAGATGGATTTATATTATAAAAGTACAAGAAATTCTAATTTGAAAGTGACTGCATCGGAAGCAATTTTAAAAGGACTTGCTCCGGACGGAGGGCTTTTTGTGCCGGAGAAGCTTCCGGTACTTGGAAAGTCTATGGAAGAACTGAAGAATCTGAACTATCAGGATACTGCTTATGAAGTTATGAAGTGTTTCCTTACAGATTTTACAGAAGAAGAGTTAAGGAATTGTATTGAAAAAGCATATGACAGCAAGTTTGATGATGAGGCAATTGCTCCACTTGTAAAAGTAGAAGATACTTATTATCTGGAACTGTTCCATGGAGCAACGATTGCATTTAAAGATATGGCACTTTCTATCCTGCCACATCTGATGACAACATCTGCAAAGAAGAATCAGGTGAAGAATGAGATTGTAATTCTGACTGCCACATCCGGAGATACAGGAAAAGCTGCCATGGCAGGATTCGCGGATGTAGAAGGAACAAGGATTATCGTATTTTATCCAAAGAATGGTGTCAGCAAAGTACAGGAACTCCAGATGAGAACCCAGAAAGGGGCAAATGTAGATGTAGTTGCAATTCATGGAAACTTTGATAATGCCCAGAGTGGAGTAAAGCAGATGTTCGAAGATCAGGAACTTGCAAAAGAACTGGCTGATAAGGGATACCAGTTCTCATCAGCAAACTCCATCAATATCGGACGTCTTGTACCACAGGTCGCTTATTATGTATATGCATATACAAAACTGCTTGCAAATGGAGAGATTAAAGACGGCGAGAAGATTAATGTAGTCGTACCGACTGGTAACTTTGGAAATATTCTGGCAGCATACTATGCAAAGAATCTAGGTGTACCAATCGCAAAATTAATCTGCGCTTCTAATGATAATAAGGTATTGTATGATTTCTTCCAGACAGGAACGTATGATAAGAACCGTGAGTTTGTATTAACGACATCACCTTCCATGGATATCTTGATTTCCAGCAACCTGGAGCGTCTGATCTATCTCA
This sequence comes from Dorea sp. Marseille-P4042, assembly GCF_900290215.1. Taxonomy (NCBI): domain Bacteria; kingdom Bacillati; phylum Bacillota; class Clostridia; order Lachnospirales; family Lachnospiraceae; genus Dorea; species Dorea sp. Marseille-P4042. The sequence goes on along the minus strand of NZ_OLMI01000001.1, from coordinate 1,049,501 downwards.
TCTGTGGTGAAGATTCCGAGAAGACAAAAGAGCTGATGGAAGAGCTTAAGACAACCGGAAAGTATACAATTACACCGGAAATGAAAGAAAAACTAGCTGATTTTGCTGCCGGATATTCTACAGAAGAAGAGACGGCAGAAAGTATTCATGATACCTATCAGAAGACAGGATATGTCATGGATACACATACAGCAGTTGCAGCTCATGTATGCGGACAGTATCGCGCTAAGAGCGGTGATCAGACAAAATGTGTCATTGCATCTACAGCAAGCCCATACAAATTCGTAAAGAGTGTGATGAGCGCTATCGATGCGGAGAATGCAAATGCAGATGAATTTGATCTTCTCCCAAAACTGCAGGAAGTATCCGGTGTTCCGATGCCACAGGCAATTAAAGATATTCTGGATGCAAAAATACTTCATGATCTGGAATGTGATGCAGATAAGATGAAAGAGACCGTAAAAGGGATTCTGAACGTATAGAAGAAAATAAATTTTGTAAGAGGATGGAGCTAAAGGAAGATAAATATTAGAACTATAGGTAAAATAGATAGAAAAATATATAGCTGTATAACGAAAGATATTGTAACGGATGAAGCAATTATCACAGATGAAAGAATACAGCATATAAGGGAAAGGCATCCTAATGATTACGAATGCTATTATGATGCAATGAAAGAAATAGTGGAAACGTTTATTAAAAAATAAGACAATTCTTTACAAAAGAGAATAAAAATGCTATGATAAGAATACAATAAATAAGAAGTTACTTGAGGTGGAGGAATTCGTACCCGTCCACACGCCGAGAGCTTGACAGGGGAAACCCGAGAGACGCAGGAGAATGGTATGCCTGCCAAGTAGCTTCTTAGTAAAAAAATAGTTACTCAGTATAAAACCTCTCCGAAGCTGACATGAAAGCTTGGAGAGGTTATTTGCGTTATTGATAAAAAAGTTTCAGCAGTCAGAAATTGCAAACCACATACTTGACTTATACCATATAGGGGTATAAGGTGAATGTGTAAGAAAGAGTTCCATATTAATTTAATTCAAAGACAGATATAGAAGCAGGAGGCAGATTATGATAAAGACGGTATTAAAAGTAAATGGTATGATGTGTGGCATGTGTGAAGCGCATATGAATGATCTGGTGCGTAAGAATTTTCAGGTAAAAAAAGTTACTTCTTCAGTAAAAGATGGTGAGACAGTTGTGATCAGTGAGGAAAACTTGGATATCCCGTTCCTGAAAAAGGAAATCAAAGAGATTGGCTATGAACTGGTAGACGTCCATACAGAGCCATATGAGAAAAAAGGATTCTTTCATTTTGGAAAGAAATAATCGTAAGAAATAAAAACAAGAGAATAGAGTATCTCGGAATAAAAGGTTGGGAACACATGTCCCTGTGAAGTTTGAATGGATAACTTCGCAGGGCTTTTTTATAATAGAAAATTACATTTCCTATTATGAAAAAAGTCGTCATGCAGAAATCGTACTTGTAGTAAGAAAATCTTGTGGGAATCTTTAAGAAATATTTAGAATTGACTGCGTTTATTTTAAGAACCGGGTGATAAGCTTGTTACTGTAAGGAAGAGGAGGTAATGAACAATGAAAATACTGATTACAACAGACTGGTACAGACCTGTGATAAATGGAGTTGTGACTTCCGTGTTAAATCTGACAGAGCAATTGGAAAAACGTGGTCATGAAGTAAAGGTTCTGACGCTTTCCAGAAACTGTCATTCATATAAAGAGGAAAATGTGATCTATGCAGGATCGGTAGGTATGGGAAAGATATATCCACAGGCAAGGGTGAAGATTCCGGTTGTGGCGGGAGAATATATGGAAGAGCTGCTTGCATGGAAGCCGGATCTGATTCATTCCCAGTGCGAATTCTCTACATTTTTTCTGGCAAAGAGAATTGCAGGAGAACTAGATATTCCAATCATTCACACATACCATACTGTATATGAGGATTACACACATTATTTCTCACCACAGAAAGCATGGGGCAGGAGCCTGGTACAGATGATGACAAGAAAATTATCAGATCAGGTGGATGCCATGATTGCACCAAGTGGAAAGATAGAGCGGATTCTGGAAGGCTACCGGGTAAGTTGTCCGGTCAGTGTTGTACCGTCTGGAATTGATACAGAAAAATACAGAAGACGAATTGATGATGGAAGCAGAGAGGCGCTTCGGGAACGATATGGCATAAAGGAAGAAGAGATTGTTTTCGTTTATGTTGGGAGAATGGCAAAAGAAAAGAACATTGAAGAGTTGCTTTGGTATCAAAAAAGTATACAAAACAATATAAAACTTGTCTTAGTAGGAGACGGGCCATATAGAACTACACTGGAAGAAAAGGCAAAAGAATATCAAGTAACAGATAGTGTAATCTTTACAGGAATGGTGTCGCCAGATGAAGTCGCCAGATATTATCAGATTGGAGATCTTTTCGTCAGCGCATCAACAAGCGAAACACAGGGTATGACATATGATGAGGCACTGGCTGGTGGAGTACCGCTTTTATGTAGAAAAGATGACTGCCTGAAAGAGGTAGTTACGGAAGGAAAGAATGGCTGGCAGTATGAAAATGAGTCTATGTACCTTGAGTGTATACAGAAATGGAAGGAGTTCAGTGAAGATGAAAAGAGGAGAATGCGCAATACAGCAGTTCGGACAGCAGATCAGTTTTCAAAAGAGAGCTTTGCGAAGCGGGTGGAGAGGGTTTACCTGGCAGCGCTGGAAGAAAGAAAAAGACGGAATGTCTATGCAGCTTAATGATAGAAATCAAATGGCGAAAATATGGAATCTGGTCTCACTTGCCGGGTTATTGATCTGTGTAGCACTTGCATTTTGGGCATATAAAAATGGCATTCTGGATTCTGTGGATACATTACAGGCATTTATTGCTAAGTTCGGATATGGAGGAATGGCAATTTTTGTACTGATTCAGATTGTCCAGGTAGTCATTCCGATTCTTCCAGGAGGAATCAGCTGCCTGGGAGGAGTGATTTTCTTCGGGCCATGGCTTGGATTCGTATATAATTATATAGGAATCTGTATTGGTTCACTGGCAGCATTTGGAATATCCAGAATGATGGGACGTCCGGTTTTATATAAGATGTTCTCGGAAAAATTGGTTCAGAAATATGATTCCTGGACAGAAAAAGACAGCCGGTTCTTAAAATTATTTACACTGGCAATCTTTTTTCCGGTAGCACCAGATGACTTCTTATGTTATCTGGCAGGAACGACGAAGATGACATGGAAGCAGTTCTCGCTTGTCATTTTGCTTGGAAAACCATGTTCCATTGCACTTTACAGTCTGGGACTTACGACAGCATTTCGGATGATATTCTCAGTCTAATGTGTTATCGGTAGAAGGTAAAATGTTACACCTTGAAGAAAGATTAAGAATGGGGGATGAAATTATGAAGACATATATATACGAAGGTGGTTTTGGAATTGTTGCAAAAAGTGGTGTGGGCAGTGCAATCAAACACCAGAAGAATATGTTGAAGCAGGCAGATATTGAAGAAGCAAAAAGCTGGAAAGAGGCGGATATTGTACACATTAATACGGTATTTCCGGATTCCGTGCTGGCAGCCTGTCTGGCAAAAATGCAAGGTAAGAAAGTCGTCTATTATGGACATTCAACGATGGAGGACTTCCGGAACTCTTTTATCGGTTCCAACCGTTTCGCACCTCTTTTTAAGAAATGGATCTGTTTCTGCTACGGTCTTGGAGATATTGTCATTACACCGACAGAGTATTCCAAAGGTCTTTTGAAAAGCTATGGAATCCAAAAGAAAATCTATGCTGTTTCCAATGGAGTAGATACGGAATTTTTCCAATCCAGAAATAAAGAGAAAGAAAAGCAGGAGATTCATGAGAAATATAAAATTCCAATGAATCGTAAAGTGGTTGTATCAGCAGGGCATCTGATTCAGAGAAAAGGTATTCTGGATTTCCTAAAGCTGGCAAAGATGATGCCGGAAACAACCTTTATCTGGTTTGGAGGCGGAAATGACAGCCTGGTGACACAAGAAGTAAAAGAAGCAGTAAAAAAGAAAAGTGAAAATGTAATCTTTGCCGGATATGTGGAAGCAGAAGAACTTCGGAACGCCTACTGCGGAGCCGACGCATTTGCATTCTTCAGCTATGAAGAGACGGAAGGGATAGTAGTGCTGGAGGCACTTGCCTGTGAAGTGCCGGTAGTCCTGCGGGATATCCCTGTATATAAAGGATGGATTCAAGATCAAATGCAGGCATATAAAGTACATAATCTGGAAGAATATAAGCATAATTTGATGCATATTTTCAAGAAAGAGCAAGAAGAATTAAAGAGGAATGCAAGAGAACTTGCAGAACAAAGAAGCATTCGAAGTGCTGGTGAAAGATTAAAAGTTGTCTATCGACTGTCTGGGGTGAATGAGGAGAAGAGACAAAGAAATTCATCGCTGAGATGGAAGAAGATATTATTCCAATTGATGGACTGATCGCATTTGCAGAGTCCGATGCAGGAGCAAAAGTATTTGGCGGACCGGAAAAAGCCAAAGGTGTAGCAGAGCACGGAAGAGAGATTAAAGCAGCAGGAGCAAAGTATTGTGACTGCCCGGCATGCGCAGCAGTAGAAGCAATCCTCAGTAAGAAAGAGGAGTTGTTGGGATAGAAATAATATAGAGGGCATTCTCGAACACATACTACGAGTATAAGGAATGCGTCAAAAAGGGAATATGCTAAAAAGAAAGATATAGATGTCGTGGATTTGAAAACCGAATTTGCAATGTTTATATCTTTTTTATTTTGCATGAGCGTTAAAAAGAATATGCGTTAAATGAAGAGATGAATGATTGTATTGCAAGAAATGATACAAAATTATTGTATTATGTGTATTATGTGTTATAATACAATAAAAGCGAAGATATAAAATCCTTGTTGCAAGATAAGATAATGGATTCAGAAGGAGACAATCATGATTATTAAGATCAATACAAAATCAGAGACATCGATTTACCTGCAGCTGCGCAATGAGATTGTGAAGGGAATCGGAAAAGGTGAATTCGAGAGGGGAGAATCGTTGCCAACGGTTCGTCAGATGGCTATGGAACTTGGGGTAAATACAATGACCGTCAGTAAAGCATATCAGTTATTAAAGGCAGAAGGTTTTATCGAGACTGACCGGAGAAAGGGAACTGTTGTCTGTAATTTACGGGATTCTAGAAGAAGTTCAGATGGAGAATTTCAGGAGAAACTCAAGGATGAACTGGAACTTCTGAGCGCAGAGGCAACGATTCGAGGCATGGATCAAAATGATTTTATAGAATTATGCCGTAAGGCATTTCAGGGAATGGAGGTTGCATTTTCATGATTTTAGCAATCATATTCTTAATAACAGATCTTTTTATGGTGGGAATTGCCTATGCAGTGTATGGAAGAACAGCAATAGCAGGTTACAGTGATGGAATGGTTCTTGGAGTACATATACGACGTGAGAAGCAGGAAGATCCAGTGCTTGTAGAATTTATGAAAAATTATAAAAAAGATGTGCGGAAGGTTTATCTGGGACTTGGTATATCCGGAGTTGTTATTTGTGGATTGTGTTTCTGGTATACATCGATATTTATGTGTGTGTGGTGTGTATGGTTTCTGTGTTATATTGTGGGCGCAGTCGGTGTCATGTTCAGAAATCACAGGAAACTTTATGATTTGAAAATCCAATATAGATGGGGAACGTTGGGAGAAGATACAGAAGACAGCACGACAATGGCAGGGGTCGATACTAAGACTATGATGCATAGTGAGAGAATGAGTCTGCCATTATGGTATCATATTGTCTTGATTCTAATACTGGCAGTTCCATTTGCTTTTAAAGGCTTTCGAATTTATCTTGGAACGTTTTCCGAGAATTCACAGGGCTGGATTTTATTTTTAACCTCTGTAATTGTCGGCGTTGTATTTCTGTGGATTGCATGGATATTCAAAAGAGGAGCGAACCGGATTTACAGTGAGAATTCGGAGCTGAATTTCAGAATTAATTATCTGGAAAAGAGGAGCTGGAGTATCTGCTTTCTTGTGGCAAATATTTGTAATGCGATTGCCTGGCTCTATCTTGCGTATAGAATGACAAAAGAAGAATGGATTTATAATCTGGATATTATTATATATGTCGCAGTGACGTGTGTACCTGTAATAATTGCTATAGCAACTTCTATGTGGATTAAGAAACAAAAAAAATGTACTACAAAGTGAAGATGAAACGCCAATGTATATGGATGATGATTACTATTGGAGAAATGGCTGGTATGATAATCCGGGTGACCCAAGATTATTTGTGCAGGACAGATTCAACAGTATGAATTATACAACAAACGTTGGAAAGCCGGCAGGAAGGTATATGTTCGGTGGCATTTGTATTGTAGTTGTAGTACTTTTGTTCTGGATGTGTATTGTCTTTTTAAGAATGGATTTTACACCGATTCGTCTTGTAGCAGATGGAACGGAAGTCAGAATTACTTCCGGATATACGAATACAACTATGAAGAAAAAAGAGATTCGGAGTGTAAAATTATTAGAGAACGGACTGCCGGAGGATTATTACAACCGGACAAATGGATCTTCAGACGAGAAACAGCTGCTGGGAAAATTTGAAGGAAAGAAGACTGGAAAATGCCGGATGTATGTGTGGCTGGACCAGGAAAATGTGATTGAAATTAAGGCGACAGATTATACCGTGTTTATTAATAGTAAAGATACAGATGAGATGAATACATGGTATCAAGAATTGCTGAAGTGAATATAGAAATTCAGATAGTATATAAATGAGAAAAATAGTATGTAAATGAGAAAAAAAGTTCTTGCAATTTGATCATGGTTAGCATATGCTAATTGTGGTTAGATACTTCTAATCATTGTGTGAATAAATCATTTGAACTCCCAGATACCGGAAGTGGATCCAGCTTCCGGCGGAGTTCTGTAAAATGAAACGATGAAAGGGGATACGAACATGGACTACTTGGAAATTGAAAAAGTCATCGGAAGAGAAATACTGGATTCCAGAGGAAATCCGACAGTAGAAGCTGAGGTACATCTGGTAGATGGAACGATTGCCAGAGGCACAGCACCGAGTGGAGCTTCCACAGGAGAATTTGAGGCATTGGAACTTCGAGACGCTGATCCGAACCGTTATGGCGGAAAGGGTGTTCAGAAAGCAGTTGAAAATATAAATACAGTCATTAATGATACAATTACAGGTATGGATGCATCTGATATCTATGCGATTGATGGTGCTATGATCAAAGCAGATGGAACAAAAGGAAAGACAAACCTTGGTGCAAATGCAATTCTTGCTGTATCCATTGCCTGCTGCCGTGCAGCATCTATTTCCTTAGATATTCCGCTTTATAGATTTTTGGGTGGTATTTCAGGAAACCGTCTTCCGGTACCGATGATGAATATCATCAACGGAGGCTGCCATGCATTGTCTTCCGGACTTGATGTACAGGAGTTCATGATTATGCCAGTCGGGGCACCGAGTTTTAAAGAGTGTCTGCGCTGGTGTGCAGAAGTGTTCCACGCACTTGCATCAATCTTAAAAGAAAGAGGACTTGCGACATCTGTCGGTGATGAAGGAGGATTTGCTCCTGCATTGAAATCTGATGAGGAAGCGATTGAGACGATTCTGGAAGCAGTGAAGAAAGCCGGCTATGAGCCTGGACGTGATTTCAGAATTGCCATGGATGCAGCTTCTTCTGAGTGGAAGACAGGAACAGTCGGAGAATATAAGCTCCCAAAAGCAGGAACTGTTTATACGTCAGAGCAGTTAATTGAGCACTGGAAGAAACTGGTTGAGAAATATCCAATCATTTCCATCGAAGATGCATTGGACGAGGAAGACTGGGAAGGCTGGAAGAAACTGACAGCCGAACTTGGAGATAAAGTTCAGCTGGTTGGTGACGATTTATTTGTTACAAATACAGAGAGACTGGAAAAAGGAATCAAGATGGGATGCGCAAACTCCATTCTGATCAAGCTGAATCAGATTGGTTCTGTATCCGAGACACTGGAGGCTATTAAGATGGCACACAAAGCCGGATACACGGCAATTGCTTCACATCGTTCTGGCGAGACTGCGGATACTACAATCGCTGACCTGGCAGTTGCGCTTAACACATGCCAGATTAAAACAGGAGCACCGTCAAGATCTGAGCGTGTCGCAAAATACAATCAGCTTCTTCGCATTGAAGAGCAGCTTGGAGATACAGCTGTATATCCTGGAATCGGAGCATTTAACGTAAAGTAGGAAAATGTAAGAAGATGAAGAACGTTAAGAGCACTTTCCATAAAAATGTTCTTTTCCTAAAATAACAGAATGCGAAACCTATAAAAAGACGTCTGGAACTTGTAGAAGAAATTCATACTTGTTTCAGGCGTTTTTTGCTGTCAATAAAAAAGTTCCTGTGATGCTCTTTTTGTGCTATGATAAGTAAGAACGTTTGTGAAAAAAGAGAAAATACAGAATTACATGGAAGGAAAAGAAAAAATGGCAAAGACCACTCAGAGAGGTAGTTGTGAGACTTGTACGTATTATACATATGATGAAGAATACGAAAGCTATATGTGTGATGTCAATATGGACGAGGACGAATATATGCGTCTGATCTCTGACCAGCACTATCAATGTCCATATTATAGAAATGGTGATGACTATCGCATTGTAAGACACCAGATGTAATCATTTGAAAATCTTATAAAATTGTATGGAATATACATTTAAAGTACATATCTAAAACTTTTATTAAAAACATTTCTCAGTGTGAAAAAGTATACAAATTTACGCTATAATTAGATGAACTAAAAATTACAGTCAAAATATAACTATAGGAGAATTTGAATGCTTCAAATACAACACATCAAAAAAGAGTACCGGACGGGAAGTCTGGTACAGAAGGCTCTGGACGATGTGAGTCTGAATCTGAGAGATAATGAATTCGTAGCAATCTTAGGTCCCAGTGGTTCCGGTAAAACCACGCTTCTGAATATTATCGGAGGACTGGACCGCTATGACAGCGGAGATCTTATCATCAACGGCATTTCCACGAAAAAATATAAGGACAGAGACTGGGATTCGTACCGTAATCATACGATTGGTTTTGTATTCCAAAGCTACAATCTGATTCCACATCAGACGGTGCTTGCAAATGTTGAGCTGGCACTGACAATTTCGGGAGTCGGGAAGGAAGAGCGAAGAAAGCGTGCAGTGGATGCACTGGAGAAGGTGGGTCTTGGGCAGCAGCTTCATAAGAAGCCGAACCAGATGTCGGGAGGCCAGATGCAGAGAGTTGCAATTGCAAGAGCGCTGGTCAATGATCCGGAGATCCTGCTTGCAGATGAGCCGACAGGAGCACTGGACAGTGACACCAGTGTGCAGGTCATGGATCTTCTTAGAGAGGTGGCGAAAGACCGTCTGGTCGTTATGGTCACACATAACCCGGAACTGGCAGAGCAGTATGCGACCAGGATCGTCAATCTGAAAGATGGAAAGATCCGTTCGGACACAGATGAATATATTGTGGAAGAGGAAAATCTGGCACCGCCGGAGCATAAGAATATGGGGAAATCTTCCATGTCTTTTCTGACTGCACTGTCACTGAGTTTTAATAACTTAAGGACAAAGAAAGCAAGAACCCTTCTGACTTCTTTTGCAGGATCTATTGGAATTATCGGAATTGCACTGATTCTGGCTCTTTCAAATGGCGTCAACGCTTATATCCGGTCCATTGAGGAGGAGACATTGTCTGAATATCCGCTGCAGATACAAAGTACCGGATTTGATCTCACTTCCATGATGGTGGGTATGAATGGGGATCCTGAAAGCAGTGATGATAAGAAAAGTGGAAAAGATAAAGACAAGGTAAAGGTCATGCAGGTAGTCACCAATATGTTTTCAAAGATGGATTCCAATGATCTTGGAGCTTTGAAAAGATATCTGGACAGCGGAGAATCTAAGATTCATGACTATACAAAAGCAATAGAATATTCTTACAATGTGATGCCGCAGTTGTTCCGACAGGACGGTGACAATGTTCGCCAGGTCAATCCGGATCAGTCATTTTCCTCATTGGGACTTGGTGCATCAGAAGGTTCGAACAGCCTGATGTCCTCCATGATGAGTACTAATGTGTTCTTTGAGATGCCGGAAAATACGGATCTATATGAAGATCAGTATGATGTGAAAGCCGGAAGATGGCCGAAAAAATATAACGAATGCGTTCTTGTGCTGACGCCGGATGGTTCTATGAGCGACTTCTTATTATATACATTGGGACTCAGAGACCAGGTTGAACTCGATGATATGATTAAGCAGTTCATCAACGAAGAGACGATAAAAACTCCCAAAGATATCGGAAGTTATACCTATGATGATATTATAGGAAAGACATTTAAACTGGTAAATGCTTCAGATTATTATGAATACGACGACCAATATCAGGTGTGGAAAGACAAAACTGACAATGCGGATTACATGAAAAAACTGGTCGAAGACGGTGAGAATGTAAAAATTGTGGGAATCGTGCAGTCAGCCGAAGATGCGAAGGCTTCATCACTGACACCGGGAATTAACTATACCGCAGACCTTGTAAATCATGTGGCAGAACAGGCAAAAGGCAGCGAGATTGTAAAACAGCAGCTTGCGAATCCGAATATAAATGTATTTACCGGGGAAGAATTTGGCAATACAGATGGGAACAATGGATTTGACATGAATTCTCTGTTCAGTATAGATGAGGATGCCATGAAAAACGCATTTGGTTTTGACAGCAGTGCCATGAACAATCTTGGAAGTTCCATGGATCTGTCGGGACTTGATCTTTCCAAGGCATTTCAGATGGACGGAAATTCTATGGATTTGTCCGGTATGGTGAATCTGGATCAGGTAGAAATCAACATGGGCAATATGCCACAGATGAATCTGGGGGATATTCTTACGAATCTGGATGTACAGGTCAATGCGGATGGCATGCAGAAAATGTTAATTAGCCTTTCGGAAGGTTATCAGGAATATGTAAAGAGTCATCCGGAAGCAGATTATTCCAATCTTGGAAATCAGATTGCAGAATATCTGACTTCCGATCAGGCAAAGGCCATTATTCAGAAATATTTGAAAGACATTCTGAAAACTAACGGGGAAGTTACGATTACACCAGAGCAGATTCAGGAACTGTTGACCAGCGTGATGAGTGATTTTCAAAGCTGGCTTGTAGAGCAGAACGCTAATCCGGGCGCAGAGGAATTTGGAACGTACTTCCAGCAGTATCTACAGACCGGGCGTGCCAATGCAATTGTAAATAAATGGGCCAATGAAATATTTGGAAATATAGATTTCAACATTTCCAGTGACACACTGCAAGCTATGGCAAAGGAACTGGCAGATGGGTATACTGCATATGCAAAGGAAAAGAATTATGCAGATCCGACAAAGATGGCAGAGAATTTTGTGAATTATATAAAGACGGATGATGGAAAGAGGCGCCTGAATCAGGGACTTTCTGAGGCAATCAATATGGACAGTCTCCAAAAGCAGATCAGCACGGCCATGAGTAGCTACATGGGTCAGACCATGAGTGCATATACCGGTGCTATTTCTCAGGCAATCAGTACACAGATGACATCCGCTATGAGTCAGGTGACCACGCAGCTTGCCGGTGGACTTGAAACGGTTATGACATCTGCCATGAGCCGGATTGGAGAAAATCTGCAAAAAGCACTGGGAGGCTCTATGAACTTTAATGCCGATGCATTTTCAAATGCATTCCAGTTCAATATGACGGAAGATGATCTGACGGAACTTATGATGTCCATGTCTGGGACACAGAGCGCTTCCTATGATAATAATCTGCAGCAGCTCGGATATGCAGATTTCAGTCATCCGAGTTCCATTTCCATTTATCCAAAAGACTTTGATAACAAAGAAAAAGTGGTAGAGGTTCTGGATCATTATAATCAGCAAATGGAAGACGAGGGAAAAGAAGAACAGGTGATTTCTTATACAGATATAGTAGGAACAATGATGTCATCCGTGACCACTATTATCAATACGATCAGTTATGTATTAATTGCATTTGTGGCAATTTCCCTGATCGTATCATCGATTATGATTGGAGTTATTACCTATATTAGTGTGCTGGAGCGAAAGAAAGAGATTGGTATTTTAAGAGCCATTGGAGCATCCAAAGGAAATATATCACAAGTATTTAATGCAGAGACATTTATCATCGGACTTTGCGCCGGACTTATCGGTATCGGACTGACGCTTTTGATATTGATCCCGGGAAATATGCTGATACATGCACTTGCAGATAATGACCGGGTCAGTGCAATCCTTCCAATCGTACCGGCGATCGTACTGATTCTTTTAAGTGTGGTGCTTACCTTACTTGGCGGATTGATTCCTTCCAGGAAAGCTGCCAAGAGTGATCCGGTGACCGCACTTCGAACGGAATAAAAAAACAGTCCATACAATCTGAAAAGAGCGTATGGGCTGTTTTTTATCTTTTTTGTGTAAGGTATCTTGTTAAAGTCCGTAGTAGTAATAATATTTCTTCTTGATGTTGAAAATCAAGTTTGTTAAACGTAGAAAGAAGAGAACTTTCTTTTTTGGAAAGTAAAAGAGAAGGAGTAGAAGTGCTAATTTCTAAGACTTCATCTGCTGAAAGTCCATACAAATTAATCAGTGTTGCAAATGTTTGAAGATCTGGTTCAGCAACATTATTTTCATAACCGGAAAGGGATTTTTTATTGATACCGGTTAGTTCCATCACTTGTTTCTGAGTGAATTCTTTGTTTTCTCGTGCATTTTTTAAGACAGCGCCAATATCCTTCATATGCCAAAAAACTCCTTTTTATCATTATATTAAGGTAAAGGAATTCTTAAACACCAAAAAGTCTTAAAAATAACGACAAAAATGTTGACGTCTTAGAATATAAGACATATAATGGGAATGCTAGGATAGGCATGCAATGGGATAAGGCAGAAATTAAATAAACGAAAGTGAGGAAAAAACAAGTATGAAGAACAAAGTTCTTAAACAAATGCTTGCGTTTTCTCTGGCTGTCGCTCTTGTAGGGGGGAATTCAGTAGCAACTTTTGCTGCTGAGCCAACTAACGGAACAGAGTCAAGTGCAAATACGCAAGCAGCAACAGATGCAACCGCTAAAAAAGTTGCGGTAGTTAATTTCAACATTGAAAATGGTAAATTTGATAATGGCACAAACCATGCACAGTATCAGCTGCAAGCAGGAGATGAGCAGGATTTACCGAAAGTTACTGTAGATGACGGATATGAGTTCTTAGGTTGGACAGTATCAGGAAAAAGTAACACAACTTGGAAAGCAAGTAAAGAAAGTTTTACTTTCGAAGATGCAAATGCAAACTTTTACCCAGCTACAGCGACAGAAGGCTATACTACAGTTACAGCAGAAGTACAGAAGGTAGAGAAGAAAAAAACAGCTCATATCACATTTAATGTTGATCCGGAAAAGGGTAAATTTACAAATCCAGCGAACGCTGAGTATGTAAAATTTGATGATGATGAGTATTCAGAGACACAGTATGATGTTCCAAAAGTAGAAGGAATCAATGGATATACATTCACTGGCTGGAAATTATCCGGAGCAACAGATGGTAACTGGGATGCAGATGCAAAGACATTTGGAGTTACAGGACTTGCTCATTATGCCAAAGGAAGTAATGACGGATATGCTACATTGGAAGCTCAGTTTAAGAAAGAAGCTAAGAAAGCTGATGCTGTTTTACGTGTTCATTATGTAGATGAGAACGGTACACCATTAGATGGATCACAGTATATTGTTTCATTAACAAAGAATGGAACAGTAGGTGAAAAAGCAACATTTGCTGCAACATCCTTTACAGCTCCAGAAGGCTATGAATTAGTTGGTGGTGACATAACTGACGTGGAAGTAGCATATGGAAAAGACAAAGATGTTAATGTAAAAGTAAAAGCTATTAAAGAAGAAAAAGAAGCAAGAGATGTAATTGTAAACTTCAATGTCGCTCCAGAAGAGGGACAGTTTACAGATCCGGCAGGGGCTAAAGTTGTTACATATACAATTAAAGAAGATTCAGCAGATCAGTTCCTTGTACCTACAGTAAAGGCTAAAGAAGGTTACGAGTTTACAGGTTGGTTAGTAAACGGAAAAGAAGAAGGTTTCTGGAGTGCAGATGCAAAGACATTTGGAATTACAGGCCTTGCTCACTTCCCAGAAGGATCTGACACAGGATACATTGTTGTAACAGCTCAGTTCAAAAAAGCTGAGGCAGCTAAGAGAAGCGTGACAATTAATGTTGCAATCGATCCTGAAAAAGGCGAATTTGTAGGAAGAGATGATAAGTATGCTACAATCACTTATACAGATCTTGATGAGTTTGCTGAGGCACCAATTCTTTTACCAGAAGTAAAGGCTAATGATGGATACAGACTTGCAGGATGGACAGTAGAAGGAAAAGAGTCAATCAAACTTGATGCAAATGCAACAAGTTTAGGATTTGCAGGCCTTGCTCACTTTAACGATGGAGAAAATGTTGGATACATTTCTGTAGAGCCAGTTTTCGAAGAAGTGAAAGAAGAAAAAGCAGCAGTAGTTAATGCAAATGTAGTTGTAGATCCTGAAAAGGGTGAGTTTGAAGGATATGACGGAGCAACAAAGCTTGAGAACAATAATCTTCAGGAAGCTGATGATACACTTGGATTCCTTCCAACTGTAACAGCAAAAGAAGGATATACATGGACAGGCTGGGAAGTAACAAATAAAGCAGGTGAAGTAGTATACACATTAGACACAAACACAAGCTCTATTGCGTTCCCAAAAGGAGTAGAAGATGACTACACAGTAACAGCTACATTTACAGAGAATAAGACAACAGCAGTAGTTAATGCAAATGTAGTTGTAGATCCTGAAAAGGGTGAGTTTGAAGGATATGACGGAGCAACAAAGCTTGAGAATAATAACCTTCAGGAAGCTGATGATACACTTGGATTCCTTCCAACTGTAACAGCAAAAGAAGGATATACATGGACAGGCTGGGAAGTAACAAATAAAGCAGGTGAAGTAGTATATACATTAGACACAAACACAAGCTCTATTGTGTTCCCAAAAGGAGTAGAAGATGACTACACAGTAACAGCTACATTTACAAAAGATGAGACTCCAGTTGATCCAGTTGATCCGGTAGACCCAACAGAGCCAGCACAGCCAACTCAGCCAACTCAGCCAGCTACACCTTCTACAGGCAATACAGCAAACAATACAGCAAACAAAACTACTGACAATAAGAAGGTAGAGAAGACAGCAGCTAAGAAAGCAGAAACAAAGAACGAAAATAAAAAAGCTCCAAAAACAGGTGATGAGAGTATGCCAATCGCTTACATGCTTACACTTGTAGGAGCAGCAGTGGCAGCTATTATTGTTCTGATTAAGAGAAAAAGAACAATCTAGAAACTGTGAATAATCACATGAAACACAAAAGACGGTATCGAAGATATCGGAATAAAAAGAAAAAAGCCTATATCCTGGCAGCCCTGATCTTATGCATAGTCATTGCGGCGGTAGCAGTTTTTGCTATCAGCCGCATGGCTGGTAAAGAGCAGACATCAAAAAATCAGACAGAAGTAAAAGCGCTTGTTATTAATGCTGAAAAAGTAGACGAAAGCAAACTGAAAGATTTGATTGAAAGTGCCGGAAAGATTAATCAGAGTGTTTATACAGATGAAACAGTAAATACTTTAAATCAGGCAAAAGAAGAGGCCGAAGAAACGATTCAGGGAAAGCCAAATCAGGAAGAGGTAGAAGATTCATATTTGAATCTGGTAAATGCAATTCAGTCACTGCAGAAAAAATAATGATATTTAATGTAATGTTTAGATTTTATAAAATGGAAACTAGATAAATCTACCTGTTGTAAAAAACGGGTAAATGAGTTATAATAATTCAAGAAGTAAGAACCTGGGATGCACGATAACTCCTGTTATTTTGAACCTACATCACTTTAAACGGGACTCTTATATCTTCGTAATATGTCGAGCCTTCATTATGCAGAGGATGGCAGAAAAGCGAATGCGGACACCCACCTAGCAGACAGCTAGGAGTCAAAATACAGGAACCGGCATTTTGGGGAACATACAAAAGATAAAGGACAGTCGTTTGCGCGGCTGTCTTTTTCTAATGTGAGGGGGGGACATTTATTTAATTCCCCTTCTACTTGAGTGGGTGTTGAATCAATCATAGGACATAATGATTAGGGAGAGAATAGAGTTTGAAACATTTACGAGGAGAAAAGAGATTTTATTATGGTATGACAGTGCTGGTTCTGGTGTTTATTATTGCAGGACTAACAAGTAATCTCGAAGGCGGAGTCCGTGGAAACCGCCAGGAAAAAGAAGCATTTGACCAGAAGCCGGAAGAAGTACAAACGGAACAGGAAAATCAGGGAGAAGAGACGCAGGTAGTGTCTAATCCGAATATCCGGGTTCTTCTTATGACGGATGGATATAAGAATACCATTCATCCGTCTGTGACAGTCAGCTCAACATCTGGACTTTCTATTACGTATGGGGAGACAGTAGAAGAATGCGAAGCGGGGATGGAAGTGACATTTATGCCAGATGACAGCCGTTTTCAAAGTGGGAACATCCGGATCCAGGCAAAAGAAGGGGAGATTACGGTAAATAGCCTGAAGCGTGGATACGGGATTCCTTCTTACCAAGGCATACTGGAGCTTCGGACAACAGCGGAAGGAATTGCGATTATCAATGAACTCCCTGTTGAGAATTATCTGTGCCGGGTCGTGCCCAGCGAAATGCCGTCCGGTTATGAAATAGAAGCGCTGAAAGCGCAGGCAGTCTGTGCCAGAAGTTACGCCTACAGGCAGATGGCAGAATATGGATATCCGGAATATGAAGCTCATGTGGATGACAGTACGAATTATCAGGTCTACGGCAACAGTGCACCGGCAGACAGCGCAGATCTGGCTGTTCAGGAGACGGCAGGACAAGTCGTGCGTCTGGACGGAGAGATTGTGACGACTTATTATTATTCCACTTCTTGCGGAAAGACGACCAGTATGAAAGCATGGGGGAATGAGGAGAATGACGGAAACCGATATCTTCAGTCTGTAGAAGTAAAAGATGAGAACGGTGATTATGAGAGAAATCTGCCATGGTATCGCTGGGAGGCGAAGATTCAGGCAAAGACTTTATCAAATTTGATTGGACTAAATACCGGCAAAGATATTGGAACGTTGCAGAATATCAATATTTTGGAAAATGGACCGGGTGGTGTAGTATTAACAATAGAGGCTGTCGGTGACAAAGGTAGTGTAAGAGTCTCAACGGAAAATAAAATCCGGCGTGCTCTTGGAGGAAAAGGATACACAATTATAAAGCAGGACGGTACAAAAGTCAAAAGCAGCAAGCTTCTTCCAAGTGCATTTTTCACAATCAACAAGTCCGGAGATACATTTGTCATAAAGGGCGGCGGGTTCGGACATGGGATTGGCATGAGTCAGACCGGTGCGAATGAAATGGCAAAATGTGGAAAAAACTATCAGGAAATATTGACTTTTTTTTATCAAGGCGTCACCATTGGATAATTGTTCGTAGACAAAATGTATAAAATCGGATAAAATATAAAATTATGTAACTGTTCAGAACAGGCGGTATCACTGGGAAAAGTGGAACGCCGGAACATAAACAAAGCTAGGTAAAAGTGATGAAAAAGATAAAAGAATTATATGATGACATCATGGAGCTGACTGGAGAGATAACGAAAGACCATGTTGGGGCATACGCTGCACAGACAGCATTTTTCTTTATGCTCTGCATGATCCCGATTATATTGTTGTTACTGACTATGGTGCAATATACGCCCGTCACAAAGGCTGATGTCATGACGGCTGTGATTCAGGTATTTCCATCATCGGTAGATTCATTGATTACATCCATTGTCAATCAGGTCTATAATCAGTCATCTGGTATTATCCCGATTACGATCGTGGTAGCACTTTGGTCGGCAGGAAAAGGTGTACTTGCCATGAGTTCAGGACTGAACTGTGTGTATAATTGCCGTGAGACACGTAACTATTTTTTCCTTAGGATAAGAGCAACTGTTTATACAGTAATGTTTATACTCGTTATTATATTTTTACTTGTGTTGTCGGTATTTGGTAACAGCCTGAATATTTTTATTGCTGAGCATGTACCATTTTTAAGAAATATGGCCGACTGGCTGATCCGGGCAAGGAATATTATTACACCGATTGTAATGATTGTATTTTTACTGTTGATATATAAATTCCTTCCTAATAGAAGAGACACATATAAAAGGCAACTTCCGGGAGCAGTATTTTCTACGCTGGGGTGGATGGTCATTTCCTGGGTGTTTTCTGTATATGTGGATGTGTTCCAGGGATTTTCCAGTATGTACGGAAGTCTGACAACGATCATGTTGATCATGATGTGGATGTATTTCTGCATGTATTGCATTTTGATCGGCGGAGAGTTGAACATTTGGTTCGGGGAAAAGATTGATGAGAGTGAGGAAAGATAACAGGATAGTATAACGAAAGGCGTAAAAAAATTAATCCTATAGAAAAAACCTATAGATATATGAAAAGAACTGATTTTACGCAAAATTTTCCTGGTGGTATCATAAAAGGAGATAGTAGATGCCGGGAGGGAGAAGAGATGGAAGAAAAAATAAATCTGAATGTCTGTTACAGAAAAGCATTTGAAGCATTAGGGAGTACTGGTTCTGTGCAGAAATTTACAGATTATATTACAGAATATGCGCCGGTTGTTTTGATTGTTCTGGACATTGGAGGCAAGATACTTGCAATGTCTCATAAAGGAGAATATAATGAAACACTGTTGCCGGAAGGTATGGACAGCAAACGAAGAGTAGAATTGATTTCACAGATGATCGAATATCGCTCGAAAGAGTCAAGGGGCAAATCCATGCTCATTCATGTATCGGAAGAATATTATGCTGTGAATGAAATTGTAGTTAAAGGAGATGCAGAAGGTTTCGTTATATCTATTCTGGATGCAGGAATTTATAATGCAAAAGATGCAGAGGAAACATGGATTCAGATGAATGATATTGTCTGTCAGGGACTTGGAATGTTAATGGAGCGTCAGGAACAACATTCTCATTCTCATATATCGACAATACGTCGTGTGATTGCCCGGTTATTATTTGAAGGCGAGGGGAAGCAGCTTCTGAATGGAACGAATGATATATATAACGAATATGTTGTTGCCCCATTTCGAGTAGCAGTTGTACGTACAGAAGTTTATAATAGTCTGCAACTTCAAAAGGCGGCTAATTATGTAAGTGATGTATATGAAAATGTGTTTGTTTATATAGAGGAGCAGTATGCTTGTCTTCTTTTCACAGATATACATACAGAAGAATGCAGAGACAAGATTTGTAAAGTTATGGATAACATGTGTGAAAAATATAAGCTGTTATGTTGTCTAAGCGGGAGCTTTAATGAGATTGAATTGATTGATAAGAAACGATTTATGTGTCAGAAAGCACTGGAGATTGCGCATGAACAGGAACCGGATAAAAGAAGTTTTCGTGAAGAAGATTATTATGTCCAGATAGTCTGTTCTTGTGCATTGCCTTATATTGGACATGCGAGATATCTGGAGCGTGAACTTACTGAACTAGCCAGCGAAGATGAGGCAAAGGAAACAAAATTCTATGAGACATTAAAGCAATACTTGCTTGTGGGTAATAATGTAAGTATGGCAGCAAAGAAAATGTTTATACATAGGAATACAATGATTTATAGACTTTCCAAAATTAATGAGATTTTGGGAGTGGATATTAATGAGCCGGGAATTGCTCATAAGATTTTAATTAGTATACTCCTGCGGGAACAGGAGAAAGAGGAGAAGTAGAGAATGGAGATTATCAAGGATTTGCCGGAAATCTTCGATGAGTTTGAAGACAAGAAAAAACAGTCATTTTTGAAGGTAAAAGAATATAAAGAAAAGCAGATTCCGATAATCGGTGCATATTGTTCGTTTTTTCCAAGAGAAATTGCAGTTGCCATGGGAGCAATTCCTGTGGGGCTATGTTCTTCAGCGAATGAAACAGTAGAGCTCGCTGAAACGGTATTGCCAAAGAATGTATGTCCATTAATCAAATCTAGCTATGGTTATGCCATATCTGATCGGTGTCCTTATTTTCATTTTGCGGATTTGGTTGTGGGAGAAACAACATGTGACGGCAAGAAAAAAATGTACGAATTGATGTCTGAGTTTAAAGAAGTTTATGTTATGGAATTGCCGAATACACAGTCAGAAGGCGGACTTAGATTCTGGCGGGAAGAGATTATCCGGTTTAAAGAATTTCTGGAAGAATATTTTCAGGTAGTAATTACAGAGAATGATATTCGACGTGCAATTGTATCGCAGAATAAGCGAAGAGAAGCATTGAAGAGATTTTATGGACTGATGAAGCTGGAACCAGTTCCAATGTCAGGACTGGAACTTGGTAAGGTGCTTTATGGTTCGAAATATCAATTTGGTCAGGAAGAGATGACAAAGGAGTTAAATGAATTGTCAGATCGTATTCTGGAAGAATATGAGAAAGGTCGTCAGCTAGAAAAGAGACCGAGAATCCTGATTACCGGCTGCCCTATGGGCGAAGATACAAATAAAATCGTAGAGGCAATTGAGAATAACGGCGGAGTTGTAGTCGGTTTTGAAAACTGTACTGGAGCGAAAGCAGTAGAGCGTATGGTAGATGAAGATGATCCGGATGTTTATGGTGCAATTGCAAGAAAGTATTTTAGCATAGGCTGTGCAATTATGACACCGAACAATAATCGTATCCATCTTCTTGGAGAAATGATTGATGACTATCATGTAGATGGGGTAGTTGAGATGATATTATCGGGCTGTCATTCTGTGGAAATGGAATCCATCAGTGTGAAGAATTTCGTGAATGAAGAAAAGCACTTGCCATATCTGGCCGTAGTGACAGACTATTCGAAAGGTGATGTAGGACAATTAAATACACGACTGGCAGCATTTGTAGAAATGATTCGTAAATAATTACAATTGACAAGGGTGCATTTATCAAATATAGATAGATGCACCCTGTTTTTGTGCAGATATAACATATGTCTATAAAGATAAATATAGATATAAACAATAAAAGAACGATTATATAGATACAATCAATAAAATATACAAAAACGCATGGGATAAATTGTGCACGATGCACAATTAAAACAAGAAAGATTGGAATTATAAATGAAGAAATTATTGAGGAAATTGTATAAAATAGGAAAAGTAATTTAGAAGGAGGAAAAAACGTTGATTGAGATAAAAAATCTGAAAAAGTTATGGGAAGACGATGGAAGCTCCGTTCTGGAAGGTATCAACCTGACAATTGAAGACGGAGATATTTATGCGTTAGTAGGTCGAAGTGGCGCAGGAAAATCTACACTTCTTCGCTGCATCAACGGTCTGACATCTTATCAGGAAGGAAGCCTGAAGGTTGACGGATGTGAGATCAAAGATTTGAAAGATAAAGAATTACGAGAATTCAGACGGCATGTTGGAATGATTTTTCAGCAGTTTTCACTACTTGAACGAGAGACGGTATATAAGAATGTCGCTCTTCCAATGCAGTGCTGGAAATATCCGAAAGACCAGATTGATAAAAAAGTAAGAGAACTTCTGGAACTGGTTGGTCTTGGAGATAAGATGAATGCAAAACCGAGAAATTTAAGTGGTGGACAAAAGCAACGTGTTGCAGTTGCAAGAGCATTGACTATGGATCCGAAGATTTTGCTTTGTGATGAGGCTACTTCAGCACTGGATCCGAAGACGACGAATTCAATTCTGGATCTGTTGATGGAAATTAATCAGAAACTTGGAATCACAGTTATCATTGTAACACATCAGATGGAAGTTGTAAGAAAAGCGTGTAATAAAGCATGCATTCTGGAAAATGGCAAGATTGCAGATGAAGGTACTGTAAAAGAAATCTTTATTAAACAGCCACAGTCCCTGAGAAGGTTATTGGGCGAAGAAGAAGAAAAACTTCCGGATACAGGACACAATATTCAGATTTCATATCTGGTAAAGGACATGAAAGATGGAGAATTGTTCAGTACGATGACATCAGAACTTCAGTATGTATTTCCGATTGTGAATGGTTTGATTCAGGATTATCAGGGAGATCAGATGGGAATATTTGTAATCAATATTGATGATGAACATTTAGGTGTAGTTACAGATTACCTGAATCAAAAAGGAATTAAATGGCGCGAACTTTCAGGTGAGCAGGGAGAGACGGAGGTGAATGAATAATGGCTTTCACTAATTATACTTTTACACAGATTTGTCAGATGTTAGTAGTTCCGGCGTTTTTTGCAACACTTAAAATGCTGTTGATTTCAGGAGTTTTATCTACGATTTTCGGATTTGTGTTTGGAGTTATTTTGATTCTGACTGAAAAAGGCGGGCTTTGTCAGAATGTTGTGATTAATCGTATTCTGGATTTTCTTGTAAATACGATACGTTCATTTCCATTTATTATTTTGATGATTTCCATCATTCCATTTACAAGATTAATTGTTGGAACATCAATCGGAGAAACAGCAGCGCTCGTACCGCTGACTGTAGCATGTACTCCGTTTATGGCGAGAATTTTCCAGAACAGTTTTAAAGAAGTAGATCCAGCTTTAATTGAAGCTGCACAGTCTTTTGGAGCATCAAAAAGTCAGATTGTATTCAAGGTCATGTTAAAAGAAGCAGTTCCATCTATTATTTCAGGACTTTGTCTTGCGATTATTAATCTGCTTGGCTGTACAGCAATGGCAGGAGCAGTTGGAGCGGGGGGTCTTGGAGCAGTAGCTCTTACATATGGTTACCAGAACTTTAATAAGCAGATTATGTACACGATTTGTGTTGTTCTGATTATTCTTGTTGCGATTATTCAGTACTTTGGTGACTGGATTTATAAGAAATTAAAATAAAAACGGGGACGCCTGTTTTTAAGAAAAAACTAACAAACAAACAGGAGAATTATTAAGGAGAAAAAGAAAAATGAAGAAAAAGTTAATTAGTGTATTACTTACATTAGCAGTAGCTGGAACAATGTTAGCTGGCTGTGGAAGCTCAAAAGCAGATGACACAAAGAGTGAGGCTGACAGCAGCACAGAGAAAAAAGATATCACAATCGGAGTTCGTGCTGATATGGTAAATCAGTATGCTGCAGTAGAGGATAAACTGAAAGAACTTGGATACAATGTTCAGTCAAAAGTATTTGATGACAGTGTACAGCCAGATGTAGCATTAGCAGAAGGAAGCATTGACTGCAACTGGTATCAGCATGAGCCATACCTTAAGAGTTACAACGAAAAGAATGGAACCAATCTGGTTATGGTAGAGCCAAAGACATTTTATCCATTATTCGCAATGTATTCTGATAAATGGGATTCAGTAGATGAGCTTCCAGATGGAGCTACAATCGGACTTTGCAACGATGCAACAAACCAGGCAAGAGGACTGCATCTGTTAGAGTCTCAGGGACTGATCACATTAGATGATTCTGTAGAGAGTCCGACAATGTATGACGTAAAAGAGAATCCACATAACTTCAAATTCATCGAAGCTGAGATGTCTGTATTACCACAGTCTATCAAAGACGTTGATGCAATTTGCCTTGCAGCAGGACATATGGTAAATGCAGGACTTTCTGCAGATGGATATCTTTGCCAGTCTGATGACAATGACACATATGCTGTAGGATTTGCAGTTCGTGCAGAGGACAAAGATGCACAGTGGATCAAAGACATTGCAGAAGCTGTTCAGTGTGATGAACTTGCAGAGTACTTTAAGACAGAGAAACAGGGAACACAGATTCCTTGCTGGGAGTAAGAAGATAGTTCTATGGAATTAGCCGGAATGACGATGTACAAAACTCTTGTGATGACGATACTTGCGATTGTCGGGGGATTCTGTTATCAGCTATTGCTTTTTTCCTGATCTGGTGTATCTGCAAATGGGTCGTCCGAAAATTGGATAAAGATTATGCAGTTGTGGAATTAGTTGCATTGATGTATTCTAATTGTGGATTTATCGGAATACCGATGGCACAGGGGATTTTTGAGGCACAAGGAGTTTTTTATATGACTGCCTATGTAGATAACAGTACCATTTTCTATGTTGTTCTGTTAGAAGAAAGAGGTAAGAAAAGATGGAATTAGTAAAACTTGAGATGACGCCAAAAGAGAGGAAGATAGCTTACGCAAGAGGAGAAGAGGTGGACCGTATTCCGACGTCTTTAAGTGCAGGAGAGACAGCTCCTCCGTTATATGGGATTTCCATTCGTGATTATTATTTTTCAGCAGATGCCATGGTGGAAGTAGAAAGCCGTCTGGCAGAAGATTTTCAGGCGGATAATATGGGGATGGGACTGGGACTTCGGACGCTGGTAGAAGCACTCGGAACAAAGCTCGAGTATCCGGAGCACAGCGTTTCTTATATTGAAAAGCCGGCACTGGAAACCTTTGATGACCTGGATCATATGGAGCTTATTAATGTTGAAAAAGATGGAAGATTTCCTATCATAATAGAAGCATTTGAAAGACTTCAGGAAAAATATGGAAAAGAACGCGGAATTGGTAGTGGACTTGCAGGACCATTTACAACAGCTGCAAGTTTGATTGGAACTGAAACATTCTTAAAGGGTACGGTCAAACATAAAGAACAGGCCCACAAATTATTGCAGTATAGTACAGACTGTGTTGTAAAATGTTGTGAAGATCTTCATCGTAAACTAGGAATTGGGTTTACACTTTCTGAACCAATGGGCTCCAGAGATTTACTTAGTAAACGACAGTTTAAAGAATTTTTTGTCCCTTATATAAAACAGGCAGTAGAGCGTATGAACAAATTTCAGGGTTCAACTGGAATTCATATCTGTGGACATACCAGGGATCGCTGGGAAGAAGTTATTGGCACAGGAGTCAGTGGATTTTGGGTAGATAACTGTGAGAGTATTCAGGAATTGAAGGAATGCTATGGCGATAAGGTTGCAATCAGTGGAAATGTGCCACCTGTAGATGTATTGAAAAATGGAACATTTGAAGAAATTGACCAGGCAATTAAGAAATGTATTATTGAAGCTGGAGACAATCCGAGAGGATATAATCTCTGTCCTGGATGTACCACTCCGGTAGATACGACGAAGGAAAACATGATTGCATTTATGAATGCAGCTGCAAAGTATGGACGTGGTGCAAGAAAAGGTTATATGCCAAGAGGTATTACAGAGTTATAAGCAGTCGTGTTGAATATTATTTTGTACAGTAAGATAATGTTGTAGCCGGAAACACTCAACTATCATATATGTGATAATAAGTAGAAGAGGTACGAAAAGTATGAGAACGAGTGTGGCAGGTCCGATTTCAACAGCTATAGCAGTCAGGCCAGTTGAAAAGGTTCTTCGCCATACGAGAAAGAATCCGGAAATGTTCCGCCAATCGAAGTGATGAAAGATGGATCGATTGATGATGTCATTGAGGCATGTAAAGACTGCCTGAGAAAATGTGGAGATAATCCAAAAGGTTACATTTTGAATACAGGATGTCAGCTCCCGATTGGTACACCGAAAAGAAATGTAGAGGCATTTATCTATGCGGCAAGAAAATACGGTCGTGGTGCGCAGTTAGGAAAGCTTCCGAAAGGTATTCTGGAAGATTAAAATATGTAATTTGTGCAAATGAAGCGACAAAAATGATATTTTGAGGCAAAAAAGGGACACCGTGTTTCGCAGTTGGGGACGTAGTATTTTGAAAGTTTGCTACGTCCCCAACTAATCAAAAAATGCATAATTTTCCACATGAACTTGCAAAAAACTGGTTGATGAATCAGAATAAGGTATGATATAATTTTATATCAGAGAAAAGGCATTGTCTTATGACAGTGCTTTTTTGGGGTAAAATATAACGGGGAAATGAAATCAAGTAAAGAGAGGTTAAAATCATGAAACAAAAGAAAAAAATGTCTTTGGCAATGCAGATTTTTATCGCATTGGTTCTTGCAATTGTAGTAGGACTTCTGATGCAGAGTCATGCAGAATTTGCAGAGAGTTACATTAAGCCGTTTGGAACAATTTTTCTGAACCTTGTAAAGTTCATCGTAGTTCCAATCGTATTATTCTCCATTATGTGTGGGATTATCTCCATGCAGGATATTAAAAAAGTGGGAGCAATTGGTTTAAAGACCGTTGTATACTATATGTGTACAACCGCATTTGCAATCACATTTGGATTGATTGGAGGAAATCTGTTCAAAGGAATGTTCCCGGTCGTTGCAACAACAGACTTGACTTATGAAGCAACAGAGTCGGTATCATTTATGGATACAATTGTGAATATTTTCCCATCCAATTTTATTGCACCGATGTCTGAGTCCAATATGCTTCAGGTAATTGTGATGTCAGTATTGTTCGGATTTGCGATTATTCTGATTGGACCGGAGAAAAATCCACGTTTGATCCAGGGGTGTAATGATCTGAATGATATGTTTATGAAATGTATGGAGATGATCTTAAGATTATCTCCAATCGGAGTATTCTGTCTGTTGTGCCCGGTTATTGCAGTAAATGGTCCGATGATCATCGGTTCACTGGCAATGGTGCTCTTAGCAGCGTATGTCTGCTACATTATACATGCAGTTGTTGTATATTCATTAGCAGTAAAGACAATGGGCGGTATGAGTCCGATCGCATTCTTTAAAGGAATGCTTCCGGCAATGATGTTTGCATTTTCCAGTGCTTCTTCCGTAGGAACACTTCCAATCAATATGGAGTGTGTAGAGAACATGGGAGCATCAAAAGAAGTGACTTCATTTGTGCTTCCGCTTGGAGCAACAATTAACATGGATGGAACTGCAATTTATCAGGGAGTATGTGCAATCTTTATCGCGTCCTGTTATGGAATCAACCTGACACTTCCACAGATGCTGACGATTATTCTGACAGCAACACTGGCATCTATCGGAACAGCAGGTGTGCCGGGATCTGGAATGGTTATGCTGGCAATGGTACTTACATCTGTAGGACTTCCAGTAGATGGAATCGCTCTTGTAGCCGGAGTGGATCGTATCTTTGATATGGGACGTACAACAGTAAACATCACAGGTGATGCAAGCTGCTGCATGGTTGTCACAAATCTTGAGAAAAAGAAAGCATTAAGAAAAAAATAAGTATGTAGTTTCGCAAGTAGGAATGTAGAGCCATTCTTAATGATGTACACTTGGTTTTTATGAGTTTATTCTTTTTAGGAATTCCATGAAGACTGAGTGTATTTTATTTGGAAAAACGATAATTGGGTAGATATATCAATATTATTTATTTGAAATAAGCGTGCTTAATAATTATACTGGATGCAGAAGACTATATTAGTGATGGATTTGACATTTAAAAGGGAATCTGGTGAGAATCCAGGGCAGCCTATTCTACTGTAAGATGGACGAAGCTTCAACGGAGTCACTGGTATTTATATCTGCAACAGAACAGCAGTAATATAAGCCGGGAAGAGGAAAGCAGAGGATGAAATCAAGCCAGGAAACCTGCTATATAGGAATTGGGATTTTCGGTAGGGAAAAGAACAGACACTTCGTTTTATTTTCCCTGCCTTTTTTAGTGGAAAAATATTTCATACTGATCGTTCATGACAGTGATAGAAGTTATAGTGTATAAAATCCAGGGAGAATATTGAGAAACTTATTGTTTGCATGTATAATACGAGGAGGAGATTTATGCACGAATTAGACCAGATGACACCGAATCAAAGACTGAATGCTTTTATGACAGGACAATCGATGGATCGAATGCTTGCAATGCCGGTCATAGTATCTATGTCAGGCGATGTATGTGGGATGACTCATCGCGAGAAAAGAAGCTCACCGGAGAATGAGGCAAAGTGTCAGATTGAAGCGTACAAAAGATTTGGTAATGACCTTGCAGTCATTGAATACGGGCTTCACATGGTAGGAGTTGGGCTTGGGGGAACGACCAATGATCCGGAGATTCAGACACCTGCAATCGCAACGTATCCGCTTGAAAGTTTGGATGATATTGACAAGCTGGATCCGGAACGTCTGAAGATTGTCTTATCGATATTTATAAAGAGTTCATTCAAGAAGGGGTATTGATCCTACAATGTGATCCACTCGCTTCTGGCACAATCTTGAGAAAGAGTCAGTATCAGGAGTTTGTGCTTCCGTATGCAAAAAAAGTAAATCAGGCAATTCATAATGCAGGAGGAATGGTCTGCTATCATATATGTGGGGATACGACCAAAACAATTGATGACATGGCAGATGCAGGAAGTGATATGATCAGTGTGGACAATGTCGTTGATTTGGAGCATGTAAAAAATACAGCAGGGCAGAAGATGCCGATTCTTGGAAATGTGGCACCGGTCGACTATTTTATTCAGG
Organism: Dorea sp. Marseille-P4042; assembly: GCF_900290215.1. Lineage (NCBI taxonomy): Bacteria > Bacillati > Bacillota > Clostridia > Lachnospirales > Lachnospiraceae > Dorea > Dorea sp. Marseille-P4042. Next base: position 1,020,945 of record NZ_OLMI01000001.1, on the reverse strand, counting down.
GAACAAAGGAAGAAATGGATGCAGCTGTAAAGAGGTGTTTGCAGAAAGCATGGGATTCACCGAATGGTTATATTCTTGCCTCTGGATGTGATCTTTCCGGTCAGGTAAAATTGGAGAATATTGAAGCGTTTATGAATGCAGCAAGAAAGTATGGGAAATGGCCATTAGATCCTAAGAACTTTGAGTAAAATGTGTCGGAAAGATAATCTGCCAAATTTGAATAAAAAGATATAAAATCAGAAAACTAATCTGATGGAGGTAGATAAAAAGGACATGGTTGTTCAGATCATATCTGGATTTCGGGGATCCGGAAAAACAACATTCTTAAATCAATGGATAGAACAGGTAAAGGGAAAGACTGCGGTAATTCAAAATGATTTTGGTGCACAGGCAGTTGACCGGGAAAATGCAGAAGGCAGCTTGATCTATGAAGAAATCGGTGAGGGCTGTATTTGCTGTGGGATGGCACTTGAGTTTGAAGAAAAGATGCGCCGGATTGCCATGGAAGATTGCCCGGACAGAATTTTTATAGAAGCATCTGGATTTGGAAAACTGTCCGATGTCGTGAAAGTATGTACGCAGCTAAAAGAGAAGGAACATCTTGAGATGATGATTGGACCGAATGTTACAGTTGTAGACATTGGCATGGTGGAGGCATATGCCTCCGGACTGGGAGAATTTTATGTAGACCAGATTGAACATGCAGATGTGATTCTGGTCAATAATATTGATTCAGACGATGTAGAATCGGAGGAAATAGAAGAAGGCTGGAAAGCGCTGGAACGACTGAATACGAAAGCGTTGAAAAGTGAAGATGCACGGGAAGTATTAAAAAGTGTAATGGAATCCGGAAACGTAGATCAAAATCTTCAGATAGAAGGAGATACGCTTATAAAATATCTTGGAGCTGATGCATTTGTAGAAGTGCCGGATGGTATCCGGATCATCGCAGACAGTGCTTTTGAGTATTGCATGGAAGTGCAGGAAGTGCATTTGCCAGATTCAGTGGAACGAATTGGAAAGCATGCCTTTCAGGGGAGTGGAATCAAAAAGATACATTTACCGGAAAGCATAAAAACAATCGACATTTATGCTTTCAGCGGAACACCTCTGGAATATATAGAATTACCGGAGAATTTGCAGAAACTTGGGCACAGTGCATTCCGCTATTGCAGGATGTTAAAAAAAGTGAAGTTTCCAGAACATCTGGTGGAGATTCCGCATGATACATTTAATGATTGTGGAAAACTGCGGGAAGTAATACTGCCGCATGATACAGAAGTGATTGAGGCTCATGCATTTTCCGGGTGCGCGGCACTGGAACAGGTGGATTTACCGGAGAGTGTGAAGCGAATGGAAGAAGGTGCTTTTGTGACTTGTGTCAGTCTGGAGAAAGTACATTTGCCAAAAGGACTGGAGGTGGTAGAACGCAAGGTGTTTTACCGGTGTACGAATTTAAAAGAACTTCATTTCCCAAAACGGGTGACAGAGTTTGGCAAAGGCATCTTTTCGCAATGTTCTGCATTAAAACGAGTGTATATAGAAGGAAACCCGGTGGATGAAGAAGTGTTTCAGGACTGGGATATGTGGACAACTTGCTATGATATGGAAGAAATCATTGCACCGAATATGAGGATTACGAGATTTGCAAAAGAATGGAGAATGTGGGCGGCAGCAGGACTTGCAGATTACCTGGTAGAACATGGAGATGTAAGAAGTGAAATCCTTGATTCTTATGTGAAGGATCTGAAAGAAAACCGGAGTTCCTATGAAGTCCTTTTATTAGAAAATAAAAAGTTATTACAGTTTTTCATTCATTACAATTTATTGGCGGAACAGGCAGTGAACAGACTTCTGGATCAGTCACTGCAAAAATCTGACATGGAGATCCGTAGCATGCTGTTGAATTATCAGAATGAAATCCAAAATGAGGATAAGAAGGAGGAGACGGGCAGCCAGCTTGATCAGCTTCTGGCAGCGTTGTCATAATATTTATGAATATTAGGGAAGCAAAAGAGCAGATTGAACATGCGGTAAAATTGTATCTGGAAAAGGATGAAAAAGGCAGATATATAATTCCGACAGAAAAGCAGCGTCCGGTATTTTTGATGGGAGCGCCGGGAATCGGTAAAACTGCAATTATGGAGCAGGTTGCGCAGGAACTTGGAGTAGCACTTGTGTCTTACACGATGACACATCACACAAGGCAGAGTGCACTGGGACTTCCATACATTGTAGAAAAGGAGTATGGTGGAGAAAAATTTCAGGTATCTGAGTATACGATGAGTGAGATTATTGCAGCGGTTTATGAAGTGATGGAGGACACGGGAATATGTGAAGGAATTCTTTTTCTAGATGAGATCAATTGTGTATCTGAGACTTTGGCGCCGGCGATGCTTCAGTTCTTACAGTACAAGACATTTGGACAGCACAAAGTGCCTGAGGGCTGGATTATCGTAACAGCAGGGAATCCGCCAGAATACAATCATTCGGTGAGGGAATTCGATATTGCGTCCTGGGACCGCGTAAAGAGAATGGATGTAGAGCCTGATTATAGTGTCTGGAAAACATATGCTTATGAGCAGGGGATGCACCCGGCAATCCTGACTTATCTGGATCTGAAGAAAGATGCCTTTTATTCCGTGGAAAATACAGTGGATGGAAAGCATTTTGTGACAGCAAGAGGCTGGGAAGATTTAAGTCAGATCATGTGTCTGAGTGAAAAGAAGAATCTGCCTGTGGATCTGAATCTGATCAGCCAGTACGTGCAGGATGAGCAGATTGCCCGTGACTTTACAATTTATTATGATTTGTTCAAAAAATATAAAAATGATTATCAGGTGGACCGTATCTTATTTGGCATTCCATCAGAGCAAGTAAGACAGAGGGCGATGAAAGCATCTTTTGATGAGAGGATTTCTTTCCTTGGTCTTTTGATGGATGGAATTACGGATACTGTTAAAGAGACAATGGAGATGCAAAATGCATTGTTTGTATTTGGGGATTGCCTGAAAAAGATAAAAGCAGATGTGGAAAAAGGCCGAGACCTTGTTTCTTGTATCGAACAACAAAAAGAATGTTTAATGGAACAAGAAAAACAGAAAAAACGTGCCGGTAATTTATCCCGTGCCCAGGTGTGGGAAGATGACCGTGTGCTTGTTTATCTGGAAGAATGCCGGGAAAAAGCAGGCATACGGACTCCGGATGAAAGAGATTTTGTAATTCTCAGAGATTATTTTGCCCAGTTGACAGAAAGCTTTCAAGAGCAGACAAGAAAATCATCGGGGTGTCTGTCCAACTCATTTTACTTTTGCGAAGATGTGTTTGAAGAAGGACAGGAGATTCTTGTATTTGTGACAGAACTTACGGAAAATGAATATACGGCCAGATTTATCAGTCAGTATGGATGTCGGGAGTATTTTAAACATAATAAGAATTTGATGTTCTACGAGAGACAGAAAAATCTTATGGATCAGATTCAAAATCTGGGGCTTGATCAGGTGTAATATTTATGTGTGTGGAAATAATAAAAGTGGCTTCAGAAGTTCTGAACTTTAGCAGACAGAGAACGTTGGTCAATATGAGGTTTCTGGAACCGGCAATTCGGATGCTGACGGAGAGTCCATCTAAATGTATGCGTAATCGTTCATATGGTATGGGAACAGATGGAAAAAATCTTTACTATAATCCAGAATACGTACTGAGAGCATATCAAAAAGAGAAAGGTTTCGTCAGCAGAATGTATTTGCATTTAGTTGTGCATGGAATATTCAGACATTTCTTTGTAAATCCACAGATCGAGCAAAGAAAATGGGATCTTGCATGCGATATGGCAACAGAATATATCATCGAAAGCTGGAAACTGGACTTTGCAGACATTAGTGCCGGGGCAGATGAAAAGCGGGAACTTGACCGCATCCGGAAAAATGTGGGACTTATGAATGCGGAAAAGATTTATGGATATCTGAAAAAGACGAAAGAGTCAGAGATAGACCGGCTGGAGAAAATTTTCCGTCGGGATGACCACAGCTTCTGGTATCCTGAAACAAAAAACAGGAAAGATGTAATCCCGGTGAAATCGGGGCAGGTGAGTCAGAACCGGGAAGTCATGTTCTCGAATCAAAAATTGGAAGAGCTGTGGAAGCAGGCTGCGAAAAAGATTCAGGTGGAACTTGAGACATTTATGAGAAGCCGGAGTGGTGAAACCGGTGATTTTTTGGTGAATTTAAAGCTTGCGAACAGAAAGAAGCAGGACTATAGTGCATTCTTAAGAAAGTTCAACAGGCTTGGGGAACGTATGAAGATCAATGAAGAGGAATTTGATTATAATTTCTATACTTATGGAATGCAACTGTATGGAAATATGCCGCTGATCGAGCCGTTGGAGTACAAGGATGTCCGGGTAGTGAAAACATTTGTGACTGTGATTGATACTTCAGGGTCAGTGGAGGAAGAAAAACTTCGGAGATTTCTGGAAAAAACATACCAGATATTGAAAAGTGGGCAGAAAAGCGAAGACAGAGTGAATTTCCATCTGATCCAGTGTGATGCGTTGGTTCAGAAGGATGTGAAGATTACATCAGAGAAAGAACTGGAGCAGGTGATGGAAAACTTGACACTTTATGGCCGGGGAGGAACTGATTTCAGACCGGCATTTGAGTATATAGAAGAACTTCGAAAAAACGGAGAACTTACGAACTTGAATGGAATGCTGTATTTTACAGATGGAATGGGTGTTTATCCGAGAAAAAAACCAGAGTATCCAGTGGCATTTATATATGATAGTGAAGTTTTGGATAAGATTCCGGAAGTGCCGGCCTGGGCGATTCGTTATCTGATGGATGACATATAGAAAGGATAAATGTCTGTACGAATATATGGAAGTACTCAATTTGAAGATACGTGTAATTAATGTTAAAATGTATCAAGATAAAATACGTCAACAGATGGGAATGTCAGGAGAAAAAAAGCTTGCGGGCTATGAGGTATTTTCTAAAATATAGATTATGGAGGATTTATAGTATGGCATCTAAAGAAGAATTATTAGCAAAATTATCAGAGTGTGTAGTAGAGATGGAAGATGAGGAAGTCGTAGACGTTGCGAAAGAATATATTGAGTCCGGATATCCGGCGTTTGATGGAATCATGGAAGGTCTTGTAGATGGTATGAACAAGGCCAGTGAGCTTTACGATGCAGAAGAGTATTTTGTAACAGATGTACTTCTTTGCTCTGATGCGATGTATGCGGGACTGGATGTACTTCGTCCGCATCTGGAAAATACAGATGATCAGACAAAGAAAAAAGCAGTTATTGGTGTTGTGGAAGGAGATACTCATGACATCGGTAAAAACCTGGTAAAGATTATGATGGAGACAGCAGGATTCGAGATGTATGATCTTGGACGAGATGTTCCGCTTGACCAGTTTATTGAGAAGGCAAAAGAGGTAGATGCAGATTTGATCTGTATGTCCACATTGATGACGACAACTATGGGTGGAATGCAGACAGTTATAGAGAAATTAAAAGACCAGGGAATCCGAGACCAGTTCAAAGTTATGGTCGGAGGAAGCCCGATTTCCAAAAAATTTGCGGACGATATCGGAGCAGAGGGATATTCTGTGAATGCGGTTGAAGCTGTAAAAGTTGCGAAAGAGCTGACAGGAATTGCCTAGATAGAAAAGACAAAAGCTGTACTGGAAACGGTCTGAAAAGGTATAGGCCAGGCTAAATATAAAAGAATCCGAATAAGAATTCGAAAAAGGAGCTGGGGATTTATGGATGCAAAAGAACGAATTAGGAAAGCCATGCATCAGGAGCCGACAGACAGACCGCCATGTATCTGTCCCGGTGGAATGATGAATATGATAACGACAGATCTGATGGATGAGGCAAATGTAAGTTGGCCGGAGGCACATCTGAATGCCAGAATGATGGCAAATCTGGCAGAAGCTAATTATGAAAAAGGCTGCTTTGAAAATGTAGGTGTTCCATTCTGCATGACGATTGAGGCAGAAGCTATGGGGGCTCAGGTGACTATGGGCAGTAAGATTTATGAGCCGCATGTAACGGGATATGCGATCAATTCGGTCACAGAGTGGGAGACCATTACACCGATGAGTATGGAGGAAGGAAGAGCAAAGGTTGTGCTGGATGCAATCCGTATTCTGAAATCCAAAAACTTAGATGTACCGATTATCGGAAATATTACGGGACCGGTCAGCACAGCAAGTTCCGTTATGGAGCCGGTTATTTTTTATAAAGAGCTTCGTAAGAAAAAAGAAGAAGCACACCGTTACATGCAGTTTGTGACTGATGAGATCATAAAGTTTGCAAGAGCACAGATTGATGCCGGCGCAGATATCATTGCAATTTCCGATCCAAGTGGAACAGGAGAAATTTTGGGACCGAAGCTTTTTGAGGAGTATACGGTCAAATATAATAATATGATCTGGGATGCTCTTCAGAAAGAAACCATGGGAAAAATCATGCATATTTGCGGACAGATGAAAAATGTATATCCGCAGGCAGAACTGATACATTCTGACGTACTTAGTTTCGATTCCTGCGTATCTATGCGTGAGGCACGCGAACATTTAAAAAAGCACGCTCTGATGGGAAATGTCAGTACATGGACGCTGGAGTTTGGACAGCCTGAGAAGGTAGAGCAGCTTGCAGTAAAATGTTGGAGAGACGGTTCTAATATCATTTCTCCGGCATGCGGACTTGGAACGAAGTCACCACTGACCAATATTCAGGCAATCCGTCATGGAATTATGGAGGAAGCAGCTAATGTATAAATTACGTGTCGTTCAGTCTGGCAAGCAATACGATTATGAACCGGGAGCAAGCCTTCTGGAAATCTTGCTGGCGCAGAACATATTTATTGATAATCCGTGTAATGGGAAAGGAGTATGCGGAAAGTGTAAAGTACGCATCGTATCAGGAGAAGCAGGGGAAGTATCTTCTACAGAATTACGTTTCTTAAAACCGGAAGAAGTAAAAAGTGATGTGCGTCTTTCCTGTATGGTTCATCCACAGTGTGATCTGGAAGTAGAGCTGATGCAGAAAGAGCGCAAGCATGAAGTTCTATCAAAAGGATATGTGCCAAAATTCGAAAAAGACCTGGATATTGTCAAACAGGTCGTGAATATACATAAGCCACTTTTGACAGACCAGACACCATTTGAAGATCAGATTAAAGAACAACTTTCGGATGTGGAATTTCCATTTTCTGTATTGCGTGGATTCTGTTTCAAAGAAGGAGGTTACACGGCAGTTATCCATCGTGAAAAAGATGGCAAAAAAGTGCTGATGGATCTGGAAGAGGGAGATACTACAGATTCTATGTATGGAATCGCAATAGATATCGGAACAACAACCGTTGTTACAGCACTGATTGATATGCTGACCGGAAAAGAACTGGCAGATTCCTCTATGATCAATGCACAGAAGCATTTTGGGCTGGATGTCCTGACTCGTATTACTTATGAGATGGAGCATCCCAAGAAGGGGGTACAGGCACTTAAGGAAGCAATCGTTGCTTCCATCAATGAGATGATCGCAGATGTCTGTGGACAGACCGGAGTGAAGAAAGAACAGATTTACGAGGTCTGTGTAGGAGCGAACTGTACGATGATGCATATGCTTCTTGGTGTAGATGCACTGTCCATTGGAAAATCACCGTATGCACCAATGTTTGTAAAGGCAAAGGATATTGAAGCAGAGGAGATTGGTATTCATGCATCCAGAGGGGCAAGACTTTATTGTCTGCCGTCAGTATCATCTTATATCGGAGCAGATATTGTGGCAGGAGCTTATGTCTGTGAGCTTCATAAGGCAGATGAAAATGTTCTGTTTATTGATATCGGAACGAATGGAGAGATTGTATTTTCAGATCATGGAAGATTACTTTCCTGTTCCTGTGCCGCAGGTCCGGCACTGGAAGGTATGAATATCAGCTCAGGTATGCGTGCAGCAGAGGGAGCTATTGAAGATGTTGAAATTAAGGAAGATGGCGTGAAGCTGAAAATTATCGGCAATGCCGATCCAATCGGTGTCTGTGGAAGCGGTATTCTGGCAGTGGTAAAAGAATTGGTAAGAACCGGACTTGTAAGAAAAGACGGCGCATTTATCAAGTTGAAGAATCTGGAAGAGACAGATTATCGTTACCCAATGATTGAGATGGATGGTATGAAACGTCAGTTTAAGATGACGGAAGACCTTAAGATCACTCAGGGAGATGTCCGACAGGTACAGCTTGCAAAAGGAGCCATTCTGTCTGGCTTCTATGCACTTCTTAAGAAAGCAGGAAAAGAGATGAGTGAGCTTGACAAGGTTATGATCGCAGGACAATTTGGAGCACATCTTCCGGCAGACAGCCTCATTGGAACAGGAATTCTTCCGGCAGAAGTGAAAGATAAACTTGTCTATGTCGGTAACTCATCCAAGACCGGGGCTTATATGGCGCTCTTATCCGGTCAGGTGAAGCGCGAGATGGAAGAACTGGCTCATCATATGGATTATATGGAACTTGGTGCAACAGAAGGCTATGAGAGATTATTTGCCGATTGCCTTATGTTTCCGGAAGTTCACTAAAAATTGAAGAAACGAATGAGATAGGAAGTACCCGAATAAAGCGAGAAAATTCAATCTTGGTTATGCGAAGAGGTAATGTTAAAAATATGGGAGATATAAAAGATTTTAATTGTACATATGATAATTCAGCAGGAATTCGTTCAGAAGTGACAGAAGGACTGGGACTAACATTTCCAGATGCATATACACACTGTGATACAATGGTGACTCTTTCAAAAGTGTTGAAAGAGAAAGATAAAGCAGTTATATGTGAACTTCCATTTTGCCATACATTAGAGGCAGAGGCTATGGGAGGAATTATAAATCTTGGAAATGAAATTGCAGGTCCGAGAGCTGGAGGATATGTCTGTACAGATGTAGAAGAAATATTAAATCTGCCGGACATGGATTTCACGAAAGGACGAATTCAAGAGACTCTTCTTGCATGTAAAAAACTTCGTGAAGAAGGAGAACATGTTGTATTCGAAGTGGCAGGACCATTTACAATTCTCAATGTGCTGATCGATGCAAGATATGTGTTCAAGGGAATGCGAAAAAAACCGGAAGTGATGGAAAAGGTCTTCTGGAAACTGGGAGATCAAATTTTGAAATATATGGAACTGGTGAAAGAGTACGGGGGAGATTTGATCAGCTATGCAGATTCTTCTGGCGGAGTGAATATTCTGGGACCGAAGATGATGGAAGCTGTTACGGTGAATTTTACGTACCCATTCTTGAAGAAAGTAGAGCAGCTTGCCGATGATAAGACTATGATTCTGCTCTGCCCGAAAACGACGCTTGCTCTTATTGGAACAGAAAAAGCGAAGTTTGTGGACCATCAGTTAGAAGAGCCAATCGGATATGCACAGGCCTGCATTCATATGATCGGAAAAGCACATTTTGCCGGACAGATGTGTATTAAGAATGTTGGCTATCAGCTGAATCATGGGATTTTTAAAGAAGTAAAGTTATTGTAGTTAGTGGATTTTGTTTAACAGCATATTTATGAAATGTCAAAAGGACAGCCGATGTGAAAAAACACATGGCTGTCCTTTCTTGGCAAATCAGACGAATTTATAAAGCTACTTACGTCTGTATACCCACTTCAAACATTCGAAAAAGATCAAGTTAATTTAAGAGCAGTTCTGCTCTGATCATACGGACAGATTCGTCCGATATTCCATGTTTGAAAAAATAACTATAAATGGTATAATACAAGGAGAAAAGTGTATGGAGAGAACCGAAAACTTAATCATGCAGGAAGACAGATGGAAGCCATTAAAGGAGATGAATCTCACGGACGATTTTCTATTTGATGTGGCAACCGCGGAACTGGAAAATTGCAAGACAATTATCGAATTATCTACTGGTTTGCGATTAAAAAGCCTCAAGTGGAAAGAAGGTCAGAAGGTTATTCACAATATTCCGGGAAAACGTGGAATTCGAATGGATTTTGTCGCAGAATCTGAAGATGGTCGCGTTTTTGATGTAGAGATGCAGAATCGGAAGGAAGGAAATATTCCAAAACGAACCAGATTCTATCAGGCATTGATGGACGCACCAATGTTGAAAAGCGGTGAAAAAGGTTTTGATAAGCTAAAACCGCTGTTTATTATTGTAATTTGTGACTATGATCCATATGGAATGAAGAAGTATTGCTATACGTTTGAAAGTCGCTGCAAGGAACAGCCAGATTTATTACTTGGAGATGAGGTTACAAAATTATTTCTCAGTACAAAAGGGGAAAATGAAGATGAAGTATCGAAAGAATTAGTGGATTTCCTTCATTATATTACTGAGAGCAATGAACATGGACTTCCAGAAGAATGTGATGAAAGACTTCGCCGTCTGCATGAGAGTATACAGGAAATAAAAACAAGTACAAGTGTGGAGGTCGAGTATATGAAGATGGAAGAAAGAGAAAGACTGGTAAAAGAAGAGGCAACAGAGCGAGGTTTAAGAGAAGGGAGAATACGAGGAAGAGAGGAAGGAAGATAGTATTAAGGCGTTGGAGGATTTGGAATATCGTAAGAAATTGTATGAGGAATTTGGCGTATAAATTGAAAAAAGAAGCTTCTATGGGAGAAATCCTGTGGAAGCTTTTTAAGCATGTCACTGAAGTATAATGAATTGTAACAAAGCTTCAGTTTCATTGACTTTCTCAAGTCTAAATGTTATATTTGTTATGGAAAATTATGAAGAACGTTCGGTGCTGTTTCATTGTGAGAACAGGTAAAAGGGAAACAGGTGAGAAGCCTGTACGAACTCGTCACTGTAAATAGATATGTAGAATCATAGGCTGCGGATAATCTGACAAGGCAGCTCATCCACTGGGAAACTGGGAAGGAGATTTTATGTGAACTCTATAAGTCAGGAAACCTGCCGGTCGTTGGTACATGGAATGAGAATTCCAGGTCACGAGTAATTGATTGTACCGAAAGTTTTATAAAACGAAAATATTTTTACTTATGTCAGTAAAAGTTTTTTCTTTTTTTTTTCGTACGATTATTTTCATGATAATTCCCAGACAACAAGGTAAAACATAATAAAGGAGAAGAAAAGGATGAAAAGAAAAAGTGCAAGCTTTTTAGCAGGTGTGCTTGTTGCATCGATGGTGGCTACACCTTTGTCGTATACGAATGTATATGCACAAGAACAAGATGTAGTAGAAGCCGATGCGGCACAAACAGAGTCAGAATCTGACGTAGTTTCTGATAATACAGATAATGTGTCAGAAAATGTTAGTGAAAAAGAAAATACAGAAAAATCAGAAAGTGCAATACCGGCACAACAAGAAAATAAGAATGCAGAATCTGTAGATAAATCAAATGTGGAAAATGAACCGGTGCAGACAGAGCAAAAAAATGAGTCTGTAACGCAGGAAGCAGCGCCACAGGACTCTATAGTGCCTGTGCAGCCTACAGAGGCGATTTCTGGTGTCAAGGTGTTAAAAAACGATGGAAACGAGTACGGGATGTTTCCAATCGTTGTTGAAAAGATGGAAGTGAAAGATAATCAGGTAACGATTGATTTTAATACAGGTGAAAAATCTGTATTTGATTGGTTATATCTGGGACCTGTAACAGATAGCGAAAAAACAGGTTATACAAAAGGTGAAAAAGCAAATGGTACATGCAAGTTTTCTATTACTGTTCCGTTGTCAAAACAGAATAGTTGGATTCCGGTAGCCGCAGGACGTTCTGATAAAGGAACATGGTCAGAAAATTATCTGTGGATGAGTGTTCCAAACGTAGAAGTTATTACGGGACAGCCGAACGATGTGAAAGCAAAAGAAGGAGAAAATGTTAAATTATCTGTAAGTGCTTCTGAAGAAGATGTTTCATATCAATGGCAGTATAGCGCAGATGGAACAAACTGGACAGACTGTGATGGTGAAAATGCAACAACAGCTAATTATAGCTTTACAATGAAAAAAAGCTCAGAAGGAAAGTATCGTTGCATTGTCAATAAGTCATATATAAAGGAAACCTCTAATACTGCAACAATTACATTTGTAGATGATGATAAGAAGGACGATGGAAAAACAGACAGTGACAATTCTGGAGATAATACTGGAAGCGGCACAACTGCACAGGAAGGTTATGTAGCAAGTGATGGGATTACTTCTATCTATGCCAGTGATGATACGAAGAAACCAGGACAGCCATATAAGATGTTTAAAATTGGAGCATCTGAGGCAAAAGTTGTAGGAGATAAAATACAGGTATCCATTTGGGTAGAACCAGCAAGCAGTGGAAACTTTTCATATGATGCAATTTATATTGGTAATGGAAATGATAAGGAAAAAGAACCACTAATTATCGGAGAAGAAGATACAAAAAAGATTGAGGGGAAAAAGTTAGAAAGATTTACTTTCGAGGTACCACTTTCAATGGCAGGAAAAGAAGTGCATTATGTACCGAGAAATGGAAGAACGCAAAAATTTAGCACAACTAGTTCTCTTGCGTTAAAACTTCCAGCATTGTCTGATTTTAAGAAACAGACGGTTATAACAATTCAGTCACAGCCAATAGCAAAGACGGTTGCAAAGGCAGGAGACAAGATTTCTTTATTTATAGATGCACTTGGTGAAGAAGGGACTACGTTGTCATACCAATGGCAGTATAGTGATGATGGAGAAAGTTGGACAAATTGTAAAGAATTAAGTGCTGGTACAGATAACTATACATTTACAATGGAAGAAAAACTCGCCGGAAAATATCGTTGCATCGTAAAGGATAATACTGGTACCGAAATAATTTCAGACATATCAGAGATAACTTTCCAAAAGGTAAGTGAAAAAGAAGGATATGTCGCAAGTAATGGGATTATTGCTATCTACGCCAGTGATGATACGAAGAAACCAGGACAGCCATATAAGATGTTTAAAATTGGAGCATCTGAGGCAAAAGTTGTAGGAGATAAAATACAGGTATCCATTTGGGTAGAACCAGCAAGCAGTGGAAATTTTTCATATGATGCAATTTATATTGGTAATGGAAATGATAAGGAAAAAGAACCACTAATTATCGGAGAAGAAGATACAAAAAAGATTGAGGGGAAAAAGTTAGAAAGATTTACTTTCGAGGTACCACTTTCATTGGCAGGAAAAGAAGTGCATTATGTACCAAGAAATGGAAGAACGCAGAAATTTAGTACAAGTAGTGCACTAGCATTAACAATTCCTTCTTTAGATGCTTTTAAAAAGCAGACAGAAATTGTAATCCAGTCACAACCGAAAGATGTAGCTGCGAAGAATGATACACAGGTTTCTCTTTCTGTTATTGCCAATGGAGAAGAAAGTGCAAAGTTGAGTTATCAGTGGCAGTACAGTGCGGATGGAACAAGTTGGATAGATTGCGAGGGCATCAGTGCCAAGAATGCCACTTATACATTTGAGATGGCATCAGACAAGGTTGGACAGTATCGTTGTGTAATTACTGATTCTAATGGAACAACTGCAACATCTAATATTGCAAAGGTGGAAAATCCATCGGCACCGGCAGTGACCAGTAGTCAGGTACAGGTTGTAAAAAGTGATGGCAGCACATTCAAAATGTTTACGGTAAAAGAGTCAAAAGTTCAGGAGGATGGAGAAAATTTAAAAGTTACAATTTCAACTCAGAATGTATCATTCGATAAGATTTATTTGGGTGAAAAAGAAGATGTAATTAAGACTCCTGTGACTGATGGAACAGTATTAGAGAATGGTGGATATACATTTACATTTCAAGTACCGGCATCAGACAAAGGAAAAGTTCTTCCAATTTCATTAGGAAAATCAGATGGCACTTGGTATAATGGACAGGATCTTTGGATTTATATTCCAAATGAAGGAATAGAGAGTCTTCCAACAGTTTCCGATGAGGTAAAAACAATTGTTGGAGGAACTGGTGTTGCATATAGTGATTTTGAAATTGTATCATCCAAAGCTGTACTGCGAGGAGATAAGGTTAATATGACCTTAGATGTGAAAGGAAGCAAGTGGACAAGGCTTTATCTTGGTGTACAGGCTGACACTAACAAAACTCCTGTTTATAAAGGAACGTACAATTCAGAAAAAAATGTGACAACATTTTCATTTGATGTATCAGCAGAGAAACAAGGAATGAATATTGTGGTTACACCAGGAAATGACACATGGTTCTCTTATGCAAGAGACTTGTTTATTAATATTCCAAATCTGGAAAATAAAGCAAATACGACAGAAAATGGAGTATATAATTTATATGGTTCTGCCTATCCGACTACAAACATGATTGGCTTGAATTTTGAAAGAGAAAGTAGTGTCTCAATTAATGGAGATCAGGCAACGATTACGTGGGTTACACAGGCAGCAAGATATGATAAACTTTATATAGGAAATCCACAGGATTCGAATGAAGTAAAAGAGGCAAATGCTATTGAAGCAAAAGATCGTTCTGATATTGCCAGTGGATATAAAAGTTTTACATTTACCCTTCCAGTAACAGAACTTGGAAAAGAATTTAGCTATTCTGTGCGAGATATAAAAGATGGTACATGGACAACTAGTGATGCCAGAGCATATATCAATGGTATTTTGGAGAAAACAGGAGAACTTCCGACACCGGATCCAGACCCGACACCAGATCCGAATCCAGGTGTGGTAGTTCCGGAAAATGGAATATATAAAGTAAATAATGTAACATCAAGTTCTTCCATGTTTAATGTGGTAGATTGTAAACTGACTTCTAAAAATGGTAAGATGAGTGCAGTGTTGACATTAAGTGGTACAGGATATGGCTATCTGTATATGGGAACAAAGGAAGAGGCAGCAAAAGCTGATTCATCATCCTGGATTCCGTTTGTAACAGATAATAATGGAAAATATACATATACCGTTCCGGTAGAAACATTAGATAAAGGAATTAATGTAGCAGCATACTCTACAAAAAATAAAATCTGGTATGACAGAGTACTTACATTTCATTCAGACAGTCTGGAAAAGACAGGTGATTTACCTGCTTTAGAGAATGGTATTTATAGCATTGATGTAGACTCCAGCGCATCTATGTTCCGAGTAGTAGATTGTAAACTGACTTCTAAAAATGGTAAGATGAGTGCAGTGTTGACATTAAGCGGTACAGGATATGGCTATCTGTATATGGGAACAAAGGAAGAGGCAGCAAAAGCTGATTCATCATCCTGGATTCCGTTTGTAACAGATAATAATGGGAAATATACATATACCGTTCCGGTAGAAGCATTAGATAAAGGAATTAATGTAGCAGCATACTCTACAAAAAATAAAATCTGGTATGACAGAATACTTACATTCAAATCTGAGACAGTGAAAAAAATTAGTGACATAGATTCTGGTAATGGTGGAACTGGTGGCAATAGTGGAACTACTGGCGGCAACACCAATCCTTCAGGAGGAACTGGCGGTTCGGGTTCTGTTTTAAAACCAAACGATGGTAAAGCTGAAAATGAATCAAAATATGAGGCAGATACATCAGGCGCTACAGGTCGTGTCAACAGTTCTACGACTTTAGCTGATGGAGTGTATACACCAGACAGATTTACATGGTCCGGAGGAACTGGTAAGGTTAAGATATATTGTAACAAGATTACGATAAAAAATGGTCAGGCATATGCAACACTGGTGTTTGACAGTGACCATTATCAGTATGTAAAAGCAAATGGAAATACTTATTATACGTCAAAAAGCGGCGGAACAGCGACAGTTACAATCCCAGTTGCATTAAATCAGAATAATAAAATTCTTGGTATGACAGATAAGATGTCAGTCGCTCATGAGATAGAATATACAATATTTGTTTATCTGGCAGCAGCAGGAAACGGAACTACACTAGGAGGAGCAAATGCGAATAAGAAGCTAGATGAGAAAGCTCCTGAAATTATGGGATTGCAATATCAGTCTGAGACACAACTGGATTATGCGGAATACTTTAAGATTTATCATTATGATCAGGGAATTACCCTTCTTGAAATTGACATGACAAAAGGAACTGCGAATGATCCGGAAAAGCTTGCTGCAGAAGCGATTAATGCAGAAAATATAGATGCTGAAACAGCAGATACTTCTGGTGAAGCACAGACTGATCAAGACAAACAGCAGGCTACAGAGTCTAAAAATGCAAAATCAAGCGTAGATGAGGAAGAGACATCTGCAGTTACGACTGCTGAAGATGGAGAAGAAAATCTGAACGGTGTCAGTGAAGCGGAACTTGCAGCAGAGCTTTATAAAGGAAATATTGTCAAATATCTCCTTGTGCCGGAAGGAGTAGAAGTTCCGGTTGGCTTAGATCAGGACATGATTGTAGTACAATTACCAGCAGACAAAGCCTACACATCTACAGAGGCTATTCTGGAAAAAATGGATGAACTTGGACTTACAGATAATATTGTTGCAATTGGAGATAAGAAAAAAGACTGCAAGATTGATTCTATTGCAGAAAAGATGGAGAAAAAGGATGGAGAAGACCACACACAGGTTGTATATGGTGGCGCTGAAGAAGAACCAGATTATAAGACGCTTGTAAAACAGGAAACAAACCTTGCAGTACTTTCATCCAATATTCTTCCAAAAGAAGCGGATATCACAGATATTCAGGAAAAACAGGATGTATCTGAAGACACAGATAAAGAAGAGAAGACCGAGAAAAAATCTACTAAAAAATCAGACGATAAGTCCAAGAAAAAATCTGCTAAGAAATCAGATGAAAAGGCTGAGAAGAAATCAGAAGATCAAGAAAAATTGACAGTGGAAGAACAGACAGAGCGCTATCAGCAAATGACAGAAAAGTTTGCATTACTTGGAATACCAGTAATTGTTGACCGTTCTGAAGATGAGCAGACAGATCTGGCTAAATATGAGTGGATTAAGGTATACGGAGTACTTTTTGGATGTGAAGATCAGATGAACAACTTATTTGACCAGGCAGTGAAAGATGCAGGAGATGATGCAGTGTCTCAGGCAAAAGTTCAGACAGAAAAATAGATATATATCAAAGTATCTAAAAGTATTATATGAGGAAATGTAAAATGAAGAAAAGAATATATAAGATAACTGCAATATTGTTGACTATGGCTCTCTTTTTAGGGGGCTGTGGTTCTGCAAAGAGCAGCCAGGACAGTGCGAGCGCGACAACGCAGACAACCTCTGAGAAGAGTGATGATACCTCCAAGACCGCAGAAGCACCGGAGATTGACGGGCTGACGTATGAGTCTGCGATGGATCTGACATATGCGCAGGAATTCGATGTATTTTATTACAAAGACGGATATAAGCTGATTGATGTTCATGAGGGACGGCAGTATCTGATCGTTCCGGAAGGCAAAGAGGCTCCGGAGGGACTGGACAGTGATATTGTTGTCATCCATCAGCCGGTTCAGAATATTTATATGGCTGCTACAGCAATCATGTCATTATTTGATGCATTAGATGCAATGGATACTGTGAAATTTTCTGGTTTAGAGGCTTCCGGCTGGTATATAGAAAGTGCGAAGAAAGCAATGGAATCCGGAGCCATGACATTTGCAGGAAAATACAGTGAACCGGATTATGAGAAGATTGTAGATGGAGATTGCAAACTGGCAGTAGAATCTACGATGATCCTTCACTCACCGAAGGTGCAGGAGATGATTGAAGACCTTGATATCCCAGTATTTGTAGATTATTCCAGTTATGAGTCTCATCCACTTGGAAGAACAGAGTGGATCAAAGTCTATGGAGCAATGTTGAATAAAGAAAAAGAGGCAGAAGCATTTTTTGATGACCAGGCAAAGGTAATCGAAGATCTGAAGGATTTTAAGAATACAGAGAAGACAGTGGCATATTTTTACATCAATACAGACGGTTCTGTGGTTGTCCGCAAATCCGATGACTACATTCCGACTATGATTGAGATTGCCGGTGGAAGATATGTGTTCAAGGATCTGAAGAATTCTGAGGGGAATGCGCCATCTGTAAAACTGACGATGGAAGAATTTTATGCAACGGCAGTAGATGCAGATTATCTTATTTACAACGGAACCATTGACGGACAGGTGAGTAGTCTTGGTGATCTGGAAGCTAAGAGCAATCTGTTCGCAGAGTTTAAAGCTGTCAAAGATGGAAATGTATGGTATACTGGTAAAAACTTATATCAGGCGACAGACACAGTTGGAGAACTGATTTCAGATATTCATCTGATGCTGACAGAGGGTGATGCCAGTCAGATGACATTTCTTGAAAAGATGAAATAAAGATCAAAAAATAAAAGAAACTGGTGGAGAAATATGCAAAATAAGGAAACAAAGCAGGAACAGTTAAGTTTTCATACTGAAAATTTCAGAAAAAGATCCAGATATACATTTGTATTTGTGTGTATGATCGCAGCATTTTTTGTCATTACAGTGCTAAATATTAATACGGGAAATGTACATATTTCTGTGCCGAAGATTTTGAGAATATTATTTTTACATGATGGAGAGGCGGTAGAGTACAGTATCATATGGAAGATACGTCTGCCGCGTATCCTCATGGCAGCATTACTGGGCGGAGCATTGTCTCTGTCCGGTTTCTTATTACAGACATTTTTCTCAAATCCGATCGCAGGACCGTTTGTACTTGGAATTTCTTCCGGAGCGAAGATGGCTGTCGCACTGACTATGATTGTATTTTTAAAATATGTAGGACATTTTTCATCTTACACATTAGTAGTGGCAGCATTCATTGGTTCGTTGATATCGACGGGATTCATTCTTTTGATGTCAAAGAAGATTCATCATATGGCATCCCTTTTGGTAGGAGGAATCATGATTGGATATATCTGTTCCGCAATTACAGATTTTGTGGTGACATTTGCAGATGATTCTGATATTGTAAATCTTCATGGCTGGTCACAGGGAAGTTTTTCCGGTATGAGCTGGGGAAATATAAAAGTAGCTGTAGTTGTAGTTGGAATTGCGGCAGTGTGTACATTTTTACTGTCAAAACCAATCAGTGCATATCAGCTTGGAGAAGCATATGCACAGAGTATGGGAGTGAATATTAAAGTATTCCGAGTTGTTATTATATTACTGTCAAGTATTCTTTCCGCGTGTGTGACTGCATTTGCCGGACCAATTTCTTTTGTGGGAATTGCAGTTCCATTTCTTACGAGAAAAGCGTTCGGAACATCAAAACCGATTGTGGTGATACCAGGTACATTTTTTATAGGGGCTGTATTCTGTATGATCTGTGATCTGATCGCTCGTATGGCACTGGCACCGGTGGAGCTGAATATCAGTACAGTCACATCGATACTTGGTGCACCGATTGTCATCTATATGATGGTGAAGCGCGAGAAAGGAAGAATGTAACATGGCAGATTATTATTTTAAAATGGATGATATGGCTGTTGGATACCAGGGAAAGACACTGATCCATGACATTAATATTGGTATTGATAAAGGTGAAATTGTAACGCTCATTGGACCAAATGGATCCGGTAAATCTACAATTTTAAAGAGCATTACAAAACAATTGAAATTAATTGGAGGAAAGGTGTTCTTCGATGACACGTCGCTTCAGGAAATGTCTTACAAAGAACTTTCTTCCAATATGGCTGTTGTTTTGACAGAACGTATCAAAACGGAGCTTATGACCTGTCATGAAATTGTGGCAACAGGACGTTACCCATATACAGGGCGGCTTGGAATACTGACGCCGGAAGATGAACAAATTGTAGATGAGGCAATGAAGGCAGTTCATGCAGAAGATCTGGGAAACCGCGATTTTAACGCTATTAGTGATGGACAAAAACAGAGAGTTCTTCTTGCAAGAGCAATCTGTCAGGAGCCGGAGATTATTGTGCTGGATGAGCCGACATCTTTTTTAGATGTACGATATAAATTAGAATTACTTGCAATATTGGAACGTATGGCAAGAAAAAAGCATATTACAGTCATTATGTCGCTGCATGAGATTGATCTTGCACAGAAAGTGTCGGATAAGATTATCTGTGTGAAGGGAGATACCATTGCACATTATGGAAAGCCAGAAGAGGTATTTAAGGAAGATACAATCCGCAGTCTTTATGAAATTGACAATGGTTCTTTTGATCCGGCATTTGGAAGCATAGAGCTTCCGAAGATAGAAGGAGAACCAGAGGTATTTGTAATTTCGTCCGGAGGAAGCGGAATCCCAATTTATCGACAGTTACAGAAAGAACACATTCCATTTGCAGCAGGAATCCTCTACAAGAATGATATTGACTATCAGCTTGCAAGACTTCTGGCAGTGGAAGTGATTACAGAAGAACCATTCCGGCAGATTAGTGATGAGACATTTGTAAGAGCAGTTGAAGTGATGAAAAAGTGTAAGAGAGTCATTGTAACAGATGTGCCGGTGGGAGAATGTAATAAAAGAGTCGAAGAATTAATAAAGTTAGCAAAATAGCAGGACGCGTAGTAAATTCGAGGTTTACTACGCGTTAAATGTATTATTTTTTGAAAAACAATCCTTCATATGTTACAATAAAAAAGCTATGGAGATTTAGAACTTAAAGGAGAAAAAAGATGAAGAACAAACAGATAATCGGTCTGGTTGTGGCTGGGGCTGTATTTATTGTGACAGGTGTTACAAGCGTATTGACGAATACTTTATCTGCAAATACAATGGCAGAAGATGTGACAACGATGCTGGCTGGAGAACTGGAATTTGATCCGCCGGCAGATGATTATATTGGAGTTGTGAATGTAGTGGGGACGATTCAGGAGCAGACGCAGAGCAGTGTATTGGATACATCGTCTGGATATCAGCACAATACAACAATGGATTATATTGACAATCTTATGGATGATTCAGATAATAAAGGGATTCTGCTGTATGTGGATTCTCCAGGTGGAGCGGTCTATGAGTCGGAAGAACTTCATGACAAGCTGATAGAATATAAAGAGACGACTGGCCGTCCGATCTGGACTTATATGGCACATTATGCAGCTTCTGGCGGGTACATGACGTCTGTAACCGGAGATAAGATTTATGCGAATAAGAATACGGTTACAGGATCTATCGGCGTCATTATGTCAGGGTATGATATGAGCGGACTTTATGAGAAACTTGGAATTCGTTATGTCAGTATTACGAGTGGTGTGAACAAGGACAGTTCCAAGCTGACAGACGAGCAGGTCGCAATTTACCAGTCACAGGTCGATGAGTGTTATCAGGAGTTCGTAAATATTGTTGCGGACGGAAGAGATATGTCGGCAGACCAGGTAAAAGCACTGGCAGACGGACGTACTTACACCGCAAAACAGGCAAAAGCGAATGGGCTTATTGATGAGATCGCAACTTACCAGGATGTAATGAATCAGATGGCTTCGGAGCTTGGAGCAGACGAGTTCTATACACCGAGCAGTGAGGAAAGCATATTGGCAGCAATATTTAGTAAAGCAGAAAAGCTTGTTCCAAAATCTGAGGCACAGATATTAAAGGAAACTGCCGAAGAGAAGGAAAGCGGGGTGCTGATGTATTATGCAGAACAGTTACAGTAATGAGAATTATGCCGGGTTCTGGGTGCGTTTAGCAGCATATGTGATAGACAGCGTCATTGTGGCAATTGGACTTCTCTTTGTGCGTCTTGCATGGATCGGAATCGGAGCGCTGATCAGTGGTACAATATTGGATGAAAATGTATTGTTTCATTATTCATTAAAAGATATTGTGTTGTATATTTTCAAAATCATGTATTTTGCTTTATTGACATGGTGTACTGGAACGACGATTGGAAAACGACTGATGAATCTTAGAGTAGTACCTGCTGACAGAAATGAAAAGCTTTCATTTGTGGATGTGTTATACCGGGAGACTGTCGGAAGATTCTTATGTGGAATATCTATCTGGATTGGATATATTATTGTGGGAATTGATAAGGAAAAACGGGGCTTTCACGATATGCTCTGCGACACAAGAGTTGTCTATGAGAAAAAAGTGAAAATGTATCCAGAGTATTTGAGTGCGGCAGGACCGCAGATGTCTGTACAGCCGCGAGAACCAGTGCAGACACAGAATTATGTACAGAAAAATGTGCAAGTGCAGAGTCAGTCACAGCCAGGACAACCGTATAGGGCTGTGCCAGATGGAGGATATAGTTTCGTGAGTGATGCCGGGCAAGTGAAAAAGGAGTTTACACAAGCTGAATCTGAAAAAGCAACCGGGTCAACAGGTGAAAATGTAACAAAAATAAAAGAAAACAGAGAAGAAGTAGAAGATAGTATAGAAGAAAACATACAGGAAGGGGATTTATAATCATGAAACGTCAGGACTTTTATTATGACCTGCCAGAGGAATTAATCGCACAGGATCCGCTTGAGGATCGTTCCAGTTCCAGACTTCTTGTCCTTGACAAGGAGACGGGAGCTACTTCACATCATATATTTAAAGAAATTACAGGATATCTGAAAGAAGGAGATTGCCTGGTCATCAATGATACCAAGGTTATTCCGGCAAGACTGATTGGAGCGAAGGAAGGAACCGGAGCAAAGATTGAAGTTTTATTATTAAAAAGGAAAGAGAATAATATTTGGGAGACATTAGTAAAACCTGGTAAGAAGGCAAAAGTTGGAACAAGAATCGTATTTGGAGAAGGTCTTCTTGTTGGAGAGGTCGTTGGAATCGTAGAAGAAGGAAATCGTCTGGTGAAGTTTGAATATGAAGGAATTTTTGAAGAGATTTTAGACCAGCTCGGACAGATGCCGCTGCCTCCGTATATTACACATCAGTTGGAAGATAAGAATCGTTATCAGACTGTTTATGCAAAGCATACCGGATCCGCAGCGGCACCGACAGCGGGACTTCATTTTACACCGGAATTATTAAAAGAGATAGAAGAAAAAGGCATTGACATTGCGAGAGTGACACTTCATGTAGGACTTGGAACATTCCGTCCTGTAAAGGTAGATGAGATTACAGATCATCATATGCATTCTGAGTTCTATCAGGTTGACGAAGAAGCAGCCAAGAAGATCAACCGCGCAAAAGATTCCGGTCACAGAGTTATCTGTGTTGGAACAACAAGCTGCAGAACTATCGAGTCAGCAGCAGATGAAACAGGACATTTGAAACCGACAAGTGGCTGGACTGAGATATTTATCTATCCGGGATATAAATTTAAGATTTTAGATGGATTGATCACGAACTTCCATCTGCCGGAGTCAACATTGATTATGTTAGTATCAGCACTGGCAGGAAGAGAACACGTATTGGCGGCATATGAAGAAGCAGTACAGGAAAGATATCGTTTCTTTTCCTTTGGAGATGCAATGCTGATTATATAATCAGCCTATGGGGTTAAGCCTTCCCATGCCAAAAGTAGGAATAGAAAACCCCGGAGTTGCCGCTCCGGGGTTTTTGCTCCGTGTCCACATGGATACATTGCTTCTCTTTGCCTGTTATAACCGTATTTTCATCACATCCACATCAAGATTCCACAGGAACTTATCCAGATCTTTAAAGGAGAGGAATACAGTTGCTGTGTTCTCAAGCGGATGAATTCCCAGACTTTTGCATTTGCTTAAGTTTTTATCAATAAAAAATTCGACTGCATGGTCGGTATCATTCATGAGACCGAATGGAGATACGCTTCCCTGTTTGAGCCCGAGATATTTTTCGAGACGTTCTTCTGAGGCAAAGCTTAAGTTTCCGGCACCGAGCTGTCTGCCAAGAGACTTTAAGTCTACTTTAGCATTTTCATCACAGGTAATGAGAAAATGACGTTTTCCTTTTGCATCTCTGAGAAACAGGTTCTTGCACAGAGTTCCTTTCTCAGGAAGACCGAGGCGGTCCATGTCTTCCATGGTGTGTACGGGTTCGTGTTCTACGACTTCATATTTAATTCCGAGCTTGTTTAAGGCGTCATAGACGCGCTGTTTTTGTTCTGACATAAAAAATGGCTCCTTTCTTTGCTTGCTTTATTGTATCACAGAATGTAGATTTCGGCACGCAGATATTGAAAAGTCTGGCATCAATAAAATCTTGAAAGAAAAAGACAATAGATGGAAGTGGCAAATGATTTGACAACCTTCACACAGATAGGTAGAATGAAGAGAGCGAACAATGTTGAATTCGAAAATTTCAGACTGGAAAGGTAAAAACTATGACGAAAAAACTCCGAAGAGGATATACCACAGGAACGTGTGCACAGGCAGCAACAAAGGCCGCGGTCACAATGCTTCTTGGAAATGTCAGCGTAGATCAGGTCACAGTGTCTTTACCAGGAAAAGAAGTGTTGACACTGAAGATCGCTGAGGCTCAAAAAGAATTTAATAAATATAATAAAAGTAATCCGGAGATAGAATCTGTTTCCTGCGCAGTACGAAAAGACAGTGGAGATGATCCGGATATTACAAATGGAATTTTAGTATACAGTAAAGTAAGCAGAATAAAATCTGGCATAGTCCTGGACGGAGGCATTGGAGTCGGCAGGGTGACGAAGCCCGGATTGGATCAGCCTGTAGGAAATGCCGCAATTAATCGAGTGCCGAGACAGATGATTTTAAGAGAAGTCGAAGAGGCGTGTGAAATGTATGGGTACGACGGCGGAATTAAAATAGAGATATCCATTCCGCAGGGAGTAGAACTGGCAAAGAAAACATTTAATCCGAGACTTGGAATTGAAGGCGGTATTTCTGTTTTGGGAACAAGTGGAATCGTGGAGCCGATGAGTGAACAGGCTCTGCTTGATACGATTGAATTAGAGATGAAGGTCAGGCGTGCAGGGGGAAAGAACTATCTCATTATGGCGCCAGGGAATTATGGTCTGGATTTTCTGCGGGAAGCATATGGAATTCAGGATAAAGATGTAGTAAAATGCAGTAATTATATAGGGCAGAGCATGGATATGGCAGCAGATTGTAAGTTTCAAGGGCTTGTACTTGCCGGACATATCGGAAAGCTGATCAAAGTATCAGGTGGAGTGATGAATACGCATTCCAGATGGGCAGACTGCCGTATGGATCTTTTTGCAACGGCAATGCTACGGGCTGGATTTTCCGCAGATCGTGCCAGAGCGGTTCTGGATTGCGTGACGACCGATGATGCGCTTGCACTTTTAAGTGAAGAAGAGCGAGAAGCTACAATCGGGCAAATCATGAGATCCATTGAAAAATATATGGAATATCGCATGGCAGATCAGATGCCTGTTGGGGCAATTTTATATTCAAATGTGTATGGAATTTTGGGAAAAACAAGTAAGGTAGATACTTTGATGCATTTGTGGGAGGAAGAAAATCAATGATACATTTTGTAGGAGCAGGACCGGGAGCGGTCGATCTGATTACGGTAAGAGGACAACGATATCTTAAAGAAGCAGATGTAATCATTTATGCTGGATCACTGGTCAATAAAGGACTGCTGGAATATGCAAAGGAAGGCTGCGAAGTTTATAATAGTGCCTATATGACACTGGAAGAAGTCATAGAGGTTATGATAAAGTCAGAAAAAGAAGATAAGATGACCGTACGACTTCATACGGGTGATCCTTGTCTTTACGGTGCAATTCGTGAGCAGATGGACATTCTTGATGAAAAAGGAATTGATTATGATTCCTGCCCTGGAGTCAGCTCATTTTGTGGAGCGGCGGCAGCACTGAATCTGGAATATACTCTTCCGGAGGTGTCACAGAGTGTTATTATTACACGAACGGAAGGAAGAACTCCGGTTCCTGAGCGGGAAAAGATCATGAGTTTTGCTGCACATGGTGCAACGATGGTTCTTTTCTTAAGTACAGGACTTTTGGAAAAGCTGGTAAAAGAACTGCTTGCCGGAGGATATGCATCAGATACGCCGGCAGCAATTGTGTACAAAGCAACATGGCCGGAGGAAGAGGCATATGTATGTACGATAGATACACTTGTGGAGACAGCAAGGAAACATCAGATTACAAAGACTGCATTGATCCTTGTGGGAAATGTAGTGACTCACAGCCATTATGAACGGTCAAAGTTGTATGATCCGGGATTCACAACTGAATTCCGGAAAGGAAGGGATTCTTAGATGAAAGCTGCAATTCTGAGCTTTACTGCAAACGGAAGAAAGACGGCTGGAAAAGTCAGGAAAGCTTTGTCGGCAGAAGACTGGCTTGTAGCAGAGAATGTCAAATGTAAAGAAGAGGCAGATTCTTATGAGGGAAGCCTGAAAGAATGGACCGGAGAACATTGGAAAGTATCTGATGTTTTGATCTATGTAGGTGCAGCAGGAATTGCAGTTCGGGCAGTTGCATCATTTGTAGTGTCCAAAAAAGAAGACCCGGCTGTACTGGTTATAGACGAGCTTGGAAAATACTGTATTCCAATCTTGTCCGGACACATTGGAGGTGCCAATGAACTTGCAGAAAAACTCAGTCAAATGCTTTCCATGGAGGCCGTGATCACAACAGCAACAGATTTGAATCAGAAGTGGGCGGTTGATATATTTGCAAAGAAAAATAGATTATATATAGAAGATATGAAACTGGCAAAACTCGTATCTGCAGATATTTTGGCTGGCAAACAAGTTTTAGCAGAGACAGAACCAGAATGCTCTGTCAGAGGACAGATTCCAAAAGAATTAAAATTCATACATGAGTCAGACAGATGTGATTCAAGGGCTTTAAAGATCCACATAGGAATCTGTAAAAACGATGTACCTGCAGGAAGCGGAACACAGGTGTTGTATTTGATTCCTAAAGCTGTGGTTTTAGGGATTGGCTGTAAGAAGGGAACTGCTGCTGAAAAGATTGAAAAGCATGTAACACAGGTGCTTGAAGAGTATGGAATTTTTCCGGAATCAGTGAAACTTGCAGCAAGCATTGATTTAAAGAAGGAAGAACCTGGACTATGTACATACTGTGAAAAATATGACATACCGTTTCAGACATTTTCGAAAGAAGAGCTGGAACAGGCAGAAGGGACATTTACAGGATCTGAATTTGTAAAACAGACCACAGGTGTTGATAATGTGTGTGAAAGAAGTGCTATGTGTGCCGGAGGGAAGAAAATTCTGGTACACAAGACAGCGCACGAAGGAGTGACAGTTGCTGTGGCAGTGGAGAAATGGAGTGTGGATTTTGAATAAAGTATATGTGATTGGAATGGGACCTGGTGCTTATGAGCAGATGACGGTTGCAGCGGTGGAAGCGCTAAAGGGCTGTGATGTGATTGTCGGGTATACAGTATATGTAGATCTTATGAAAAAATATTTTCCGGAAAAGGAATTTATGACAACGCCGATGAGAAAGGAGCCGGAGCGATGCCGGCTGGCATTTGAAGAGGCAAAAAAAGGGCGTGTGACAGCTATGGTGTGCAGTGGTGATTCCGGGATTTACGGAATGGCAGGACTCATGTATGAAATCGGAGAAGAATATCCGGAAGTCGAGATCGAGGTTCTTCCGGGTGTGACAGCAGCAATGGGGGGAGCAGCAGTGCTTGGTGCACCGCTTGGACACGATTGCTGTCTGATCAGTTTAAGTGATCTTCTGACGCCGTGGGAACTGATTGAAAGGAGACTTCGGGCGGCAGCACAGGCGGATTTTCTGATTGCTTTATATAATCCTTCCAGCAAAAAGAGAAAAGATTATCTTGCAAGGGCTTGTGATATTTTGCTTGAGTACAAAGAAGAAAGCATTATATGCGGTATTGTGAGAAATATTGCAAGAGAAGAAGAAAGTATGAACATACTGACACTGAAAGAGCTACGAAATACCGAGGTAGATATGTTTTCTACCGTTTATATAGGGAATAAAATGACAAAAATAATTAAACATAAAATGGTTACACCAAGGGGATATCGATATGACAGAAAATAAAATTTTAATATATGCAGGAACAACAGAAGGAAGACGGCTGGCAGAATTTTTAGTAAAAAGGGAAGTCAGTGTTCATGTCTGCGTGGCAACAGAATATGGAGAGAGTCTGCTGCCAGAGGGAAGTAATATTACAACAACACATGAACGGATGGATGAAAAGCAGATGATAGAATTTATCAATGAATATCATCCTTCATATGTAGTGGATGCGACGCACCCTTATGCGATAGAAGTGACAGAAAACCTGCAAAATGCATGTGAAAAAGCCGGAGTTCCATATTTGAGGATTTTAAGGGATACAGGAGCTGAAAAGTCAGATTGCATCTATGTGGATAGCATGGAAGAGGCAATTGAATATCTGGAGCAGACGACAGGGAATATTCTGGCAACGACAGGAAGTAAAGAACTGGCAGCTTTTCAGAATCTCACAGATTACAAAAAACGTGTTTATGCGAGAGTGCTTTCAACAGCGAAAGTGGCACATAAGTGTGAACAGCTTGGTTTTACCGGAAAGAATCTGCTCTGCATGCAGGGACCATTTTCGGTGGAAATGAATTATGCAATTATGAAGAGCTATGACATTTCTTATATGGTGACAAAGGATTCGGGAAATATTGGCGGGTTCCTGCAAAAATATAATGCAGCGAAAAAGGCTGGTGTGAAAATCATCGTTCTGGGCCGTCAGAAAGAAGAGTCCGGATATACTTACGAAGAAATCATTGATCTGTTAAAAGAAGAGTATCATTTCAAAACAATGCAAAAAGTGACGCTTGCAGGAATCGGAATGGGAACAGAAGGTTCAATGACTGTGGAAGTTAAAAAGGCATGTGAGGAAGCCGATGTACTGATTGGTGCATCACGTATGTTAAAATCTGTTGTAAAAGAAGGACAGCAGACATTTGCAGCTTACAAACCGGAGGAAATTACGGATTATATTTTCAGTCATCCACAAGATGAAAATATAGTAGTTGTACTGTCAGGAGATCCTGGCTTTTACAGTGGTGCAAAGAAATTGATTTTAACGATCCGTGACAGGATGAAAAAAAGTGGTGAGCCTGATCGTGTAAAGACAGAGATTTTACCGGGAATTTCTACAGTTTCCAGTTTGTGTGCAAAACTTCAGATTCCATGGGAAGACATAAAACTTGTCAGCCTCCATGGACGAGAGGAAAATCTTCTTGCAGCTGTGAAAAATAATAAGTATACGTTTACACTGACAGGTTCTGCAGCAGATGTCCGTAAGCTTGCAAAAACTTTGATCGATGCCAGACTTGGAGATTGTAACATGGCAGTCGGGGCAGAGCTTACTTATGAGGGAGAGCAGATTTTAAAAGGAAATGTGTCAGAATTCCTGGATTATGATGGAGACAATCTTGCAGCGGTGCTCATTGCCAATCCATATGGTGGAGAAAATGCGGTGACTCATGGAATGAATGATGAAGAATTTATCCGTGGAGATGTTCCAATGACAAAAGAGGAAGTGCGATCCATCAGTCTTTCAAAAATGAAGATCAGAAAGTCGGATATTATATATGATATCGGGGCGGGAACCGGATCTGTATCTGTGGAATCTGCAATTCAGGCAGAAGACGGACAGGTTTATGCAGTGGAAATCAATCCGGAGGCAGCTGGTCTTATTGAGGAAAATGCCAGAAAATTTGCAGTGAGCAACATAAAAGTTATTGAAGGCAGTGCGCCGGAAATATTAAAAGATCTTCCGGCACCAGACGGTGTATTTATCGGAGGAAGTAAAGGACGACTGGAAGAGATTCTGGAGCTTATCAGGAAAAAGAATCCACAGGCAAGAGTGGTATTAAATGCTATTTCACTGGAGACATTGGCGCAGACTCTGGAATATTGCAGAAAATATCCGATTAAAAATGATGAAATCGTGCAGGTCAATATTGCAAAATCTAAAGTAGTTGGAAGTTATCATATGATGACAGGACAGAATCCGATTTATGTTGTAAGTTTTGAATTAGATTAATGATACGGCCGGACTTTGAACAAGGAGTTAAACAGAAAAAATATGCAGCCAATAAATGATAAAGACAATAACAGAAATAGTCATGCAATTCCAAGATTATTATTGACAGCCGCATCCAGTGGAAGCGGAAAAACGTTGATTACATGTGGAATATTAAAGGCTCTGAAAAATCGTGGTCTTAATTGTGCTGCATTTAAATGTGGACCAGATTATATCGACCCGATGTTCCACCGGAAAGTGCTTGGAATCGACAGTTACAACCTGGATACCTTTATGTGCAAAAGAACAGGAGTGAGACAATCACTTCTTTCTCATGGAAAGAACAGAGATATCTGTGTTCTGGAAGGTGTGATGGGATATTATGATGGAATTGCCGGAATTTCAAAAGAAGCCAGCGCATGGGATGTGGCAGATACAACAGATACACCAGCTATATTGATTTTAGATTGCAAAGGAGTCTCTGTCTCTGCAGTTGCAGTTGTAAAAGGATTTTTGGAATATGAAACAGAACATCATATCAAGGGCGTGATTTTAAACCGGATCTCCCCGATGATGTATGCAAGGATGAAGCAGATGATAGAAGAACAGTTAAAAGTCCGCGTATATGGATATGTTCCGGTTGTATCAGAATGTGTTCTGGAAAGCAGATATCTGGGTTTGCAGATTCCGGAAGAAGTAGAGAAAATCAATGAAAAGCTGGAACATCTGGCAAGGGTGATGGAAGATACCGTAGATTTGGACGGAATATTAGAACTTGCCCGGAATGTATCAGCAATGCAGGAAGATACACAAGTCAAAGAGCATCTTTTGAACTTATCAGACACTTTGCAAAAAGGGATTCGAATTGCAGTTGCACATGATGAAGCATTTTGTTTTATCTATCCGGATAATCTGGAGATTTTAAAAAAATTGGGAGCAGAAATTGTCACATTTTCACCAATACACGACAGGAGTCTGCCTGAGAATATACAGGGAATGGTTCTTTATGGAGGGTATCCGGAGCTGTATGCGAAAGAATTAAGTGAAAATGATTCTATGCGTGAAAGTATCTGCCATGCAGTAACGTTGGGAGTACCATGTATTGCTGAATGTGGAGGATTTATGTATCTGCAGGAACGGCTGGAAGGTTCTGACGGGAAAATATATGATATGGCCGGAGCACTTTTTGGAAAAAGCTATAAGACAGAAAAACTGAGAAGGTTTGGATATATTATATTATCCAAAGGGACAGTTTTTGGCCATAATGTTGGAAACATTACAGCACATGAATTTCATTATTACGAATCAGAAGAATGTGGTCATGCATTTACAGCGAAAAAACCGATGTCCACGAGGGGATGGGAGTGTATGATCAGTACAGATACAATATTGGCAGGATATCCACATATTCATTATATGGGAAATCCACAAGTTGCAGAAGCATTTGCGGGTGCGTGCAGAAGATATAAAGAAAAAGATTAACAGGCATGATGTCAGGATAGACAAGAGGGATAAGAAGCTAAGAAGCAGGAGGTTATTAATAGATGACAAGGGAAGAGGAACTTGGAATTATTATAGATGGAATCGAAAATCTGGACAATGTGGCTATGGAAACTGCCCGGAAGAAATGGAATTCTATCGCAAAGCCATTACATAGCCTTGGAAAGCTGGAAGAGCATATTATCCGGATTGCCGGAATTACTGGAAATGCCGAGGTAGAACTTAAGAATCGTGCACTGATAGCTATGTGTGCAGATAATGGTGTCGTGGAAGAAGGTGTGACACAGACCGGACAGGAAGTAACTGCAATTGTAGCAGAGAATTTTCTGGAAGGAGCTACCAGCGCCGCGATTATGTGTCAGAGTGCAGAGGTAGATCTGTTTCCGATAGACATTGGTATGGTTCGTGATACAAGAGTACCGAATTATAAAGTTGCTTATGGAACAAAGAATATGGTGAAAGAGCCTGCAATGACAAGAGAAGAGGCGCTTCAGGCAATCCTGACAGGAGTGCATCTTGTGAAAGAGAAAAAAGAAGCAGGATATCAGATACTTGTGACCGGAGAGATGGGAATCGGTAATACAACGACCAGCAGTGCAGTGGCGAGTGTCCTTTTAGATGAATCAGTGGAGACAATGACCGGGAGAGGAGCCGGACTTGACAGTGCTGGTCTTAGAAGAAAGATACATGCTATCAAAACAGCCATTGCAAAAAATGAGCCGAATGCAGATGATCCGGTAGATGTACTTTCAAAGGTAGGAGGATTTGATCTTGCCGGACTTGTTGGAATTTATCTGGGCGGAGCGTATTACCACGTTCCGGTAATTATGGATGGTTTCATCTCAGCGGTAGCGGCACTTGCAGCAGTGCAAATGTGCAATAACGTCAGAGAATATATCATTGTGTCTCATGTGTCCAAAGAGCCGGGAATGCATATTCTTCTTAAGGCACTTGGGAGGGAAGCATCTATGACTTGTGATATGTGTCTTGGAGAAGGGACAGGAGCTGTTGCATTTCTCCCGGTACTGGATATGGCGTTGGCTGTATATGAGAAAATGAGTACATTTTCCGATATTCACATTGACGATTATGAAGAATTAGGAGATAAATAGAATATTCAAAGAAAGTCTGGGGATAAAATGATGATGCATGTAATAACCGGGGGCAGTGGAAGTGGAAAATCTGCCTATGCGGAAATGTGGCTGACCGGAAAACCGGAGAAAAGCGAAGAAAAAAAAGCGATATGCCCATATCTGTATATTGCGACCATGCGTCCATTTGGTGCAGAGACACAAAAGAAGATTGAACGCCACAGGCAGATGCGCGCCGGAAAAGGATTTCAGACGCTGGAGTGTTATGGAGATTTGAGGACGCTTGATGATTCTATCCAAAGGTGGAAGAGAAGTAAAAGTATCTTAGATATCAATAAAACTTGTAGGAACGAAAAAAATCAGGAGAATGCTAAAACAGGAGGAATTCTGTTAGAGTGCGTTTCCAATTTACTGGCGGATGTGCTATATCAGGAAGATGGAAGTCTTGCAGAGGATGAAGTGGTTCTGGAGACGATTGTAGAAGGAATCCGTTATTTGAACACACAGACGGAGCGATTGGCGATTGTGACGAACGAAGTGCATAGTGATCTGCAGGATTATTCAGAAGAAACAAAAAAATATATCGGACTTCTCGGAAAGATCAATCAGGAGCTTGGAAAAATGGCAGATCAGGTAACAGAAGTTGTCTATGGAATCCCGATTAAGATAAAATGAGCAAATAGTAAAATGATGTTGGAGTCAAAAGCCCCAACTATGATGGGATATAGAAATAGGAAGGTTACAAAGTAGTATGAAAAAAATGTGGAATAGTTTTAAAATTGCATTTTCTATGTACAGCAAGATTCCCATGCCACAAAGTGAATGGACAGATGAAAATATGTCGCTTGCGATGTGTTTTTTTCCGTGGGTGGGTGCTGTTATCGGTCTGGCGTCATGGGTTGTCTATCAGGCAGGAGGCTGGCTGGCTGACAGGCAGGAAACTTTATCTTCTGGAATACCAGGCAGTAGTAATCTTTTTTTGACGATGTTATTAGTGCTGATTCCCATCTTTATTACTGGCGGAATTCATCTGGATGGGTTTTTGGATACACAGGATGCTTTAAGTTCCTATCAGCCGATGGAACGCAGACTGGAGATTTTAAAAGATTCTCATGCCGGAGCATTTGCAATTATTTCCTGCAGCGTATATTTTTTCGCGTACACGGGGATTTATTCTATGCTTACAGCTCATGCAGCGAAAGTAATCGCCATTAGCTTTATGCTGTCGCGTACATTGAGTGGACTTTCGGTTATCTGTTTTCCACAGGCGAGAAAAAAAGGACAGGGGCTTGTGGCAACATTTTCAGAAAGTGCGGAAAAAAGAGTGAATCGAAGAACGCTCATGATATATTTGATCGTACTTAGCTCACTCATGATTGTGGTGGGAAAATGGTCCGGAGCAGCAGCGGTGATTATGGCACTTTTTGTATTCTGGTATTATCATCACATGTGTATCAGCAAATTCGGCGGGGTCACTGGAGATCTGGCAGGGTATTTCCTACAAATGTGTGAAATTCTGATGGCGTTGGCAGTTGTAGTGATGGAACAGATTTTATTGTTATTAAAGTAGCTGCGAGGTCAATAGGATATACGCAGAGAAAGACGAGGCATGTGAAAAGAGATGATCATGATTATAGGAGGAGCATATCAGGGAAAACTTGCCTATGCAAAGGAGACGTTTCCGGATGTGCGCTGGACAGACGGAGAGCAGTGCAAAAAAGAAGCAATCTTTCAGTACAGGGGAATTTTTCATTTTCATAAATATATAGAACGATTGCTCTCGGAAGGAGAAGATATTTCCGAACTGGCGAAGCAGTTGAAGGAGAAAAATCCAGATTTGATTTTAGTGACGGACGAGATTGGATATGGAATCGTGCCGATGGACCCATTTCTCAGAGAAGTACGGGAAACTACAGGGCG
The DNA here is from genome assembly GCF_900290215.1 of Dorea sp. Marseille-P4042. Taxonomy (NCBI): domain Bacteria; kingdom Bacillati; phylum Bacillota; class Clostridia; order Lachnospirales; family Lachnospiraceae; genus Dorea; species Dorea sp. Marseille-P4042. The sequence goes on along the minus strand of NZ_OLMI01000001.1, from coordinate 986,601 downwards.
CATCTGTACAGAACTGGCGAAAGATGCAAAGAGTGTGATAAGAGTTGTCTGTGGAATTCCGACGGTAATTAAGGCGCAGGTCAAATAGTTTATCTTTGATACTAGAAGTATGATGATGTTAGGAGCAAAAGCCCCAATTATGATAAATGGAAGCAGATTTATATGAGGAAATAAATGGAATGATACAACTATATTTAATTCGTCATTCTATGACGGCAGGCAATTTGAAAAAACGATATATTGGACGGACGGATGAATCACTTTGCCCAGAGGGAATTGTATTACTGGAAAGTTATATTCAGAAAAATATATATCCGGAAGTTCAGAGGGTATATGTAAGTCCCATGAAGCGCTGCATGGAAACAGCAAAATTGATTTTCAAAGAAAACTTTTATGAAGTAGAAGAACTCAGGGAATGTGATTTTGGTATATTTGAAAATAAGAATTATAAAGAATTGTCGGATTGCCCAGAATATCAGGCATGGATTGACAGTGGGGGAACCATGACATTTCCGGGAGGAGAGGATCCGGAAGAATTCAGAAAAAGATGTGTGCGCGGTTTTGAAAAGGTCATAAAGGAGTGCAGACATGATCAGATTAAGAGCGTCGCAGTTGTGGCGCATGGTGGAACGATCATGAGTATCATGGATCGATATGCCAGAGATGAGAATGGTCAGCCGGACGGCAGTTATTATGATTATCAAGTGAAGAACGGAGAAGGATATGAACTTATTATTGCAGATGTTTCTTCCGGTGATGGCGGGATTTGTGCTGGATCTGATGTTTGGAGATCCGGTGTGGCTGTATCATCCGGTGAGAATGATCGGTCATTTGATCTCAGGGGTGGAAAGAATTATAAGAAGCTTATTCCCTAGTGGAAAAACGGGGGAGCGGATCGGCGGAGGATTATTAGTCGTAATCGTGGTGGCAGTCAGTATGGCAGTTCCAGGAGGAATTCTGTATCTTGCATACCACATTTCCTTTTATCTTGGACTGGCAGTGGAAAGCTTTATGTGTTATCAGATCCTTGCAACAAAGTCACTGAAGGTGGAGAGTGACCGTGTCTATCAGGAAATTCAGACAGGAGATATTGCGAGGGCAAGAAAAGCAGTTTCCATGATCGTGGGACGGGATACACAGAATCTGACGATCGAAGGAGTGACAAAGGCTGCGGTAGAAACTGTTGCAGAAAATACGTCAGATGGTGTTATTGCACCTCTTTTTTATATGGTAATCGGCGGAGCTTTGCTTGGATTTGGTTATAAAGCAGTGAATACCATGGATTCCATGGTAGGATATAAGAATGAAAAATATCAGTATTTTGGCTCGGCAGCAGCAAAATTTGATGACGTAGTGAATTATATCCCGGCAAGATTATCTGCCTGCCTTATGATCCTGGCATCTGCAATTACGCACATGGACTGGAAAAATGCAAAGAAAGTATTCCTGAGGGATCGATATAATCATAAAAGTCCCAACTCTGCACAGACAGAATCCGTTATGGCAGGAGCATTAGATGTGCAGCTTGCCGGAGACGCCTGGTATTTTGGAAAGCTTTGCAAGAAGCCTGCGATCGGAGATGCGATCCGGGAGATTGAACCGGAGGATATCCGCAGATCTCACACATTACTGTATATGACAGCAGTACTTGCATTAGTGGTATTTGAAGTTGTGAAAGTGCTGGTATGTTTGTGGTATTTTACTGTACAAGTATAAAAGAACAGGCACAATGCATGGAATTGTCAATGTAATTGTAGCCGCATAATAAGGCAAGAATGAATTGAGAATCAAGGAGAGAATCAAGTGCAAAAGAAACCAAGGAAACTCCATGGCGGAGATGTTTACCGTCACCCGGACGTGATTGATTTTTCGGTCAATACGAATCCGTTAGGAACACCGGAATCGGTGAAATGTGCGGTACAGGAGAGCGTAGCAAAGATTGAGCATTATCCGGACGTAAGATGCGAAGCCCTCAGAGAAGCAATCAGCAGATTTGAACAAGTGAATATGGAAGAAATCCTCTGTGGAAATGGTGCGGCAGAGCTTTTTTTCGCGGCAGTGCAGGCAGTTTGGCCACAAAAAGCGCTGGTGATAGCGCCTTCATTTTCAGAATACGAAGAAGCTCTAAGAAGTGTTGGTGCAGAAGTAGAATATTATTATCTGTGTGAGGAAGATAACTTTCAGATTCGGGAAGATTATGTGGATAAGCTTTCGGAAGAAATAGATATGATATTTTTGTGTAATCCGAATAATCCAACCGGACAGACCATTGACCGGGATAGGTTGATTAAGATTCTGGATCGTTGTAAAAAGCAGAATATAGTTGTCATATTGGATGAGTGTTTCTTAGAATTCCTGGATGAACCAAACAGATATGAGATGTCAGATCTAAGGGGAGAATATCCAAACTTACTAATCATCAAAGCATTTACAAAAATATTCAGTATGCCGGGACTGCGTCTTGGTTATGCAATCAGCAGTAATCAGGATATTCTGGAAGAAATGTCCTGGAAGCTTCAACAGTGGAATGTGTCCGTTCCGGCACAGATGGCGGGAGTGGCAGCACTTGAAAAGCCAAAAGAATATATCAGACAGACAAGAGAATATGTATCTGGTCAGCGGGAGTATATGAGAAATATCATGAAGATGATGGGATATGTGGTATTTGCATCAAAAGCCAATTATCTGTTTTTCAAAGGAAGACCAGGACTTGAAAAAGAGGCACTGGAAGCAGGATTTCTGATCCGCGATTGTCAGAATTATGAAGGGTTGTCAGAAGGTTTTTACCGAATCGCAGTGCGGACAAAAGAAGAAAATGAGAGGTTGATCACATGGCTTGGAAGATTATGATACAGGGAACAATGTCCAATGCAGGAAAGAGTCTTCTCTGTGCGGGACTATGTAGGATATTTAAGCAGGATGGCTACAAAGTTGCACCGTTTAAATCGCAGAATATGGCATTGAATTCATTTATCACAGACAAAGGTCTGGAAATGGGACGCGCCCAGGTTGTACAGGCAGAAGCGGCAGGAATCGAGCCGGAAGTATCCATGAATCCAATCTTACTTAAGCCGACCAACGATGTTGGATCTCAGGTAATTGTAAATGGTGAAGTTTTGGGAAATATGAGTGCCCGTGATTATTTTAAATACAAAAAAGAATTGATTCCAGATGTGATGAAGGCTTTTCATAAACTTGAAGAAAATTATGACATCATTGTAATTGAAGGTGCGGGAAGTCCGGCGGAGATTAATTTGAAAGAAAATGATATTGTCAATATGGGGCTTGCAAAGATGGTAGATGCTCCGGTTCTCCTTGTCGGAGATATTGACCGGGGAGGAGTATTTGCACAGCTTCTTGGCACATTGCTTTTATTAGAGGAGGATGAAAAAGAACGTGTAAAAGGGCTGATCATCAATAAATTTCGCGGGGATAAGACGATTCTGGATCCCGGAATTGAGATGCTGGAGGAAAAAGGGAATGTTCCGGTTATAGGAGTAACGCCGTATCTTCATGTGGAGATTGAAGATGAGGACAGTCTGACAGAGCGTTTCACTTCAAAGAAAAGTGGCGGATTATTGGATATCGCAGTCATACGTACGCCAAGAATTTCTAATTTTACGGATTTTATGGCATTGGAAAATATTCCGGAAGTATCCCTTCGCTATGTGAAAAATGTGCCTGAATTCGGAACCCCGGATATGATTATTCTTCCGGGAACTAAAAATACAATGGGCGATTTAAAATGGATCCGTGAAAGTGGCTTGGAAGCATGTATTTTAAAAGCATCAGCGAGCGGAACTCCGGTTTGGGGAATCTGTGGTGGATACCAGATGCTGGGAGAAGTTTTATGTGACCCGGATCAGGTTGAGGACGGCGGAACGATGCAGGGCATGGGACTGCTGCCTTCGGAGACTGTATTTACCGGACAGAAAACACGGACAAGAGTAAATGGAACATTTGCACATGTAGAAGGAATCTTTTCGGAGCTTTCTAATGCAGCATTTGAAGGATATGAAATTCATATGGGTGAGACAACATACGTGGAAGAAGTTATTTCCAAGGAGCATATGAGCCGGATTCAGGATACAGTCAGCGGTAAGATCAGTGAGGATGGTATCTCAGATGGAAATGTATATGGTACTTATATCCATGGCATTTTTGATATGGAAGGTGTTACCGATGTAATTGTTAAAGCACTGGCAAGGAAAAAAGGGATTACACTGGAAAAAGCATCCGGTATGGATCTGAAGTCATTTAAGGAAGAACAATATGATAAACTTGCTGATGGTATTCGTTCACATCTGGACATGGAGCGGATTTATGAGATTATGAAGGAACATGTGGAGGAAAAGTAATGGCGATTGAATTAGAAAATGTACTTCCTTCTGAGATTGAGAAGAGGAGTTTTGAGATTATAACCGAAGAACTTACACAGAGTGGGATTGTATTGAATCCGGAAAAAGCACCGGTTATCAAGCGCTGTATCCATACTAGTGCAGATTTTGATTATGCGCAGAACCTTGTATTTTCGGAAAATGCAATTGCACGTGCAAAAGAAGCAATCCGTAATGGAGCATCCATTGTAACAGATACCCAGATGGGACGTTCCGGAATTAATAAAAAAAGACTGGCTCAGTACGGGGGACAGGTGTACTGCTTTATGTCTGATGAAGATGTGGCAGAAAAGGCAAAGCGCGACGGTACAACTCGTGCGGTAGCAAGCATGGAAAAAGCTTGTGAATTAGACGAAAAATTAATTTTTGCAATTGGAAATGCGCCGACAGCACTCATTCATCTGTATGAGCTGATACGTGCCGGAAAAATCCGACCAGAGCTGGTAATCGGAGTGCCGGTAGGATTTGTTAATGTCATTCAGTCAAAAGAATTGATTTTGGAATTGTCGGATACACCTTATATCGTAGCGCGGGGAAGAAAAGGTGGAAGTAATATTGCAGCATGTATCTGCAATGCATTGCTGTACAGTTTGTAAAATACTGTCATAATTGCACCGAAAGTCTCCCGGCCAACATCTGCATTCCGCGCTCTGAACATTTCAATGAGCCATTTAAAGGTATTTTACAAATTGTAAAGGTGAAGTGAAAAAGTATCTATTTTGTAGAACTAAATTCTGAATTAGGATTTGTTGCAAAGTTTAAAATAGATTTTTAAGTAGTATTGGAAGAAAGTATAAAATTAGTATAGTGTGCAAGGAGTGTGTGATATGGAAATTAAATCAGCGGCTTTGATTGGTGTTGGTGCGGTAGGCTCATATTTTGCGTATGGGCTTCCAGCTAAGTTAGGAGACCGCTTTTGTGTAATTGCTTCTGGAAAGCGGAAAGAACGTCTGGAAAAAGAAGGAATCTATATTAACGGTGCGAGATGTCCACTGAATCTGAAAACAGCGCAGGAAGCGGGAAAAGTAGATCTGGTATTGGTTGCGACGAAGCAGACTGCACTTCCTGAGATTATGGATGATATCTGCGCACTTGTGGGTGAGAATACGATTGTCTTAAGTCTTTTAAATGGCGTGACCAGCGAGGAGATTATTGGAAATGAAATTGGTATGGAGCATATGTTATATTCTCTGATGAGGATTGATGCTGTCCGTGACGGCAATCATATGGAACTCCATTTTGACCGGATTGCCGGGGTATTCTTTGGAGAGAAGGATCATACGGAGCCGACAGAACGTGTACAGGCAGTGTTAGATCTTTTTGAAGGAACTTCAGTGAGAGCCAATTTTGTGTCGGATATTATGACAGATCTGTGGCTGAAATATGTAAGTAACGTTTCCCAGAATCTTCCACAGGCAATTCTTGGCGTAGGTTTTGGCGCATATAAAGATAGCGAACACGTGCGGGCTGTTGCAACTGGACTATGGCAGGAAGTGGTTCAGGTGGCAGCAAAAAAAGGTGTGCGGCTTCCGGAACGTTTACTTCTCTTTCACGGAACCGTGAAAGAGGCGAGGTTCTCAACTTTGCAGGATCTGGATGCAGGAAGACACACAGAGATTGATATTTTCGCAGGTGAGATGATGCGTATGGGAAAAGAGTATGAAATTCCTGTTCCATATTGTGAATATACTTATCATATGATCAAAGCCTTAGAAGAAAAAAATGACGGGAAATTTAACTATTAAAATTTGCTACTGATAAAACAAAAAAACAACCGTTTAAGCATAATAAACCACACTTGAAACAGAATCTATTGACTTGCTCTGTGAAAAATGTAGAATATAGTCAAACATATGGCACGGCCGTCCCATTGAATAAAGTCACATTTTAATAATTAACAGAGAAAAAGGTATATTCAGTGCAGATGAAATTTAAGAAGCACCGGATAATCTAAGAATGAGAAAGTGGGTTTCACAAATGGAAAATAAAAAGCGTTTTTCAATATCTCTGACAACTCAGATACTGATCGCTACTGCAGGTGGTATCGTGTTCGGATCACTGGTCGGCGAGTGGGCTTCTAACCTGAAGTTTATCGGAGATATCTTTATCAGACTGATTCAGATGTCAGTAGTACTGCTTGTTATGTCTGCTGTTGCTTCTGCAGTTGGTGGCGGCGATGGACAAGATGTTGGTAAGATGGGATTTCATACATTCAAATGGATCATTATCTTCACAGTTATTTCTGCTGGTTTAGGTGTAGCATTGTCTATGTTGTTACAGCCAGGCATCGGAGTTGAGATCGCAAGTGCAGCAGATGTAGCAAATTCATCTGTTGAGACGGGATCTATTCAGGATACGATCCTTGGATTTGTTCCAACAAACATCATTAATTCCATGGCTGAAGGATCCATGGTTCCATGTATCGTATTCTCTCTTTTCTTTGGAGTAGCTATGGGCGCTTACGCAAAAGAGAGTGGTAACCGTAATGTTATCGAGTGGGTACAGGGAATTAACGGTGTTATTACAAACATCATCAAAATTGTTATGAACGTTGCCCCGATCGGTATCTTCTGTCTGTTAGCTAATGTTGCCGGAACTACAGGATTTAAGGTAATCATTCCGATGCTCAAGTTCTTACTTGTACTTTTGATTGGTGATGCTATCCAGTTCCTGTTATTTGGACCATTTACAGCAGCAGTAACAAAAGTAAATCTTTTCAAGATGCCTAAGAAGTTTGCTAAAATGTCTATGATGGCAGTTACAACAACTTCCGGAGCTATCTGCCTTCCAACTAAGATGGAAGATGAAGTTACAAAATTCGGTATCAGCCGTAAAGTCGCTGATTTCACAGGACCGATTACGATGTCCATGAACAGTTGCGGTGCAGCTCAGTGTTATGTAGCAGCAATCTTCTTCATGGCTCAGTCTACGGGAATTCAGATGACGCCATATCAGATGGGAATGGCAATTCTTCTTTCCTGCCTGATGTGCCTTGGTACAATTTCAGTACCAGGAGGATCTGTTATCGTATATACATTCCTTGCAACATCACTTGGTCTGCCGCTTGAAAGTATTGCAGTATTGATCGGTATTGATTGGTTCGCAGGAATGTTCCGTACATTAATGAACGTAGATGTAGACGTTTTGATCGGTCTGCTTGTAGCAAGCAAGCTTGGTGAGCTTGACCGCGACGTATACAATGAAAAGAAGACTGTTACTTACTAAGACGCAGTCATATAATTAGCCGTTTCGCTAAAAACATCATTCATAAATAACAAAGACCTCCGGCATACTTCGATATGCCGGGGGTTTTTGTTTCTAAAGTTTCATGATATAATCAGCTGGGAGTCAATCCCCTAGCTGATATAGCCTCCGGCAGGATTGCAGAGGTGCGCAGTAGAAGTATGTCATGCAATTGCATGACGCGCACCTCGCAGCAAGAATGCCGAGGCATTCTTGAATTGTGAAAAGTATTGTAAAGGACAGACAGGAGGAAGGATACGTGTCAATCAAAGATATCGTATATGCATTGATTGTAAATATCGCATTGCTTGCGATCATAGCGAATCTTTTATCCAGAATCCAGACAGTGCAAAAATTGATTCTGCAGGAAAAAAGAGGGTTGAAAGGAGATCTGATATTATCAATGATTTTCGCAGGCCTGATTATTTTATCGACCTGCATCGGAGTGAAGATTACATCTTACAGTTTGAATACAAGAGTCATTGGAGCAATGTCTGCAGGACTTCTTGGAGGACCGTTAGTGGGATTATATTCTTCGGCCATTGGAGCAATATATGTACTTATCTTCTCGACACCGAGAGTATTTGCAAGAGGGTCTGCATTTGCTACAATTTTGTTCGGACTTTTGGGAGCAGGATTCTATCCTTATTTTCAAAGAGGCAAGTGGAAATATACGGATCTGTTCCTGTTAGCATGTTTTGCGGAAATCTGTGACATGGCATCTCTGCTTCGCATGACAGTATCACTGGAAGTAGCAGTAGATACAATTGTAGATGCTGCACTTCCAATGATTATTATGAATGCGATCGGGATGATTGTATTTATTTCCAATTTTAACGGGGTATTTATTTTTCAGGATCTGGAAAGCTCCAGGCAGATTCAGAAGATGTCTGTACTTTCCCAAAAATGTCTTCCGCTTTTGCAAGATGGCGGGTTGAATAAAGCAGAAAATATGAAGAAACTATCCGATATCATCTTGAAGGAGACACAGTGGTCCGGCATTTTGTTTACAGATCGGGAAAAGGTTATACAGTGGCAGTGCAGAGCGAAAGATGAACAGGCAATTTTCTATCAGGCAAAGTATGGAGATCCAATTCCGGAAATCTGCAGACAGGCAATGGAAGAAGGAAAACTTGTCAAATACGAAGCGCAGACCGGAGAGAAAAAATGGATCCATACAGCGCAGGATTACTCGATCAGTTCGGTGCCATTTCAGGTGAAGAATCAGCCGGTCGGAAGTCTGACGGTATGGATGAAACGCCAGTGGATGGACAGAAAAAGTGAAATAGAGTTGTTACAGCATTTGATGACGCTTGGATCTTCACAGCTTGCGGTATTAGAACTGGAACAGCAGAAGAATTTGCTTGCACAAGCCGAATTTAAGGCATTGCAGTTTCAGGTGAATCCACATTTTTTATTTAATGCATTGAATACAATATCGTGGGTATGCAGGGAAAATCCGGAGGAAGCGAGGGAACTTCTGCTTACACTGGCAGATTATTTTCGTTATAATCTAAATTATGATGCATATATGGTTCCGCTAAGAGAAGAATTGGAACATGTCAAAGATTACCTTCAGATTGAGAAGGCAAGATTTGAGGAGAAGCTCCAGGTGACTTATGATGTGCCAGAGAAAATGGAAATTCTGGTTCCAACGTTGATCTTACAGCCGCTTGTAGAAAATGCAGTGCGATATGGAATTGACTGGACCGGATGCCGTTATGTCTATATTGGAATTACTGAGGAAGCAGATGCATACCGGGTAGAAATTTCAGATCATGGGAAAGGATTTCCAGAAGAAGTACTGGAAAAAATAGCAAAAGATGAACCGGTAGGAAGCAGCATCGGGCTTCAGAATGTACATAAGCGTATGAAGAGTGTATATGGAGAGGAACGTGGACTTCAGATTCAGAGTACGCCTAAGGGAAGTACTGTGAAGTTATACTTTTATAAAGGGGTGAAGGAAGCATGAGAATAGCAATCGTAGATGACGAAAGACCAGCAAGAAGTGAACTGAGGCATCAGATTCAGGAATTACTGAAAGAGGCAGAAATAGTAGAAGGAGACAGCGGTGCAGCAGCATTACAGCTTGCAGGAGACGGAAAGTATGAACTGTTCTTTCTCGATATTAACCTGGGAGATATATCAGGCACCGTACTTGTAAATGCAATTCACAATATGCAGCCACAGGCAAAAATCATATTTGTGACAGCTTATTCCGAATATGCAGTTGAGGCATTTGAATTGGGGGTAGAGGATTATGTAATGAAGCCCTTTGACCAGAAGCGAATTCAAAAAGTGTTGGATAGGTGTGAAGTTGGCGGGAAAGAAGAAAATGTGCAGCATGCAGATTCACAAAGCCAGGGAAAACAGGCACCCATCCGCCGCCTGGCAATCAACAGTGACGGAAGAACTATTATTGAAAATGTGGAAGATATTATTTACATTGAGACATATAACCGAGGCTGCAAGATTTACACAACAGAAGGGGAATACTGCGAAAACAAATCTATCGGAGAATATGAAAAGAAGCTGGATCCGGAACAGTTTTTCAGGATTCACAAAAGTATTATAATAAATCTCGATAAAGTGCGGGAAGTATTCCCATGGGGAAGTAACAGCTTCAGTTTGCGCATGCGGGGATATGAAGATCAGATCCTGCCAATTGCCAGAGATAAGACCAGGATATTAAAACAGCATTTAATGGGTCTGTAGATCAGATGAATTAATTTGACACGTAGTGAAATGCAAAAGCACTACGTGTCAAATTGCGTTTTACGATGCCGCTTTTATCGGCATCCGTCCAGAATCTCGAAAAATTCAGGGTAAGATACATCAACGCACTGGCTGTCGTGTATGATGGTATCTCCATCGGCACTAAGTGCTGCAATTGCAAAGGCCATGGCAATCCGGTGATCCAGATAACTGTTGATCTTTGCACCGTGAAGAGCACGTCCACCTTGAATGATCATTCCATCGTCAGTCGGGGTTATGTCAGCGTCCATGGATCTTAAAGCCTCTGTTGTCGTGTCGATTCGATTTGTTTCTTTCACTTTTAATTCGGCTGCATCTTTGATGATAGTGGTACCTTCGGCGCAGGCTGCCATGACGGCAATCATTGGAATTTCGTCAATGAGCGTCGGAATCAATGCACCTTCTATCGTTGTGCCATGCAGTTTACTTGTACGGACAAGAATATCCGCGCGAGGTTCACCTCCCTCAAGTGATTCGTTGACCAGAGTAATGTCAGCGCCCATATTTCTGCACACTTCCAAAAAGCCTGCGCGGGTTTTGTTAATTCCTACATTTTTTACAAGCAGCTCAGAATCCAAAGTTAAAAGTCCGGCTGCAATAAAGTAAGCAGCGGAGGAGATGTCTCCCGGTACGCAGATAGACTGACCGTATAGTTCCTGACATGGTTTTACATGTGCTGTGGCAGTACCGTCAGGGTTGACTGTGGAAGTGACATCAGCACCAAAGCTTTTCAGCATCAGTTCTGTGTGATTTCTGGACAAAGCCGGTTCTGTAACAGAAGTCTCGCCATCTGCATAAAGTCCTGCAAGGAGTATGGCAGATTTGACCTGTGCGGAAGCTACCGGTGAAGTGTAATCGATTCCATGCAGCGTGCCTGGCTCTATTTTTAACGGAGCACACAGATTACCGTTTACACTTGTGATATGTGCTCCCATCTGAGTGAGAGGTGTAATAACACGACCCATTGGCCGGGAGTTCAAAGATGCATCACCGGACATCACGCTTGTAAAGTCCTGGGCAGACAAAATACCAGACATCAGGCGAGTTGTTGTGCCACTGTTCCCTACATTTAAAATATCTTTTGGTGCGGCCAGACCGTGCATGCCTTTTCCGTGAACAATGATTTTCTCTGGAGTACGGTCAATTTGAATCCCCATAGACTGGAAACAGCCGATAGTAGACAGGCAATCAGCACCTTCTAAAAAGTTAGTGATTTCTGTTGTGCCAAGTGCAAGTGCACCTAACATAATGGAACGGTGGGAGATGGACTTGTCTCCCGGAATCATAATTTCGCCATGCAATCCTTTGCATGGGCAGATAATTCTATCGCTCATATACAATATACCTGAATTTCTGCAGTAACTCTGCGGCCTTCTTAGAGGAAGACTCGTCGTAGAATTCTATACGCAGAACCCCTTCTTCAAATTCTCTGTTGTGCACAATTCCTATATTCTTGATACTGAGACCATTCGAAGCGAGGATTGTTGCAATGGCTGCGATTCCACCAGCTTCATCAATAATATCACAGTATACTTCAAATGCCTTTTTAATCGGACCAGACGATGCTCCCGGAAGTGAATTCCGGTATATTCTGGAGGAATCAAACCAGTCATAGATTGCCTGCCCATCTCCGGAATCAATCATGCTCTTTACTTCTTCCAGATATTTAATATAAGAAGCAAGAATCTGTGAAATGTTGTCTTTATTCTTTAGACAAATGTGTTGCCACATGGTCGGTGAGGAGGAGGCAATACGTGTGATATCTTTAAATCCTCCGGCAGCCAGACGTTTCATCAACTCGCTTTTTGTATCGCTGTCCTTTACGTAATTGACCAGCGTTGCAGCAATGATATGCGGCAGATGACTGATAGTGCCTGTAATATAGTCATGTTCTTTGTAGTCCAGAATAATTGGAAGTGCATGGATCGTAGAGACAAGCTGCTCATATTTATCTATTTTTTTCTGAGATACTTCTTTTGAAGGAGTCAGAACAAAATAAGCATTTTCCAGAATCATTGCTTTGGAATTGGCATAACCGCTTTTTTCAGAGCCAGCCATCGGGTGTCCTCCGATGAAATATTTCTCAATGCCAAGCTTAATAACTTCCTCATGGATATTCGTTTTTACACTGCCTACATCGGTCAGAATACAAGCGTCGTTCAGATATTCTGTCAACTGCTTCAGATATGCTACATTAAAAGCAACCGGCGCGCATAAAAATATGTAGGAACAGTTGCGAAAATTATCATCAATAGTAGTTGCCGCAACATCAATGACGGATTCCTGGGTAGCGAGTGCCAGAGCTTCTTTATTTTTATCAAAGGCTACGATTTCGTAATCCGGAAAGTAGGTTCGAATTGCTTTTGCAAGAGAACCACCGATGAGTCCGAGACCGATAAAGCCGACCTTTTCTTTCATAGTAAAACCTCCTGGTGTTTCATAAGACAAAAAATATGTCTGTCAATTATTGTAACTTGCTTACTTATGATTTGTCAATGCTTTGTTACTTTAAAGCAACAAAGCAAAAACTGAATTTTAAGGCAAAAATGTTTGTACATCGCAAAAGTTAGAAAATTAATCAACATTTCATATAATATTTGCACAAAATAGTTGTAATAATTCGATTTGTTTAGTACAATATACACATGGGATATCAGGAAGAATTATTATAAAGAATTCTTGAGAATTACTACATAATATAAGGAGGCAACCAATATGAAAGTTTACAGAACGGACGAGATCAGAAATGTTGTCCTGTTAGGGCACGGGGGCAGTGGTAAGACAAGTCTTGTTGAGGCCATGGCGTATGTATCAGGCGCAACGAATCGTATGGGAAAAGTAGCGGACAAGAATACGATCAGTGATTTTGATAAGGAAGAACAGAAACGTGGATTTTCTCTTAGCACTACCCTGACACCAATCGAATGGGAAAAGGCAAAGATCAATGTGTTAGATACTCCGGGATATTTTGATTTTGTAGGAGAAGTGGAAGAGGCAGTCAGTGCAGCAGATGCGGCAGTTATTGTCGTATCCGGTAAAGCAGGTGTAGAGGTCGGAACAGAAAAAGCCTGGGCGCTTTGTGACAAGTACAATCTTCCAAGAATGGTATATGTAACAGAGATGGATGTGGATGATGCCAGCTTCAGACAGGTCGTTCAGGATCTGACAGATAAGTTTGGTAAAGTCATTGCACCACATTTCCAGCCAATCCGTGAGAATGAGAAACTGGTCGGATATGTCAATGTCATCAAGAATGCAGGACGCCGTTATACAGGTCTTGGACAGAGAGAGGAATGTGAGATTCCAGATTACTGTAAACCGAACCTGGAGATGTACCGTGAGAAGCTTCTGGAAGCAGTCGCAGAGATTAGTGACGAATATATGGAGCGCTATTTTGCAGGAGACGAGTTCTCGGTAGAAGAAATCCGTTCTGCCATGAGAACAGAGGTTGTGGAAGGAAGTATTGTCCCAGTGGCTATGGGATCTAATATCCAGGCACAGGGCGTCGCCAATCTTCTGTCCGATATTGTAAGATTCTTCCCAAGTCCGGACTGGAGAGAATGTGCAGGTATCAATCGCAAGACGAATGAGATTTATGAAGCAAATTATGATTTCGCAAGAGCCAAATCAGCTTATGTATTTAAGACAATGGTTGATCCGTTTATTGGAAAATATTCATTTATAAAAGTTTGCTCCGGTGTATTAAAAGGTGACGATACACTTTATAATGCAGATACAGATACAGATGAGAAGCTTGGTAAGATTTACACGATGTTCGGTAACAAACCTGTGGAAGTCAGTGAGCTGTTTGCAGGAGATATCGGTGCCATCGCAAAACTGACCGCAACAAGAACAGGGGATACATTGTCCACAAAGACAACACCGGTTCTTTATGGTAAGACAGAATATTCAAAACCTTATACATATATGAAATATGTAACAAAGAATAAAGGCGATGAAGATAAAGTATCTCAGGCACTTCAGAAAATGATGGCAGAAGATGTAACACTTAAGGTAGTCAATGACAGCGAGAATCGTCAGGCACTTCTTTATGGTATTGGAGATCAGCATCTGGAGATTGCAGTCAGCAAGTTATTAGACCGTTACAAATGCGAAGTAACACTGGAGACTCCGAAGGTTGCATTCCGTGAGACAATCCGCAAACAGTCTGATGTAGACAGCAAATATAAAAAACAATCCGGTGGACATGGACAGTACGGACATGTGAAGATGCGCTTTGCTCCGTCAGGAGACCTGGAAATACCTTATGAATTTGATGAAGAAGTTGTAGGAGGAGCAGTTCCGAAGAATTATTTCCCGGCAGTAGAAAAAGGACTTCAGGAATCTGTAGTGAAAGGTCCTCTTGCAGGATACCCGGTTGTTGGTGTCAAAGCTACACTTTACGATGGATCTTACCACCCGGTAGACTCTTCTGAGATGGCATTTAAGACTGCTACGATCCAGGCATTTAAGAAAGGATTTATGGAGGCATCTCCAGTACTTCTTGAGCCAATCGTATCTGTGAAAGTAACAGTTCCGGATGAGTACACCGGAGATGTAATGGGAGATCTTAACAAGAGACGTGGCCGTGTGCTTGGTATGACGCCGGTTGGCGCAGGAAATCAGATCGTAGAAGCAGATGTCCCGATGACAGGATTATTCGGATACTGCACGACATTACGCTCTATGACAGGTGGACGAGGAACTTATGAATATACATTTGCACGTTATGAACAGGCACCTTCAGAAGTACAAGAAACAGAGATCGCAAAAAGGGCCGCTGAAGAATAGAAAGATAAGAAAAAGTTAATTAAAGTTTTAACAGGAGAAAAGCCCGTTTAGGGCTTTTTTTCTGTGATTAAAAGTGCTATAATCTCTATGCCTATATACGTTCGACTTGAAAAATAGTAATTTTCAGGCATTCAGTGAAAATATAAAGAAGAATATAACGAGGGATAAGAAATGAAAATAGTGATTATCGGCGATGGAAAGGTAGGTCATAAGCTGACAACACAGTTGTCAGAAGAAGATTATGACATTACCCTGATTGACCAAAATGCCGGGAAGCTGAAAGCAGCTTTGAACAATCTGGACATTTTCTGTATTAATGGAAATGGTGCGGATGCAGAAGTTTTAAAACAGGCGGATGTGCCGCATGCAGACATTGTGATTGCATGTACATCTACAGATGAGATGAATATGATCAGTTGTCTTCTGGCAAAGCGACTTGGTGCCAAGCATACCATTGCAAGGGTGAGAAATCCTCTTTATTATCGCCAGATGGAATTGTTGAAGGAAGACCTGCATCTTAGTATGGCGGTCAATCCAGAGCTGGCAGCAGCTAATGAGATATCAAGAATGTTGCTTTTCCCAGAGGCGAATAAAGTCGAATCATTCATGAAAGGAAGAGTGGAACTGGTAGAGTTCCCGATTTCTGAGATAAGCCCGATCGTGGGATTATCACTGGCAGAGATCAACAAGAAATATGAATTCCAGATTCTTGTATGCGCCATCAAGCGTGGTGAGCAGGTCTATATTCCGGATGGTAATTTTGTAATTGAAAAGGGAGACCGTATGCATGTGGTCGCATCACATCAGAATCTGAAATCGTTCTTCCGTGCACTTGGACATAAGGAAGAGAAAGTGAAGAAGGTTATAATCTGTGGCGGCGGTCATGTATGTTTTTATCTTGCAGTTCAGTTGCAGCAGGCTGGCATGCAGGTGAAGATCATCGAGCAGAATCAGGCAAGATGTGAGGAATTGTGTGAATTACTTCCGAAGGCAACGATTATTCATGGAGATGCGACGGATCAGGAGCTTTTGATTGAAGAGGGTCTTGAGAATGCCAATGCCATTGTTGCTCTGACCGGCATGGATGAAGAGAATATTATGATGGCACTTTTTGCAAAGACAAGAGGGATCAAGAAGATTGTCGCGAAAGTCAATGCAGATACAAGAGCACAGATGGTAGAGAGCCTTGGAATTGAGAGTACGGTTTCTGCCAAGAGCGCGACAGCAGATGCGATCCTTGCTTACGTTAAGGCAAGAATGAATTCTTACAGCAGTGCCAATATTGAGACGATGTATCGCCTGCTGAATGGTAAGATTGTAGCACAGGAATACATCATTAAAAAAGAATGTGATTTTACCAATATTCCGTTAAAAGATCTGCCTACTAAGCCGAATAACCTGATTGCATGTATCGGACGCCACAGAAAAATTATCATTCCGAATGGTGACGATCATCTGGAAGCCGGTGACAGTGTCATTGTGATCGCGAAAGAGCACACGATCAATGATTTCAAGGATATACTTGCGTAGGGAGTCATAAGATATGAATGGAAAAATGGTACGTTATATCCTTGGCAGAATGCTGGGGGTGGAAGCATTGCTCTTGCTTCTTCCGGCATTTGTAGGAATATTATATGGGGAAGAAAAAGAAGCCCTGTCATTTGTGATACCGGCAGTGATTCTGACATGCATTTTTGTAATAGCCGGAAGAAAGAGACCGGAGGGACAGGTGATTTATGGAAAGGAAGGGATGGTTGTTGTTGCCAGTGCCTGGATCACATGGTCCTTATTCGGAGCACTTCCATTTACATTGTCTGGAAGTATTCCGAATTTTGCAGATGCATTTTTTGAGACGGTATCTGGATTTACAACAACTGGATCTTCCGTTTTAAGAGACGTAGAAGCATTACCACAGTGCATGCTGTTCTGGCGAAGTTTCACTCACTGGATCGGAGGTATGGGAGTGCTTGTCTTTGTTCTGATGTTGACGAATCTGGACAAGAAGAATTCCATGTATCTGATGCGTGCAGAAGTTCCGGGACCAGAGAAAGATAAGCTTGTTCCAAAGACTAAAACGACAGCAAGAATTCTGTATGGAATTTATTTTGGACTGACACTGATCCTGGTCATTTTTCTTATGTTTGGAGGAATGAATCTGTTTGACAGTCTGATCCATGCGTTTGGCTCTGCAGGAACCGGAGGATTTTCCAATTATGCAGACAGTGTAGGACATTTTGACAGTGCATATATTGACTACGTTATTTCAATTTTTATGATTCTGTTTGGAATCAACTTTAACCTGTATTATTTTATGCTCCTGGGAGACTTTAAAGCATTCTGGAAAAATGAAGAACTTCGAGTGTATCTTGGAATTATTGCGACAGCAACAATTCTGATCACTTTGAATACAAATCAGATGTATGGCAGTATCATGAAAGCATTCCGGTACGCCTTGTTCCAGGTATCAACGATCATTACGACAACGGGTTATGCGACGACAGATTTCAATCTTTGGCCGACATTCTCCCAGTGTATTGTAGTGTTGCTGATGATCATTGGAGCCTGTGCATCTTCCACCGGAGGCGGGATTAAAGTGTCACGTCTCATGATTGTATTCAAAGGAGTAAAACGAGAAATCAAGCAGCTTGTGCATCCGAAATCTGTGAATCTGATCCGGATCAATAGAAAGAAGATCAGCGATGAGACTTTACGAGGGGTCTATGTATATCTGATGGCATATGCACTGCTGGCAATTGTATCTGTGTTGATCATTTCTTTGGATAATCAGGACTTTACTACGACATTTACATCTGTAATGGCAACACTTAATAATATCGGACCGGGACTTTCGGCAGTCGGACCGACTGGAAATTTTGCAGATTTTTCAATCTTGTCAAAGATTGTATTCTGTATAGATATGCTTGCAGGACGTCTGGAAATCTTCCCGTTCCTTACTTTCCTTACTATGTTTGCATGGAAGAGAAAGTTTTAAAAGGAGAAAGTTATGAAAACAAAGACAAAAGGTTTAATAGCCCTGATTGTGGTAATCGTTGCAGCAATTTATTATTATGTGACTATACCGGCAATCAACATTCACTCTACAGATACGTGGGGAGCAGTATTATTTCTAATCGTAATAGCTTTAATTGTGAAACTCTTTTTTTATGGATTCAGAAATCCTGCGAAAATTCGTATCAGCGATTTGAAAGAGAGCAAAATACTCCGGGCAGGCGTGATACTTTTGCTTGTGCTTGGTGCAGTTTATTTCATTGGAAGTATTTTATCTTCCCCGATTGTTAATGCGAAGAAATATCAGAAGCTGATGAAGATAGAGCAGGGAAATTTTACAGAAGATGTAGAAGAGCTTTCCTTTGATAAGATTCCGCTTCTGGACAGAGATACTGCCGCACTTTTGGGAGACCGTAAGATGGGAAGTATGGTAGATATGGTTTCACAGTTTGAGGCAGATGACATCTATTCCCAGATTAATTATAAGGATAATCCGGTGCGTGTAACGCCACTTCGATATGCCAGTATTATTAAGTGGTTTACGAACCGTTCAGAAGGAATACCGGCATATATTCGTATTAATATGGCAAATCAGAATACAGAGCTTGTAAAGCTGGATAAAGGCATGAAATATGTGAACAGTGAGTACTTTAACCGGAACATTTACCGGCATCTGCGATTTGCACATCCGACATACATTTACGGGGATTTGAGCTTTGAAATTGATGATGATGGTGTGCCATACTGGATCGCGCCGGTGAAAAAATATAACATCGGTCTGTTTGGCGGTGAGACGATCGGTAAAGTTGTGATCTGTAATGCTATTACTGGTGAAACAACGACTTATAAGACAACAGATGTTCCGGAGTGGGTAGACAGAGTCTATTCTGCAGATCTTCTTGTCAATCTGTTTGACTATTATGGAACACTGAAACATGGATTTTTCAACAGTGTGCTGAGCCAGAAAGATTGCCTGAAGACAACAGATGGTTACAATTATCTTGCACTGGACGATGACGTATGGATGTACACAGGCGTGACTTCGGTCAACGGAGATCAGTCTAATGTTGGATTTGTATTATCCAATCAGAGAACAATGGAAACAAAGTATTATGAATGTGAGGGAGCAACAGAAGCTTCCGCTATGTCTTCAGCAGAAGGGCAGGTGCAGAATCTGAAGTATACCGCAACATTTCCACTGCTTCTTAATATATCCGGAGAGCCGACTTATTTTATCGCATTAAAGGATGATGCGGGACTGGTTAAGAAATATGCCATGGTAAACGTGCAGAAATATCAGATCGTTGCTATCGGAGACAGTGTGAGTCAGTGTGAGGACAATTATCTGAATCTGCTCTTAAGCAATGGTGTGAAAGAAGAAGCGAAGGACGGCAGAGAGATTGAGACAATCACCGGAGAGATTACAAAGATTGCACAGGCGGTCATTGATGGAACTTCTCATTATTATCTGATGATTGATGGTTCAGAGGATATTTTCGATGTGTCTGTAGTTGATTACATTGATGTAGTCCGGTGTGAAGCAGGACAGACTGTGACGATGGAATATAAGAAAGGCGAGAAGGCAGATACAGTTGTAAGCCTTAAAATTAAGTAACATTTGTGAATAAAATGAAAAATACAGCGGAAGGCTTAGAGCCCTTCGCTGTATTTTTCTATCTTTTGTCTGACGCGTTCTGCTTCATCACCTTCAAGAGGTGTCGGACAGTAATCGTTTTTATTACTGGAAGAAGACAGAGAACAAGGAATGATGTTAATGTTATCGTCATCGGCAACTTTACCGTCTGTGTCGATGGTAAAAGTCTGTTGGAAGATCATCGTATCCTTATCAGAAGGATTTTTATTTCCCCCAAAACAGAAGTTTCCCAGACTGTAGGCAATATATTTTCCATTATACTTTTCAATGCCTTCCAGTACATGTGGGTGATGACCAATGACAAGGTCGGCTCCTTCATCGATGGCCAGATGTGCAAGTTTTTTCTGGGTAGCATTTGGTGTGTATTCTTTTTCAATTCCCCAGTGGAAATTAACGATAATAATCTGTGCCCCTGCATCTTTTAATGCCTGGATATTTTCTTTGACTTGCGTTGCTTTCTGCTCATGCTCGGCAAGTTCATAGATACCGGTAAGTCCGACTTTGATACCTTTTACATCCACCACAATGACATTTTCATAGCCAAATGTAGCAATGCCTGCGTTTGACAGATTTTCGATGGTATCTTCCTGGCTTTTTGTGCCGTAGTCTTTGCTGTGGTTGTTTGCAATATTGGCGGCTTCCACGGAACTTCCGGTTAAAATGTCAGTATATTTGGCAGGCCCTTTAAATGCAAAGGTTTTATCAGCCCGGCTCGTCTCTTCGGTCAGTGTTCCTTCAAAGTTTACAACAGACAAATCATCAGCTTCTAAGATAGAACGGACATTTTTAAAGAAATAGTCTGCGCCATATTCGTTGTAGTAAGCATTAAAGCTGGTGGACTGATCAAAACTTTCATCAGTTCCAAGTGTGCAGTCCCCCATAGAACTTATAGTGATGGTGGTAGGTCCCTTTGAGGAGCTGCCTTTTTTCCCCTTGTCAGAGTTAGTATCTGTGTTAATGACAAGTTCTTGCGTTTTTACAGCAGAAGTGTCAATTTTTTTTTTGGAAGAGGAAGTGTCCTTACTTTTGGCTGTCTGCTTCGGGGAAGTCTTAACGGCTTCTTTTGTGTCAGTATGTTTATGCAACAGATGACGGATGCCATATATTGTGCTAAATAGAATCAGACAGGCTGTACATAACATGCCTCCAAGCAGCATGGCGCGTTTTCTTTTTCTGCGTCTGAGGCGTCTGCGCCTGGCTTCCATCTGGCGTCTTTTTGATGCTTTGATTCCGGAATTGTTATTGCTCATAGTATTTTGTTACCTTTTCATTTGTTGTAGAAAATATGCATAAAAACAGACAGTCCATCTTAAGATAGACTGTCCGCTTGTTTCATTATTTGATCCATTTAATTTAAAAGAGTGCAGCCATCCAAATTAATGTTCTTTAATTCTGCTTTTTCTGCGCTGATACTTACATAAAAATTGATACCGCATTCCTCGGAGAGTTTTTTCAGACGGTCAATAAATCCTGGAATATTTTCAATGGAAATATCTGCGTGCTTTAAAATACCATCGATAAAAATGCACTCAATATCGTGGTTGGAGCTATACATTCCATATAAGAAACCAATGTACTCATCGGTATTCGTAATAGATGGAAAATCATCCATACAAATTGTACGGATATCAAATGCAACACTTGCGGTATCGCGATGCGTCTTTTTGATAAAAACGACATTACCTTTACATTCTTTCGCCTGCTTATTAGCCTGCTCGATCATTTGTTGTGTTTTTCCGCTGCCTTTAGGGCCAGTTAATAAATTTACCATGGCAAACTCTCCTTTATGTATAATATTATACCGGCATATCCAGTATCGAATAGTTGATGTTTATATTATACACTAAAGTACAGACAGTAACAACCTGAAAAAAGAAGTTTTTAGACGATTCCATGAGAATTTTTGAATAATCTTAGAATAATCATGACAGTTAAAGATAGCATAGGAAAAATGTAAAACTGCCAGAGATATATGGTTTTTATATAGATATATAGATAAATCCAATTTGACGAAGCGCTTATAAGCGTAGGATAATATAAAGATAGAAAGATGGGGGGATTTATAACTATTGGAGAAATTTATGGAAAAAATAACAAGAGAAGAGCTATTAAAAGCGAAGATTCCGGGAGAAGAGACGGGAATTCAAGTGAAGACAGGATTCTGTGGATTTTGTGGTGGAGACTGCCTTTTAGATTTTTATATAAAAGACGGAAAAATCATAAAAACAGAAGGCAATTGTACACTTCCGGGAGCAAATGGACGTGTGTGTGTGAAAGGTGCTGCGATAAAACAGGCACTTTACAATCCAGAACGGATCCTATATCCGATGAAACGCGTCGGAAAACGTGGAGAAGGAAAGTTTGAACGAATTAGCTGGAAAGAAGCACTTGATACGATTGCAGAAAAGATGCAGTCAGTAAAAGAGACTTATGGTCCGGAACAGACGATGGTCTATGTAGGACATCCGAAGTGGTTCAGACCACAGATAACAGAATTTGTAAATAAATATGGAACACCAAATTATGGAACCGAGTCCAGTACATGTGCTTATGCACTTATGATGGCCAATCAATGCAATTTTGGACAAAATATTATGCTGATGCCACCAGATTTTGGACGGTGCCGGACTCTGGTCGTATGGGGCGTGAATCCTTTATACAGTAATTCTGTCAAAGGCGGTGCCGGATTTTTACATGCAGTTGACCGGGGTGCGAAAGTGATTGTTGTTGATCCAAAGTGTACACCGACTACAGAATATGCACAGTTACATCTTCGTCCGATTCCAGGAACAGATGGCGCACTGGCACTGGGCATGGCAAGAGTGATCATCACAGAAAATCTGCATGATTGTGAATATATTAAAAAGTATACTTATGGATATGAAGAATATAAAGACTATGTTATGGATTTTACTCCTGAAAAAGTTGAAGAGATTACAGGAGTTCCGAAAAGCAATATGATAAGGGCTGCCAGAATGATTGCAGCAGAGGGACCGACTTCCATTATGTTATCGGCATCACCAGTCGTACATAATATAAATGGTGTGCAAAATGGACGGGCGATCGGACTATTGATGGCGCTTACTGGTAATTTTGGGATTCCGGGAGGTTTTGCAGGTCCGGGATCTGCAAGAGCTATGCTGAAAGATTCTTTCATGGGTACAAAAAAAGATCGTGAGCATCCGGAAAAAGGAGTGAATTATGGAGAGTTTCCAGCGTGGGACAAATTAACTTCCAGAGAGCTGCAGGTAGAACATATTGCAGATTTTCTCCTCGGAAATGGCAAATATCCAATCCGTAATCTCATTTCCTTTGGAATGAACCATCATATGTGGCCAAGACCGGACCGGATCGAAGAGGGAATGAAACAGGTGGAATTTTTCTCCTGTGCAGATTTATATATGAATGATACATGTAAATATGCAGATATCCTGCTTCCGGCTGCTGTTACACAGGAACGGGAGCAGGTTGAACTGCTGGGACCACAGATGGTCTATTATCAGCCAAAAGTTGTAAAGAACCAGGGAGAAACAAAGAATGATATGGAAATTCTTTTAGAGCTTGCAAAGCGGCTTGGATTTACACTTGGCAATCCAACGTATCGTACTTATGAAGAATATCTGGAAGATCGGTTAAGCCCGACAGGACTTACATTGGACGAGTTAAAAGAACATGGTATGATGCCGGCAAAACATATTATGCCAGCCCGGACAACAGAGGATATTATGAAGGTCCAGACGCCTACCGGAAAGATTGAGTTCGTATCTACGATCCTTAATGTCTGTAAGAAAGAGTGGCATGAAGGAGTTCCGGCATATCATGATTTCCGGGAAACATTGCCGATGAAAGAGTATCCGCTTATATTAAGTACCGGAAGCAGAAAGCCGCAGTTATTTCATTCCAGAACCTATCGGCTGCCATGGCTGGTAAATCTGGAGGATTGCCCGATTGTAGAATTACATCCGGAAGATGCCGAAAACTACAGCGTGAAGACAGGAGAGATGGTCACACTTGAGACTCCGGTCGGACAGATGGATATGGAGGCAGTGGTGAATTCTTCTTGCCTCCAAGGTGCTGTAAATGTATATCATGGTGCCGGGAATTACGACATTAATCTTTTGATCGATGACCAGTACATTGATCCGATATCAGGATTTCCGGGATTCAAATCTTATTGTTGCAGAATTGTGAAAAAGGGGGCATAATAATGAGCAGAGTAGAATGTGATAAAGCACGGTGTTCCGGGTGTCTGGCCTGTATAGTTGCCTGCCTGGACCAACATTATGATGAGGCTTATGGATACGCAGTTCCAGCGAGAATATATGAGATGAAAAAAAGCGGGGACAGTGATCTCGAAATATATGTGACAAGGAGCTGTCTGCATTGTGAAGAGGCAGCCTGTTTAAAAGTCTGTCGTTATGGAGCTCTAAAAAGAGACGAAAGAGGTTTTGTAATACCTGTCAGAGAGAATTGTAAAGGGTGTAAGATGTGTCTGAAAGCCTGTCCTTATGATGTGCCAAGATTTGATTCTGAACATAAAATTGTCAAATGTGACGGTTGTTCTGTGAGGGTAGCAATGGGACTGGAACCTGCGTGTGTAAGGGCTTGTAACACAGGGGCGTTAAAGCTTGTATAATAGATGAAGGGAATAATATAAAAGGTAGAGAGATGAGTATAATAAAGAAATTAGAAGACAGCATTTGGACAAAAGTGATTCTTGCGGTAGTTGTAGTAGTCATTGCATTTGCAGCCAGATCCATCCTTGAGAACAAGCATGAGGAGAGCAAGATTGACAAGCAGACAGCAGGAAAGACAATACGTGAGACGAGTTATGCAGAGACAGTTCCGGAAGATGATCCTATCCTGAATGTGTTTAAAAATGCTTATCCGACAGCAGAAGTATTACTTGCCTGCAGAGAAGATGTGACAGATGATGGGCTGGATGATCTTGTTGTAATCTGTAAAATGGAAGAAGGTAACCGGACAATTGTTGTAACAGATAAGGGAGATAGTACGAATTATGATTTTTCAGATCCGATACCTGCACCGGTAGAGAATCAGAAAATTCAGTTTAAGAATATTGATAAAGAAGGAGAAATCGAGATTATTATTACTGGAGAAAAAAAAGGAGCCGTAGGTTATGCCATCTATCGTATGATAGACGGCCAACCGGTGGATCTTTTTGGAGAGGGAATGGAGGATTGCTGCTAAATGCAGAACTTGTAACCTTTTCCCCAGACAGTACAGATATGAGTTGGATGAGAAGGATCATCTTCCAGCTTATCCCTTAGCTTTTTGATGTATACGAGGATGGTACTGTCGTCGCAATTATCACTTCTCCAGACCTTGGAGAACAGCTCCTGTTTGGAAAAGATGTACTCTGGATTTTCAATAAAGAGATAGAGAAGGGAGAATTCCTTAGAAGTAAGGGATATCTCCTTTCCGTTTTTCAGTACAGTCTGAGAATCCATCCGTAGTGCGAAAGAACCTTTTTTTACTTCGGTAATCACCTCATCGGAGCTTGAAACATACTGATTCGTGCGCCGAACCATGGCACGGATCTTAGACACCAGTACAGTTTTGCTGAACGGTTTTGTAATGTAATCATCGGCACCAAGTTCCAGACCTTTGACCTGAGCCGAGTCCTCACCACGTCCACTTAAGAGGATGACCGGAGTATAGTTCTGACTGCTGCGGATCACCTTTAAAATGGAAAACCCGTCCTGATCCGGCATAATGATATCCAGTAAGATTAAGTCAAAGGTATTGGCTTTCAGGATATCAAGTGCAAGTGTGCCGTTATCTGCACAGGTGACAGCAATATGTTCCTGCTTAAGGGTCATACTGACTGCTTTTAAAATGGAAGGTTCATCATCTATAATAAGAACCGAGATATCGGGCATTTTGTAAATACCTGCCTTTCTGTTATTGTAATTATGAAAAAACATATTAACATAAAGCTATTATATCTATGAAAAAATTTAAAGTCAACTATAAGGAAATGAGAAGAAGAAATAATGAATAAGAAAAGAAAAGAATTGATTATTTCAGTGACCGGAGTGTTGCTTTTGCTGTTAAGCGCAGTATTCTGTTATCAAACTGTACGAGATGCAATCATTAATAATGAAAAAGAAAGTATTCAGAATATTGCAGAAGTCAGTTCGCATAGCTTAAAAGCGACTCTTCAAGGGAAAAGTAACCTCGTATATGCTGCATTATCTGGGGATATGGCAAACGAAGAGAGTATAGAAGCAAGTTTATTGAAGATTGGAGAAAAGGGAAAATATATCCGTCTGGATCAAGTCAGTCAATTGCAAGACTGGGAAGCAGATTCCTGCGAGGAGGCAGGAAAAAATCCAGGACACGTTATTGCAGGACCAATAAGGAAAACATATAGCGGAGGATATGTACTTTATCTGACAAAAGCAGTCTATATGAACCGCAGCATTGCGGGTTATGTTCAGATTGAACTGAATCTGGATGAGATTTATGAAGGAGAACAGGATCTTTCCAATCTAAATGTGGGGAATCAGGGATACTGTATTGTAAAAGATATTGATGGTACAACAGTCATGGCAGATGCAAGAAATGAAAAAGAAGAAATTTCATTTTCAAGTAAAGATGTATCCGGCTGTGAAGTTGTATGGTCTTATGAAGTAGAAGGCGGCTCGCCAAAGAAGACTCAGAAACTTGTGGCATACAATACCGTTGATTTCAATGGGGTTCAATTCGTACTTTGCGTGGTGGAAGATTACAGGGATATTACTGCACCGATTGTGAAGATTGCTCTTTATTTATCATTATTTGGTGTGCTGATTTTGATCTGGGTTGGATTTTTCGGATATCGGATTTTAAAGCAGCAAAAAGAAGAAGAGAAGCTGAAGATAGCGCTGGCACATGAAAAAGAACTCAATGAGGCAAATGAAGCAATGAAGAATCAGGAAAGTCTGATGCAGAAATATAATCATTCGAAAACGATGACATTTCTAACAGGAGCGCTGGCACATGAGTTTAATAATCTTATGACTCCGATTGTGCTATATAGTGAACTATTATCAGATAATGACACGGTCATGCAAGAGATGCCGGAAGAGGTCTATGAATTAAACATGTCAGCAAAAAGATGCGAAGAACTGGCAAAACAGCTTTTGGATTACAGTAGGCAAGGAAGAGCAGAGAGAGTATTATCAGAGTATAATGCCACATTTGCCGTGGAGAGCAGTATTAGTATTGTAAGCAGGCTGATTCCGGAGAATATTAAATTAGAGACATCTGTATGCAGTACATCTTATTATATAAAAGGTCAGGTGGGAGCGCTGAATCAGATTATACTGAATCTGGTAACGAATGCTATCCATGCGATCGGAGATAAAAAAGGACGCATAAAACTTCAGTTTGGATTAAGTGTAGATGATGACCAGATGGTAAGGCTTGTGGTAGAAGATAATGGCTGTGGTATTCCAAAAGACCTTCGAAAGCATGTGTTTGAACCGTTTTTTACAACGAAAAAAGATGGAAAAGGAACCGGAATTGGTCTGACTGTAGTGAAACGTATGGTAGAAGAACACGGGGGCTGGATACAGGTGCAGAGTGAAGAGGAAAAAGGAACAACGTTTATTATGAATTTTCCAAGAGTAGACGATTTTGAATAATAGTTTATCTCAGTCGAGAAGACTCCCACCTCTTTTTGGTGGTGAGTAATATCAAATTTGTCTCACGGACGTTCGACTTGAATACTTAAAAGGAGCAGCCACAATTGCGGCTGCTCTTTCGTAAATACTTGTTTAAAAGAATATTTTATTCATATGACTGACGATCTTTCAGGTCTTTATTTAAGTAAGATGTAGCTGTCTTGGAGATATCTACTGCTTCATCATCGGAGATATCATCAATCTTCTTAGCTTCGTTGTACCAGTCTTCGAATGTCATACCAAGCGGGAACTTGTCATCAACATTCTTCTTGATAAATTCATCAAAATCATCAACACCTGCATCTTTTGAAATATCTGTTGTCATGAATTTACTTACATCACTGACACGAGGAATCTCCTCTTCCGGAATCTGTGGATACTGTGTGTAGTAGTTCTCAAAATTTTCAATGTTCTTTTCAGAGAAGTGCCATGTGATTGTACGTCCCTCAGCAACTGTCTTCATGTAGATAGTACGAAGAGCTACGTAAGGATCAACGTCAAATCCATCTGCGAACATCATAGCTGCATTGTATGGATGTGTGTACATGTATTCGATAGCCATCTCATGAGCATATACAAGACGTCTTGCAAGCTCTGGGTGCTTCTCTTTGAAGTCATTGGACATAGCGTAGATACAACAAAGTCCCCATGTATCAGCAGTAGCATCGGAGTCAACATTAGCTGCGCCCCAGCCAATTCCTAAAATATGTCCAAAGCCTTCGAATTCAGCAATGGAAGCGTAAGGATCACAGCATGTGAAGGCATCAATCTGTCCGGCTTTCAGTGCGAACATAGCATCCTGAGATCCCATGTCTACGATGTTGTAACTGGAAGCATCAGCTGGGATTCCGAGCTTTTTGGACCATGTTAAAAATTCAGGATCAATTTCAGGTTCTGCAGTCATGGAAATCGTTTTGCCGACTAACTGAGAAGGTTCTGTAATATCATTACTTACTACAAGGTAACGTGATCCACCCATGTGGTTTGCAGCAGCCATTGAGAAAGGAGCTCCTTGGTTTACTGCACGGATCGCACCTTCAATTCCGGTGTATCCAACGTCCATAGCACCACTTGTAAGGGCTTTTAATGTCTCGCCAGATTTGGTTACATTTACATTCAGTCCTAAGGCTTTGTAGATTCCGGCCTTTTCTCCGATGATTGCTCCAACCATGTGGTCACAGTTGAAATATCCCATTTCGATGGTATAATTCTTATCCTCCTCAGATAATTCGCCAAAATCAAATTTTTTGGCAGCTTCTTCTGGATTATATCCTGTTGCTTCTACGTCTTTTGTAGCCTGATTGTCTTTACTACTATCGTGACATGCAGTTACGGTAGGGACAAGGAGTGCCATAACAAGAAGTATAGATACAATTCTTTTTTTCATAGTTCTTCCTCCAAATATTAATAATTGTTAATAAATATGTGATTATAATAGCAGATACAAAATAAAATAGAAAGGTATATAAATGAATATTAATAATTTTGATAAAGGAAATAGAATCTATAGGAAATATTAATAAAGTATAGACAAATTCAATAAAACTATGAGAACTATCAATTCGACATTTGGTACGAAGAGATTTAAAATATATATAAAGAATGGGGAAAAGAGGAAAAAGAAAAATAATGAGATTGGATTACATAAGAAGTTTTATTAATGTTGTCAACTGTAAGAGCTTTTCTGTTGCTGCAAAAAAAGCATTTGTCTCACAGCCGACAATCAGTACTCATATCAAGCAATTGGAAGCGGAATTGGGAGTCCAGCTTTTGGTTAGATCAACAAAAGATGTGATATTGTCAGAAGAGGGAGTTCTGTTTTATCCATATGCAGTCAGGCTTCTGGAGACGGAAAATGAGGCACTGGCACATTTGAATAAGACGGAAGCAAAAGTAAAAGGAACTGTAACGATTGCTGCTTCATCAGTTCCGGGGAATTATATTCTTCCGAGGATTATGAAACAGACCAGACTTAAATATCCTGAGATTGATTATCGTATGCTGGAAGGAGACAGCAGTCAGGTGATCCAGTCGGTCTTAAGATTTGAAGCAGATCTTGGAATAGGGAGTATCCGTA
Organism: Dorea sp. Marseille-P4042; assembly: GCF_900290215.1. Taxonomy (NCBI): domain Bacteria; kingdom Bacillati; phylum Bacillota; class Clostridia; order Lachnospirales; family Lachnospiraceae; genus Dorea; species Dorea sp. Marseille-P4042. The sequence goes on along the minus strand of NZ_OLMI01000001.1, from coordinate 956,985 downwards.
CCAATCATGAGAAATGTATGTGTATGCCGCTTCTAAAAGATCAGATTGTACTTGCGACACCGAATACAGAAGAATATCGGAGTCTGAATGGGGTATTTCCGCTTGATAAGCTGAAGAAAGAGACATTTGTTATACGGGAATCAGGCAGTGGAACAAAGATTGCATATGAAAGTATTGAGAAAGCACTGAATCTGCATGCAAAGCCGTTGAAGATAGCCATGCAGGCAGAATCTTCCGATCTGGTCCGGAGAAGTGTAGAAGAAGGAATGGGAGTTGCATTTGTAAGTAGTCTGGCAATTCAGGATTCTCTGGCATTGGGGAAATTATTGAAGTTTGAATTCCCGAATGTGAATACAGAGAGACAGATTTATCTTTTGTATCATAAAGACCGGATTATGACCCTTCCTATTACAAGTACGATTAAGTCTATCAGGCAGCAATGTCAGAAGATTTCTGGTTAATACTTGAACAGTATTATTTCCTATAGAAATCCTGCTCCCCCTGCAGGGTTTACCATAATTAAGAATGTGCAAAAAAAGAAAGAAGCGTGTTTCAGTTGATAGAAATACGCTTCTTTCTTCCAATAACAAGTGTAAAAAACATTCAAGAATTCGATGCCTGTAGTTTATTCCACATTTGAAATTCTGGCATCAGATAGATAACAGGCAATCTGGTGTCCATGCCTTTTGATGTTACCTATTGAGCTCTCCATCTGAGAAGTACTTTCTCAGCAAGAACCATGATTGTATCGATCAGGAATCCGATAAGACCTGCGATGATCATGTAAGCGATGACCTTTTCAGTCTGCATCTTCCCCTGAGCTTCCACCATACAGTAGCCGAATCCGGCACTGGTCGCAATGAACTCCGCTCATATAACGGACATCCAGCCGAGTCCGATTGCAAGTCTCACACCAGTCATAACACCCGGAAGAGATCCCGGAAGGACGATGTCTTTTATGATGCTCAGTGTATTTGCCCCCATCGAACGAGCTGCGTTGTAAAAGTCTTTGCTGATATCCTGCACTCCTGAAATTGTATTCAGAATAATCGTAAATACACCACTGAATGCAATCAGGAAGATTGTAGGACCGTCTCCAATTCCGAACCATACAATTGCAAGAGGAACCCATGCCATGATCGGTACCTGTCTTAAAGAGTTCATAAATGGTGACAAAGTTCTTAAGATTTTAGGCGAGTATCCCATGATCATTCCAAGCGGAAGTCCGATGATAAATGCATAGAACGCACCGGTCAATACACGACGCATCGTAATTCCGAGATTACGAAGTACATACATATCTGATAAAGAATAGACAACTTCTTTTACTACATCTTCAAAATATGGAAAGAGAAAAGGCTTTGCTACAGCATGTGCGGCTAAAGTCCAAATTCCACAAATGATGATCAGAGCAATCAATGCAGCAAAATTGCGGTTTTTTCCTCCCATCTTTCGCCAGCGATTACGGTCACCATTGTTGGTAGCGGCCTGCATTCGGTTGACTTGTTGATTTACATCATCATTATTTTTATTATTCCCCAAAATCTATTGCCTCCTTTCTTTGTTTAGTTATTAACATTTGTTCATATATACGTTCGAATCATATCAAAAATCCAGAATATAAAGATATATTTATTAAAGAATAGAATATTATAATTTGTTAATATTTATATTTTAAATAAACAAACAATCAAATTAAATTTACATATATAATACCAATGTATACTTGGCAAAAATGGGAGGTAAGTTATGAAAAAGCCATCAATTGAGTACATTAGTGCCTGTGCTTGATGCGAAGTATTTGAAGGCTTGGTTCAAGCCTTGGAGAAGGAGTATGAAGGCAAAGTCCATGTAAAGGTTTACAAAGCGGGGAAAGACTTTGATTATATTCCGAAATACGGTGCAGTTACCAAAAGCATGGTTGTAATTAATGAAAAGAAAGCAGTCACAAAGCTGACGAAACCAGCGATACGAAAAGCATTTGAGGAGGCATTAAAGACATGTTAGCCGAATTTGGGGAATTTTTGGAGAAGATTATAGCATCTACATGGAATATGCTGAACAGTTCATCTCCTTGGATTATTTTTAGTTTTCTGGTTGCTGGATTATTACACGAATTTCTGAAACCGGAAAAGATTCAGAAGACAGCAATTGGATCTGGAAAGATCAGCGGCGTATTCTGGACAACTATATCAGGAATGTTTATTCCAATCTGCAGCTGTGGAACGATTCCGCTTGGAATCAGTATGTATTACAGCGGAGCCTATCTTGGACCAACGCTGGCATTTATGACTAGTACGCCAATGATTAATCCGATTGCATTACTTCTGGCTTATGGTCTTCTTGGAAAAGAGATTGCAACGATTTATCTGATTACAGGATTCGTAGCACCGATGGTTATCGGTATGATAGCCAATAAGTTTGCCGGAAATGAATTACATATTGGTCTGAGAAATAAGGAAATAAAACAGACCCAATTAGAGACTGATGAAGATAAGGAAGAAGACTCTGTAAGTACGGAACCGCTGATTCAGCTTGAATTTGAAGAGCCGGGCTTCTGGGACAAGATTAAATCCGGAATGCGTTGGTCATTTACGGAATTAAGTGTAACAATCTGTAAATATACCGTGTCTGGAATGCTGATCGCGGGGTTGATATTCAATGTTGTACCACAGTCATTTATTCAGGATTATCTTGGACAGACTGGATTTGTTTCGTTGTTTGGAATTACCGTCATCGCTGCACTTATGTATGTATGTGCAGTTGGACATATTCCGTTTATAGCAGCCCTTGTTGCCAGTGGAGCAGCACCTGGAGTTGCCATTACATTTTTAATGGCAGGTGCAGGAACGAATATTCCGGAACTTCTGACAATTAGCAGAATGATTGGGAAGCATGCTATGATCCTGTACTTTACAATGGTTGTCATAATTTCTAATGTGGTTGGATATTTGACGAACCGCCTTTTGATGCCGGGGTTTACACCAGTGTTGGATTATAACCAGACACAACACACAATTTCTTATGCAAATAAGATGATTATTGGTTTCCCGGACTGGGCACAGCATATCAGTAGTGTGATTCTGATCTGCTATGCAATATTTGCACTGTACAAATATATCAAAGGAAAGACTACAAAATAAGGCAGCGGCATAGATGAGGATTGATAAAGCGATAGGTATCATTGGCGGAATATTTATACTGGCAGGTATTGGTGCTATGCTGTTTCTTCCAGGAGAGAAGAAATGGGATAAAGATGCAGATATCCGTGTGGGATCCGGAGCGGATATATCCGGTGTGATCATGGAGGAGACATTACAGGAAATAAATGAAAAATATAAAGTTTCCACTTCCACGGAGAGTTCATCTTTTCAGGACTGTTGCAGCAATACTGCTCAGTGGGCGCTCAATGCCAAAGAAATTAATGTGGGATTTTATTGTCCACACATTGCAAAACATACCATTGAAAATAATGAAGATGTGGAAATCTACGGTCCGGTTCTCATGAATGGAGAGACTATTGTTTATAAAAAAGACTGGACAGATGTAAAAAATGTAGGAATTACGCAGGGCAGACAGCAGGAAAAAGCACTTGCAAAGGCTGCATACCCTCAGATTGAAGGATTTGATGAGATTACACAGAAAGGTATTCTGTATGCCATGGAAGATGAGCAGGTAGATGCAGCAATTCTGGATATTACAAAGGCGGCAGAAGTCAGCGATATTCCGACGATGCCTATTTCAGATAACGACTACATTTCTTATGTATTGCTCGTAGATAAGGAATTTGAACAGACGGAAGCATTTCGTAATTTTATAGAAAGCTATAATAAAGCAGTTGAAAAATTGAATGACCCGTGCTATCTGGCTAAAAAATTAAAAGTAAGTAAAGAATGGGTCGAAGAGAAACAGATCAAATTTTTGCCACTGGAAACAAAGAACTAGAGAAGGAGTCAAAGAAAAATGTCAATTTTAGTACAGGGAATATCAAAAAGCTTTAAAGGAAGAAGGAAAGGTGAGTCTGACAATCAGGTGTTAAAAGATGTTTCTTTTGAGATAGAAGAAGGACAGTTTGTATGTCTGTTGGGACCGTCTGGCTGTGGCAAGACAACAACACTTACAATTGTTGCAGGATTCCAGAAACCGACGGAAGGAATTATTGAAGTGAATGGGAATGTAGTTACAAAACCGGGACCGGATCGTGCATTTATGTTTCAGAATTATGCATTATTCCCATGGTTAAAAGTCGGTGAGAATATCGAATATCCGATGAAGAAGATGAAAGTGCCAAAAGAAGAGAGAAAGAAGAAGTTAAAAGAGCTTCTGGAGATGGCACAGCTTACAAAATATGAGAACTATTATATTCATGAGATTTCAGGAGGTATGAAACAGAGAGTTGCACTTCTTCGTGCCCTTGCATGTGATCCGAAGGTACTTCTCATGGACGAACCGCTTGGAGCGGTTGACTTCCAGATGCGTCAGCTTCTTCAGAGACAGCTTGAGGATATTCTTGGACAGAAAAAGACAACATCACTGATGGTAACCCATGATGTAGACGAGTCCGTATATTTAAGTGACCGTGTCATCGTAATGTCCAGAGACCATGGTAAAATCCTTGAGGATTTAAAGATTGATCTTCCAAGACCAAGAGACCGCACGAATCCACAGTATCACGCATATGTGGATCAATTAACAGAGATTCTGAAGTCTGCACTGAGCGGTGGTGTCTATACTCAGGAAGACAAAGATATTATGGAGTTTATCCAGGGAGTTGAGAGTGCGAAGAAGCCGGCAGGAGATACGGCAGGAGCGACAGCTTAAATAAATCATAAAGACATTAGCACTGACTTTTTAAAGAACATACAGAGATGAGCGCATGTGTGAAAAGAGTCGGATGTAAGATGAATGGTTATGTGAAAAAGATAATAAAAAATATTAATAAATAAGTAAGAAATTAGGGAAATGTTAGATAATAATATACAGAATAATACACAGAACGAGAATGAAAAGGTAGTTCAGAACGGAATACAGAATGTACATCAGAAATTTACTGCAAGACAGAATGAGTTAAGATTATATATCATTAATTTTACCATTGATAATAAACGTCCATATAATCTGGAGAGCGATAAAGAAGTTACACTTCAGGTACTTCAGATGGATGAGCAGGAATATGAAGAGATTATTCAGTGCCTGATTGATAAAGATGGAATGGTCGTTGATGAGGAAGAAAAAAATGTAAACTTTATTTATCCGGTATCATCACTGGAGACGAATCACCGTGTAACTTTGGCGGATGGCCGTGAATTTACAGCGATGTGTGCGATTGACGCTATGGGAGCAGCATTTACATTTCATCAGGACACAGAAGTGCATTCAGTATGTGCAATGTGTGAAGAACCAGTCTATGTAAAGATTGTAGATGGGAAGGTAGCAGATTATGCACCGAAGACTCTGCATGCCCTTACATTTCCATTAGGGGAACTTGTAAACTGGGCAGGATCATGCTGAAACGTTATGAATTTCTTCTGCAGTTCTGCAGAATTCGATGAGTATGTTACAGAAATGGAGCTGGATACGAATGATGTGATCAAGGCGGATATTGACCGGGCACTGATTGAGGCAAAAGCAACATTTGAAGTATAAAAATTTATATTCCAAGGAGGAAAAAAGACATGAAAGTAGCTTATTTATTTGAGTCAGAGCACGCGAGGGAGATTTTGGAGAATATGATCATTCCGCAGCTTGAGGAGGATCGTCACGGAGTAGAGGTTGCAGGAATGATGTTCTTCTTCGATAATGCATATATGCTTGTTGAGGGATCAGATATTGCTGCAAGACTTCAGGCATTAAGCGAGAAGACAGGAATGCTCCTTATGGCATGCGACAGATGCTGCTATCAGAGAGATATCGCTGACAAGCTGATCGCACCTGCAGGAATCGGATGCTTCCCGAATGTATATGCAGCACTGGCACCGGCTGGAGTTGATCAGGTAATTACACTGTAATTATTCGGAAAAGTCAAAAGAGGTAAGAGAAACAGGATCAATGGGATGATGACCGTTGATCCTTTTTGTATGCATTTTAAAAAGTTTTCCATTAAATGGGGAGGACTTACAGAACTTTATAATCGCCTCCAAATTATCGTCCAGGAAACGAAGCACGAAGCCACAGCCACTTTTAAATTCCTGAGGAAGCGGCATCAGTGCAGCACGAATGTCGTTTGTGTTTTCTTTCGCGCATTTGTCTGCGCACATAGCATCTGTAGTTGTATTGAAAGTCAGGATATAATAAAACTCTTTATGAGTAGTCATTGTCAAAAACCTCATTTTCATATGTAAAATTTCAAGAATGTCCCGGCACATCCATAATCCTTTTTAGCTGGAGTAAAGTTGTTGTTTGCTGTATCATGTACACACTGCCAAAGACTATATCTTAGTAAGAATTGTAGAACTTTCATCGCGAAAGGGCAAACCTTATTAGAAAATCCTATAAATAAAAAAGGGAAAAATTATAAAGAGTGATAAATGAAGGGATGATAAATGAAGATGGAAAATATGATTGAAAACTTCGGATTGAGTCTTGACTTATATTATCATTCTCCTTATAATAATGAAGAATATGAAAGAGACATGGAAGAGGAGTATTAAGAGCCTATCGTTTTCAGAGAGTTGCCGGCAGGTGCAAGGCAATGACGTAATCTCCCAACTCGCCTCGGAGTTCTTCTGCTGAACAGGTCAGACATTTATCGTAAGGACAACATAGGCAGGAGCGGGACTTCCCGTTACAGAAGCAATGAGTGCATATGAGAATTCATATGAAGAAGAGTGGTACCACGGAATCAAGCCTTTTCGTCTCTTTGGAGATGAGAAGGCTTTCATTTATTTTAGATGCAGTATTGCAGAAAGAGAGGAAATCAATATGTCTAAGATACCTTACAATCATAAGGCAATCGAAAAAAAGTGGCGTGATAAATGGGAAGAGAATCCGGTCAATGTCCAGTTTGATGAGAATGGAAAGAAAAAAGAAAAATATTACTGCCTGGATATGTTCCCATATCCTTCAGGTAACGGACTTCATGTAGGTCATTGGAGAGGATATGTAATTTCTGACGTATGGAGCAGATATAAATTACAGCAGGGTTATTATATCATTCATCCAATGGGCTGGGATGCATTCGGACTTCCGGCAGAGAACTACGCAATTAAGATGGGAGTTCACCCGGAGATTTCAACAGCAGCTAATATTAAAAATATTAAGCGTCAGATTAATGAAATTGCGGCTCTTTATGACTGGGACAGAGAAGTCAACACAACAGATCCGAACTTCTACAAATGGACACAGTGGATCTTCGTTAAGATGTTCAAAGAAGGACTTGCATACGAGAAAGAATTCCCAATCAACTGGTGCCCATCCTGTAAGACAGGTCTTGCCAATGAAGAGGTTGTAGGCGGAAAATGTGAGCGCTGTGGAGCTGAAGTTACAAAGAAGAATCTTCGTCAGTGGATGCTTCGTATCACAAAATATGCAGACAGACTTCTAAATGATCTGGACAAGCTTGACTGGCCTGAGAAAGTTAAGAAGATGCAGGCTGACTGGATTGGAAAATCATACGGTGCAGAGGTAGATTTCCCAGTAGAAGGAAGAGATGAGAAAATCACAGTTTATACAACAAGACCAGATACACTTCACGGAGCAACATTTATGGTACTGGCTCCGGAGCATGAACTTGCTAAGAGCCTTGCAAATGACGAGACAAGAGAAGCAGTAGAACAGTACATTTATGATGCTTCTATGAAGTCGAATGTAGATCGTATGCAGGATAAGGAAAAGACAGGTGTATTCACAGGTAGCTATGCAATCAATCCAATCAACGGGGCGAAAGTTCCAATCTGGCTGTCTGATTATGTACTTGCTGACTATGGTACAGGAGCAATTATGTGTGTACCGGCTCATGATGACCGTGACTTTGAATTTGCTACAAAGTTCAATATTCCGATCATCCAGGTAATTGCAAAAGATGGTAAAGAGATTGAGAATATGACAGAGGCTTACACAGACGCTGTCGGAACAATGATCAATTCCGGTGAGTGGAATGGTATGGAGTCTGCCGTACTGAAAAAAGAGGCACCACATATCATCGAGGAGAGAGGAATCGGACATGCAACTGTAAACTACAAGCTGCGTGACTGGGTATTCTCACGTCAGAGATACTGGGGAGAGCCAATTCCGATCGTTCATTGTCCGAAGTGTGGAAATGTTCCGGTACCGGAGGAAGAACTGCCACTTCGTCTGCCAGAGGTAGAATCCTATGAGCCGACAGGAACTGGTGAGTCACCGCTTGCTGCAATCGATGAGTGGGTAAACTGCAAGTGTCCACAGTGTGGCGCTGACGCTAAGAGAGAGACAAATACAATGCCACAGTGGGCAGGATCATCATGGTATTTCCTGCGTTATGTGGATAATCATAATGACAAAGAACTGGTTTCCAGAGAAAAAGCGGATGAGATGCTTCCGGTAGATATGTACATTGGTGGAGTAGAGCATGCCGTTCTTCACCTTCTGTATTCCAGATTCTATACAAAATTCCTGAACGACATCGGAGTCATTGACTTTGACGAGCCATTCCACAAACTGTTCAACCAGGGAATGATTACAGGAAAGAACGGAATCAAGATGAGTAAATCTAAGGGAAATGTTGTATCACCGGATGATCTTGTAAGAGATTATGGATGCGATTCCCTGAGAATGTATGAGCTTTTCGTAGGACCACCGGAGTTAGACGCAGAGTGGGATGACCGTGGAATCGATGGAGTAAACCGTTTCCTGAAACGTCTGTGGAATCTTGTTATGGACAGCAAAGATTCAGATGTAAAAGCTTCGAAAGAGATGATCAAAGAGCGTCATAAACTTGTCTATGATGTAACAACACGTCTGGAGAGCTTCAGCTTGAATACAGTCATCTCTGCATTCATGGAACACAACAATAAGCTCATCGAGATTGCTAAGAAAGAAGGCGGAATTGACAAAGAGACACTGTCAACAGTTGCAGTACTGCTTTCCCCATTTGCACCTCATGTAGCAGAGGAACTTTGGGAGCAGTTAGGACACGAAGGCAGCGTATTCAAAGCCGGATGGCCGACATACGATGAGAATGAGATGAAAGATGACGAAATCCAGGTACCTGTACAGATCAACGGTAAGACAAAAGCTGTCATCTCAGTACCAACAGACATTTCCAAAGACGATGTAATTGCAGCAGGAAAAGAAGCAATCGCAGATAAACTGACAGGAAATATCGTAAAAGAAATCTACGTTCCGAAGAAGATTATCAATATTGTTATGAAATAATTTGAGAGAAAATCTCACAACAGAATAAAGTGCTTGGGAATATTGAAAAGTTCGCTTAAAATCAAGGCTTGCAGACATTTTTCTTCAAGGGAAAGGTATCATAGAATACCGTAAAATATCGTAACAGATTTTTAAAATGGAGTAAAATTGGAGTAAAGATTGAAAGAAAATGGAGTAAATATTTCAAAGATGTAATGAGAAATGGCGTAGGTAGTGGAAACATTATCTGCGTCATTTCTTATTTGTAAAATTAGGGGCAGTTTTATTGAATTTGTGATAAAATAGAAAAAACATCTTGACTCTTTAGTAGCGTAACGGTTTACGATGAAAGATATGTCAATGAAAGCAGTAAAAAGATTGGGGAAAAGTTGTAAAAATCTTTTTAAAATGGATAATGCAAGAGTATTATTATTAGAAATGGCTAAAGATTATTTGAATCATTCTCAGTTGGAAGAAGCCACAGATAAACAGTACGGAAAAGGGGTTACAAAATACATTGGTTCAGCGATATATCGGTATTATGGTGTAGAAAACTTGGAATAAACAGATGTTACCAAAATGGAAACAAAGGAAATACATACTGGTACTTTTATTTTGGGTTCTATCGTTATATGATGTGAATGAAAGAGAGGTATGGAGTATGGCATTAAATGATAACATCAAAAAATTCAGAGAAGAAAAAAATCTCACTCAGCAACAACTGGCAGATAAGTTATATGTTTCAAGGCAGACAGTTTGTCGTTGGGAAAATGGTTCAAGATGTCCAGATTTGATTACGGCAAAAAAACTGGCATTAGAACTAGATGTAAGTATGGATGAACTTATATCAGATGAAGATGTAAATGATATGCAAGTAAATTATGTAATAGGGAAATCTGAAAGGATACAAAATCGGATGCGTCTACAAGAATTCCGCAAAAAATTGTTGAATTTTATGGAGATTTTGGGAACCATATTTATGGCAATTATTCTGCTTTTTCGTGTTCAATTAGAGAGGGATATACCACTATGGTTTACCGTTAGTTTCTTTTGTATAGTAATTCCATTGATTACAGTCAATTTACTGATTTCTAAAAAGTTGAGAGAAATGTGGTGAGGTCAAGGAACAAGGCGTAGCCGATACGCCGTAGGGCAGTCCTTGACGGAACGGACACAGCCAACAGAACCATGATACAGCAGAGGACTTGAAAGGTCAGAAACCTTGCAAGTCCTCTTGTCTGTTACTGGGCGTTGTGTTTTAAGTAAAGTGCTTCTTTTACCACTTCTTTTTCAAATGCTTTGATATGACAATCATGTACTTCATTGTCAATATAAAAGCAATCGTCAGTCTGTGAGTAGGCAAGTTTGGTAACTTTCGGTTCATAAGTTTTTGTATCAATTCCGTAATAGTAAATCGTGGCGGTTGTTAATACCATGTGAATACTTTCAAAATCTCTTGTAAAAATAGTATGCCTGTCGGAATAGAAGAAATCAGACGGACATTCGTAGAACTCGGAACTGTCTTCTTTCAAAAATAAAGGTAATAGGTGCATTGCATTTCCAGCACGATTGACAAGAACATAAAAGCGTGGAATAAGGGCGGCATATTGGGTCATCATGGCAATATAGATATCGTCTAAATTATCAAGAAGATACTCGGAGCAGGAGTTGTTATAAAAGACATATTGCAGGGCATTGTTATTCTTACTTGTATGTTCCATAGGTACATTTTCTCCGTAAAGCCACCGCAAGTCTACATCTAAGGAGTCGGCAATCAATTCCATTTTATCGGCTTTTGGATTGTATTGTCCCGAAAGATAGGAACTGAACGCCCCTTTGCTGATACCTGTATCTTTGACTATGTCCACCTGTTTTTTATTTTTTGCTCTCATGGCAAATTTAATCCGTTCTGCGATTGTATTCATCTGAAAAACCCTCTCTTTCCATATCTCGTTATAACTTCTCATATTTTATCGTCTAAGGACACTATACCACAAGTTCAGAAAAAAGAAAACAAAAAGTTTATAAAAAACTAAACTTTCTATTGCAAAACGAATATGCCTGTGCTAATATACAATTAAGTTCAGAAAAAACTGAACAATGAACGGCGTCGTAATAGGAAAATGAAAATATGAGAAACTGACCTATCGGTTCAACGGGGAGAAAGGAATGTGTATGCAGATTACATTGACAAAAGAACAGGTAAAAGAAGCATTTGGAGAACTTCGCTTTATGGGTGCGGATAACTGTTACCGCTATGATAAAGACAGTAAGAAGAAAACAGAGGAAGTGGAAGCCTTAAAACTTCATCTTGGAAGCATGAAACTTGGAAACAGCGTGGATATTCGCTTGGAAGCAACGGAACTTCCGAAGATTGAGCCTTATGCTGTGGTGGAACTGGAAGAACCAGTTTATGCCCCTTATGTGCAGAGAGGAAATTTCCCTGTATTAGTGGAGAAGATTACCTGTAAGGGTATCCGCCCTGTTCCAAACAAAAATATGTAGGCGGTCAAAGTTCCTGTCCTCGTTCTGACGTACCAAACGTCAGGTTGAGGGCAGGGCAATGGCAACGCCGTTGCAGATTGGAGGTTTGATAAATTTGGAAGAAAGAAGCGGAAGTTTTCTTCCAAAACTCCCCTACACTAACAGGGGAGTAATACGGCAGAAAGAAGAATTAAGTGCCTTGATAGACTGGTGTCAGATAACCATTAAGGAAGTTCCGTTAGAAGCAGTTATAGAAGATGTGCTGAGAATACCTTTGGAACTTATGACGGTAACAGGCTATGAAAAAGGGATTGCAGGGCATGAGGTTGTGGCAATCTTCGATAATATCAAGGTGCTAAAGCCGACAGGAAATGCACAGTATCAAGGCTTTCAGATTTTGATGAGTGGGAAAGGCTGTCGCAACTATGAGAATTTTTTACAACTCAATGAGGAAACATGGTTTGATTTCTTAAACAGAGTTTGTCAGTATCATATCAATGTTCCTCGGATTGATTTGGCGATAGATGATAGAAAACCGTATTTGAGTATTCCCGATTTGATTGTACGGACAAAAGAGGGATTACTTTCTTCAAAGTTACGGGAGATAGATTTTCACGACTCGGGAGAACTGAAAGAAGAAGTGTTTCAGAGTAAAGGTGGTAGTCTTTATCTCGGCAGTTCAGCCAGTAATTTGAGATTGGTATTTTATGAAAAGGGATATGAACAGAATAAAAAGTATGGAACAGAATTAGACGAAAATTGGAATAGATATGAGTTGAGATTTCGGCAGGAAATGGCGGTAAGTGCAGTACAGGAATTATTGAGATATAGAGATGTGGCAGGACTGGCAATGGAAGTATTAAACAGCAAAATACGATTTTTAGAAAAGCCGACAGACAGCACGACAACACGAAAAAGGCTTTATCTAACCTATCAAGCGTGGGCGGAACTGATGAAAGATATAGGCAAGGTGAAACTTACCATACAGCCACAGAAGAAAAGTTTGCAAAAGGTGTGGGAGTGGTTAGAAAAGTATGTTGCCCCGTCTTTGAAACTGTTTGCAGAGGTTGGGAAGATAGAGCAGAGAGATTATATCGGTAATCTTGTGAAAAATGGAGAAATGAATATCACACAGAAGCAGTTGTATGATGATTACATAAAAGCAAGAAAATTAGAGGAAAGGAGGTAATCGTATCGAGAAAGCGTTACTAAATATAAATGAATTTTGTGAGTATATGGGGATTGGAAAGACAAAGGCAAGAGAACTGTTGAATAATCCTAAAAATAGATTTACGGTACGCATTGGTAATCGACTGTATGCAAATAAAAAATTACTTGATGAATGGTTGGAATATCAATGTAAAAGGGCTTGAAAAGAAAATGGGGTGTCGATATAATGAAAATTGAAATATTTGCTTTACCATATTTCTTTCAGTAGAAGAAAGGAAAGTTGGTATGGGTAAAGATTTAAAGGGTAAAGAACTCGGTAAGGGAATTTCACAGAGAGCAGACGGACGCTATATTGCAAGATTTACAAGTAAAACAGGAAAACGTAAAACGCTTTATGATTTCAAATTGAATGAATTGAAACGGAAGTTGCGAGAAGCGGTTTATGAAGATGAACATGGTTTGAATGGCAATGGCGAAAGTATCACTTTAAACGCATGGTATGTAACGTGGACGGAGTTGTATAAGAAGAAAACAGTCAAAATGACTACGATATACAAAAACCACAGTTACTACAATTCAAGAGTGAAGAACTCTATCGGAAAGATGTATTTGCAGGACATTAAAACATATCATGTACAGAAATTTTTAAATGATTTGATAGACAGCGGTCTTGCACATGGAACGGTATCGAATATCAGATTTATGTTAAGTGATATGCTTGATAAGGCGGTATTGAGCGAATACATTAGAAAAAATCCCTGTATCGGTGTGGAAATGCCAAAAGAAGTGAAAAAGGAAAGGCGTGTATTAACAAAAGAGGAACAGGAGAAATTTTTTACATTTGCTTCTTCCTATATACACATCAATGTGCTGAAATTTGCTGTGACAACAGGTTGTCGGATTGGAGAAGTGCTTGGACTGAAATGGGAAGATTGTGACTTTGGAAAAAGAGAAATTACAATCAATAAGACAATTCATTATTCAAAGGCTTCTAGTCCCGTCGAGGGTTCAAAGTTTTTCTATACAACTGCCAAAACCATATCAAGCAATCGTGTTATTCCTATGACAGATGAAGTATATGAGATTTTGCAAAATCAGAAGATAAAGCAGACAGAACAGAAGATGTGGAAACGCTCAATATGGAAACAACACAAAGAATTTCAAAATTTAGTATTTACTTGTTCAGACGGTTCGCCAGTTTACTATTACAACGTCAATAGTGCAATCAAAGACTATGTGGCAAAAATCAATGTAATAGAGATTGAACTGGCAAAGGAAGAAAAGAGAGAGCCGAAGATATTTGAACTATTTACCTGTCACACTCTACGACATACATACGCTACAAGGTGCTATGAAAATGGAGTAGACCAACAGGTAGTGCAGAAACTCTTAGGTCACTCCACGTTGGCAATGACAACCGATTTATACACGCACGTTTCAGAAGAAAAGAAAAAAGAAGAAGTAGCCGAACTGAAAATATTGCCTTAAAATTGGAGTAAAAATGGAGTAAATCAGAAGCTAGATAGCGAAAAACAGCGTAAAATCAACATTTTCGAGTAGATATAAATATTGTAATGAAATAAGTTAAGTAATGATTAATTAGAAATAGCATCTTAAGCTTTGCAGGAGTTTAAGGTGCTATTTTCTATATGCACAATTCAGAATTGCGATGAGTAAACTGCAAGCTGTTAATATAATCATAAATTCTTCATATGTACTAATATCTCCTGATAGACAATAAAAACTTAATACAGTATATATGGATTGTAAATCATATGGGAAAATGATAAAATTATTTATTATGAAGTAAACATTAGATAAAGGAAAGAGTTATGGGGATTTTTTCAAAGCCGGAAATTATAATTTTAAAGGAGTCAAACAGTGCAGAGGAGCATTTGGCAAAACTGGAAGAGTTACTTCCAAGAGCGACTGGGAAAGTAAAAGAGAATATTCAGAAAGAAATAATTCTCACAAAAGCAGGAATTGATGGAGAGAAGAAAGTTCTTTATGAATTAAAAAATAGTAATATGGATTTGGTTGTATTGCAGGATATCTGTATCCGGGCAAAAGATGGCAGGGAAGCACAGATTGATTTCGTGATTGTAACAAGCAAGCTGATGATTTTGCTGGAATGCAAGAACCTTGTGGGAAATATAGAAATTGATTCGAAAGGAAATTTTATCCGGACAATACAATACGGAAAACGTTACTGGAAAGAAGGTATTTATTCTCCGATTACTCAGAACGAGCGTCATATGGAAGTGTTGAAAGAATGTAAATCCGAAGAGTGGAATGCTGTCATGGGTGCAATGGTTAGAATGAGTTTTTCATCATTTCATAAATCATTAGTTGTGTTGGCAAATGAAAAGACGTACTTAAATGACAGGTATGCGAAAAAAGAAGTGAAAGAACAAGTAATAAGGGCAGATCAATTAATTGCGACCATTCGGAGAATGAATGCTGAGTCAAAACTTCCAAAGTCAACAAAAAAGGAAATGCTTGGATTTGGTGAAAAATGTTGGAGAGAGATACGGGCGAAAGAAAAGATTACGCTGCCAGATATGAAGAGTTAATTGATTTAGTCGAAGCGGAAGAGCTGGAAGTAACTGAAAAAGAAGAGGCGGCTGTAGATGCTAAAACCGTTGTTGCAGAATCAGCGGCTGGAGAGCAAAAGGCCATGACGCAAATAGAAGAAGAGCCAGCAATGATGAATCCTACAATACTAGAAGAAGTGCAAATGGAGATACCGGCAACAACAGGGAAGATTATATGTCCGGTATGTGGCGGAGAACTTGTGCTTCGAACGGCACGCCGCGGAGCAAATACAGGAAAACAATTTTATGGCTGTTCCAGTTTCCCGAGGTGCAGATACATATTAAATATTGCTGAAAACTTAGAAAAATCAGATACCAGTCATTCGAAGAAGTAAGAAAATATATGAACGGAATTAAAAAGAAAGCGGAAGGTGAAAAATATGGAATTGATGGAATTATTAAAGCTAAGAAGAACTTACCGGAGATTTAAGCAGGAACCAATATCGGATGAGATCATTGATGAAATGCTGACTGCAGCCCGCTATGCGTCAAGTGCGGCAAATTTACAGCCATTAAGCTATGTTGTTGTGAAGTCGCAGGAGAAGGTAAAAGAAGTATTTGAACATACGAAATGGGCAGGTTATCTTCCGAAAGAGGAAGGGCAGCCAAAAGCCGGGGAAGAGCCGGTCTTATTCATAGGAATTATAGAAAATGAGAATATTAACCGGGGGCAATATTGTGATACAGATGCCGGACTGGCAATCAGCAATATGACACTGGCGGCATGGAACCATGGAGTAGGAAGCTGTATCATTGGGGCTTGTGATAAAGCAGAACTTTCCAATATGTTTGGACTTAAAGAAGAACAGAAGCTTCATACAGTTGTAGCATTTGGTTATCCGAGTCATACAAGCAAAATGGAAGACGCAAAAGACGGAAATATCAAATATTATCTCGATGAGAATAAAGATTATGTAGTACCGAAGCGGAAACTGGAAGATATCGTGAAATATTTGTAGGAGCTGACGCAGAATAGTTACAAAATATCAGGATTTGGAGGAGCTATATTTTGGTTCTTTATTTTTCAGGAACAGGAAACAGTAAATATATTGCAAAACGGATTGCCGAGGCAATACAGGAAAATGCAGTAGATTTAAACATGAAAATAAAAGAAAATGATACATCACCATTGCAGACTGGCAGAGATGTGATTATTGTGACACCGACTTATGCCTGGCGTATTCCAAGAATTGTATCAGAGTGGATTGATAAAACGGAATTCATTGGTGGAAAACGTATCTGGTTTGTTATGAATTGTGGCAGTGAGATAGGAAATGCAGCAAACTACAATCGGGAGCTTTCAGAACAAAAGAAATTTCAATATATGGGAACGGCACAGATTCTCATGCCGGAGAATTATATTGCCATGTTTGATGCGCCAAAAGCAGAAGAAGCATGGAAAATCGTAACAAAAGCAGAACCTGTCATTAAAAAAATCATTGCATATATCAAAGCCGGAAAAGAGTTTTGCCCACCACGTAATAATCTATATGACCGTTTTATGAGTGGACCGGTAAATCCTATTTTCTATAAATTTTTTGTGAAAGCCAACGCATTTCAGGCAAATGATTCTTGTATCGGTTGCGGACAATGTGTAAAAAAGTGTCCGCTTAATAATATTCACCTGGAACAGGAGAAACCTGTCTGGAGTAAAAATTGTACGCATTGCATGGCATGCATCTGTTATTGCCCGACTGAGGCGATTGAATATGGAAAGAAGAGCGTCGGAAAACCAAGATATCATTTTGAAGCTTTGTAAGAAAAATTAAAAAGCACTATTAATTAAAATGCAATTATTAAGAGGGAGGAAGAGCTATTATGAAAATCGTGATTATTAATGGAAGTGCCAGAAAAGGAAATACATTGACAGCAATCAATGCATTTATAAAAGGAGCGGATGAAAAGAATGAAATTGAGGTGATTGCTCCGGATAAGTTACATATCAGTCCGTGTAAAGGCTGTGGTGCCTGTCAATGTCATAAAGGCTGTGTGGATCAGGACGATACGAATCCAACGATTGATAAACTGGTGGAAGCAGATATGATTCTTTTTGCAACACCTGTGTACTGGTGGGGAATGACAGCACAGTTGAAACAGGTCATCGATAAATGTTATTGCCGCGGACTGCAGCTAAAAGAAAAAAAGATTGGGTTGATTGTAGTAGGCGGCTCACCGTTAGATAATATACAATACGAATTGATTTGTAAGCAGTTTGATTGCATGGCAAGTTATTTGTCATGGGATATGCTGTTCCAGAAATGTTATTATGCAAATGCAAGAGATGAACTTGCAAAAGATGTAGATGCAATTCAGAAGCTGGAGAATCTGGGAAAAAATGTATAATACAAAGAAAAGTATAGCATACTACCATCTTCCGGGGCTGTTCGAATTTTATGAATTGTACCGTGAATTTTTGCCTTTATTTCGCAAACATCGAGAATATTTTTATGACTGGTGTGAGATTGGCTCGATTTACGGAGCCCCGGCGGACTGTATCTGGGGTGGCGGCCGTGCCGGATTTGGAGAACAGGAGCCGGAAGAGGTTCTGGAATTGATGCAGGAATATGGGATTTCATCCCGTCTGACATTTAGCAATTCATTACTTAGAGAGGAACATTTGTCGGATAAAAGGTGTAATGAACTTTGTGCATTATTTGAAAAGAATGTGGAAAATAAAGAGACTAAAGTAAAGAAAAACGGGGTAATTGTTTATTCAGATTTGTTGCTGGAATATTTGAAAAAGAATTATCCTGGGCTGTATTTTGTCTCGTCAACAACGAAAGTGTTGACAGATTTTGAACAGTTCTTGAATGAAATGAATCGAAAAGATTTTCAGTATGTTGTACCGGATTTTAGGTTGAATAAATCTTTCGACAAGTTAAATACGTTGTCCCAGATGCAAAAAGATAAAGTGGAATTTTTGTGTAATGAATGCTGCTGGTTTGGCTGTAAGGACAGGAAACGCTGTTACGAAGCAGTCAGCCGCAAGAATCTTGGAGAGAACAGTTTGGAGCATCACTGTACTGCGCCGGATATAAATCATGGTTACCGTTTTTCAAAGGCAATGACTAATCCGGGGTTTATCGGAATTGATGCTATTCAAAATATCTATCTGCCAATGGGATTTTCGAATTTCAAAATCGAAGGTCGGAGCCTTGGAAGTGCTTTGATTTTGGAATTTTTGCTTTATTATATGACAAAGCCGGAGTACCAATTACATGTCAGGGAAGAAATATATCTGGATAATATGCTGGATTTATTTTAGGAGAAGAAAAATGGAATCATTTGGAAAAGTTAAAGAAGAATCAAATGATGAAGGAAATGTCTACTGGATTGCAGAGAACTTTGAAGAATTTTGGAAGATGTTGAAAAACTATTGAAATTAAAAGAAAAGGGAAACTAGAATAAGCGGAGAAATATTTATGGATAGACAGGATGAAACATTGCAAGGAAATGAAAAGATAGAGGTGGCAATACAAGCTTTGCAAAAGGAAGCGACTCAGGAGCAGCTTGCACATACGCTGACTGTGATTCGAAGACGTATGAAGGACTCAGGGCAGGTAATCGTAGCGGTTGAGCCATCTATTGGAACTACGCAAATGAATCTGAAGATGATTCAGACTTCCGACGGTGCAAACTGGTGGTATGCGTTTACAAGTTTTAATGAAGAAATGAAAGGTGCAGACAGTGTAAAATCGACATTTCTTGTAGATATAGATAAACTATTTGATGCAGCGCTTACTGTACCGGAGATTAAAGGGGTGATTTTGAATCCATGGAATAGGACGCTTATGTTGGATAAGGGACTGATTCGAATTATCAAACCGGAGTAAAGAAAATTTTCTTTTAAAAAATATAAACGTTCAAAAGAAGAAGGATTCATTTTATAACAGTGTGAAGAAAATCCGTATGACAGAACAGGGGAGAAGTGTATGAAGCTGAGAAATGTGTTGATTGTTGTAAAGGATATCGAAAAATCTAAAAAATTTTATCATGATTTATTTGGTCTGGATACGATACTGGACAATGATGGAAATGTGATTCTGACAGAAGGGCTCGTCCTTCAGGACGAAAAAATCTGGAAAAGCTTTCTGGAAAAAGAAGTCATTCCGGAAAATAATGCCTGTGAACTTTATTTTGAAGAATCAGATATAGAAGCATTTGTAGAAAAGTTGGAAAAGTTATATCCGGACATCAAATATGTAAACCAACTGATGACTTATAGTTGGGGACAGAAGGTTGTGCGTTTTTATGATCTGGACGGAAATCTGATTGAAGTAAGGACTTTAATATAAGAGAATTCTGAAAATAGTAAAGATAAAAACGAATAGATAAAAAATACAAATAAAATAATCAAATATATTGACAAAATAACTCGCGCGTGTTAATATAAAACCATCAAATAACAGATATGAAATATAAGACAAACGCGAGTTGTAAATATTCATAAAGTTATTTGAAGTGTATCGGGAAAGAAAAAGCAGATAAGTTTAGTACTGATACTCCCCCCCCTAGATTATGAAAGGAAGGTACGGACCACCGAACACAGAAGATTAAAGAATGAAAAAGAGAAAGGAACAATTGAAGATGATTGAACCAACACAGTAGGGGCGGATATCAATAAAATGGTTGGTATCCGCTTTTACTATGTCTGTTTCACATAAATAAAAAGGAGCAATCTGTAATTTTGACAGTTTTGCTCCTATACTTTTTATAAGTTTAAGCGATATACTTTAACTGGACGACCTTTTGAAGCAGTGGAACGGGTATGTGCAATCGTGGCAGCGCCGCCATTTTCAAGATTGCGCAGGATACGGTTGGCATTACGGACAGTAACACCAAGGTGATTTGCCAGTTCATTTGTAGTTATTTCATAAGATCCATTCATCTTAACAATTGATATCAGCTTCTGGATTGTAAGTGTAGATAACTTACATTTCTCGGCAATCTGAAAGATATCGTCTGGAAGATTCTGCTGGAAACTCGGAAGCTGGGAAGAACCAAGCGGTCCGATAATCTGGTTTGACTCATTCATGACGAAGCTTCCGGTTGAACTCCAGGATTCACGCAATGCATTTTCAGCATGCTTCTTTGCTTCAGTAATACTGTTTCCAATACCATACCCAATTGCTGTTGAAATGCCATAGTCATCTTTTAATGCAGAATCCAGATATTCTACTTCAAAATTTTTTGTCAGCATAGCTGCGACACGATGAGTAGTATAAATATAATAAATTTCAGATTCAGCCTGAAATACTGCATCGATCAGAAGGGCTTTTGCAACTTTCTGGACAGCATCCTGAACACTGTCATCAGATTTTTCGCCGGAAGTTTTATTGCGGTCAGCAATTGCAATTGCAACCGGAAGATTTTTTCTGTATTTTTCCAGTTTAATCTGTGCAAGAAGTTCTTTGATCTGGGACTCCAGCTGGTTTTTTACCGGATATAGGAAGTAGTTCGGAACGCCTTTCACGTCCAAAAGCGGCATGGTGCTGCTGTAAGCGCACAATACCATATCAATCTTGCCGGCTTCCCAAAGTTCGATTGTCCGAAGTGCAATGTTCATCTCCACCATTGAAAAATCACCGATTGTACTTTGGCTAGCCCATTTATCCATTGTTAAAGCAAGATTATTAAGATCCATTTCATGAATCAGATAATCGGCAGTGGCTTCAACCGGGTGCTCAGGATCTTTTACGATTGGAAGCATAAAGTCGAAAATACATCTTGTCGGATCCAGGTCTCTCCGCTCAAGAAAAAGCTTGACCAGGGCATGGTAAAAAGAAATCAGGTCAGCATGAAAGGAGATGACTGGTTTCTGGAATTCCCCAATATGATGTTCGATTGCTGCCATGGCAGTCGTTCCGCTTATCATAAATCCATCAGCAGTTTTTTCATATTTTCTATAAATATCTGTAATGTGATCAAAATTCGTATAATCTGCAATGGTCACAGTACAGTCTTCTTTAAAATCTTCAAATGCCTTTTCAACAAAAGGATGAAGGTATTTACTTGTGATAATCACGATTTTTTGTTTCATAGTACTCGCCTCCCTTGTATATTCTAATTGAAATGTGTGCATAATTCAAGTGACTAAATGAAATATTGCACAGTTTTTTTGATTTAAATATGGAATAATTGCACAAAACGTTAATCACTGATTAAAATTATCAAATATAGTGTAAAAATGATTGACGATTTTATTAGGCATTGCTATAATTATGCCATAAATATTCCATAAGTATTCTGCAAATGTTCTTGAAGTGTTCCGGAAATATGCTGGATATGTTCCATAAATGACATTTACAGAAATTAAGATTGGTTTGAAGGGAAAAGGTGACTGTTGTGAATAAAATAAATGGGAGTAATTTCACACAGCTGAATCAGGTTACAAAGGGGTAAGAACATGTAAGGCATGAGTCTGCCCCTTGTTTTGCGTAAATGTATATTTACGTGTCCATATAAAAAGGAGGAACCAATATGAACTATTATGAAAGAGCTCAGGAGCTCAACGAAGAAACGATTGCAAATCGCCGCTACTTCCACACAAATGCAGAGGTTGGTCTTGATATGCCAAAAGCAAAGGCATATGTTATGAAAAAGCTTACTGAGTATGGGCTTGAACCTAAGGAGTGTGGTTATGGAGTTACCGCGACATTAGGTCACGGCGGAAAATGTATTATGCTTCGTGCAGACATGGATGCTCTTCCGATGCCGGAAGAAAGTGGAGAACCATTTGCATGTCCAACAGGAAAAGAAGCTCACGCATGTGGACATGACTTCCATGCAGCTATGCTTCTTACAGCAGCTAAGATGCTTAAAGAGAATGAGTCTGAACTGGAAGGAACAGTTAAATTTATGTTCCAGCCGGCTGAGGAGAACTTCCTGGGAAGCAAGAATATGATTGAAAATGGTATTTTAGAGAATCCGAAGGTAGATGCAGCCCTTGCTTATCATGTGGCAGCAGGGAAAATGCCGGTAGGAATCTATATGTATAATGACAACGGAACTATGATGTATTCTGTAGATGGATTCCAGATTGATATCAAAGGAAAAGGTTCTCACGGAGCTTATCCACAGAATTCTATCGATCCGATCAACATTGGAGTTCATGTATATCTTGCATTAGAAGCTATCATGGCAAGAGAGATTGATCCTACCAAAGCATGCGTTATGACAGTAGGTCAGTTCCAGGGTGGAACAGCTGAGAATATTATTCCGGATATTGCAACACTGAAAGGAACAATCAGAAGTAATGATAAGCAGGCAAGAGAGCTTATGGTCCGCAGAATGAAAGAGGTTGCAACAAAGACAGCAGAAAGTTATGGAGGAACTGCTGAGATTACAATGCTTTCAGAAGTACCGCCGCTTATTTGTGATCCAAAACTTACAGATGAATTTGTAGGATATATGAAGGAGATGAATATTCCGGGAATGATGCCTTATCCGGGAGCTTCTGCAAGTGCTTCAGAGGATTTTGCATCTATCGCAGAAAAGGTTCCATCAACATTTATGTATCTGTCAGCAGGATATCCGGATGAGAGAGGCCAGTACGGAGCTCACAATCCAAAGGTTCAGTTTAATGAGGGTGTATGCCCGATCGGACCAAGCTGTCTGGCATACTGTGCAACTCAGTGGTTAAAAAATAACAAATAAATAAATCTAAAGAAAAATGAGAGAAAAGGAGTAATTATCATGGCAAACGAACAACAAACACAGCCACAGGTAGCAATTCCGCTTCCGAAGGGCAAAAAGAATGCAGTTCAGATTGGATGTATCTGTATGATGCTTTCCGTAGCAATGAATGGACTTGTATTTGCAACTCTGACATCTCCAATCCTGGAGAGCGTTAACGCAATGGGATATGTAGCCCTGTTCTCTATTTTGGGCGGAATGGGAGTGTCTATTATGACTCCTATTGGTGGAAAACTTGGAGACTTAATCGGACGTAGAAATATTGTAGTGATTCCTGGAATCATCTGCGCAGTATGCGGTATTGCATTTACATTTGTACGATCCTTAGTACCACTTATGATTCTTCGTCTCTTAATCGGACTTGCACAGGGTGCATTTACAGCAGCTCCATACATCATTGCTGGTCTGATCAATGAGAGAAAAGATGTTCCAAAGGCAATGGGTATGCTGGCAACAGCAATCGCTGTCGGAGGATTCGGTGGAAGTATTATCGCAGGGATCCTGACAGATATGGGACTTTTAAAAGTTGCTATCCTTATGCCGGCAGTACCACTTATTCTTGGAGTTGTACTGATTGGTATGAATATGCCGAATGTTAAGAGAGAAGGAAAAGTTGTAATTGATGTTCCTGGTATCATCGCACTTGTAGTAGCACTTGCAGGTATTCTTCTTGCCTTGAACTTCGGTTCATCTATGGGATGGGGAAATCCGATGATTATCGCAGGTTTCGTAATCGGTATCGTAGCATTAGTTGTACTTGTAAAAATTGAAGGAAAATCAGCAGAGCCGCTGATTCCTCTGAAACTGTTCAAAAACTCACAGTACACAGTACTTCTGATTATTGGATTTATCTGCTACTTCTATCAGAGTGCTATGAACGTATACGCACCAATCGGAGCTATGAAAGTTATGGGAACTTCCACAAGTGCAGCAGGAGCTCTTCAGATGCCACGTACAATCATCACAATCTTCCTGCCAACAATGGCAGGTGTATGGGTTGGTAAGAAAGCAGCTAATGCTTGGAAAGCTATGGTAGTTGGAACATTATTCGTAGCAGTGCCAATGGCAGTTATGGGATTCACAACACCAAGTACATCAATCATCATTTACTTCGTAGCACTGGCAATCACAGGTATTGCTGAGAGTTATCGTTCCGTATCTATCACACCAAGTGCACAGGCAACATTACAGCCGGCTGACATGGGTGTAGGTACATCACTTGTAAACTTCGTAAACTCACTTGCAAACACAATTGCAGCAGCAGTATTCGGGGCTGCTTACAACTTAAGTACAGCAGCAGATCCTACAAATGTTGCATATATTCAGAATGGTGTGAATTCAGTATTCCGTCTTGCAGCAATCGTAGCAGTAATCGGTCTTGTACTTGTAATCTTCGTAGTAAGACCTAAGATGACAGCAAAAAAAGCTGAGTAAAAATCATAAAATAGAATCGTAAGATTTTAGGATCAAAACAAATAAAGACACGTAAAAATACGGCGGGGTGATCCTGCCGTATTTTTTTTGTATAATAGGAAATCGTATTTCCTATTATGCTAAAAAGCCTCCGGCAGGATGGCATGAAGTATCATTATATTTACCGGATGTGGAAAGTCTAATATTATGAAACTGGAAGATACTTTTTATATATGTTACTATGATTATATTAAAATTGAGGCATTCTTGAATTATGCACAAAAATAATTGAAAGGTATGATTTTATGAGACGAAGAGACAGAGAGATTACAGATAAACAGGAGATATTAGAAGTAATGAGAAAATGTGATGTGTGCAGGATAGCACTTCATGATGGAGATTATCCATACATCGTTCCGCTCAACTTTGGGCTTCAGGTAGAAAATGATATGCCGGTACTTTATTTTCACGGGGCACTGGAAGGAAAAAAATACGAGTTAATAGAAAAAGACAACCGGGCATCTTTCGAAATGGACTGTGGACATCAGTTGATTTTGGATAAAGCTCAGGGAAACTGCGCCATGGAGTATGAAAGTGTAATTGGTCAGGGATATATCGAGATGCTTAACGAAGAAGAAAAGTACGAGGCATTAAGGATATTAATGAAGCAGTACCGGAGAGAAGATTTTCCGTTCAATGAAAAAGTGATCCCAATGACAGCGGTATTCCGCCTCAGGGTAGAATCCATGACCGGAAAAAGAAGGGCGAAGAAGAGCAATAAATTGAAAATATATGCCATGAATGCTATCGATAATGCCTATGCACCATATTCTGATTTTAAAGTCGGAGCATGCGTTGAATTAACTGACGGGCAATATATAACCGGTTCCAATGTCGAAAATGCATCATACGGACTTTCAAATTGCGCAGAACGAAGCGCCATATTTGCAGCATATTCCAGAGGCTATCGGAAAGAAGATATCAAAGCCATGGCAATTACTACCCATGCAGAAAAACTCACCATGCCTTGCGGAGCCTGCCGCCAGGTACTAAGTGAACTTCTCCTGCCAGACACACCAATCCTCATCGCCAACGACAAAGAAGAAAAGATCCTCACCATGCGTGAACTCTTGCCATACAGCTTCGGTGAAGACGACCTGAAGAAATAATTAATAACTTGATTTTCCTTTCTGGATTCAGAATTATATCGAATTACATCTTGCTTTTCAATGAGTAAAATATAATTTAACGTAGTGGATAATAAAAAAGCCGTCTGCCATCGCTATGCGACTTGAGTATAATGGAGATAAGACACATGTAATCATGGAAGCTAATGCTGAACATGATTACAGTTTTAAGTGGCTTATCGAAATGTTATATACTCGGAGCATAGCGATGGCAGACGGCTTATATATTATGACGTGACATTCTTGAATTTACTCATATCTCTCATCAATCACACGTTTCGTCTTCTTCTCACTTCTCGGAAGCAGTCCGATCTCAACGACTTTTACAAGTGGTGTGAATCCGATGCGGCTCTTAACTACGGAAGCAATTCGTTTGCTCAGATCCTGGAAGTCTACTGTTCCATTTGTCTCAACATAGATACGCATGGTATCTTTTCCGTCCAGATGTGAGATGCGAATCTGATATTCGCTGGAAACTTCAGAGAATTCTTTCAGAATCTCCTCAATCTGACTTGGGAATACATTGACACCTTTAATCTTCATCATGTCATCAGTACGTCCCATGATTGTATCAAGACGTGGGAATTTGCTTCCACAAGGGCATTCTCCCGGAATGATACGTGACAGGTCATGAGTGCGGTAACGGATCAGAGGTGCACCTTCTTTTACAAGAGTCGTGATGACGATTTCGCCAAGTTCTCCGTCCGGCAGGACTTTTCCAGTTACCGGATCAATGATTTCAATGTAAATGTAATCGTCCCAGTAATGCATACCACAGTCATGTGAGCAGCTGATTCCGATTCCTGGACCGTAAATCTCAGTTAGACCGTAGATATCGTAAATCTCAATTCCAAGCTCTCTCTTGATGCGGTTTCTCATTTTTTCGCCCCAACGCTCGGAGCCAATGATTCCCTTTTTTAAGTGAATCTTATCTTTAATTCCACGTTTCTCGATTTCCTCTGCCAGAAGAAGTGCATAGGAAGAAGTGGAACCAAGAACAGTTGTCTTCATATCCATCATCATCTGAAGCTGTTTGTCTGTGTTTCCGGGTCCCATAGGAACGACCATGGCGCCAAGTTTTTCAGCGCCGGCCTGAAAACCGATTCCGGCAGTCCACAGTCCATATCCCGGTGTGATCTGAATACGATCCATGTTCGTCATGCCTGCCATTTCGTAGCAGCGCTTGAACATGATTGCCCAGTCATCCACATCTTTTGCTGTATATGGAATAATGACCGGAAGCCCGGTTGTTCCGGAAGAAGAGTGGATTCGAACAATTTTTTCTTCAGGAGCAGTCATAAGTCCAAGTGGGTAAGCGTTTCTTAAATCATTCTTTTCAGAAAATGGAAGATTTTCGAAATCTTCTGCGGACTGAATGCTGGATACGCCAGCTTCTTTTAATTTTTTTCCATAGAAATTATTGGCATTTAATAAAGCCTGAATCTGCTGGTTAACTTGTGCAATTTGATTTGATGAAATCTGCATAGTGATAAATCCTTTCTATGTTATATAATTTATGCGTAACGTAGTGCTTTTAAATTCATTTCATGAAATTTCTCCGGCAAGGTCTTTTTCATTACTTCTTCTATTTCCTCAAGGGAAAAATCTAAAACTCCGGTGCGGATAGCTGCACCTAAAAGTACCATGTTCAATACTTTCTGAGAACCGATTTGCCGGCAGATAGTATCTGCATCGATAAGAGTCAGATTTTCCACATGTTTCTTCAGATAATCGATCATCGGAGGCGCGTCGTAGGAAGAGCCGCTTAGTGTTGCGGTAACTGGTTTGATCGCGTGGGTACTGACGACAACCTGCCCATGTTCTTTCAGGTAAGGCAGCATTCGTACCGTCTCTCCAGGTTCAAAGCCAATAATAAGATCGGCAGTTCCGGTTTTGATCATTGGGGAATATAGATTTTTTCCCATACGCAAATGACTGAAAACGCTGCCGCCACGTTGTGCCATACCGATGGTTTCAGCACTCATGACAGGAATGTCTTTGCTCATAGCTGCTGCTGCAAGGAGCTTGGAGGCGAGGACAGTTCCCTGACCGCCGACACCACACAGAACAATATTTCTGTTTGTTGCGATATCGGAAGTGTTTATAACATTTGCTGTAGTTGTATTATTTACGATATTATTCATGATCGTCACCTCCTGCAATTGCACAGACCGGGCACACCTGGCTGCAAAGATGACAGCCGGTACACATAGAAGCGTCAATGCAGATTTTTTCATCATTCATCACAATCGCCGGACAGCCCAGATCACGGATACATTTTTTACAGCCGATACAGGAATCCTGATCGACATGAAGCGGAGCTTTTGGCTTGGTAACGGCAATACAAGGAGCTTTGAAAATGATTGCTCTTACGCCGGATTTTTCTGCCATGCGTTTAACACAAGAAACAGAAGCTTCCAGTTCCAGAGGATTGATGGTCTCGATCTCGGTGACACCAATTCCTCGCAGTACCTGTTCAATATTGATTTTCTGGACGATTTCTCCCATGACGGTCCGTCCGGTGCCAGGGTGTGGCTGGTGGCCGGTCATGGCAGTTGTAGAGTTGTCGAGAACAACGAGTACCATATTTGCCTGATTGTAGACTGCATTTACTACGCCGGTGATCGCGGAGGCGAAAAATGTAGAATCACCCACGAATGCAAAGCAGGTGGTATCGGGTTCTACTTTTTCTACGCCCTGTGCAATATTGAGTCCGGCACCCATGCACAGACAAGTATCAACCATGTCAAGAGGCATGGCATTTCCAAGTGTATAACAGCCGATGTCACCGCAGAAAATCGTTTTCTTACCTTTCATGGCAGTTTTGACTGCGTAGAAAGAAGCCCGGTGCGGACAGCCGGCACACAGAACCGGAGGACGTACAGGCAGAGCCGGAGGATCTGGAAGTTCCTGTGCTTTTGACGTGTCTAATCCAAGAAATGTATGGATATAATTAGAGATGCTGTCTCGTGTATTTTCTCCGGCACAGGCAGTATCACCGCTCAGCTTGCCAATGATCTTCGTATTTAAATGATATTTCCCGCAAATATAAATTAATTCACGTTCGATGACTGGATCTAATTCTTCCAGACAGAGCACTTCGTCCAGTCCGGTTAAGAACTCGACTGCCAGTTTCTCAGGAAACGGGTGCGGTGTAGAGACTTTCAGATGGCGTACCATACCAGTCTCTTTTAATGTCTCCATAGCGTATGTATAGTTGATTCCTCCGGAAGCAATCCCTTTTTTTGAGTCGGCATATTTGTCACAAGCCGGAATCAGTTTGTTCTTTTCATAAGAAGAAAAAACATCGGAAAGCTTTTTGTTCCTGGCTTCAATTTTCTGATGATTCATAAAAGACAGTTTCGGGAAAATGACCCAGCGCTTGGAATCCTTGATAAAGCCTTCCGGTTTGTTGTGGTAGTATTCGGATTTATCCTTGATATCGATGGTTGCATAGCCATGACAGACTCTTGTGGTCGGACGAAGGAATACCGGTGTTTTATATTTTTCGGAGTATTCAAATGCTTCTTGAATCATCTCATAAGCTTCCTGGGCGGAAGAAGGGTCGAAACAAGGGAGCTTGGAAAATCTGGAAAAATGTCTTGTATCCTGCTCGGTCTGGGAAGAAATCGGTCCCGGATCATCGGCAACGAGAATGACCATGCCACCTTTGACTCCAACATATTCCAAACTCATAAGTGGATCAGATGCAACATTTAAACCGACCTGCTTCATAGTGACGAGAGAACGCGCTCCGGCGTAAGCAGCGCCGGCAGCCAGTTCCATAGCGGCTTTTTCATTGACAGACCATTCTACATAGACATCATCCGGGCGGTATTTTGCGACTGTCTCAAGAACCTCGGTAGAAGGTGTTCCAGGGTAACCTGCGACCACATTTACACCGGCAGC
This sequence comes from Dorea sp. Marseille-P4042, assembly GCF_900290215.1. NCBI lineage: Bacteria > Bacillati > Bacillota > Clostridia > Lachnospirales > Lachnospiraceae > Dorea > Dorea sp. Marseille-P4042. The sequence goes on along the minus strand of NZ_OLMI01000001.1, from coordinate 927,203 downwards.
TACAGCGCCGAGCGCGATGGCGGCATTACCCATTAAGAATTCTTTATGCATAAATTCACCTCATATTATTTTTATAGGTATGATAGCAATGAGATTATGAAAACAGACGAACCTCATAGCAATCGAAATATATAAAAACAGTATAGTACGTTAAAGCGAGAAATTCAATTGTAGAATCTTTAGAAAATCTTTCGAATTTCTGCATGCTGTTTTTTAATATTCATTTTTATGATATTTAAAACAAGAGAAATTATATATATCTTGAAGAAAAGTGAAAAAGGAGGAGTCAGATATGATATACTTGGTAAAGCAATTAAGGTGTTGGAAAGTGAGAGGAATATAAAAATATGGAAATGAATCATGTGCTGATTGTTGAAGACGATAAGGAAATCCGGGAGGGTGTTGAGATATATTTGAAAAGCCAGGGATATGTAGTATTCCAGGCGGCAGACGGAGTTAAGGGACTGGAAGTAATTGAGAAGGAAGAAATCCATCTGGCAATTGTGGATGTGATGATGCCAAGAATGGACGGGATCCAGATGACGGTAAAGCTTCGGGAAAAATACGATTTTCCGGTGATTTTTCTGTCTGCAAAATCAGAAGAAGTGGATAAAATCATGGGGCTTAATATGGGAGCTGATGATTATGTAACAAAACCATTTACTCCATTGGAGCTGCTTGCAAGAGTAAATTCACAGCTTCGCAGATACCGGAGATTTATGGAAAAATTAGGAGACAAAGAAAAGACGCAGAACATTCACGTGATCGGAGGTCTTGAACTAGATGAAGAACGAGTGGAAGTTCGTGTGGATGGGGAGCTTGTAAAAGTAACTCCGATGGAATATAAAATTTTATTATTGTTAATGAAGAATCCTGGAAGGGTGTTCTCTGCAGACGAGATTTATGAACGTGTGTGGAATGAACGTGCAGTCAACACAGACACGATCATGGTGCATGTGCGGAATATTCGTGAGAAAATTGAGATTAACCCGAAGGAACCAAAATATTTGAAGGTGGTGTGGGGAGTTGGATACAAAATTGAAAAACAGGCATAAATTAGCTATATTTTTTATCATGATTACAATATTGATTCCATCATTGGCAATGATGACCGGGTATTTTGGCTGGTATCAGATGAAAACTGAGACGAAGACAAAAGCATTTAAAAATGCAGAGAAATCGTCAGATTTTCTGGGACATTTTCTGGAGAGTACGTATCTGCTCTATAATACAGAAAGTGGAAGAAAGTACGCAGATGATGTTGAAAAATCTCTGTATGATTCTTACAATGCAGAAATGTCAGAGTATTCACATTTGAATTCTTACCTGGACTATCGGGTGCTTGATGAAAATGGCGGTGATGTTGAAAAAAGTACGGTCAGTTCAGGGAAGAATCTGACAGAAAGCAATCTAAAAAATTATGCCCTTGGAATGATTATTTCGTATGATGCAAATGGGAAACCAAGTGTCAACATTAAGAAAAGTGATTATGCAAAAGAACAGACGGTAACCATGAGAAAGCTTATCGGGAATTATTTTCAGGACAGCTGGCTGTCTCATTGTGAAGTGACGATTTATCCTGATACGGATGAGGATTATGAGGAAGTAGCCTTGCAGACACCGAAGAACCGAACATACTTGTTTGCAATGTCAACGGAGAATCTGAAGGAGTACATCAATGATTATAAAATCGGAAATCCAGATTCGTATTACGCACCAGATGAAATGAATCATACAATTTTGTTGTGGATGCTGGTCGTAGCGGCTGCGGCATGGCTATATCCTTGCTTCAAGACTTTTCAGACAGGAAATGAAAAAATCTTCCATGCTCCGTTGGAGGTGACTGTGATTGCAGCTTTTGTGCTGATTGAAGTCTTGATGGATCAAAGCGGAGCATTGTTAAGCCGGAAGAAAGGGTATCCGGATTTCTTAGACTGGATGGTGTGGCTCGGAACATTTGCAGCCACATACTGGATCGCAGCGAGCCTTAGAAGAGTCATACCGCTGGGAATAAAAGGATACTTGAAACAGCAGACCATGGTCGGACGCCATTGGAAGAAAATCAAAACGATAGGGAGCAACGGAGAAGATACTGCAAAATCCCTTGGAAAAAGATTTAAAGCATTTGTTGCAAAAGTATGGAAATCGCTGCAGGAAGTAGATTTGACGGATAAGAGCAACAAAATTTTACTCAGAATCGTTATTTGCAACTTTGCCGTATTATTTTTAGTATGTCTTTTCTGGGACTATCGCATGCAGGCACTTGTCATATATTCCATTATATTATTCTTCATTTTGCGGAAATATTACAAAGACATAAAGCGAAAATACGCCAGACTTTTAGAAGCAACCGGAGAATTGGCAAAAGGCAACATGAATGTGGAAATCAAGGAAGATCTTGGCATGTTCAATCCATTTAAACCAGAGATTGAAAAGATTCAGGAAGGCTACAAAAAAGCAGTGGAAGAGGAAATAAAAAGCCAGCGTATGAAGACAGAACTCATTACAAATGTGTCCCACGATCTGAAAACACCACTGACAGCAATCATTACTTATGTTAATCTTCTGAAAGATGAAAAAGACGAAGAGAAAAAGAAAGAGTATGTCGATGTGCTGGAACGAAAATCCATGCGCCTGAAGGTATTGATTGAAGATTTGTTCGATATCAGTAAGGCAAGCAGCAAAAATGTAACATTGAATCTGACGGACGTTGATGTTGTGAACCTGTTTAAACAGGTGAAACTGGAGCTGGATGAAAAAATCGAAAAAACAGATCTGGAATTCAAATGCAATTATCCGGAAGAAAAGATGACGGCTGTTCTGGATGGACAAAAGACATACCGGATCTTTGAAAACCTGATCGTGAACGTTACCAAATACGCAATGCCACATACAAGGGTATTTGTGGATATTTTCAGAGAAGAAAATGAAATCGTAGTACAGATGAAAAATGTTTCGAAAGATGAATTGACATTCAATCCACAGGAGATTACCGAGCGTTTTGTACGCGGTGATGGATCCAGAAATTCAGAGGGCTCCGGTCTGGGACTTGCAATCGTAAGAAGCTTTACAGAACTGCAAGGTGGACACTTCCATGTTGAGACAGAGGCAGACCTGTTCAAGGCAGAGATACGGTGGCCGTGGAAAAATAAATAAGACAATTAATACAATTTCAATTGGGGACGGGGTTTTTTGAAAAAAACCCCGTCCCCAATTGAAGTTTAACCTGTCCCTTTTTGAATTGTACAATTTTGGTATACAGTTTGAAAAGGGAAAACTTGCGGGCATACTGGATATTATCAATGAAATTTGTTATAATAGTGACATATATAAAAGCAGGTGATTCGAATGAAGATGGAAAAGAAAGATCCGCTATATCGAAGTTTCGGCTATGCCTTTCAGGGAATTTTTACTTGTGTCCGGAAAGAACGGAATATGAAGATTCATTGTGTGGCGGCAGTGCTTGTTGTGATTGCGGGTGTGATTTTGAAGATTTCAGCGATTGAGTGGTGCATCTGTATGGTGCTGTTCGGACTGGTCATGGCGCTGGAACATGTGAATACGGCAGTGGAAGCGGTGGTGGATATGGTGACAGAAGAATATCACCCGTTGGCGAAAGTTGCAAAAGATACCGCAGCAGGAGCAGTGCTCATTGCGGCAATTATGGCAGCAATCGCAGGGGGCATTATATTTTTGCCGAAGATAGCGCAGATATTGCAGTAATCCAATTTAGAACAAAACTTCCGTGATATAGAAGTTTTAGAATAGACGTAAAGGAGATATGACTTATGGAAAGATTAGGAGAAGGATTAAAGAAACTGGCACTTGCAGGAATCGGAACAGCAGCGTATGCAGTGGAGAAATCTGCAGATATTCTGGATACTCTTGCAAAAAAAGGTGAGGAGACAGTTGAGCAGGGAAAGGTGCTCAACAAAGAGTTAAAGCATAATGTGAAGTCTACGATCAAAGATTACAAAGCTTCCAATGGAAAGATGCATACGGTACATGAGGCAGAGGTTGTGGAAGCGGAGGTCGTAGAGGACGATGATATTCCAGGTTCAGCAGCTGAGGTGGAAGATGTCGATGACCATGAGAAAACGGAGACAGAAGAAGCCGAAGCTGAAACGGACAGTAAGATGGAAACTGTAGAAGAAACTGAGACAGAGGAAGAATAACGTGTCCGAAAAGAAAAATGAAAATGGATACAAAGGAAGATTTCGAGAAATAGCGGCGGTTCTTCACAAGCATGAAATTTCAAAAGGAATCACTCCGGAAAAGTTGAGGTTGATTTTGGAAGACTTGGGACCGACTTTTGTTAAGGTCGGTCAGTTGATGTCTCTGAGATCAGATATTTTACCGAAGAATTATTGTGATGAATTGCAGAAGTTGTGTTCCGATGTACCTCCGATGCCTTTTTATGAGGTGGAGGAGGTGCTTCGGGACTCTTTTGGATATGAGTGGCAGGAAGAATTTGAGTGGATCGATGAGACACCGCTTGGTTCAGCGTCTATTGCGCAGGTGCATCGGGCACGGTTAAAAACTGGAGAAGAAGTGGTCATTAAGGTACAGCGAAAAGGTATTTATGAGACCATGGCGCGAGATATCGGACTCATGCACAAGCTGGTATCCCTTGTTCCACCAATCAGTATCACTGACATGGTGGATTTTAAAATGGTATTGAATGAGCTGTGGAAGGTCACTCAAGAGGAAATGAATTTCATCATTGAAGCCGGGAATATGGAAGAGTTCAAAGAGAAGAACAGGGACGTTGCATTTGTGGATACGCCGGTTCTTTTTAAAGAATACACCACGTCTTCGGTTATTGTGATGGAGTACATTGATGGTTACGCCATTGATGATAAGGAACATTTGCTGGAAGATGGCTATGATATGAATGAAATAGGAAGCAAATATGTGGACAATTTCATCAAACAGGTCATGGACGACGGTTTTTTTCATGCGGATCCGCACCCGGGAAATGTACGAATCCGGGATGGTAAGATTGTCTGGATCGACATGGGTATGATGGGACGACTTACAGAACGCGACCGGGAACAGATTGCCAAGGCAGTGGAAGGTGTTGCCCTTAATGATATCGGCATGATTCAGGATGCTGTGCTGGCGCTTGGAGAATTTCGCGGAGAGCCAGATCCAAGCCAGCTTTATAAGGACATTCGAGGTTTGATGGCAAAGTATGGAACGGCAGATATGGGAAGTATTGACGTGGCAGAAGTCCTTCAGAATCTCATGGATGTCATGAAGGAAAATAAAATCACCATGCCCCACGGACTGACTATGCTGGTGAGAGGACTTGCTCATGTAGAGGGGGTACTTGCGGATATCAGTCCGCAGATTAATATGGTAGAGATTGCAGCATCCCGGCTGAAAAGTCAGTTTATCCAGAATCATGACTGGAAAAAAGAAGCAAAATCCGGGGCGAAGAGCATTTATCTGTCTATGAGAAAAGCAGTGGATATTCCGGCTCTTGTGGCAGATCTTTTAGACGGTTACATGAAAGGTCAGACGAGGATCAATCTGGATCTGCATGCAGGAGAAGACCTGGCGAATTTGTTGCGCCGCGTCACGAGAAATGTGGTCATGGGTCTTTGGGTCATGGCGCTGCTTATTAGTTCCAGCATTATCTGCACGACAGATATGAAGCCGAAGATTCTGGGCATCCCGGCACTTGGTGCAATTGGATACTTAGGCGCATCTGTAATTGTACTCTATGTGTTTATAAAACACATTTTTTCAAGGAAATAATCGAGTCTGAGGCAGAGCCAGCCTGAGGCTTGGAAAAATATGCTGTAATATCTGAAAAGTGATAAGGAATAAAATATGAGGAGAGGTTAAAATGGAAGTACAGTCGGTTATTAATGAGTCAGCATTAAAAGAGGCGAGAAAATATCTGATCAAGCCGGGAATCCGTAAGATCAGTGCAATTGCCAGTGCAGCATTTGTGCTGCTGGCAGCATATTGTATGTTGGCAGGAAGACCGTCTACGATGTTGCTGGCAGTATTTGCAATTGTCATTTTTTATGGGGAATTAAAAATGATCGAGAGCAGACAGATTAAAGGATTCCTGAAAAAATTGGATGAGCTTTATGGAAAAAAAGAAGTGATCGCACCAATTGTATTTCGTGATGCAGATATTCTGATCCAGAATCCGCTTTCCGGTGGGAAAAATGCAGTCAGATATGAAGTTATGGATACATTAATTGAGACAGAGCATTATTTCCTTCTCTTTACAAAGGAGTGGCAGATCACAATCATTGAGAAAGATGGAATGGATTCAGGAGAAAAAGACAGGTTCTTGAAAATGATGGAAGGAAAGATGCCGGGCTTAAAGAGAAAATATGGAAAGAAATAATCCAGAATATATGTAAAATGGAGAAAATACAGAAGTAGAATTTAAAGGTAATTTTTATTATGGAGAGAGATCTGACGAGCGGCAGTCCTTCTTGTGCTTGTCCGACCAATTGTTGGGATTATGTCTATTCCGGCGGAGGCAGTAGAAGGGACAGTTCGTTATCTGACTATTTGTTTTATAGGGATTCCTTTTATCACAGCTTATAATATTATCAGCTCCATTTTCCGGGGGATGGGGGATTCTAAGAGTCCGATGTATTTTATTGCGGTGGCATGTGCGGCCAATATCGGACTGGAGTATCTGTTTATTGGATTGCTGGGGTTGGATGCAGCCGGTGCTGCCCTTGGAACGACGAGCGCACAGGAGTTGTATCGATGGTTGTGATTTTGAAAAGAAAGGGTGGAATTCGTTTGGAAAAATCGGATTTCAGACCGAAACGCATGACCATGAAAAATATTTTAAAGGTCGGAGTTCCGGTGTGCCTGCAGGACGGTTTCATCCAGGTATCTTTTGTTGTAATCACGATTTTTGCAAACCAGCGAGGACTGACAGATGCGGCAGCAGTTGGAATTGTGGAGAAGATCATCAGTATTTTATTCCTTGTTCCATCGTCTATGATGTCTACAATCTCAGCACTTGTGGCGCAGAATATCGGAGTGGGAAAACACGACCGTGCAAAGCTGACATTAAATATGTGCTGATGATTACGGTGACATATGGATTAATTATGACGATTATCGTACAGTTTGTGTCAGTTCCGCTGGTAGGATTATTTACAAATGATGGTGCAGTTGCAGTAAGTGGAGCCGGATATCTTCGCAGCTATGCGTCAGTGCATTTTAAGGATACGCTGTTCCCAATGGAATGTGCAGCTCCGGCAGGCTCACTCATTTCTGTAGTGATTTGTGTTGGCGTCTTTATCTGGCTGGAGCACCACGAGGATAAGTATCAAAATATATCAGGTGGACAATGGTTTTGCGCCGACCGAAACGGAGTGTAGACTTGCAGAGGTGCGCAGTAGAAGTATGTCATGTAATTGCATGACGCGAACCTCGCAGCAAGAATGCCGAGGCATTCTTGAAAGTAAATGCATTGATTTCGACATCTGTAATGTATCGTTTATTGGTCTCAAATTTCGTCTCGTTTTTTGCACCTTTTCTATTGATTTTGCAGTTGAATCAAGATAAAATCGGTTGTAAAAGTGAGGCAAAACGGAACAAAAAAGAGGAGGCGGAATATGAATCAGGCAGATATTGAAAAATATGCATTTTTGTATTTTTGTGGAGAGAAGGACAGAGATATTTTACTTGAAAATAGAAAAATGACATTTGAGGATTTGGAGCGGTTTAGTTATCTGACAGATCTTTTCGGGTTTCAGAAATATCATGCACAGATCTGGAACAAATTTTCCGGGCAGTTTGAAGAAAAATTCGAGGCGCTGGAACATTTATATGAAGAAAGTGCAGATATTGTTCGAGACAATTATATTTCACAAGATCAGGAAGATTTAAACGATACTGACCAACAGACACAATGGAAAAATAATTTCTTAAGAAATGCACCTTGCCATAACTTAAAGTTATGACAAACTGCGCTTTTTATGTATTTTTCAAATCTTCTTTTCTCTTGTATAGTGTAATGCATGAAGAGGATAACAAAAAACATGGGAAAAGGAGATTTTGATATGATTCAGATAAAGTATGATATTGTAGGTTCTTTCCTCCGCCCGGAGGCAATTAAAAAAGCGAGAGCAGAGTTTAAAAGTGGTGCAATCACAAGAGAAGATTTGAAAAAGGTTGAGGACGAGGAGATTGCAAAGCTGGTTAAAAAAGAAGTGGAGCATGGTCTTTCATTTATCACAGATGGAGAGTTCCGCCGCCGCTGGTGGCATCTGGACTGGCTGAAAGAGTTCGATGGATTTGATACAATTCATTTTACGAAGGAAATCAATGGAACGAGTAATGAAATCGAGCTTGGAACAGTGACAGGAAAGATTTTCTATGACAAGAATAAGGTTCACCCGGAGGTGGAAGCATGGGATTATCTTCACAGGCTGGCATCCCAGTATGAAGGTGTGACTGCGAAGAAATGTATTTCCGGTCCGAATATGATTCTGATCGATCACTTCCTTCAGCTTGGCAACAAAGAAACTCCGTATTATGGAAGAGATTTAAAAGCTTTGATTGATGATATTGCAAAGGCCTATCAGGAGGCAATTTTGGATTTTTATGATCATGGATGCCGTTATCTGCAGATTGACGATACTTCATGGACCTACCTGATCGATAAGAAGTTTTTACAGAAAGTAGAAGCACTTGGCTATACGCAGAAAGAGGTGTTGAACTGGTTTTGGAATGTGTCCACAAAAGCACTGGAAAAGAAGCCTGTTGATATGGTTGTTGCAACACATTTCTGCAAAGGAAATTTCAAAGGGAATCCGTTATTTTCTGGATTTTATGATGCAGTGGCACCAGTCATTGCAGACATTCCGTATGATGCATTCTTTGTAGAGTATGACGATGCGCGATCAGGTTCTTTTGAACCTTGGAAAGTGTTAAAAGATAAGGACGCTCTCTTTGTGGCAGGGCTGATCTCCACAAAGAATCCTGTTCTGGAAGACCATGATGAAATTAAGAAACGTTATGAGGAAGCAAAAGCGGTAGTGGGAGAGCAGATTGCACTTTCCCCGCAGTGTGGATTTGCTTCCGTGGAAGAAGGAAACTGTATTGACGAAGAGACGCAGTGGAAGAAGATAGACCTTCTTGTATCCTGCAAGGACTTCTTATAAAAAATCTGTTTGCCAGGCAGACTGGAAATTCACATTGAGGATTATGAATGAGTCTTGAAAATATAGATCAGCCGACTAAATGAGAAAATCACTTATTTAGTCGGCTTTTTAGCGTGTGTGCATATGACAAAAGGGTCTGGAAAGCTTAGCAGAGTGCCGAAACTCCACAGTTTCTTAAGGAAACTCATAAATTTTATTAAGATATTCTAAAATATGTTGCTATTTTATTTTCTGCGTATAAAATAGGTACTATGAACAAATTAAGCAGAGAGAAAATGTGTAAAAAAGAGAAAAAAGAAATCTTAAGAATTTTATTGCCACCGATATTTACATTTTTGTTGAATTCTGTGGTATACTGGGGTGCACCCTTAATTAAAACAGGAATTGCAGCACGCAATCTGTCGAGTTCTGTTGACAGGATTGTTCCATTTATGCCGCAATTCATCATAATTTATTTTGGATGCTATATATTCTGGGTTGTGAATTATCTACTCATTGCGGCGCAGAAAGAGGAACACAGGTATCAATTTTTTACTGCTGACTTTTATGCGCGGTTGATCTGTTTTGTCTGTTTTGTATTTTTCCCAACTACAAATACAAGACCGGAACTTACAGGCAGTGACATCTTTACTGGTGCAGTTCGTTTTCTGTACCAGATTGACAAGCCGATAAATTTGTTTCCGTCCATTCACTGTATGGCGAGCTGGTTTTGCTGTATAGGACTTAGAAAATGTAAAAATATTCCAAAATGGTACCAGAATTTGTCTGAGATTATCGCAGCTCTGGTATTTATTTCTACCCTTGCACTCAGACAGCATGTACTGGTTGATGTATTTAGTGGAATTTTGGTGGCAGAAGTAACATGGCAGATAAGCAGACGTACGAATGGATATCGGATTTATCAGAGAATCATTGAAAATATGTCAGATTGGCTGCAACATATCATTAACCGGCTGAAACATGTATGGAAGGATTCGTTTTTTCGGGCTAAAAGGAAACAGCCGACAGGGGGAAGGAAGAATGGCAGATAAGAAAAAAATGATATTTAATATAGTATTCCTGATCCTTGTATTTGCCGGAACACTGTATGGCGTCTTTCATGGGGAGGATCTGGGAAAAATCGTCCACATTGTGAAGACAGTGAATCCGCTTTGGCTGATTCCGGGTGTGATCTGTGTCGTGATTTTTATCTGGGGTGAATCCATCATCATTTTTTATATGATGCATACGCTTGGAATCAAACTGAAAAAATGGACCTGTTTTTTATTTTCGTCGGTCGGTTTTTTCTTTAGCTGTATTACTCCGTCAGCGACAGGCGGACAGCCGGCTCAGATATACTATATGAAAAAAGAGAAGATTCCGATTCCGGTGTCTACGCTTGTTCTTATGATCGTGACTATTACATATAAGCTGGTACTTGTGGTAATCGGAGTTACACTGACAATTTTTGGTCAGGGCTTTATTAAGGCACACCTTTACCGGGTTCGTCATATTTTTTATCTGGGGACGGCACTCAATGTATTCTGTGTGTCAGGAATGCTGGTACTTGTATTTCATCCGATGCTTGCAAGATCAATTCTTGTAAAAGGACTTGACCTTCTGGAAAAAATGCATTTGATGAAGAAAAAGAGTTCAAGACTTGAAAAGGTGAATGCTTCTATGGATCAGTACCGTGCGACGGCGGTGTATCTGCGGGAGCATGTATGGGTGCTTGTGAAAGTGTTTGCAATTACAGTATTCCAGAGATTTGCATTGTTCGCGGTAACCTGGTTTGTATATAAAGCATTTGGACTCTCCGGAAGTTCTGCATTTGTCATCATTATATTGCAGGGAACCATCTCTGTGGCTGTGGATATGTTGCCACTGCCAGGAGGAATGGGAATCAGCGAACAGTTATTTTTAAGAATATTTTTACCAATATTTGGAAGTAAGTTATTGCTTCCGGGAATGCTCTTAAGCCGTGGCCTGGGATATTACACCGAGCTGCTCTTAAGTGCACTGCTTACAATTTTTGCGAATTTTACAATAGGAAGAAATGTTAAAAAGGGACAAGAAAGTTGAGGAAAATGAATGATGTTAGGTGTATATGATTACACAGTAGTGCTGACTTATGTAAGTGTATTGATTTCGATGGGAGGAATGCTGTTTTCTATGAATGGTTATCCGAGAATGGCGATTGTCTGTCTGGCACTGTCAGGATTTTGTGATATGTTTGACGGCAAGATTGCCCGGACGAAAAAAAATCGTACTGAAGTGGAGAAAAAGTTTGGAATTCAGATTGATTCGTTGGCAGATATTATCTGTTTTGGTGTGGGTCCGACATTGATCGCATATCGTATGGGAATGAACCATGGTATCGGAGTTACGATTCTGATGTTCTATGTGCTGGCAGGACTGATCCGTCTGGCATGGTATAATGTGTCTGAAGAAATCCGTCAGGAAGAGACCACGGAAAACAGGGAATGTTATCAAGGACTTCCGATTACTTCTATGGCAGTTGCACTTCCTATTTTATATGTGTTCCGTCCGATACTTGGCAAAGATTTTATCATTGCCTTGCATGCACTTGTACTGATCATCGGACTTTTATTTATCACAAATTTCAGACTCCGCAAGCCGAAGAAGCTGGGACAGACTGTCATGGTTGTCATTGTCGCACTGGCAGTGCTGCATGGACTGCATATCTGGTAGAGAATTCCTGCAAAGCCAGGTGGAATCATGAAAGAATATATGAGAGATTGAACATTAAGTGAGGGAAAAGACATGGCTGTGACATATATCACTCGTGATGGAATGAAAATAGACGGAACGACTGGACAGGATCACCTGTTAGAAGTTATTTATGGTCATGCGCTGACCAGAATGCTGCTCCGCCCATTTTTGTCTCCGGCAGTTTCTGATATTTGTGGAAAGTTTTTAAGTACAAGACTTTCCAGGAGGATAATCCCTTCCTTTGTAAAAAAGAATCACATTGATCTTGGCATTTATGAAAAGCAGGAATTTAATTCCTATAATGCATTTTTTACAAGGAAGATCAAGGCGGAGCAAAGACCGATCAATGAACAGAAAAATATTCTGATCAGCCCAAGCGATGGAAAAGTCACTGCGTATCCAATCACGCGGAAAGGGAGATTCTGGATCAAACACACACAGTACTCGGCAGCGCAGCTTTTAAAAGATGAGCGTTTGGCAGAACGTTATATGGGCGGCTGGATTTATGTGATCCGTCTGACCGTGGATGATTATCACCGGTACTGCTATGTGGCAGATGGAAGAAAGTCAAGACAGCGGAAGATTCGCGGCGTACTTCATACAGTGAACCCAGTGGCAAATGATTATTATCCAATTTACAAAATGAATTCGAGGGAATACTGTCTTCTAAAGACAAAGGAGCTAGGAACAATCCTTCTTATGGAAGTAGGAGCTTTGATGGTTGGAAAAATCAATAATCATGAAGAAGATTCTGCTCAGGTAAAACGTGGTGACGAAAAAGGAATGTTCGAATTCGGTGGTTCTACGATTGTGGTGATGACAGAGCCTGGCATGGCAGAACCGGACAAGGATATTATCCACAATACAAAAGCACAGGCAGAGACATTGGTAAAAATGGGCGAGCCTATTGGTTGTAAATATGAATAATTCCGGGCGTTAAAAAAATATAATCTTATGTTGACATTATAAAAAATGAGTGTTATATTACAAGTAGAACAAAAAGAGTTCTGAAGTAATCGAGAAATTATGTTTTATGGCAGATATGATTACCCCACAGGTAAATTCCTGTGGGGTGATTTAAGATATCAGAGGGTATCAGAATACAATCTGCAGACATTCTTGAATATGAAAAACAGCAAACTAAGGGAGGAACAGATTATGTCAGCAAAAAGAGATTATTATGAAGTCCTAGGAATTAGCCGGGATGCAGACAAGAACACAATAAAAAAGGCATATCGGAAACTGGCAAAAAAATACCACCCGGATACAAATCAGGGAAATGCACAGGCGGCAGAGCGCTTCAAGGAAGCAACAGAAGCCTACAATATATTAAGTGACCCGGAAAAGAAAAAAATGTATGACCAGTTTGGTCATGCTGCATTCGATGGAAGCGGTGCAGCAGGTGGTGCTTATGGTGGCGCTTATAGCAGAAATGGAGGCGGTACTTACCAGTATGCAGGACCGGACGGTACATTCCATGAATATCATTTTGAAGGAAATGGCGATATGGACGATTTCCTGAAGAACATTTTTGGAGGAAGCTTTGGTGGCTTTGGCGGCGCTACAAGAAGTTCTTCGAAAGGATCAAGGAGTGGCTTTAGTGGAAGTGGCTTTGGAAGAAGTGGCTTTGGCGGCACTGGTTTTAGTGGAAGTGGCTTTGGCGAAAGTGGATCGTATGGAAATTACAGCCAGGACGGAGCAGATGTTACAGCAGAAATTACAGTAGGATTTGACGAAGCTGCCTTTGGTTGTGAGAAAGTCATACATTTGACGGAAAATAATGGAAAAGCAGTAGGCAAAGCATTGGAGGTAAAGATTCCGGCCGGCATTGATACGGGTAAGAGTATTCGGCTTCGCGGAAAAGGAAATCCGGGAATCAATGGCGGAAAAGCAGGAGATCTTCTTCTGAAAGTGAAAGTCGCATCAAAACCAGGATATGAACGGAAGGGCATGGATGTTTACACAACAGTCAGAGTTCCATTCACAACAGCAGTACTTGGCGGTGAGGCGAAGGTTGAGACGCTTCACGGAAATGTATTGTGTAAGATTAATCCGGGAACTCAGTCCGGAACAAAGATTCGTTTGAGAGGCAAAGGAATTGTTTCTATGAAAGATAAGAATCAGCATGGAGATCAATATGTGACGGTCCAGATTGATGTGCCGGGAAATCTGAGTGAAGAAGCAAAAAGAAAATTAAGAGAATTCGAAGTAGCATGTAAGAAAGGACAACAAGGTGTAGCATAATAATAAAAGAATAGATCAGCTGGGAGATGACTCCCATCTCCATAGGTGGTGAGAAACAAGCTGGTATCAGTGGTGGGAGCCCATCCCCCAGCTGATATAGCCTCCGGCAGAATTGCAGAGGTGCGCAGTAGAAGTATGTCATGCAATTGCATGACGCGCACCTCGCAGCAAGAATGCCGAGGCATTCTTGAATTACAGTATAGATTTGTAATATAGATTTACAGGATAAACCTCCTAAACCTACAGTTTAACGAATTACTGTGTTCGTGTATTGACGCTTTCTTAAGAAAAGCTTATAATGAACAAGGATATTGCCTGCTTAGATATTGCCTGCTTAGATATTGCCTGCTTAGATATTGCTTGCTTTGAATCTACGCTTTAAGCATAGATAATATAAGGAAAGCAGGCAGATTATAAAGACATGTAATTGTATATGGATACAGATTATGTAAAATATATGCTAAGGAGAACAAAAAATGAAGAAAATTATCTTAACCGGTGACAGACCAACAGGACGTCTTCATGTGGGACATTATGTAGGATCACTGCAGGAGCGTGTGAAATTGCAGAATTCCGGTGATTATGATGAAATCTATATTATGATTGCAGATGCTCAGGCATTGACAGACAATGCGGAACATCCAGAGAAAGTAAGACAGAATATTATGAATGTGGCACTGGATTATCTTGCTTGCGGAATCGACCCGGCAAAATCTAATATTTTCATTCAGTCTATGGTTCCGGAACTGACAGAGCTTACATTTTATTATATGAATCTGGTTACAGTGTCCAGGGTACAGAGGAACCCTACAGTAAAAGCCGAGATTCAGCAGAGGAATTTTGAGGCAAGCATTCCGGTCGGATTTTTCTGCTATCCGATTAGTCAGGCAGCAGATATTACGGCGTTTCGTGCAACAACTGTACCGGTAGGAGAGGATCAGCTGCCGATGCTGGAGCAGTGTAAAGAAATCGTACACAAATTCAACAGCGTGTATGGTGAGACACTGACAGAGCCAGATATTATTCTTCCATCTAACAAAGCATGCCTGAGACTGCCGGGAATCGACGGTAAGGCAAAGATGAGTAAATCACTTGGAAATTGTATTTATCTGTCAGATGAAGCAGAAGACATTAAGAAAAAAGTTATGTCCATGTTCACAGATCCGAATCACTTAAGAGTCGAAGATCCAGGGCAGGTAGAAGGCAACCCGGTATTCATTTATCTTGATGCATTCTGCAAGCAGGATTATGTAGACGAATTTCTTCCAGATTATGCAAACCTGGAGGAACTGAAAGAACATTACAAACGCGGTGGACTTGGAGATGTAAAAGTAAAAAAATTCCTGAACAATGTAATGCAGGCAGAACTTGCACCAATCCGCGAGAGAAGAAAATCATGGGAGAAGAGACTTCCGGATGTATACGACATTCTCAAAGAAGGAAGCAAGGTTGCAGAGGCAAAAGCTGCAGAAACACTTCGAGATGTAAAAAATTCTATGAAGATAAACTATTTTGAAGATCCAGACTTTTTGAAATAATTGGAATTGTTTTGACGATTACAAAAAGGGACAGGTTAAAGTTTAATTGGGGACGGGGTTTTTTTGAAAAAACCCCGTCCCCAATGATATATTTTCAAAATTGTATATATAATATTACTAGCGATTTTGAGTAGAAAGAGGTTTTTAAATGCATACGTTAAAGAGATTTATTCAATATTATGCGCCATACAAAGCTGTTTTTTTCTTAGATCTTGCCTGTGCAGCGATAATCAGCCTGGTGGATCTGGCTTTTCCTCAGATTTTACGGACACTTACGAGGACGTTGTTTGTGGAAAATGCGTCTTCAATTATGCGTAATCTTGTACCGATTGGGATTGTGTTGTTCTTGATTTATGTTCTTCAGGCATGTTGTAAATATTATGTCAGCTATCAGGGGCATATGATGGGAGCGCACATGGAGCGCGATATGCGCCAACAATTATTTGATCATTATGAAAAATTATCGTTTTCTTATTATGATCAGAACAATTCCGGACAGATGATGAGTAAACTGGTATCGGATCTGTTTGATATTGCGGAGTTTGCGCATCACGGACCGGAGAATTTATTTATCTCGCTGATTAAAATTATCGGCTCTTTTGTATTTTTATTCCTGATCAACTGGAAGCTTGCAATCCCGCTTCTTGTAATGGTTGTATTTATGATTTTCTTTTCGGGCAGCCAGAACCGGAAGATGCAGACAACATTTATGGATAACAGGCAGAAAATCGGGAACGTGAATTCCAGTTTGCAGGATACGCTTGCCGGAATCCGTGTCGTACAGTCTTTTGCAAATGAAGAGATTGAGCGGGAGAAGTTCATGGAGAGCAATCATGGATTTCTTTTATCTAAGAAAGCGAACTATCAGTGTATGGGAAGCTTTATGAGTGGAAATCTGTTCTTTCAGGGCATGATGTATCTGATTACGCTTGTATTTGGAGGCTGGCTCATAGCCCATGGTCAGATGGAAGTAGCTGATCTTGCTATGTATGCGCTTTATATCGGAATCTTTATCAGTCCGATTCAGATTCTTGTGGAGCTGACTGAGATGATGCAGAAAGGTCTGTCCGGATTTCGGAGATTTCTGGACGTGGTCGAGACAGAGCCTGAGATTACGAATGCACCGGATGCAGAGCTGCTTGATGACGTGAAGGGAGATGTGAATTATGAAAATGTTTTCTTTCATTATAGTGATGATGACACGCCGGTTCTGGAAAATGTATCGTTCCATATTCCGGCTGGAAAATCAATTGCGTTGGTTGGTCCTTCTGGAAGTGGCAAGACAACAATTTGTTCCCTGCTTCCAAGATTTTACGATGTAACAGGTGGAAAGATTACGGTTGACGGAAAAGATGTGAGAAAGCTGACCCTTGAGAGTCTGCGTAATCAGATTGGTCTTGTGCAGCAGGATGTTTATCTTTTCTGTGGAAGTATCCGTGAAAATATTGCATATGGTAAGCCTGACGCTACGATGGAAGAGATTGAAGATGCGGCAAAGAAAGCCAATATCCATGACTTTATTATGGAACTTCCGGATGGATATGAAACATTTGTCGGAGAAAGAGGAACCCGGCTTTCCGGTGGACAGAAGCAGAGAATTTCTATTGCCAGAGTTTTCCTTAAGAATCCGCCAATCCTGATTCTGGATGAGGCGACTAGTGCATTGGACAATGAAAGTGAACGTTGGATCCAGCAGAGTCTTGAAGAGTTGGCAAAGAATCGTACAACCATTACAATTGCACATCGTTTGTCCACAATCCGTAATGCAGATGAGATTCTGGTCGTTGCTGACAATGGAATAGCAGAGCGTGGAACACACGATGAGTTAATCGCACGTGGTGGTATTTATGCACATTATTATGAAATGTCATAGTTTTTACAAAATGTAGATAAAATTGGCACATAGATTTAGATAATATGGAAATTGATGTGTCACTTAGAAAATGTTATTATAATAACAATCTTTACGATTTAAAGTATTTAGAGAATGAGGTACGTACTATGAGTTCATTAGATAAACAGATAGATTTTACAGAAAACTCATGCAAGGATTTTATTGATGTCCTTGCAAGCAGTGCCCCGATTCCGGGAGGCGGCGGAGCGTCTGCTTTAGTTGGAGCAATCGGAGTGGCACTCGGCAATATGGTGGGAAGTCTTACTGTCGGTAAGAAGCGTTATGCAGATGTAGAAGAAGATATTATCCGTTGTAAAAAAGAAGCAGACGAAATTACAAAGCGGCTTCTTGAACTTGTGGCAAAAGATGCCGAGGTCTTTGAACCATTAAGCAAAGCGTACAGTCTGCCAAAGAGTACGCCGGAAGAACTTGCAAAAAAGGAAGAAGTTATGGCAGTTGTGTTAAAAGATGCATGTGAAGTACCGCTTGAAATTATGAAAACCTGTGCAAGAGGATTAGACCTGATGAAAGAGTTTGCTGAAAAAGGAAGCCGGATTGCACTTAGTGATGCAGGAGTCGGAGCAACACTTTTGAAGTCTGCACTGCAGGGCGCGTCATTGAACATTTATATTAACACAAAATCTATGAAAGATCGTGTATTAGCTCAACAGTTGAATGATGAGACAGACAGTCTCAGAAAAACTTATGAGAAGAAGGCGGATGAAATATTTGAAAACGTATGCAATGAGATTCGTTAAGTCACGGTAATGAAAAAGGAGAATCGTAAAATGGCACAGATACTGTTAGGTAAAGAAGTAACTGCTTCATTGAATGAGGAGATTGAAGAAAAAGTAAAAACATTAAAAGAGCATCAAGTGATGCCGAAACTTGGAATTATCCGAATTGGTGAAAAACAGGATGATATTGCATACGAGCGCAATGCTGTAAAGCGTTGCGAAAAATTATCTGTGGCATATGAAAAGTTTCTGCTTCCGGAAGATGTAACGGAAGAAATGGTGATTGATACGATCCAGAAACTAAACAAGGCGGAAGATATTCACGGAGTATTGGTTTTCCGCCCGTTGCCATCTCATCTGGACGAAGAGAAAATCTTAAATACATTGGATGTAGAAAAGGACGTAGATGGAATTACCAATCTTTCCATGGCAGGTATATTTGCCGGAAAGGAGATGGGCTATGCGCCGTGTACCGCAAGTGCATGTATCAGGCTCCTGGACCATTATGGAATTGACTGTACCGGGAAAAAAGCAGTGATCGTAGGACGAAGCCTTGTAGTCGGAAAGCCGGTATCTATGATGCTTCTGAAGAAAAATGCAACAATTACAGTCTGTCATACAAAGACTAAGAATATAAAGCAGGAAGTACAGGCTGCAGATATCGTAGTTGCGGCAGCAGGAAGTGCAGGATTTATAAAGAAAGAACATTTAAGAACGGGGCAGGTTGTTATTGACGTGGGAATCAATGTGAACGAAGAAGGCAATCTGTGCGGAGACGTAGCATTTGATGAGGCAGAACCGATTGTAGATGCAATTACACCGGTTCCAGGAGGAGTTGGCGGAGTCACGACTTCAATTTTGGTGGAGCATGTGGTAAATGCAGCACTTTTGAAAATGAAAGCCAGTGAGAAATAGTATAACAAATATGTGAAAAGGTTAAAAAACATCAAGGAAAAGGTTAAAATTATTTCTTGAACTTTCTGATAAAAAACGTGCTGTGCAAAGAAAGGTTGTTCTTTTTGAAAAAATAGTATATAATATCTTAGTGTTAACCCCAAAACAAACAAGAAAGGATTACATTTATGAACATGCATAAGAAACGGATCGCAAGACGTGGGGCAGCCTTTGTCTGTGCGTTCGGTGTCGCACTGTCAGCAATGCCGGTGCATGCAGCGGAGGTCAAAAGCCTTGAAGATAAGACCAGTAATCTTCAAAGTCAACTGGAAGGGATTAATCAGGATTTGGTTACGATCAGCAATAAGATTGCTGAGACAGAAGCGGAAATTGAAGAGTCGAACAATGAAGTATACCGCCTGGAGGCATCACTTCAGATTTCTCGTAATAACGAGGAAAAGCAGTATGAAACGATGAAGACTCGTATTAAGTACATGTATGAAAATGGTTCAGAGACAATGATTACTATGCTGTTTACTGCAGACAGTATGGGAGACTTCCTCAACAAAGCCGAGTTCATTCAGAACATTACCGATTATGATAAGGAAATGTTGGAGAACATGATGGAGATACGTCAAGGTATCGAGACGCAGGAAGAGGATCTTAAGAGCCAGCAGCAGGAACTGACAGATTTACAGAGTCAGTTAAATACTGAGCAGCAGAATCTTCAGGCGAAAGCAGCAGCAACTTCCACAGATCTTGCGACTGTGAATGCGCAGCTTCAGGCAGCGCGTGAGGCAGAGGCAAAGCAGGAGGAAGAAGCGCAGAAAAAAGCACAGGAAGAAGCGGCAAAGCAGGCATCAGCTTCCACTGGAAATAATACTTCCGGAAGCAGTTCCAATAATAACAGCTCTTCCAAACCTTCTAATTCCGGAAGTAATAATAACTCCGGGAGCAGTTCCAGTCATGGAAAGTATAATATTCCTTCCGGTGGTCTGACACCATCCAAAGGGAGAATCTGGTTTAACGGACATACTGAAACCTATTATTCACAGAAGGTACTTCCGGGAGCAGGACTTAACATTCCGGGACGTCATATTGCGAGTGACGGAACAATCCGTGACAAAGATGGTTATATTGTACTTGCCAGTGATGACTATCCAAAAGGAACCGTGGTCGAGACATCTCTTGGAGCTGGAAAAGTCTATGATAGTGGAAGTGGAAAAGGTAATATTGATTTGTATACCGACTGGTAGGAAAAGAAAGAGTGAGAACTCATATGACAGAAAAATTGCTCAGACCGTGTAAGGTCTGAGCAATTTTTTGTCATATAGAATGTGTACTAAATTTTTGGCTGATACCGCATATTGGAAACGTTGTAGATTGTGATAAACGCCTTAGGATCCACCTGATTGATGTATTTCATCAGTTTCTGGTATTCTGTTTTATCCACAATGGTGATAATTTCGTTATGCTTTTCCATTGTGTAAGCACCGATGGCTTCATAGATAGTAGCCCCGCTGTGAAGTTCATATAAAATGAAGTGGCGCAGCTCTTCTTCTTTCCGGGTGATGATGCAGACGCGCCGTTTCATATCTTGATTGAAGATAAAGTGATCCAGTATGATTCCGTTAAAATAAGTACCGAGGACACTTAAAACTACAGTTTTCTTATCGTACACAAGTGCTGCGGACAGAGCCACACACATACCGGACAGTGACATAGCTTTTCCGAGATCCATATGCAGATATTTGTTCATGATTTTGGCAACAATATCCAGTCCGCCAGAAGAGGCATTTCGATTGAACAAAATTGCAAGTCCGACGCTTACGACCAGTATATAACAGAGTACATCCAGTTCCTGGCTGTCGGTCATGGAGTAAAAATCCGGGAAAATCTTTTCGAAAAGCCCCAGAAACAGTGGAAGCATAATGCTTGTATAAACAGTTTTTGCTCCGAATTCCCGACCGCATGTAAAGAATCCGATAATCAGAAGCACTATATTTAAGATCATAGTGATTGCTGACAATGGAAGCGGTACAAAGTTTGACAGAATGATTCCAAGACCAGAGATACTGCTGACAGAAGCGTGGCTTGGTACAAGGAAGAAGTAGACTGCAGCGGCAATAATTGCCACAGCAAGCGTCAGAATCAACATTTCCTTTACAGAGTCTGCGTATTGATTTTTCTTATTCATATGTAACAATCCCCCATAATTCAAGTCGAACGTCCGTGAGACTTGGCGCGTGATTCTGGTCAGAGAAGCTGACATATTCCTATCAGAATCACTGCGCATCCTCGCGGAGCGTTTATCTCAGTCGGAGACCTAACTCCCACTGAGACAAATTTGCTATTACTCACCACCTGAAGAGGTGGGAGTCTTCTCGACTGAGATAATATTTGCAACATTCATTTGCAAAGTATATTTTAACTGGTTCTGTGTGGAATAACAAGGTGTCTGTTGTATAAAATTGACAGAGATTTATAAAGAGCAGTATAATTAAAAAAGTAATAGCAAATGAGGGGATGGATTGGGAGGAGATGTATGGGAAAAAGAAAAGCCGTTTATTGGATCCTTGTTGCTTTGATAATGGTTACAGTGACAGGTTGTGGCTATACGCTGGAAGAAAAGAGAGAAATGAAGCGTTATGAAAAGCAAGGACGGGGAAATGCGAAAAATTATATAAGAGAAAAATATGGAATCGATGCAAAGATTACAGAGATAAACTGTGAGAAATACAGTTCCAGTCCGGTGCCGGATTTTTTCCCTTCTCCCACCGGAAATGTATTCGTGAAAATGAAGTACAAGGGGGCAGATTTTTTAGTTGCGATATCAGGGCAGAAAAAGAATACGGACGGGCTTGATAATTATCAGTTTCAGGAGATTGCCACAGCATTTGCACAAGAAATGTATAACATCACAGGACTTCACGCAGAGAGTGACTATGTATGTTATGGTGAGTATGGAACGGTAAAAGACGAAAAAAATGGAATGATCCACACATTTTATGATGGGGAAAATCTGGCAGAAGTCTTACAGAAGGAATCTGCAAGAGCTGTTGTATCTTATGCCAATCAGGACGTAGAACAGATTCCTGTATCGCAGATAAGCCAGAAGACAGGCGTTGATACAATATTGCTTACGGATTACGAGAGCCGGGAAGCATATCAGACGGTTCGGTGTCCATATTATAATCTGGCTGGCTGGCCGATTGAAAATGGAATAGAGAATCAACTGTATCTGATGAATGGATATCGTGTTGTGGGTGCGGGTGAAGATACCTATGTAAAATGTGAGAAAAAAATTCAGGATGATATTATCCTGATTACAGAAAATCCAAAGGATCAGATCATACTTGAAAAAACCAGTCTGGATTCACAGGAGAATTGGAATGGGAATGGATTTATTGATGCGAAGCAGGTAGCCAGTGCCTATGCATTTGATACAAATTCTGAAAAAGTATATGTGTATTTTCCGGTGGAAAAACTGGACACGAAAGAAGTGAAAGAAGCTCAGTTAGTCAAGCAGTATCAGTACAAAGGAGAAACATGCTATGACAATATCATCAGCAAAGTGACTGATGATGGCAAGTATATTCATGGCATCGTCTATACAAGAGACGAGACGGAGATAAAAATATCCGTGTTTATAGATAAGTAGGTGAAGAAAGCAATGAAGAAATTACCGAGTGCTCTTGACACAAAATAAAAATCGATTTATACTAGGCATTGTAAATAAAAGGGGAGCTTGTGATAGCAGGCTGAGAGGAAGTCTTCAACTTCGACCCAGAACCTGATTTGGATAATGCCAACGTAGGAACGTATAAGATAATGTTACGGGAGATACATTGGTGTATCTCCTTTATTATGCATAGAAAACCACGTCTTTTCTTCTAAGCCAGGTGCGAATCATAGAATATAGGAAATTTTGAGAGTGAACAGAGTTCATGAAGGGGTGCACCACCGCGGGTGTATTTCTTTGTGAACTCTGTTTTATATAATAGGAAATTACATTTCTTTTTATATAAAAAGCCTCCGACAGGATGCGCACTCGCATTTCCGGAAAGGAGCAGCCATGATTACAGTCAATGGAGAGAACAGAACGCTGGAACATCCAGTGTCGGTAACGGAATACTTGAAAGCATGTAATTATATTCCGGTGCAGGTAGTAGTAGAATTGAATGAGGAGATCATCAAAAGAGAAAATTACGATACAACTGTACTGAAAGATGGAGATGTTGTAGAGATTCTGCATTTTATGGGCGGCGGAAGCTTCTAAGCTTCACGATATGCGAATAGCAGATATCATAATTTATGAGTAAACAAAGAAAGGTGGATAAAAAAATGACAACAACAAACACAAACGAAGACAAATTAATCCTGGGAGGACATGAATTTACTTCCCGTTTTATTATGGGATCTGGAAAATTTTCATTGGAGCTTATGAAAGCATGTATTGAAAAAGCAGGAGCACAAATCGTAACACTTGCTTTGCGCCGTGCTAATGAAGGCGGACTTGATAATATTCTGGATTATGTGCCGAAGGACGTAACACTTCTTCCGAATACATCCGGTGCCAGAAATGCGCAGGAAGCAGTTCGTATTGCAAGACTTTCCAGAGA
Organism: Dorea sp. Marseille-P4042; assembly: GCF_900290215.1. Taxonomy (NCBI): domain Bacteria; kingdom Bacillati; phylum Bacillota; class Clostridia; order Lachnospirales; family Lachnospiraceae; genus Dorea; species Dorea sp. Marseille-P4042. The sequence goes on along the minus strand of NZ_OLMI01000001.1, from coordinate 903,404 downwards.
GCTGGGTTGTGGAGATTTCGTAAAGCTTGAAGTTATTCACGATTCGAAATACCTTCTTCCGGATAATTACGAGACAATCAAGGCAACAGAGATCCTTGCAAAAGAAGGGTTTGTTGTTATGCCATACATGTATCCGGATTTGAATGCAGCCAGAGATTTGGTAAATGCAGGGGCAGCCTGTGTGATGCCTCTTGGTTCTCCAATCGGTTCAAATAAGGGAATCTGTACAAAAGAGTTTATCCAGATTCTTATTGATGAGATTGATCTTCCAATTATCGTTGATGCAGGAATCGGTCGTCCGTCACAGGCATGTGAAGCTATGGAAATGGGTGCGTCAGCAGTGATGGCCAATACTGCTATTGCGACAGCAGGAGATGTCCAGGTTATGGCTGAAGCGTTTAAAAAGGCAATTGAGGCAGGAAGAAGTGCTTATCTTTCCGGATTAGGAAGAATACTGGATAAAGGAGCAAGTGCGTCTTCACCATTAACAGGATTTTTGCATGAGTAAATTGCACTGATAACAGAATACAAGTATAAAGATATACAAGAAAAGATATACGAGAGGATCAATGTAACAGCGATGGTAGAAACAATGCAGACCAGTAAAAAAGATGGTCATTTTAATGAAAGTATTGTAAATGAAGAAATACTGGAAGATATGAAAAAGAATCGTATCGATCATATGAAGTATCTTCCGGATATGGAGCAGTTGGAAGAATCTGATGTGATGGATCAGGTTATTTCTGCAATGAAAGCATATGATTATGATAAATATACAGAGGCAGATGTAAGAAGAGCACTGGCGCATGATAACCGGACGCCAGAGGATTTTCAGGCACTGCTTTCGCCGGCAGCACTTCCGCTTTTAGAAGAGATTGCGCAGCAAGCACAGATTGAAACAAGAAAGCATTTTGGAAACAGTGTGTATATGTTCACGCCAATTTATATTGCAAACTACTGTGAAAATTACTGTATTTACTGTGGATTCAACTGTCATAATCAGATTCGCCGTGCACAGCTTAATGAAGAAGAGATTGAAAAAGAGATGGCTGCTATTGCCAAGACCGGACTTCAGGAAATATTGATTCTTACAGGTGAGAGTAAGACAAAATCTAATGTGGAGTATATTGGAAAGGCATGCGAGATTGCACGAAAATATTTTAAAGTGGTAGGTCTTGAAGTATATCCGATGAATTCGGATGAGTATGCATACCTTCATAAATGCGGAGCAGATTATGTGACAGTCTTCCAGGAGACTTACAATTCAGATAAGTATGAAACATTACATCTAGCAGGACATAAAAGGATTTTTCCATATAGATTGAACACACAAGAACGTGCACTTAAGGGTGGCATGCGAGGTGTTGGCTTTGCAGCGCTTTTAGGACTGGATGATTTTCGCAAAGATGCTTTCGCGACAGGTTATCATGCATATTTGCTTCAAAGAAAATATCCGCATGCAGAGATTGCATTTTCTTGTCCAAGATTATGTCCGATCATTAATAATGATCGCATTAACCCGATGGATGTTCATGAGCCGCAGTTACTTCAGGTAGTTTGTGCATATCGTCTGTTCATGCCATTTGCAAGTATTACGGTGTCTACAAGAGAATGTGCCCGTGTTCGTGATAATCTGGTAAATATTGCAGCGACCAAGATATCCGCAGGAGTCAGCACAGGAATTGGAAGTCATGTGGAAGATATCGAAGATAAAGGTGACGACCAGTTTGAGATTTCAGACGGAAGAACGGTGGATGAAGTGTTCGATGCGCTGAAAAAGAATGGTTTACAGCCAGTTATGAATGATTATATATATTTGTAGATGTGAAATGTCAGACTACAAATAATTATTTTTTTTAATGATTGCAGGGAACGGAGGTTTTTAGTATGAGAACGCGAGAAGAAGTTTTGCAGTATGCGCGATCTTTCCCGAATGTGTATGAAGAAAGACCATTTCGCGATCAGGGCTGGCAACTGGTAAGAGTAAAAGGAAGTAAGAAAACATTTTTATGGATTTATGAAAGAAATGGATATGTTAATTTAAATGTTAAAGTTGATCCGCAGTGGAGAGATTTCTGGCGCAGTACTTATGCCTCTGTTATTGCAGGGTATCATCAGAATAAGGAACATTGGAATACCATCATTTTAGATGGTTCTATTCCTGAAAATGAAATTCAAAGAATGATTTCCGAGAGCTATGATCTGATTACGGACAGCCCGACGAAAAGAATCTATGAGGCAGTGAAAAAGATTCCAAAAGGTCATGTTGCGACTTATGGTAAAGTTGCAGAGCTGGCAGGAGATGCAAAGATGGCAAGAGCAGTTGGAAATGCGCTTCATAAGAATCCGGATCCGGAACATATTCCTTGCTTTCGTGTGGTCAATGCGAAAGGAGAATTAGCCGGTGCATTTGCCTTTGGAGGAGAAAGTGTGCAGGCACAATTGCTGGAAGCAGACGGGATTGAGGTAATCGATGGAAAAGTAGATTTAAAAAAATATGGGATATAACAAAAAATAAAAAGTAAAAGAACCCAACGTGCCGTTTAAGATGTGGAATGCGTTGGGCTCTTTTATTTTTTTCGCTTTAAAGCAGAAAAGAACAGACAAGAAAAAACATGGCATGATATTATAAAAATAACATTTGTGGCAAAACAGACGAAAGTCCGCGGCGCAAAGCTACAGGGCCTGTGAAATGGCAGCAAATTAGAATCATTTAAATTTGATGTAAAACGAAGAGGTAAAATCAGGATTGAAGTAAGAAATCTGCATCAGTCAACACCAGATCTGGAACAGATGAACGGTGAAGAGTTCCCTGTTACATTGGGAAAGCAGGTGGAAAAAACCCGGCAGTCACTTCATGCATTAGGCACTGCCTATTACCATATCTCCAGATTGAATTTAAAAACAAAGAAGGTTGAACTCGTCAAAAGATCCAGGAAGATGGATATGGATTTTGAAGAAAATAGAGTAGATTGGGATCCTCAGTTCGATATTATTAAAGATATTATAGAAAAGCCATTTGTACAGAAGTATATAGATTTTTTTGATATACAAACCATGGCAGCACGGCTTCATAATAAAGAATCTATGTCTTCCGAATTCAAAAAGAAGAATGGATCATGGTTTCTTTCCATGGTCGTTCCTCAGAGTTATGACATAAATGGAAATGTTACATCAGTGCTGATCGCAAATCGAGATGTGACAGATGAAAAACCGCGGGAATTAAAACAAGAGGAGGAATTGCGGGAAGCAAAATTAAAAGCAGAATGTGCAAATAAAGCAAAATCGACATTTCTGTTCAATATGTCTTATGACATCAGAACTCCTATGAATGCAATCATTGGCTATGCAGATCTGGAGTCCAGACATTTGAATAGAATAATGGGTGAGAATATGAAAGAAAAAACATCATTTGTTGTGAATGAATCCTTGCAACTATTAGAACAAAATGTATTGGATAAGACTGGAATTCCAAGGACACTATTGCATAATAAAGCTTTTGCAGAATTTTTAAAAGGTGAGAGATACGTGCAGCCAAGATTATTAATTAAAAAGAAATCAGATCCTGGATATGTAAGAAGAGATAAAATAGAACAGGCATATATTGAGGCTGATATAAAAGCAGAATTTCAAAGAATAGCTAAAGAAAAAAATGTACAGCATCAGATTTGTATTTTCAAGCATTGTTGGATTATTGTTGCAAGCAGATAAAATTATTTGAATTAAATTTATAAAGTGGAGGGTGCAGAAGACATTATGTATTTGGAAGAGGAAATGGAACAATTGTATAAAATCATAAATAAAAGATTGTATAATAATGATCTTCCAGTTCCATATTTTCGTATGCATAATGCAAGATACAGAAAAAAAGGGTGGAATATCCAATATAAGCAAAACAAGGTATGCCAAATAGATATAAATCAGAAAAGTTTAGATAACGATAAGAATATTGTATTAGAAATGCTGCATCAAATGGTGCATATATATTGTTGGAAGCAAAATAAAAAAGATACTAGCCGAGGAGGTCAGTATCATAATAAGATTTTCAGAGATATAGCAAATGAAAAAGGATTGGTTGTTGATTATAATAAAAATAGTGGATATCAAGTAATAGATATAAGTACGAGCTTAATGGAAGAAATTTTAAGCGAAATGAGCATAGAAAAAATTTTAGATAATATAAAAAAATGCGTAGATTATGAGCAACTAGATTATAAATCTGTACAATATTATTGTCCAATATGTAAAAAGAAAATATATGCAGCTCCAGGAAGTAATATTATTTGTGGATACTGTATGGTCAATTTTATACAAATGTCTTGCAATAAGTGAGAAAATTAAAACGGAAAGGGAAAATATAAGATACATGAAGCGGAGATTAACTTTACACTGTTCCTCCAGTTCACGTAATGATATATAGCTATTCGACATAAATCTGTCAAATGTCAGCACTGAATCACAGAGATCAAGATAATCCAGATAATCTTGAATCAGCAGTGGAAAAACTTCTTGTTTTGGGTTAGAATAGATTATGTTAATATTTTTGTCACAAATTAATTATAACAGAAAGAAGGATCTCAAGGTTTTGTAATAAACCCTAGGTCCCTTTTTTTCGGGACTATTCTTTTTCACATCCCCTTATAAATTATATAAATAAATACTGTATAATATTAAAAAAAATACTTTGACTTTTTTATACTACTGGTGTAGTGTAAAAACAAGAAAACTGCAGTTAAATACATTTGTACAAATTAAGGAAACAAAAAACAATTATTTTTGTAGGAGGTACAATTTAAGAGCGAGAGGAATAAAATTATTTGGAAGTTTCAAATCTTTAAATTTAGGAATCTTATAATACACACGAGAAAGAGAAAATTAGTACTGTAAAGTCAAGAGAAACACAGTGTAATGTTTAATTCGTGGTATGTAGTTAAAATTTAGAAGACAATCTATAAAGAAAATTACGGAGGAAAATCAATGAAAAGAAGAGTCGCATTAGTAAGTGCAATTGTTTTGACACTAGTAAGTAGTATTCCAACTTATGCTGGAACTGATTTTTTAGTGCCAGAAGATAATTCTGAAGACATAGTTGTTTCGCAGAAAGTATATGATGATGTTATAACAGAAGAGTTGGCTGCTTTAGAAGACAAGTATGATATGACAAAGAATATGCCGGAGGAAGTTCTAGCAGAGTTAAGTGAAGTAGCAGAGGTGTCTAAGGAAGTTGAACAGTTAGACGACGAGTATATGCAGGTATCATATAATATATTTTCAGAAGAGCCAATTATGGAAAGAACATATAATTCTGGAAATACAGAGGAATTATATAATGTTACTAACTATACGTATGTTGTTCCATTAGCAAACAGTTCGGGAAGTACTACTGATCAGTCTAAGCAGAGTGATATAACGATAAAAAATGTTGCTTATTATAGCTATTATGATAATAGTGGAATTAAGATGTTAAAAGTTACAAAAGGAACAACAACAATTACAAGATTTGTGAAGAGTAACTTACGTAATTTGGTTCTCAATGTTCTGAGTCAAGGTGGAAGCAGCGGAGGTGCTAAAAATGAAAGTAACTCTAAAACAATTGCGAGTCCGCAATTGAATACAAATTATCGACTCACGACAGGAATACAATATTTTTATGCAACTAATGCAGCAAAAATTCTGTATGGTTCATCGGTAACATATACAAGTGGAGGAAAATCTTATACAGCAAGAGCACAGATTAGTTTAGGAAATTAATTTAGAAAAATGGAATGATATGTATGAGGAGGAATAGCATGAAGAATAAAATTAGATTTTGGGGACTCTATTTGTCAACAATAGTTATCTTCATATTTCGTTATCTTATAACAAGGATAATACAGTTATATGAGGCAAAGCTATGGGAATGCTTTAATCCTAAAGCCGCATGGCTGGGATATTTAAGGAATGGAGTTGATGTTGTATACTATCTAATTATATGTATTATCATGATTCTTCTGTGTGCAGAAAAAGAGTTTAAGTGTGGTTTAGAAATAATATTTTTTGTATTTCCAGCAAGTGTTTTTCTTTTTGCAAGTGTAATAATGATTAATCCGTTTATATGGGTATTTACGAATTCTGTTTATTGTATACCGTTCGGAGCGATGTTATTGATTGCATTTTTATATAGGTTTTATGCTTATAGAATTCAGAAAAAATAATATTAATATATAAACTAAAAATTTTAAGTAGACTTCTCCTGTGAGTTTTCATCATGGGAGAAGTTTTTATTTAAACAATTAACAAAATAAGTGAACGATTTGTCATATTATTAGTAAAGAAAAAGAAAAGAGGGTATTTTATGAAAAAACTATTATATGGATTTGATAAAAATCTAGAATGGAAACGCTATAAGGAGGTATGTAATATAAAACTATTGAGAAAAAAATATTTGAGAAAAGAGTGTAATAAAGTTGGTACTTATGCAGAATGGGAAAATGATATTTATAAAAATTATCAAGAACATAGTATAGAGTATTTGATAAATTTCTCGAAGTTTTTAAATAATGAAATTAGAAAATTAGAACCTGGTAATATAGCATTCGGACATTTTCTCACACAAATGTATGCAATTTTGGTTCCTATAATATTTAATACATTGTTTATTTCAAAGTTATTGGAAATTCTGAAAATGAAATTATGCGAAGTAGTATTATTTTCGTTGATGGCATTAGTAATTATATTGCTCGCACTTTGGATATTTACAAAATATGTAATGTGGTCGTTAAAAAGTAATCTGTATAAAGTGCATATGTATGAGGATTATAAAATAATAATTGACGAAATGATAGAGAAAAAAGGTTTTAATTTATAAGAGAATTTTGGTATTAAATGAAACAAGTTGGTCAAAAAAATTAATCATATATTTGGGATCATATATTTGGTAGCATAATACAGATTGACAGATATATACTACTGTGGTAGTATGATATTAGAAAACTGCAGTAAATAAAAAAAGGAGCAATTATGGTACCGAAATTTCAAGATTCAGAATTAAAAGTCATGGCAGTATTATGGAAAAATGGAGATATGAAAGCTAGAGATATTGCCGGAATATTGGAAGAAGAAAATGGGTGGAATCTTAATACAACATATACTTTGATTAAAAGATGTATAAAGAAAGGTGGGATTTTAAAAAAAGAACCTAATTATATCTGTCATGCACTTGTTCCTCAGGAAGAGGTTCAGAAAGTAGAAACGAAAGAGTTCATAGATAAGATATATGATGGGTCAGAATCAAAATTATTTGCGGCATTATTAAAAAAGCACAAAGTAGAAGAAAAGGAAATTGCAAAATTAAAAGATATTATAGAAAAATGGGATTAAGGAAATACAATGTATGAATATTTTTCAAATGAGTTTTTTAGGAAGTATATTAATAAGTATTATGTTATTATTTCATAAATATTTAATAAAATATATTCCGAAACGAAAAGTGATTGTATTATGGTATGTCATTTTGGTAAGGCTTTTAGTACCATATCGAGGAATTCAGTGCTATCGGTCTTCTATAAGAACAACTGCATTATACAAAGGAGTAACGAAAGTAATTGGTAATAGTAGCTTTGCGAAAAATTATAGTTGCAATAACATAAATTTTTTTCAAATAGTATGGTTGGTTGGTAGCAGTTGCCTTTTCCTTTTCTTTTTATTCTTATATGTAAAAGGATTGAGCAGATATAGATATGCTAAAGTTATTTCCAATGAAGTGGTAGATCGGTGGTTGGAAAAGCATGAGTCAAAGAGAAAAATATCTATCAAAAAATCAAAGAATATAGAAGTCCCGTTGACTTATGGGGTATTACGGCCAGTAATCCTTTTACCAGAAGAAGTTTATACATCAGAAGAATTGTGTTATATATTAGAACATGAATATGGACATATAAAATATGGGGATATAATAACAAAATTGTTTGTGGTATTAGCAACAATTTTACATTGGTTTAACCCATTAATATGGGTTATGTTCTGCGTTGTAAATCATGATTTAGAATTGGCATGTGATGAGACGGTGCTGAATAGGTTAGGATATAATGAAAGAAAAAATTATGCGTATTCATTGGTATCTATGACAGAAAAAGTGTCGAATCAGTTTATGTTAGTGAATAATTTTGGTGATAACAATTTGGAGGAGAGGATAGTTGAGATTATGAAATATAAGAAAAGAAAGAATAATAAATTTATTTTTTATGTGGTAATCGCAATTTTTGTCAGCCTTTTTATGGTTTCTTCTTCAGTTGTTTTTGCAAATTCTTCATTTGGAACATCATCAAATATGATAATACCATCTGAAGAAGAAATTAAAGAAAAAGGATTTCCAAAAAATTCTTTTGGAGAAACCTATGGACCAGAAATAAGAGACTTAGACTATGAACCAGATCTTATGCTTGCGCAAAACGAAGAAGGAGTTAAAGGCTATATTCGGAAGAAAGAAATAAATGGAAATAATGTAAACACAATAGAAGCTGCGTTAAATGCAAATAAATTAAATCAACAGGAAATTAATATGTATTTGCAAGATGGAAAAACTATTGTTGGAATTTTTAAATTATCTGGGGATTAGTAATATACGAAAGGGAAAAATATGAAAAAAATAAATAAAGTGATTTGTAGTGCATTATTGGTGTGTATGGTTGTAGCTTTTATTCCGATAAAGACCCATGCAGCTGTGGCATCTGGAACAAAAAAGTATGTTACTGTTGGGGGATATTACTATTCTTATCGGTCAAGCGTAGTGTCGCAGACCTCATATGTGGAGGGACTTGGAATTGTTGGATCTCCTAATAAAGTAAATTTTCCAACGGGATATTATGGAATAAATGCAAGATTGTATAATTCAAGTGGAACTCTCGTGAAATCGAGTGGGTGGCATTATAATGACAACTCTGCTGGTGGTACGACCTATGGATCAGGTCAGTATTATAGAAATGGAACATTTTATGCGAAATCGCAAATGAAATTTTATAATGGAAATGGGTATAATACTTATACATCTAATTCGTCTCCTATGATATCAAGAAACCAGATGAATATGAAAGAAAGAATCAATGCACAGGGGACGACATATGGAAGTGATTTTTACGCACAATCTGAAGACGAAGCTCCAGATCTTGTTCGAGTACTTGGAAAGAATGGAGTAGAAGGATATGTATATGCATATGATTTATATAATGAGCCAACTAATTTAAGCGAAGTAAAAGATTACATTAAAACTCAGAATAAAACATATAGTATTCCTGTATATGATGAAAATGGAATGACAGTAATTGATGAATTTGAAATTACGAATAATGTAATAGAAGATGTTGTTTATTAAAATGAAAGGGGCTGTGAATAAAGATGGTCCTATGTCAAGATTTAGTACAAGTTAAAATGAGGTTTTCCTCATCTTAACTTACTAAGGTTAATTCGTCCCGCTGGAACTTATAATACAGTTCTTCGTATTCATTCGGCGACATGTAATCGCAATGACTATGAATTCGCTTTGTATTATAAAATGCTTCCAAATATTCGAATACCAGTCGATATGCATGATCGTAATCACGAATTTTAAAACGATTCAACCATTCGCGCTTAATCAAAGAATGGAACGATTCAATACATGCATTATCCCATGGATAAGCCTTTTTAGAATAGCTGCATTGCATATCGGCGGTAACACGTCTGTATTCTTTGGATACATATTGGCTGCCACGGTCTGAATGCAAAATTAAAGGCTCTTCAATGTTGCGTCTTGTTTTTGCTTTATTTATAGTTTCAATCACGCAGGATACTTCCAAACTTTTTGAAAGTGTCCACGCAATGATTTTCCTGGAATATAAATCCATAATGCTGGTCAAATAGACAAAGCCGTCTATTGTCCAAATATAGGTAATATCAGAACACCAAACGGCGTTCGGACGTTCTGGATTGAATTGCTCATCAAGGATATTTTGTAATTTACTACTGAAGTCAGAATCTTTTGTGGTGATTGTCCATGGTTTGATCCACTGGGCTTTAATACCCAGTTGTTTCATATATTTACCAACTGTTCGCTCAGAAATGATTTCTCCTGATTCACGTAACTTCCTGGTGATTTTCGGAGCACCATAATTCTGTTTGGATTCATCATAAATATCCTTAATGCGAGCTTTCACAGCTTCACGACGTTTGGCTGTGTTCGAAGGAACACGTTTCATCCACGCATGATAGCCAGAACGGGAAACGCCAAGATATTTCAACATTCCGGAGACAGAAACCTGGCGTCGAGCCTTGTGGGCGTTTTCTGCCTTCTCAGCAACTTCGAGATAAATGGCTTCTGTCATTTTCCCAGAATGTTGATGGCTTTTTTTAATATATCAAGTGCATCTTGTGCATCCCGTAATTCGCGTTTTAACCGTGCGATTTCTTTTGCCTCATCAGAAGCATAATTACCAGAGCCACGGCTTTCAATATCGCCTGTTTCTCGAAGTTCTTTCTGCCAACGAGACAGAGATTGGTGACTGATACCAAGATTTGAAGCACAACCTATCAATCCCAACTCCTTGTGGTCATGGTAATATTGAACCGCATCAATTTTAAATTGTTTATCATAGTGCTTTGCCATAATGAGATCCTCCTTCAGTGCATACATACATCATACCATGAAATACTGTATAAGGAATTCTCATTTTGACTTGTACTATTTATATTCTAGCACCAAGAATAGTCCCGAAAAAAAGGGACCTAGGGTTTATTATAAAACCTTGAGGTCCTTCTTTCTGTTATAATTAATTTGTGATAAAAAATAATAATATAATCTATTCTAACCCAAAACAAGAAAAGGTATGCCAAATAGATATAAATCAGAAAAGTTTAGATAACGATAAGAATATTGTATTAGAAATGATGCATCAAATGGTGCATATATATTGTTGGAAGCAAAATAAAAAAGATACTAGCCGAGGAGGTCAGTATCATAATAAAATTTTCAGAGAGATAGCAAATGAAAAAGGATTGATTGTTAATTATAATAAAAGCAGTGGATATCAAGTAATAGATATCAGTACGATAATATGGAAAGATATATTAAATAATTCAAGCATAGGTGAAATTTTGCATAATATAAAAAAGTGTGTAGACTATGAAAAACCGGATTACAAAGCCGTACAATATTATTGTCCAATTTGTAAGAAAAAGATATATGCAGCACCGGGAAGCAATGTGATATGTGGATACTGCATGGTAAATTTTATACAACTGAAATGAACATATCGTGATAATGAAAATTTTTTGTTTTAAGATTAGACAAAAAGTCGTATTGTGACAGTATTAGTATTGTTCTATAATCTACAATGCTACCACCCCTAGACAGGTAGAGGAAGGGGGTGTGCCACTATGAGTTTATTTTCGTCTTTCTTACTCTCTGTCTTGGCAAGTGTAGTCGCCTACTACATCTGCAAATGGCTGGACGGAGACAAATAGGCGGTAGTCAGCCTAAGGTATAAGCAACCTTGTCATAACGGAATAAAAAAGTCCCGGAGGTTACGACTCTGGGACTTTTTGCGTGCCACAATGAGCACTTTCATCTTTCTTGCCTACTGGCATTATAGCATATGTTGTTTGCTTTTTCAATATGTGTTTCTTAACTAAAACCTTTTAATACTTTTAATAAAAGTAATCGTCGGAATAATGTATGATAAAAGGTAGACGATTGCTTTTTGCACAATTAATTGCATAAGTATCATATTAAAAAATATACTCGTGTCAATCAAAAATATGAGTGTATTAGTTGTAGTAAGTTATAAAAAATTTTTCTCGAGACTGTTTCAAGTTTTGTGTAAACAGAAAACTTGATATAAGACATGTCATTAGTTATCGAGAACGGATCCTGATTTTAAGATTCTGTCCTTGATTGTATTATAATTAATGTGTTCCTGAAGTCGGGTTTTCAGTATAATAAATCTCGATTATCTAATTTTTCTATTCGAAGAGCAGTGATTGAAGGTGGATTTGATTCTTCAATTTCGCCATCATATTCTATATTAATCAAGTCTCCAGTAGATAAAGATTTATTGGTATGATTTGTTCCAACAATTATTTCTTTTTGGGTATTTAATGCCTCAACTAATATAATAGTATCTTTTATTTCAATCACCTTTGCATCGAAATTTGGATTTTCTATAACTTTATTTTTGGGGGAATTATTATCATAAAAAATAATCACAAAAAATATAATCACAAAAAGTAATAACCATCCCCATTTTTTTGAAGAAATTTGTTTGAACATATTTTACCTATTCATTTCTATATGTACTGAGAACACTGGCCATTCTTGATGTTACACGCGTCCCTCTGTTTAATTGTTCAGAATCAATTCCACCAGTATGTATTGCAACTATCTGATCATCTAGTGATCGATTTAAAACAGGAGAACCACTGTTTCCAGGTCGAGTATCAACATCATATTTAATTAATGTTGATGTGACAGATTTTACTTGTTTTCCTGCCATCATCATTTGGTCAGAAGGATAACCTATTACTTGTACGGTTGTGTCGACAGAAATATCAGTAGTCCACCCTAAAAATCCATTTGTATTTCCGATATTAGAATTAATATGGAACATACCCCAATCATAATTAATATCTCTATTGTCCATAAATTCGCTTGGTATAGCCAATTGTGTACCCGTATAGGTTGCAACAGGACCACCAGTTCCAGGTAGCCAAAATGAAACCGTTTCTGCTATAGAACCATTTCTATTATACAATACATGAGCAGCAGTTGCTACGTCATTTGGACCAAATAGAAATCCGGTTCCAGTTGCTGATGTACCGTCATAATAAGTAGCCCTTACGCGACCGATAGCTGAATAAGGCATTGTAGATAATAGAATGTCAGGTACTTGTACCGATTCATCTTCACCAATGATTATATTTGGTGATATAGTTTCTGTCTGATATGATTCAGCATTTAAAATATTTTCATCTGTTGAAACGGGGATATTTTCTCTAGTTTCTTCTCCTGTTTCCAGATTTTTTTCATAAATCTGGATAACATTATTTTCAGACTCAATATCAGAAGCATAAATTGTTAGGTCTCCTCCTATTAAAACTGAAAGTGTTAAAGTTGCTAAAGTCAATAATACTTTTCTCATAGGCGTCCTTCCTTTCTGAATCGACATATAATTAAACATTTACAATTAAATGTTACCATATATACAAGTTTGCGTCAAAGTAATTACTATTGATTTTGCTAGAATTAATGCTATAAATATGCGTCAGTTTTTTGTGGCTCATGTGTCTTATATATAGTACCAAAAAGAATCTGTAAAAAAAAAGTACCAAAATTGTAGAAACTATAATATTTAAAATAACTTTATATCTGATTTTTGATTATCCCTATAAATATTACACTTTCAAGCATTTCGAAGTATAGAAAAACACTCATTTTACCACGAATATACCACGATTGAACGAGCCTTGATATGACGATAAAATAGCACTAAAAAGACACCATTGACACATTGAAGTGGTGTCTTTTATTAATAAGCAGTCAATCCTAAGACTAACTGCTTTTGCAAAATAAAGGTAATCACTATTTTGTTTGTTTCTTTAGAATAATATAGCTTGCAATCACAACTACAAAGAATACTAACACGAAAACTAAAGTATGAAATATTCCTATCGGATAAGGTGCAATCCACCCTTCTAGTTTGAAAACCAATCCTGAAATATATCCTGTAATCATAGAAATAGGCATAAAAGCAACTCCGATTATATTAAGCCAATTTACATAAAAGGTGGATTTTTCTTACGATAGTATTCTCGCTATAAAATATCCAACAATCCCTATAGCTTGAATAATCATTGAACCCCAAACTGCTTCCATTGTTTGTTCTGCATACCAATTACCAAATGCACAAAACAGCCCAATAGCAACAAAAGCTGTTGATGATATATAAAGTACCTTACTCGTAAGCTCTTTATTTTTTTGTTCTTTGTCTGCTACTGGTTCAATTCCCTTTAGTATATAGTCAGTTGTTACTCCAAAAAAATCACTCATTATAATTATTTTTTCTAAGTCAGGCGTACTTTGTTCACTTTCCCATTTAGAAACAGCCTGCCTTGAAACTCCAACTTTATCCGCAAGTTCCTCTTGTGATATTCCTTTTGATTTCCTTAAATATTGTATTCTGTCTGCCATATTCATTAGCTAACACTCCTTTCTTTCATGGTGTAATTTTAGCAATATTATCAGTTGCATAGCCACCATTTAGATATGGAAATATGTCAACTGGCAGTTGCAATGATGTTTTTTGACAAATCAGCAGAATATTCTTGCTTATAACGTAATTTAAACATATCCATATTATAACAGTTCCATATATCCGCCACAACAAAAATCAGCACACCCCCCCCTTGACATTTTTCTGTCTTGAAAAATACACACTTTTTCTTTCTTCCTCTTGATTACCAACCACAGAAAAGAAAAAGCCCTGTCAAGAGCCATGCCACCATTGGTGGTGCTTTGCACTCTTTACTGGGCTTTTTGTTTGCTGTATCTTTCATTCAAGAGGAAAATTAAAGACCTCTGTTCCATTTCTCTTTCAGATAATCTTCATAGTCCGTTTCATCAAAATCTAACTGTGGCGAAGTGTCGGGAATGTTATTTCTGCTGTCTATGTCCGCAAGTTGACGGAATATCCAGTCATCATAAGGGTCATGGTATTTATACTCTTTGGGCTGTTCTCTGTATCGGTCTAACCCTCGCATTTCCTTATGTACTTTCATCATGCGTTCTATTTTTTGACGTTGTATCAACTGCTTGATTTCCATAAGTTCTTCTAACTCCGTAACCTCATTGGTAATGTAGTTATGGATATACTGTATGAGTTTGGTTTCCATGTAAAATCTGCATTCTTTTTCATCATTGAAAAATTCATTTTCAGACAGATAATCTAAGGAAACATTGAAGTCCTGTTCCCGTTTGATAATATCCATGATATATGGTTCGGTGTGGTCAATATACTTCCATTCTCCTGATAATAATTCATTGGGCGTTACTCCCAGCACGTCCATTATCTTTTCTAATGTGTCAAAGGTAGGATAATTCACACCCCGTTCAATCTTGGAAAGGCTCTGCATATTGATACCGATTTTATCCGCAAGTTCCTGTTGTTTCATTCCTCTGTGTTTTCTTATGGTCTGTATATTCTCTCCTAAGAAACTGATTTTCTTTTCGTAATGTTCCATAACTTAGTATAACCGCTCCTTTCGTTGCTTTTCTCGGTGTTTATAAGCATATCATACTTAATATTTATTAAAAAGTCAATCAAAACTTCTTGACAAGTAATTCTAATGGCGTTATTATCGTATTAGATAGGGTGATTAAGCACGCTAGGGTCAATCACACGCTTGAGTAAGCATAGAAAAGATGTATTTTCATTTTGATAGCATGAATAAGCATGGACTATCAGACCGAAAATAAGGTTTCTGACTGGGGCTGTTCCGTTTAGCCACGAGTCTTACAAGGCTCGTGAGCGTTAAGAACGGATCAGACACAGGAAGAAAGGGAACGCCTTTAGGCGTTCATAAAGGGCGTATATGTAACACCGCCCTGCGTATACATGTCATAGTACCTAGAAACTGTGATAAATAAAGGAAAAAACACAATTTTTACCCCGCAAAAAAACGGGGCATACGAAAGGAGAAATGCACTATAACTACACACAAAAATTTATCCGTTAAGATTGATTACATCAGCATTGTATTTGATACTGTAACCGCTGAAGATGTAATCATGCACATTTTAGGTTTACCAACTGATATTTTTAATGTCTATCCGGCAAGCGTTAAATTCAAGACGTATCAAGCACGCTGGCAGATTGGAGATATTTATGTATCGGGGGACGCAAGAAAGACAGAGGACAACCCACAGGGGCTAGGCTGTTATCTTGTTATGACTGGCAGAGGTTGTGATGATATTTTCCGTATTCTCGACAGTAGGAATTATACTTTTGGGGATATGTTCCGACGCTGTGAGCGAAGATACGGACTGGATAATTTCCATTTCACAAGACTGGATATTGCCATTGATGATAAGAACGAAAAGCCATTCTTTACCATAGAGCAGATAAAGAAGAAATGCAAAAAAGAGGAATTTATCTCGAATAGTGAGGGCTACCACTTTGACGAAAGCAAGTTTGATGATTTCGACACCGCAAAGACCGTTTATATCGGTGCTGGTAAATCAGGATTGTCCTACCGCTTTTATGATAAAGATAAGGAAGTCTGTTCAAAACATAATAAGACACTTGATGAAGTCGGCAGTTGGAAACGGACAGAAATGCAACTACGTGATGATAAGGCTCATGCTTTTGCCATGACATTCAAAGACAGACCGCTGGAACTTGGGGAACTGGCTTTCGGACTGCTGGCAAGCAACCTACGCTTTGTCGTGCCAAACAGAAATGAAAGTAATAAGAGCAGATGGAAAACGTGTCGGTTTTGGGAACGCTTTTTAGGGGCTGTGAAAGTCTTAAAACTGCAAGTACCGAAACTACATAATTCTCTTGAAGAAACACAGCAATGGCTCACAGAGGGTGGCGTGATTTCCGCTGTCAAAAGTTTTTACTTTTTAGAAGAACATGACGCATTAGGTGGATTGGAAAAAGTGGGAACTATGCTTGATAAAGCAAGATACAGCAATTCCCTTTCCAGTAAACTAACCGCCCACTTACAGAGGATAGACCGCACCGACCTTATCCCCTATATCCAGTATGACACGAAACATGGGAAAGGGGGTATCTGATGAATAACAACGATATTCCTGTATGGAAAAAATACACCCTTACCATTGAAGAAGCGTCAAAGTATTTCCGTATCGGAGAAAACAAGTTAAGACGATTGGCAGAGGAAAACAAGGACGCTGGCTGGCTCATTATGAATGGCAACCGCATACAGATTAAACGCCGACAGTTTGAACAGGTCATTGACAAATTGGACGCAATCTAATGCAAATGAGCCTTGTATGTGTTATGATGAACACAAGTCATATCAAGGCTCTTTCCAACAAGGAAAGGAGCAGACACCATGAAAGAAAAAAGACGGGATAGTAAAGGACGTATCCTGCATACTGGAGAGAGCCAACGAACAGACGGGAAATACTTATATAAATATGTAGACGCATTTGGAAACACAAAATATGTGTATGCTTGGAGATTGACACCCACAGACCCAACACCAAAGGGAAAACGGGAAAAACCCTCACTTCGAGAACTGGAACAGCAGATAAGACGGGATATTGAGGACGGTATCGACAGCACAGGCAAGAAAATGACGCTTTGCCAACTCTATGCCAAACAGAACGCACAGAGGGCAAACGTGAAGAAAAGCACAATGAAACAACGGGAACAACTCATGCGGTTATTGAAAGAGGAT
The DNA here is from genome assembly GCF_900290215.1 of Dorea sp. Marseille-P4042. Classification (NCBI taxonomy): domain Bacteria; kingdom Bacillati; phylum Bacillota; class Clostridia; order Lachnospirales; family Lachnospiraceae; genus Dorea; species Dorea sp. Marseille-P4042. Next base: position 885,971 of record NZ_OLMI01000001.1, on the reverse strand, counting down.
AAGTTAGGTGCTAGGAGCATTGATACAATCAAGCCCTCTGACGCTAAGGAATGGGCGTTACGCATGAAAGACAAAGGCTTTTCCTACAATACCATTAACAACCATAAACGCTCGTTAAAAGCGTCATTCTATATCGCCATACAAGACGATTGCGTAAGGAAGAACCCTTTTGATTTCAAGTTAAATGAAGTCCTAGAAAATGATACCAAAGAGAAAGTCGCATTGACAGAGGAACAGGAACAAGCCTTATTGTCATTTATTAAGACGGACAATGTGTATCACAAGCATTATGATGATGTGCTGATACTGTTAAAAACAGGACTTCGTATCTCGGAACTGTGCGGACTGACAGTAGCCGATATTGATTTCAAGAATGAAGTTGTGATTATCGACCACCAGTTATTAAAGAGCAAGGAACAGGGCTATTATATTGAAACGCCTAAAACAAAGAGCGGAATAAGGCAAGTGCCATTAAGCAGAGAAACAATACAGGCATTTCAACGGGTTATGAAGAAACACCCAAAAGCAGAACCATTTGTGATAGACGGACGGAGCAATTTTCTGTTTGTCAATCATAAAGGGAAGCCCAAAGTTGCGATTGATTATAACGCCTTATTTGTTCGTATGATAAAGAAATACAACAAGCACCACAAGGATAATCCCTTGCCACATATCACACCGCATACGCTACGCCATACATTCTGCACAAGGCTGGCTAGCAAGAACATGAACCCAAAAGATTTACAGTATATCATGGGACATTCAAACATCAGTATCACAATGAACTGGTACGCTCATGCGTCCATAGATACCGCAAAATCAGAGGTTCAGCGTCTAATCGCATAAGAAGTAGTTACCACGATTTTAACCACGATTGATAGCGAAAATATAAGAAGATAGACCTAGATATGTGAGGTTTACCACAAAAGCAAAATGCCCGTAGAGCCTATAAAATAAGGCTTTGCGGACATTTAAGAAGATATAAAAAGATAGTCAAAAAGACATATATAATTTGTGATAAAATAATATAGTATTAAAAAGAACGAACGTTAAATATAGTACTATAAATGCAAAGGGAGGAGAAAGATGGATTACGGATATTGTAGAATTTCTACCAAAAAACAGCATATAGAAAGGCAGATAAGAAATATTTTAGAGTACTCTCCAAAGGCAGTAATTGTACAAGAAGTTTTTACAGGAACGAAATTTCAAGAGCGAAAAGAGTTAAACCGGTTATTGAGATTAGTTGTAAAAAACGACAGAATTATTTTTGATTCTGTATCCAGAATGGCTAGAAACGCTGATGAAGGGTGCCAATTATATGAGCATTTATATAATACAGGAATAGAACTTGTATTTTTGAAATAAGGCTACCGCAATCCCACTGGCTTTAGACGGTGGGTTAAGGTAGCAAAAAATCAGAAATTATTGTATACTCATGGCATGGGAACATGGAAATCTAAAAACAGACACAAATACCTATTACAATATCACATTATTTTCGTCTGCAAATATAGGAAGAAATTACTGGTTTCGAGACAGATATCAGATGATATAAAGCAGTATTCATATGAGATATGTCAAAGAAACAGTGTTATTATCAGATATATGGAAACGGATAAAGACCATATTCATTACATGATAGAGACAGGACCAACAATGTCTATTAGTAAGATTGTAAACCTGATGAAGAGCTATACAACATACCATATATGGAAAAGATATCCCCAATATTTACGAAAACAATTTTGGAAAGAACATACCTTTTGGACAGATGGATATTTTGCATGTAGTGTAGGAAAGGTATCGGAAGAAATGCTGAAAAGATATATAGAAAATCAAGGTTGAGAAAGAGAGTGACAGTGGATGTTAAAGGCATATAAATACAGAATATATCCTAATAATGAGCAGAAAATACAAATTGCAAAAACATTTGGCTGTTGCCGTTTTGTATATAATCAGACACTGGCATGCCGGAAAGAAGTATATGAGAAAGAGAAAAAGTCAGTTAGTAAAACTGACTGTAACAATTACTGCAACAGACAATTAAAGAAAGAATATGAATGGTTGAAAGAAGTGGATAAATTTGCTCTGACAAATGCGATTTACAACATGGATGCTGCATATCAGAAATTTTTTAAGGAAAATGCAGGATAGCCGAAATTTAAGAGAAAACACGATAATCATAAGTAATATACAACAAAATTTACGAATGGCAATATAGCCGTAGATTTCGAGGAAAATAGAGTAAAACTGCCTAAATTAAAAAATGTAAAAGCAAAACTGCATAGAAATTTTAGCGGGCAGATAAAATCGGCAACGATATCACAAATTCCGAGTGGAAAATATTATGTATCAATTTTAGTGGAAACAGAACATGTGGAACTGCCACATGTAAATCAAAATACAGGAATAGATTTAGGTATTAAGGAGTTATGTATTACTTCAGCTGGAAAGAAATACGAAAATCCAAAAATCATCAGAAAATACGAAAAGAAACTGATAAAACTGCAAAGGCAGTTAGCCCATAAAGAGAAAAGAAGTCAAAATTACTACAAAACAAAGAAAAAGATAGCATTATGCCATGAAAAAATAACAAATACCAGAAAAGATTATCTGCACAAGATGTCCCTTGAGATTATCAGCGAAAACCAAGTGATAGTTTCAGAAGATTTGCAGATAAAAAACATGGTAAAAAATCATCATTTGGCAAAGTCTATAAGTGATGTATCATGGTATGAGCTTACAAGACAGTTAGAATATAAGGCAAAGTGGAATGGCAGAAAATATATCAAGATAAATACATTTTATGCTAGTAGTCAGCTGTGTTCAGCCTGTGGATACCAAAATACAGAGACGAAAAATCTATCAGTAAGGGAATGGATATGTCCTGTCTGTGGAACAAACCATGACAGAGATATCAATGCGGCAAAGAATATACTGGAAGAAGGATTAAGACAAATAGCATAAAAGGAATAACAATATAGGACAGGGACTGTCCGAATTAACGCCTGTGGAGATAGTAGGTTACGAGGTCTGCGAAGCAGGAAGCCCATTGGCTTTAGACAATGGGTAGTTCACGGAAACAGAAAAACTTGGCGGATACCTTGAAAAAATTCAAATATGCGGAAAAGAACCTTTGTCGATGCTTGGTAATGTTCTGGATCTTGCAAGAATTGAAAATAATAAGGTCGAAATGGAATACACTGTTTTGAATGTCCATGAAAGCTTTGAAAATTGTGTCACTATGTTCCAACAACAGGCAGAAAGTAAAAATCAGACGCTCTCTCTGACAGAACAGATTCTGTATCCGTATGTATATATGGATGCACCGCATCTGTCAGAAGTCTGTCTTAATATTATAAGCAATGCAATAAGGTATACAAATACAGGAGGCACAATATCCTGTAATGTCCTTTAAAATCGTGTGGATGTTTGCAACCTATCTTTTGTTGGTGCGGCACTGTTGGTCATTGCATATTTTATGCATATAAAAAACATATATCTGTGGCTGGTTCTATATACAGTTTCTTATTTTAGCATTGCAATTTTTGATACATTATGCTGGAAAAATAAAAATATGACGGCAGAAACTGCTGCAGAATTAATTGAAGATGGTTCTTGCGTGTGGCTGACAGCGGGAGGTGGAGGAATTAATGAACCTTCATTTTTTCTGAAGAAGCTGGAGGAACGTTATCTGAATACCGGACATCCCTGTGAACTCACTCTTTGTCATAGTGCAGGAGTGGGAGATAAACAGGGAGGAGGCGTTGACCGGTTTGCTCATGAAGGAATGGTAAAAGAGCACTGGAAGAATTTAGAATCACGGATTATAAACGGTACTTTATCTATGATGTGGATACAATTGACGAAGCATGTCAGCGTACCGTTGAAGCCTTGGAGAAGCAAGAACGGCCGACTGCCTTTTTTGCTACGATCGATATGATGACAATTGGCATATACAGTGAAATTAATCAGTGTGGTATGCAGATTCCGCAGGATATATCGGTGGTTGGCTTTGATGACATATTTGTGACAAAGCATATGATTCCTCCGCTGACAACTTATCACGCCCCAATGGGGGAAATTGCCGAGAATGCGGTTAAAATGTTGTCAGAACTGATTGAAAAAATACAATGATTAAATAGTTCAGAAAATATGGAGTAATTCCGGTAGAGAAAGAAGAATATTTGAATACTCCTAATTGAATGCCAGTATTTGGGTTACAGATAACGAATCCATGATACTGGCATTTTCATGTCTTATAATAAGATGTGTTGTTTTCGGGCGTTAAAACGGTAATGTTTTTCTTGCGTACAGTAGATACGCTATAGTATAATAAAACCAGTTTTTTGCATAAATTTAAAAGCTATAATAAGGAAATCGGCAAACCAGATGAAAGTCTGGGACGCAAAGCTACAGGGCCTGTAAAATGGCAGCCAGTTGCATAAAATGAGGTGCACTGTCTGTCTGACAGTGCTTTTTTAAGGAATGACTTATCCACAGAAGATGAAAGGAAAAGGAAAGTTATGAAATTGAAAAAAATATTAGGTGTATCTGTTGTAACTGTGCTGTTATGTCTTACGGGCTGTACGAATAAGAATGCGACGAGTGAACATGAAGCAGTCACTATTCTGGCACCTTATATAGAGTGTGATCGATTAGCTGATCTGGTACATGAGAAGTATCCGGAAGTAAATCTGGAGATTCTTTCCTATTCAGGTGCAAACACCACACAATATTTACAGAATATGTTAGCAGCAGATGATCTTCCCGATATTTGTACACAGACAGTTTATGATCCAGACATCAATGACATGAGTGATAAGATGATCGACCTTTCAAGTTATGATTTTACAGACAACTATGTAGAATCCAGACTGCAGGATGTCTCAGATGATGGAGCCATTTACATGCTTCCGTCAGCTTACAGCTGTTTAGGCATTACCTATAACAAGACTTTATTAGAAGAACATGGATGGAAGCTCCCAAAATCCTTTGCTGATCTGGAAAACCTGGCAGAGGAAGCAAAGGCGGCAGGGGTACAGCTTTGCCTGGCACAGATCGAATTTCCGGGTTACGGATTTCAATATATGTGCAATATTGCGGATACGGGATTTCTGGGAACTTTTCAGGGCAAACAGTGGCAAAAGGATTATCTGACAGGAAAGGCCAATGTGCGTGATACACAGGGCATGATGGATTGCATGGAATATATTCAGAAATGGAAAGACCTGGGCATGTTTACTACGAATAAAAAGAATCCCCAGAGCGATGATGAAACCAGAAATGAATTTATGGAAGGCAATACGTTATTCCTGCTTGGAAGCAAAAATGGTATCGGGGAAACAGATGATACAAAGGATCGGTTTGGATTAATGCCATATCTTTCTGAAGACGGAAGCCAGAATGTATATATTTTGAATGTGACACGCTATCATGGATTGAGCAAAAAATTAGAGGAGAATCCACAAAAACTGGAAGATGCATTAAAAGTTATGGAGATTCTTTCTTCCGTGGAAGGAACGACTGCGGTATATGACGAATCAAAATTGAAATCGAGTTTACTTCCATTTAAAGACTGGAATGCAGACGATACCTATTATGGAGATATTGCTGATGAGATCAATGCTGGAAATACGGCACTGCTTATTTATGCAGGGTGGGAAAATGCATTGGTAAATACAGGAAATCGTATGCTGGAATACCTTCAGGATCAGGCAACGCTTGAAGATGTTGTGGATCAGCTGGATACGGATCAGGATTCTGTGGTAAACAATAAACCGGAAGTTATCACGACTACAACTGAAACTATCTCTCAGGAGAGCTGTGCAAAACTGATTGGAAAAAGCTTTATGGAAGCAACAAAAAGTGATGCGGCACTGATTTCTTTAGGGGAATGGATACATGGTAATGGAAAAGATCAGAATACAGCGGGTGTGAATGGAAAGCTTTATGCACAGGATATTACAGAAGCTGATATTTGTACGATTCTTCCAACAAGCTGGTATGGCACAATACAGACAGCGAAAATTACAGGGAAAGATATCAAAAAGTTATGTGAAGATGGTTATGATGCCGCAGGTACAGGCAACACCTATCCATATGTGCTGGTGAAGGATAAAGAACTTGAAGATGATGAAACTTATCAGGTTGTTATTTGCGGAGCAAATGAAGATGTTGCATTAAATGACAGCGGTATTGTGGGAATGGATGCAGCGAAAGATTACTTTTCAAAATTTAAAACACTGAGTGAGGCAGATGTGAAATGAAACTAAGCAAGAACAGTACATTGGAGAAGATAAATAAATATAAAAAAGTTATATTGGGATGTATTGTTACGATCTTGGTGATGCTCGGTTTATTTGTTTTCCTGAATCAGTCATATATTCAAAAGTTTATTTATGAAGAACGATTGAACCAGATGGATGAAATTACCCATCAGATGTTTTTGAATCTGGAAGATGTTATGGGCACAAAATGGAATTATGTCCAGGTACAATGTAACCTCATAGAATCTGCTGATATACAGACTGTGGATGATATGAGCCGGTATATGAAAACAATAACAGATTTATATGAATTTGAAGATTCCAGGATAACATTGTTGGCAGTGGATGACAGTGGAAAGTACTATACAGAAGAAGGAAACCAGGGAATAGTGAGAGACGCATATCATTTCGAGAACAGCCCTGAAAAAATCAGCTACGTGTCGAATTTTATGACAACAAATGATTCCCGTATGGTTTTCTTACAGAAATTAGAGCATCCAATCAGGCTTCAAGGTGGTCAGATTATTAATTACTATGGTTTATATCAGGATATGCAGGAGCTGAACGAATATTTTGGCTGTGATGCCTATGATAAAAATAACAGCGTCTATATTCTTGATGATAATGGCTTTAAACAGTTTAACACCAATAAAGTAGAACTGATCAAAGGACATAACGTGTTCTCTGTATTAAAGAAGATGGAATATCTTCATGATTCTTCCTTTGACAAAACGGAAAAAGAATTAAATGGGAAAGGTGTAAGTTATTCCAATGCGATACTTGATGGGACAGAGTATTTCTATGTTTTAAAAAGAATGGATAGTTCAGCATGGACCCTGATCTTTCTGGTGCCGGCAAAATATGTAGCAACGAATACGGTAAGGCTTGTGAACCTGATCATGTGGTTTATCATTCTGTTTGCAGTAGTTGCAGCAGTTTGTGTAATTACAGCTATCGTAACAGTGCTTAGAAAAAAACAGAGTGAAGCAATTGAGGTTGAAAGAGAAAATAACGCAAAACTGGAAACAATCAATACAGAACTTACACAGGCAAAACAGGCAGCTGAACAGGCATTTGAAGTAGCCAGTTATGCCAGCCAGTCCAAAAGTGATTTTCTGGCAAATATGTCCCATGATATCCGTACACCAATGAATGCAATTACCGGTATTACATCATTGCTTGAACATGATGCAGGAAATGAAGAAAAAGTAAGAGAATATGCTAGAAAAATAGATGTTTCTGCACGGCATCTGCTGGGGATTATCAATGACGTTCTGGATATGAGTAAGATCGAGGCAGGAAAAACGGTTTTTAAGTATTCTGATTTTTCTATTTTGGAATTTATGCAGGAAATCCAGATGATGTTCCGGCCACAGGCAGAGGGCAAACATCAGAAGATGATAATGAATCATGACAATATCAAACATGAGTGGGTGAATGGGGATCAGGTTCACCTGATGCAGATTTTCAGCAACCTGCTTTCCAATGCTGTGAAGTATACCCAGGAAGGCGGGGAAATTCAGTTCCTTGTAGAAGAATATGAAACAAAATCCAGGGCGTATGCAAGGTACCGCTTTTTAGTCAGTGACAATGGTATGGGAATGTCGGCTGATTTCAAGGATACAATTTTTGATGCGTTTACCCGTGCGGAAAGTTCCCTTACAAATAAAATACAGGGAACCGGACTGGGAATGGCGATTACTAAGAACCTGGTTGAGGCAATGGGAGGCACCATTGATGTGGAGAGTGAACTGGGACAGGGAAGCTGTTTTGAGGTTCTCATAGATCTGAAAATTGCAGAGGATAGAACCGTTGCTCTGGCAGCACAAGAAGAAACAGATGAGCAGGATGGTAATATCCTGCAGGGAATGAGGTTCCTGTGCGCAGAGGATAATGAGCTGAACGCAGAAATTCTGACGGAACTGTTAAAGATTGAAGGTGCAAAATGTACCATCTGTGAAAATGGTGAAGAGATTTTGAAAGCATTTGAACAGTCTGTTCCAGGTGATTACGACATGATCCTGATGGATGTGCAGATGCCTGTTATGAATGGTTATGAGGCAACGAAGGCAATCCGCAGAAGTTCCCATGAACTGGCAAGGACGATTCCGATCATTGCCATGACTGCCAATGCATTCTCAGAGGACATTCAGCATTCTCTGGCAGCCGGTATGAATGCACATGTTTCAAAACCGGTTGAGATGAAAGTACTGGAAAAGACAATCAGAAGTATAAAATCCGGGGGGGGTACCGAACCGCAGGTCACTGAACAATGACAAATGGAAAGTAACCGTACATAAAAGAATCGAAAAGGATAGTTAGGGATAGATAGAAAATGAAAGGAAAAAGAATGATTGCAGGCATTCTGCTTGCGGGAATTTTAGCGGTCACCCTGGCAGGGTGTAAAAACACAGATAACACGAAAGAAGAAAACAAAAAGCCTGTGATTACCCTCGGCAGCGACAGCTATCCACCATACAATTATCTGAATGAGGATGGTGTACCGACGGGAATCGATGTAGAACTGGCTGCGGAAGCTTTTAAAAGAATGGGATATCAGTTGGAGGTTGTCCAGATCAACTGGGAGAAGAAAAAAGAACTGCTGGAGAGCGGAGAGATTGACTGTATCATGGGCTGTTTTTCCATGGAAGGGCGTCTTGATGATTACCGCTGGGCGGGACCGTACATAGCAAGCCGTCAGGTGGTCGCTGTAAATGCGAACAGTGATATTTATAAACTGAGTGACCTGGAGGGTAAGAACCTGGCTGTTCAGTCCACAACCAAACCGGAAGGAATCTTTCTGAACCGGACGGATGAGAGAATTCCAAAGCTGGGCAATCTGATCAGTCTGGGACACAGGGAGCTGATCTATACGTTTCTGGGGAAAGGATATGTAGATGCAGTTGCAGCACACGAGGAATCTATCGTTCAGTATATGAAGGATTATGATGCAAGCTTCCGTATTCTGGAAGAACCTCTGATGATCACCGGAATCGGTGTCGCTTTTGCAAAAGATGATGACAGAGGAATCTGTGAGCAGATGGATCAGACACTGGAGGAGATGCGTCAGGATGGCACATCCCTGAAAATCATTGAAAAATATCTGGACGATCCCCAGAAGTATCTGGAGGTGGATGATCTTGGATATTAAGAGAAAGAAAAAAGAAAAACGAATCCGGCTGTTCGGCTGTCTGATTGGAATCTGTGTGGCAGTAGTCTCTCTGCTTTATTTCTTCCACGCAGAAAAAGCAGAAGCAGAGAAAAGAATGGTGGAGATTGTAAACTATGTGAAAGTGCAGTGTTCCACCTACACCCATTATAATGAATCTTCGGAATCCAAAAGTCTTCTCCGTGCCATTGAAAGTGCCAGACAGATGAGCACGAATATCGATACGGAAATAGAAAACGGCGGTCAGCTAAGCCGGGATTTTCTGAAAGAAAATCTGCAGACTCTCTGGGTGGATGGTGTCATTGTACTGGATGCTGAGGGAAAGACGGATTGCGAATACAGTACGGATGAGTCTCTGACAGGTGAGATTACGGCGTATCTGCAAAAAGACATTATCATGGATTTTGCCGGATATGAAGAAAGAACTTATTCAGAACGGTTTAACAGGAAAGACGGATCACATATTGACATTGCAGCCTGCGCCAGAAAAGATGCACCAGGTATCGTTGCGACCTATTATTACACATCTCCTGAATTTGCCAGAAACTATACGTTGACGATACAGGGACTTTTAAATGGTTATAGTATCCAGAAAGATGGAACGATTATTGTTGCAGATGAGGGAATCGTTGTTGCCAGCAATGATGAGAAACTTCTGTGGCAGAACACCGCCGGCAATGAGGTGGTTCAGGCAATGAAAAAGCATACAGACAGTCAGCACATTTTCCATTTGAAGAATAAAGGGACCGGATGTTACGGAATCATGCTGAAGCAGCGGGATTATTATATTTATGCGTATCTTCCGGATACGGAAGTATTTCATAACCTTCCATTAAGTGTGATAAGCGTTATTTTTCTTTATTTACTGATATTCGGTATGTTCTTATTCTGGGGATACAGAACTAATCAGGCACATCAGAAACAGGAGATGGAAAAAGATGAAAAATACAAAGCAGAACTTCTGATAGCAGCAAAAAAGGCAGAAGCAGCCAATGAGGCAAAGACAGAGTTTCTACAGCGGATGAGCCATGATATCCGGACTCCGATCAATGGAATCTGCGGTATGATTGATATGGCAGAGCATTATGCAGACGACATGGAGAAACAGACAGAATACAGAGCAAAGATCAAAGAGGCATCCAATCTGTTGCTGGAACTGGTAAATGATGTTCTGGATATGAGTAAGCTGGAGTCTGGTGAAGTTGTTCTGGAAGAGAGTCCATTTAATCTGAGCAAAATTTTTGAGGAAGTGCTTGTTGTGATTGAACAGATTGCTGCAGAACAGAATATCCGAATTGTATGGGAGAAAAAAGAAATCAAACACCGTGCTCTTATTGGAAGCCCGAGGTATGTGAAACGTGTGATGATGAATATCCTGTCGAATGCGGTGAAATATAACAGAGCAAACGGGCAGATTTATATCAGCTGCAGGGAAATTCCATCCGAACAGCCGGAAATGCCGATAATAGAATTTGTCTGCCGGGATACTGGAATCGGAATGACAGATGAGTTTCAGAAGCATATTTTTGAACCATTTGCACAGGAGCATACCGGAAGCCGCACAAAATTTGCAGGAACAGGTCTGGGAATGCCGATTACAAAGAAACTGGTCGAGAAAATGGGGGGAACGATTACTTTTGAAAGTGAAAAAAGCGTAGGGACGACATTTGTGATCCGGGTTCCATTTAAACTAGATCCGGATGCGGATAAACGTGAAGAACAGAAAGATGTATCCGAAAAATCTATAAAGGGACTGCATATTCTTCTGGTGGAAGATAATGAGCTGAATATGGAAATCGCCGAATTTGTGCTCCAGAATGAAGGCGCTGACGTGTCAAAAGCATGGAATGGACAGGAAGCTGTTGAAGTATTCAAAAAAAGTGAACCTGGTGAATTTGATGTCATTCTTATGGACATTATGATGCCGGTCATGAATGGTTATGAAGCCGCAAAGATGATCAGGTCTCTGGACAGAGAGGATGCAAAGGAGGTACCGATCATTGCAATGACAGCAAACGCGTTCACGGAGGACAGAATAAGAGCAAAAGAAGCAGGGATGGATGAACATGTTGCTAAGCCTGTTGATGTGGAATTACTGATAAAAATAATTTATAAACTAGTTGGATGATGAAAAATACGGATAAAAGGCAAAGAATACTGATTGTTGATGATGCAAAGCTCAACAGGGATATATTGAAGGAGATTCTGGGGGAAACTTATAATTATCTGGAAGCTGAAAATGGAAATCAGGCGATTCAGATGACAGCAGATAATCCGGGGATTGATCTGATGCTTTTAGATATCAATATGCCACAGATGAATGGTTTTGAAGTTCTGAAACTGATGAAACAAAGTCAGTGTCTGGATGAAACTCCTGTGATTATGATATCTTCAGAAGATGCCGTTGATACTATGCGTAAGGCATATGAGCTGGGAATCACGGATTATATCACACGACCGTTTGATTCTGTGATTGTAAAGAAAAGAGTCCAAAACACTTTAGGGCTCTATGCGAACCAAAAGCATTTGATCATGACACAGCGATTCAAATGATCCTGGATGGGCAATGTGGGCAATTTAATCCAATCCTCCTTAAGTGTCTGAAAGAACTGAGTCGTCAGTTTTCAAAAATGCTTGATAAAGAGATGGATGATAATAAATATTACCATGAAATACAGAGACTTTCGAATGAAATACTCAGCGACAGAGCTTTACCGAATCAAAATTATTCACAGAGTGTTGTCAAGGTCATGCAGGAAAAAATCGATTTCTTCAAATCGAACAGTGGCATGAATTCGATTGATTACAATGCAATTTCAGGTCAATTAACTATATTAAATGGAGAACATCAGATATTATGTCAGAGAGATAATCCGAATTTCAATTTGTTTAAAGAATTTGGAGTAAATGAAGAAGATGTTCAATATATTCGTGTTTTATTACATCAGACATCTATACAAAATAAAGAAATATCTGCCACGATAAAAGCGACGGTGGAAAATAACAGTCAGATGTACAGAATGAAATTGCATACATTGTGGTCGCCTTTAAAGAAGGATGGATACATTGGAATCATTGGATATTTTGACCCTGTAAAATAGAAAAATGCAAAGGAGTATGGTATTAGCTTTGAAGGCGGAGCTTCCATGAGTACTTTTCATCACAGATATATCCGTAAAGATACAAAAGAGATACCAATCATTGCGATGACAGCGAATGCATTTCAGGATGATATCAGGGACTGCATTTGATGCCGGTATGAATGGACATATTGTAAAACCCATTGACAGTAAAAAAATAGAGGATACTTTGCAATTGGTTTTAAGGCAGAAAAGGAAGAAAAATGATGAGTAACAAAAATAAGAGCAGAATACGGCAATATGGAAGCCGGAGTGGCTATGAGTATGAACAGGCGTTTTCTGCATTTTTAAGGATGAACAAACGGAACACAAACTACGGTTGGAATATATAAAGAAGAAAAAGAAGCGGCAGTTTCCTGAAATACAAAATGTAAATCAGACTGTCGCTTTTTTATGGATTTTCAGATGAATTTAAGAGAATAGTGCAAAGTGCGGGTCGCTCTCGTTTGTTTTAAGGAGAAATGATATACAGACACCGAAAAAATTCTCTTCTTTTAGTGACCAGGTTTCCTGGATCAGTGATGAAAAGGAAATAAAAATAAAAGACAGAAAATATGCAGAAGAGATGTTACGCCCAATAACCGTTTGTGGCTGTAAAAGTTCCTTTCGTGTCATTTTTGATGAAAAAAGAAAAGTTATGCTATGATTTTATCCAATAGAGAAGCAAATCTATCTAAAAAATGACAGGGAGAAAAAAAGAAAAACGATGAAAAGAAAAGTTGGAGTAAGCAGCCTGATCAGTATCGGTGCATTGTTGGCATTGTATGTAACTCCGGTAAGCGCTGCCGGTCTGGAAGTGCAGAAAAGTGATGTGATTACAGTTCTGAAAAATTGCAGTCCTTATTTTGCAGCATTTGCAGTTGTTTTAGTTGCAGCTATCATTTTTGGAATTGTATGCCGGAAATTTGAATCCGGGAAAAAGGTGATGTTAAGAGGGCAGACTGTAGTTGTAACACTGCTTGTATGCGTTGTGATGCTTAATCAGATATGCCTGGGACCGGTTAGTACACTTTTGGATGTTGTTGTACAGGAAAAAGGTGAAGTGGAAGAGGATACTGAAAAAGAAGCAGAGAACCTGATCAGCGAAATAGCAGAGGAAGGAATTGTATTAACTAAAAATAACGGAACGCTTCCACTAAAAGAAGATACGAAGAATCTAAATGTATTTGGCTGGGCCTCTATAAACCCATGCTATGGTGGAACAGGATCAGGTTCTGTTGATACATCAGACTGTGTTTCTCTACTCGAAGGACTGAAATCCGGCGGTTATACACTGAACCAGACATTGATCGATATGTATACGGATTACGCAAAGGATCGACCGGAAGCAGGCATGTCGAGCGTAGATTGGACATTGCCGGAACCGACGACAGACTATTACACAGATTCAATCCTGGAAGAGGCAAAAGAGTTTTCCGATACAGCGGTTGTAGTTATCGCAAGAATCGGAGGAGAAGGAACAGATCTTCCGACAGATTTTGGAGCAAAGAATGAGGACGGATCCGACAAATATACTTATGCGGATAATAGTACAGAGTACAAGGATTTTGCGGATGGACAGCATTATCTTGAATTAAGTCAGACCGAACGTAACATAGTCGAGCTGGTGTGTGATAATTTTGAAAATGTCGTTATTGTTTATAACGGTGCGAACGCAATGGAACTTGGATGGGTAGAAGACTATGAACAGATCGATGCGGTACTTTGCTGTCCGGGTGCAGGAGAAAGCGGATTCAAAGCCCTGGGAAGCATTCTGAACGGAGATGTAAATCCATCCGGTAAATTGGCAGATACCTATGTATACGATCTGACAGAGACACCATCTTATAATAATTTCGGTGATTTTACTTATGAGAATATGGACGAATTCAAATGGGATGAAAACGGAACGGCTCAGGATGTCAATTTTGTAAACTATACCGAAGGTATTTATGTCGGATACAAATTCTATGAAACTGCCTACGAAGAAGCCAAGCAGGGAAATATGGATTTTGATTATGATACAACAGTGCAGTACCCGTTTGGATATGGTCTGTCTTATACGACATTCGACCAGAAAATTTCAGATTTCGAAACAACGGAAGATGGATTTAGAGTTACGGTTGAAGTAACAAATACCGGAGACGTGAAGGGAAAAGATGTAGTAGAGCTTTATTATAATCCACCTTACACAAACGGTGGTGTAGAAAAATCTGCAGTCAACCTGATCGACTTTGAAAAGACCGACGCATTGGAGCCGGGTGAAACACAGAAAATTGAATTTGAAATTGATGCAGAAGATATGGCATCCTTTGATACTGACGGTACAGGTTCTTATGTACTGGAAAAAGGTGATTATGAAATCAGTATTCGTTCAGATGCACATACAGTTATTGATCAGACAGAATACAACGTGGATGATACGATTGTGTATAATGAATCCAATCCAAGATCTTCTGATGAAACAGCAGCAACCACACAGTTTGAATTTGCCGAGGGAGACGATGTAGAATACCTGAGCCGGGAAAATGGTTTTGCTAACTACGACAAGGCGACTGCTGCACCTTCGAATTTTACAATGAGCGAGGAGAAAAAGGCAAATTACCAGAATGCAGCGAATTATGATCTGGAAGCACGAAATGATGATAGCGATGAAATGCCGGTAACCGGAGCCGATAATGGACTGGTTCTTGCTGATCTGAGAGGAAAATCCTATGACGATGAGAAATGGGATGATCTTCTTGACGAGATGACGATCGAGGATATGATGTCACTTATCAGCGGAGGAGGGTATCAGACAGCTGCCGTTGAATCAATTGAAAAAACAGAGACTACAGATAATGATGGTCCGGCAACGATTTATAACAACTATACAGGTGCAACCGGAAGTGCATATCCATCAGAAGTTATGCTTGCCAATACCTGGAGTAAAGACCTTGCCCGTAAGATGGGAGAAAGCATCGGAAAACAGGCCGATGAGATGGATGTTTCCGGATGGTATGCGCCGGCTATGAACATTCACAGAACAGCATTTGGCGGCCGTAATTTTGAATACTATTCTGAAGACAGTATTTTATCGGGAATGATCGCGACATCAGAAATCCAGGGTGCAGCCGAATACGGTGTATACAGTTATGTCAAGCACTTTGCATTTAATGACCAGGAAACAAATCGTATTTATCAGTTATGTACATGGATCAATGAACAGGCAATCCGTGAAGTATATCTTCGCCCGTTCGAAATTGCCGTAAAAGACGGAAATACAGGTGCAGTTATGGCTTCTCATAACTATATCGGAGATAAATGGGTTGGTGCCAGCTCTGAACTTTGCGCAACGGTACTCAGAGATGAATGGGGATTCGAAGGTTTTGTTTCAACAGATATGTTTGCCGGATACGGATATTATGATGCAGATATGGCAATCCGTTCGGGAGTTGACAGTATGCTCAATCCGATGAATCATCCGGATGCGACATTAACGGATACCAAAAGTGCAACATCGGTGAAGGCAATGCGTAAATCATGTCACAATATTTTATATACGGTTGTAAACAGCAGAGCCTACAATGAAGAAAATGCCGGATACCATATGACATTATGGCGTCAGATCCTTTTGGGAGCGGATATTTTTGCCGGAATCCTTCTTGCAGCCGTAGAGATTATCTTAATCCGTAAATACATAAAAAACAAAAAGAAAGTAAAAGTCACAGTGCAGAAATAAGAGATTTAGGAAAAGGGGATCGGATTAGCTGATCCTCTTTTTTGGGAAACTTTTTTATAATGTACACAAATGTTTTTGTGGCTTATAATAAAAGAAAAAAGAATGGGAGAATACAAATGTTCAAAATAGCAGTTGCGGAAGATGAAGATATATTTGCGGAAGAGCTAAGGAATTACTTTGGTCGTTTCGAAGAAGAATCCGGAGAACGATTCTGTGTGACCTATTATAAAGACGGAGATGATCTCGTGCAGGAGTATCAAAGTCAGTTTGATCTGATTTTGATGGATATTCAGATGAAGTTTATGGACGGAATGAGTGCGGCTGAAGAAATCCGGGCAGTGGATTCCAAGGTTGTGATTATTTTTATAACGAACATGACGCAGTATGCGGTAAAAGGATATGAAGTCGATGCGATGGATTATATTTTAAAACCGGTGAAATATTTTACCTTTTCCCAGAAACTGGAAAGAGCGCTAAGCAGGATCAAACAGCGCCGGGAAATCTTTATGTCTATTGCTGTGAAAGGCGGAATGTATAGGATCTCGGTGGAAGAGTTGTTATATATAGAAAGCCAGGGACATACCTTGAATTATCATACACAAAAAGAAGTGATTTCAGTCAGAGCAAATCTTTCGGAAATGGAAACAGAACTTCGTATGCATGGTTTTTCCCGCATTAACAAAGGCTGTATCGTGAATATGAAATATGTGGATATGGTCATGAATGGCGAATGTTATGTAAATGGAGGAGCACTTCCGATAGCAAGAAACAGGAAAAAGTCTTTTATGGATGAACTAACAGAGTACATACGAGGTGAAATATAATGAACGAATGGATCTATAATGATATCCCAAGAGCTTTTACAGCGATTGCGCAGTGGGGGGCCTGCATGGTTTATGTAATGATATTGAAAAATAGACTTGGGAAAATAAAAACACTGCTTCTTTCCCTGCCATTTCTGTTTATACAGTGTGTATTCCTGTTAACGACTAAGAATCTGAGCCTGTTTTGGTGGTTTCCGGTTCTTATAGTTGCAATCCTTCTTATGTGGCTGATGTTGAAATCTTTATGCTGCATTGGAAGAAAGGAGTGTACTTATGTGGCACTTTGCGCATTTTTAACGGCTGAGACAGCAGCAGCACTGGAATGGCTGATCCACTATTATGTGGTATATATCCGAAAGGTGGATGCATCTGTAGTCGGAATCATCCTGTTATTTTTGATCGACGGTGCTTTTTTGACGATTGTCGGGATGGCAGAGAAAAGACTTTTGAATCGGGTGAATGGGTTCTATATTACAAGAAAGGAAATTCTTGTAACGATTGTGATCGTGCTTTGTGTCTTTTTGACCAGTAATCTGAGTTATGCATTCCCGGATACGCCATTTTCCAGCCGTCTCTTTTATGAGGTTTTCCGAATCCGTGCATATATTGATATTGCAGGTCTTCTCGTACTCTTTTTTTATCAACTGCAAATTCGGGAAAAGCTCGAGATGATTGAGATGAACTCGATCAGACAGGTTCTTCGAAGTCAGTACGAAAAATATCTGTACCAACAGAAGAGTAATGAGCTGGCCAGCATTAAATATCATGATTTAAAGCATCAGATTGTAGCGCTTCGGAAAGAGAATGATCAGATAAAAAGAGAGGAATGGCTGGATAGTATCGAAAATGAAATCGATAGTTACAAGATGAGTACAGCTACCGGGAACAGCATCCTTGATGCCATGATCGAAGATAAGATGCTGATCATCAGGAAATATAATATTGAATTTACCTATGTAGTCAATGGCAGTCTGTTGGATTTTATGCATGTGACAGACATATGCAGTATTTTCGGAAACGGACTTGATAATGCCATAGAGGCGGAAATCATGGAGCAGGATGAAGAGAAGAGGATCATTCATCTTACGGTTGCGGCAAAGCGGAAAATGGTCTGCATCACACTGGAAAATTATATCAGTCATCCGGAGAAGATTTCCGCAGAGCACCTGGAGACGACAAAAGCCAATAAAGATTATCACGGATATGGAATTAAAAGCATCCGCTACTGTGCAGAAAAATATCATGGTAATCTGAGTATTAAAACCGAAGGCAACTGGTTTGTGATGAATATTATCATTCCCCGACCATAGGCGCTGTCACTTTATGTCGTTTCAGCGTCATTTGGTGTCAAAAAATGAAGAGAACCATTTGTCATGTTACAATTTATTTAAGAAAACAAAGGAGGTAACATGACAAATGGAAAAAACGATTGTTATGTCAGCTGCAATAGCATCAATTGTTTGTTTTGTAGCAATCATCGTCCTGCTTGTTGTGCGGGCGAAAAGAAACGGTACATACCGTGGCAAAAAACTGGCGGTGAAGATAGGGACAGTATTTTTAAGTCTGTTTCTTACCGCAATGGTTGTATGTAACTTTGTCGTTTATCGATTCAGTAATGTAATCAACCAGTATTTTTCTACTATTGATCTGGATGATCCCGATGTACAGGAAGTAAGAAATGCGGGATTGGAACTGACAGAGGAGATTGAAGATGAGGGTATTGTCCTTCTGAAAAATGAGAACGATACACTTCCTCTGTCAGAGAAAAAGGTCAATGTCTTTGGATACACATCTATTGATATCAATTTTGGAGGAACCGGCTCCGGCGGAGCAAAGGATACAACCAATATTTCTCTTTATCAAGGTCTGAAAAATGCAGGGATCGAAACAAATAGTGAACTTGAAACACTGTATGAAGATAATTATCACAGTAAGGAAGATGTAAATGTAATGGCTATGACAGGAGGGGATTACAACAACTATGAACCTTCAGCCGATATTTACACCGATGAAATCATTGACAGTGCAAAAGAATTCTCAGACACCGCACTTGTAGTTCTTACAAGAAACGGTGGAGAAGGAAGCGACCTTCCGCTCGATACAGCAGATTATGAAGGCGGTGCCGCAGGACAGCATTATCTGGAACTGAATCAAAATGAGAAGGATATGCTGGCTGTTGTTGAAAAGAATTTCTCCAATGTGGTTATCATCATTAATTCCAGCAACGCAATGGAGCTCGGATTTGTCGATGACGATGCTGTAGATGCAGCAATCTGGGTAGGCGGACCGGGAAGTACAGGCTGCAACAGTATCGGAAAAGTTCTGACAGGAGAAGTAAATCCGTCGGGAAGACTTGCAGATACATATGCCTATGATGCAACGAGTGCTCCATCTTATAACAATTTCGGAGATTTTGTTTATGAAAATACAGATAACAAGTATAGCCTGATCTTTTCAAATCCGGCAGTATTTGATGAAGATCATTACATGTATGTGGATTATGCTGAAGGAATCTATATCGGTTATCGTTATTATGAGACCCGCTGGGTGGATAATGAAACAGGCGAATGTGATGAAGAAGCTTATCATGCTGCCGTACAGTACCCGTTTGGATATGGACTGTCCTATACAGATTTTACTCAGGAGATTGAAGACTTTGAAGATGACGGCGAAAACATCACAATGAAAGTTAAGGTGACAAATACAGGAGACACTGCAGGAAAAGATGTAGTACAGGTTTATTATACAGCACCGTATTATGTCGGCGGAATTGAAAAATCACATGTAAATCTTATTAATTACGGTAAGACCGAGCTGCTTCAGCCGGGCGAATCTGATACGATTGAGATCTCTTTCAAATACGAAGATATGGCTTCATACGATTATGAAGAAAAATGCAGTTACGTTCTGGAACACGGGAAATATGAGATCAAGCTGATGAACAATTCGCATGACGTGATTGACAGCCGGTCTGTAACAGTAAACGAAGATGTGATTTATAACGAAGATAATGCAGGAGCAAGATCATCTGATGAGACGACTGCTGTAAATCACTTTGATGATGTATCCACCGGAAACGATGTGAAGTATGTATCACGTGCAGATTGGGAAGGAACAATTCCGACAGAAAGAGCACAGAACAAAGAGGCTACAGATGAGATCATCGAAGCAGTGGAAAGCAGGGAAGTAGACAGCGCAGGTGAGACAGAGGATATTGTTGTGAAAGATCACGGCCTTACACTGGATGATATGAAGGGTCTTGACTATGATGATCCGAAATGGGATGAACTGTTAGAGCAGATATCAGTTGATGAGATGGAAAATCTGATCTCATTCGGTGGATATGCAACACAGGAAATTGATTCTATCGATAAAACACAGACAAGTGATCAGGACGGACCTGCAGGTATCAACAGTCTTGTATCCGGTAATGTAAAAGGAATCCAGTATCCGAGTGAAGTAGTGATTGCTTCTACATGGAATCAGGATCTGGCTGAAAAGTACGGAAAAGTGTTAGGAAATGAAGCATCTGTATATGGTGTTTCAGGTCTTTACGCCCCGGCTATGAACAACCATCGTTCTCCGTTCTCCGGAAGAAATTTTGAATACTATTCAGAAGACGGAGTCCTTGCAGGAAAGACAGCGGCTGCATTTATCAGAGGAGCCGGTGATGCTGGTGTATATTGCTACATGAAGCATTTCGCACTTGACGATCAGGAGTCGAACCGACTTGGTTTATGCGTATGGGGCACAGAACAGGCTATGCGTGAAATCTATCTGAAGCCTTTCGAGATTAGCGTAAAGGAAGGCAATGTTACAGCAGTTATGGCTTCAGACAGCCGTCTCGGAACAACCTGGTGCGGAGAAAGCAGTGAGCTTTTGAATAACGTACTCCGTGATGAGTGGGGATTCGATGGAATGGTAATCACAGACTATGTAACAGACAATTATAAGAATGCAGATAATGCGATTCAGAACGGATGTGATCTGATGCTTACCACAACAGGACAGAATTTAAGCAAATCAGCAGATTCAATTGATGGAAGACAGGCAATGAGAAGAGCGACACATAATATTCTTTATACAGTTGCAAACAGCAATGCGCAGGAGATTTCCAAAGCAGACTTCCCTACATGGACATTTCTGCTAATCGGAGCAGACGTAATTATCTTTGCTGCCGGACTTGCAATTATCCTTAAAATCACAGCGAAAAAGAAATAAATCAAAGGAAACAGTCAAAGGAGAGGGGACAACAATAGACCTCTCCTTTTGACAGAAAGAATATGACTAAGAGGGAAGAAAAGATGAAACACAGAGATATTATAGAAAAAATGACGTTAGAAGAAAAAGCTTTACTCCTGAGTGGAAAAAATGAATGGCAGACGTGGAATTTGGACAAGCATAATATCCCATCACTTTTCTGCTCAGATGGACCTCACGGTATACGTAAACAGGCAGGCGAAGGAGATCACTTGGGATTAAATCCATCCCTTCCGGCAACCTGCTTTCCTACAGCAGCGACAGTGGCAAACAGTTGGGATGAAAAGCTGGGCGAAGAAATAGGTATTGCACTTGGTGGAGAAGCTCGTGCATTGGGTGTGGATATCGTTCTCGCACCGGGACTTAATATCAAGAGAAGTCCACTCTGCGGAAGAAATTTTGAATATTTTTCCGAAGATCCTTATCTGGCCGGTAAAATGGCTGCTGCATATATACGCGGGATTCAAAGTCAAGGGGCGGCTGCATGCCCAAAACATTTTGCAGTAAACAGTCAGGAAACAAGAAGAATGGTCATGAACTCTGTTATTGATGAACGTACTTTGCGTGAAATCTATCTGACTGCTTTTGAAATCGCCGTAAAAGAAGGGAAAGCCAAGGCAATCATGAGCAGCTATAATCAGATCAACGGAGTGTATGCAAATGAAAATACACATCTTCTTCGTGAAATTCTCAGAGACGAATGGGGATTTAACGGAATCGTTATTACCGACTGGGGCGGATCCAATGATCATGTAGAAGGAGTGAAGGCGGGTTCTGATCTGGAAATGCCGGCTGCAGGATTTGATTCCCCACATGCGCTTGTAGAAGCCGTGCAAAAAGGAGTGCTTAAGGAAGAAGCAATCGATGAATGTGTCGATCGAATTCTTGAGCTCTCACTTACGCTTCCGCAAAATAACGAAAGTAATAAGAGCAAAGAAGTTGACCTGAAAGCACATCATCAGCTGGCAAAAAAAGCGGCGGAACAAAGTACGGTTCTTCTGAAAAATGAAGAAGCGATCCTGCCACTAAAAGCAGGGACAAAAGTTGCACTGATTGGTGATTTTGCATTTGATCCGAGATACCAAGGTGCCGGCTCTTCTTTGGTAAATCCGACACAAGTCGATAACATGGTTGAACTTATTTCAGAATATGATCTGGAACTTGCAGGTTATGTACGCGGCTATGTACGTCACGGAAAAGAAGATGAAGAGCTTGAAAATGCAGCGGTTAATCTTGCAAAACATGCGGATGTAATCCTTTACAGCTTTGGACTTGATGAGATGAGCGAGTCGGAAGGAGTGGATCGTACGCATATGCGGATCAAAAAAAATCAGATCGCTCTATTAGAAAAGCTGGTAAAAGTAAACACAAATATCATTGGAATCCTCGGTGCCGGCGCTCCGATTGAAATGCCATGGGAAAAGCATTTAAAAGGGATCCTTCATGGATATCTTTGCGGACAGGCAGGAGCCGGAGCGATACTGGATATCATTGTCGGCAAAGTCAATCCTTCGGGCAAGATCTGCGAAACTTATCCGGTCAAATATGAAGATACGCCTGCTTACCATTATTTTCCGGCAAAAGAAAAAACCTCGGAGTACAGGGAAAGTGTTTATGTCGGATACAGATATTACGATACGGCTAATAAAATGGTAAGGTATCCGTTTGGTTTTGGAATGAGCTATACGGAATTTCAGTACAGCAATTTAGCAGTAGAAAAAAACGGAGTTGAATTTGATATCACTAATACGGGTAAGGTAGACGGTGCTGAAATCGCACAGTTATATATAGGACTTCATGATTCCGGAATTTTCCGTCCTTCCAAAGAACTAAAAGGATTCAAGAAAGTTTTCTTAAAATCAGGACAAACCAAACATGTAAGAATAGAATTTGATGATAAGACATTCCGGTTCTGGAATACGAAAACTTCAAAATGGGAAGTCGAGAGCGGTATCTATAGTATTATGATCGGTACGAATGTGGAAGAAATCTGTTTGTACGGAAAGATAGCCGTCAGCGGAACAACAGAAATCATTCCTTATAAGCCGGAATGGATGAAGTCGTATTACAATGCAGATATTAGCCACGTTCCTGACGGTGAATTCGAACAGCTGCTCGGAACATTGATTCCGGAAGAGAACTGGGAAGGCGAATTGACCATCAATGATGCAATATGTCAGATGTACTATGCAAGAAGCTTTTTGGCAAGAGCGGTATATCATATTTTGAAAAAAATGAAAAAGAAGAGCGAACGTAAAGGAAAGCCGGACTTGAATATTCTGTTTATCTACAATATGCCTTTCCGCGCACTTGCGAAGATGACAGGAGGAAGACTAAATATGGAGATGGCAGAAGGAATTGTAAAAATCGTTAACGGCCACTTTATTAGGGGAATGCATACCGTTATCAGAGGATGTTTCAAGAATCGTTCGGTTCGTAAAAAATATATGCTGGAAATTGAAAAGGAGTAAAAGGAAGCGGTGAAAGAAAAATGGATGAAAGTATGGAAAGAATTTGAAGAAAAATATCCGAAGTTGTCAAAGTGGGTTTACCAATTGTTTTACTTTTTTGTGTTTAGCATGGGCGTGACGATCTTTCAGTATCTTGTATTTACGTTTATGCCACATTTACTCGGGAAAAATCTTGCAGGTACAGAATTTATGTGGCCGCAGGTCGAGATGAAAATTCTTGGTGTAAAATTTAAGTGGAGTCTGCTTGGATATGATGTGCTGCGAGATGCAAAAGGAACGGTTATGATAGGCGGGGGCTTAGGATATTTTATCAGTTATGAAACCGGATCGTTTCTTGCACAATGCATCAACTTTCCACTTCAAAGAAATATAACATTTAAGAGTAAAGGAAATCCGGTATATCAGGCAGTCTGGTACTTTATTGCATGGATCATCATCTCGCTGATCTGTAATGGTTTTAATAATCTGTGGATGCCGATCGCACAGCAATATGTGGCGCCGGCAATCTATAACCTTCTGGTAACCTTTATTACCGGAGGAGTATCGATGGTCATCTTTTTCTTTGTTTTTAAAATAATTTTCCCGGAGGGAGAGGGAAAGTAAATATAAAAATGTATTGATAATAATAAACACTGCAGGGAGAAAAATCCTTGCGGTGTTTTACTATGTAACAATAAATACCTTTGATATACCCCCCGAGTAAGAAAAAATATCCAGTTAATAATACCAGACAAAGTACAAAAAGAGATGCTGACAGGAAAAGAGCATTTGATGCCGGAATGAATGGACACATTGTAAAACCCATTGATATTGAGAAACTGGGAGCGGTCATTCTTTCTGCATTGAAAAAACAGGAAAGCTTACAGACGGAGAGAAACAACAGCATGAGCAAGTAGCGTAAGCAGATTGCGAATGTCCGCTTTCATGGATCATAAGAGGGAAAGAATGAACAGAAAGATAGAAAAACGGATAAGAAAAAAGCAGAATCCATCGATTTTTCGACCTATGCCGAGGGAACAGAAAGATATTGAATCTATACCCGGGAAGATCATACAGATCTTACGGGTGGTGATTTAAAGCAGATGAATGGCTGTCGTATCGGTGCTGCGGATGGAAGCTATCAGAAAGAACTTCTGGAAAAATGGCTGGACAGCAATCAGATTCAGGCAGAGGTTGTTGTCTGTAAAGGCTATGATGAAATGATAGAAAAACTGGATGCAGAGGAACTGGATACCGGAATTGGTATGAGCGAGGAGTTCCTGGACAGAATATTTGATGAGTTCAGTCAGGAAAATGATGGAGCAAGAACCAGTTATAAAGGAACCGGACTGGGAATGGCAATTGATGATTGTAACCAGAGCTGCCGATGGAAAATCAGCCCTGGCACAGTTTTGCAATACAGATCCGGGGACTTTTGATCTGATTTTGATGGATATTATGATGCCGGAAATGAATGGATATGAAACGACAAAAGCTATCAGAAATCTGTCGGACCGTCCGGATGGAAAGAAAATACCTATTATTGCAATGACGGCAAATGCATTTGCAGAGGATGTACAGGCTGCTTTGAATGCCGGAATGGATGACCATGTGGCGAAGCCGGTTGATATGAGTATTTTAATATCTGTCATTACGAAAAATATAGAACGATGACTCGTTTGTTGAAAAATGTTAATTCTTAGAGCAGTGCCTTATGAGCTTTATAAGGGTTTGACATTTACCACAATCTGGCTAGAGGTTGGTCCTATGTCAAGATTTAGTACAAGTTAAAATGAGGTTTTCCTCATCTTAACTTACTAAGGTTAATTCGTCCCGCTGGAACTTATAATACAGTTCTTCGTATTCATTCGGCGACATGTAATCGCAATGACTATGANTGGTCCTATGTCAAGATTTAGTACAAGTTAAAATGAGGTTTTCCTCATCTTAACTTACTAAGGTTAATTCGTCCCGCTGGAACTTATAATACAGTTCTTCGTATTCATTCGGCGACATGTAATCGCAATGACTATGAATTCGCTTTGTATTATAAAATGCTTCCAAATATTCGAATACCAGTCGATATGCATGATCGTAATCACGAATTTTAAAACGATTCAACCATTCGCGCTTAATCAAAGAATGGAACGATTCAATACATGCATTATCCCATGGATAAGCCTTTTTAGAATAGCTGCATTGCATATCGGCGGTAACACGTCTGTATTCTTTGGATACATATTGGCTGCCACGGTCTGAATGCAAAATTAAAGGCTCTTCAATGTTGCGTCTTGCTTTTGCTTTATTTATAGTTTCAATCACGCAGGATACTTCCAAACTTTTTGAAAGTGTCCACGCAATGATTTTCCTGGAATATAAATCCATAATGCTGGTCAAATAGACAAATCCGTCTATTGTCCAAATATAGGTAATATCAGAACACCAAACGGCGTTCGGACGTTCTGGATTGAATTGCTCATCAAGGATATTTTGTAATTTACTACTGAAGTCAGAATCTTTTGTGGTGATTGTCCATGGTTTGATCCACTGGGCTTTAATACCCAGTTGTTTCATATATTTACCAACTGTTCGCTCAGAAATGATTTCTCCTGATTCACGTAACTTCCTGGTGATTTTCGGAGCACCATAATTCTGTTTGGATTCATCATAAATATCCTTAATGCGAGCTTTCACAGCTTCACGACGTTTGGCTGTGTTCGAAGGAACACGTTTCATCCACGCATGATAGCCAGAACGGGAAACGCCAAGATATTTCAACATTCCGGAGACAGAAACCTGGCGTCGAGCCTTGTGGGCGTTTTCTGCCTTCTCAGCAACTTCGAGATAAATGGCTTCTGTCATTTTCCCAGAATGTTGATGGCTTTTTTTAATATATCAAGTGCATCTTGTGCATCCCGTAATTCGCGTTTTAACCGTGCGATTTCTTTTGCCTCATCAGAAGCATAATTACCAGAGCCACGGCTTTCAATATCGCCTGTTTCTCGAAGTTCTTTCTGCCAACGAGACAGAGATTGGTGACTGATACCAAGATTTGAAGCACAACCTATCAATCCCAACTCCTTGTGGTCATGGTAATATTGAACCGCATCAATTTTAAATTGTTTATCATAGTGCTTTGCCATAATGAGATCCTCCTTCAGTGCATACATACATCATACCATGAAATACTGTATAAGGAATTCTCATTTTGACTTGTACTATTTATATTCTAGCACCAGGTTAATCCTCGAAAGAAAATGTTAGAAGGGTTCTGCTTATGCAGGGCCTTTCTTAATCTAAGGAGGTAGTGGAGAACTGTAATGAGGAATGTTTTAGATTGCATAAATGCATTTATTCCGCTATTATCGACCGAATATGAGCTTGTGCTAGGGAGAAAAGGTGTTTCAGTTACATTAAAAATCTCATTTGATAAAAAAGATTGTTTTCATCTTATGGGACTACAGTATCTCGCGGACAGACTTGAATTGAGCCGGGACAGAGGCAAAGTATTTGATGAGATATCAGATGGAACAATTACAATTGAAAAAATAGAGTCATCAGATTTTTATAATAAGATAGAACAAAGAGTTCATTTTTTGCCATTGCTTGAACAAATGATTGACAGGAATCCCCATTAAGATAATAAAAAAAGGGTCAAAGGAAATAGTTCTTAAAAAAGAAAGATATCAGCCGAATATGCCTGCAGTTATTGTGGATACAAGTGGCACTACAGGCGAACCGAAAGGGGTATTGCATACGAATGATAGCTTAAATGCAGATGCTGTTGCTAAAGCTATGATGAAATAGAAGCCAGAACATATGATTACAGGACCAGCTTTTATTTTTGCGATTATGAAATCATGTAAAGGCAATATGAGATGGTTAAAAACATTAGCTGGTGGCGGTGGCGCAATTTCTGATGAAGAAGAAAAAAAGCTGAATGAGATTCTTGCCAAGTGTCATGCTACAGTGGAGTATACAGTAGGATATGGAATGACAGAATTAGGAGCAACAGTTTGTACCAATATGAATCGGTGTAATCAGTCAGGTTTGAAAAGACCAATACAAAGATGGAAATGCTGTTTGTGCCCTATCATTTTCTGCAAAGTGTGATAACCAAAATTACAGGTGCTGTGATCGTGGCTTGCAGTGCATATTTTTATATTAATGGAACTATAAGTGCGGTCTATGCGATCGGTATGACAATTTCAGCATTTATGCTTTATGCCAGTCTGGAATGTGCAGGAAATTATTCATCTCTTTTACATGTGGTAAGCGTATGTGTAGATAAAGCAAATGCAATACTGGAACTGGATACCATGGATATCGACGGCAAAGAGATCCAGCCGGAAAATTACGATATCAGACTTTCTAATGTTTCGTTTTCTTATGACAAACGGAAAATCATTGATGATGTATCGCTCTCTATTCCGCAGAAAACGACGACAGCAATCGTTGGACCATCCGGTGGAGGAAAATCAACACTTTGCAATCAGAAGAACAGCAGGAAATGAAGAATTAATCTGTCTGGCTAATTTTTCAGAATATGGGCAGAATGGAGAAGAAAATGAAAAAATATGATGTAGTGGCACTTGGAGAATTGTTAATTGATTTCACAGAAAACGGAAAAAGTAATCAGGGGAATCCGCTTTTTGAGGCAAATCCGGGAGGAGCACCATGCAATGTACTTGCAATGCTGACGAAACTCGGACATAAGACGGCATTTATCGGAAAAGTAGGGGAAGATTTTTTCGGAGAACAGCTGAGAGATGCGATAACAGAAGTAGGGATTGATGCAGATGGATTATGTACAGATAAGGAAATCCATACGACACTTGCTATGGTACATACTTATCCGGATGGAGACAGAGATTTTTCGTTTTATCGTAACCCGGGAGCGGATATGATGCTGAACAAAGAAGAAATTTGTGAAGACATTATTAAAGAAACGAAAATCTTCCATTTCGGAACATTGTCTATGACTCATGAAGAAGTGCGCGAAGCAACAAAAGAAGCAATCCGTATTGCAGAAGAATCCGGTGCAGTTATTTCTTTCGATCCGAATTTACGACCACCACTTTGGAATTCTTTGGATGAGGCGAAGGAACAGGTATTATATGGCCTTAAGCATTGTCATATCCTGAAAATCTCAGATAACGAAATTCAGTGGTTGACAGGAGAAGAAGACTATACTGCGGGGGTAAACTGGATCAGAGAAAGATATCAGATTCCGCTGATTCTTGTATCTATGGGTAAAGAAGGAAGTCGTGCATACTATAACGGAATGATGATAGAAGCAAAACCGTTCCTTCAGAAAAATACAATTGAGACGACAGGAGCAGGAGATACATTCTGTGGTTGTGTATTACATTATATCTGCGAACACGGAATGGAAGGTTTAGAGGAAGGAAATCTGAAGGAAATGCTGACTTTTGCAAATGCGGCAGCATCTGTGATTACAACAAGAAAAGGGGCACTGCGTGTAATGCCAACCAGAGATGAAATTCAGAATCTGCTGGGTATAATCATTAACTGATTATACCCGGAGCATTATTTTGGCAGAAAAAATACCATCTTCATAGGTAAAGTCACAGGCACCGCCGTTTTTGTCGGTAATGTGGCGGACAGATTCGATTCCTATGCCGTTTCCGGAGCGTTTGGAGGATTGGAAAACATTGTTTTCTTGCTGTATTTTACCATCGAAGGTATTCTCCACATGAATCAGAAGCAGGTGATTATGGTGGGGATAAACCTCCACATTAATCTTTCTGCGGGCGGGCTCTGTTTTCACACTTGCCTGGATGGCATTTTCCAGCAGATTGGAAAATACAAGGCACAGATTAATCTCATCTATGGAAAGATCAGTGGGCAGGGAAACCAGTGCATGAAAAGGAATATTTTCTCTTTTGGCAAGTGTGGAATAATATCCGAAAACACTGTCAACAGCCTGATTTTCACAGAAATGGAGGCTATAGTCAGAGATTTTTTCGGTTGTAGCGGATAGATATTTTTTAATCTTTTCCATGTCACCCTGCTCTGCCAGAGAGGACAGTTGGACAAAATGATGGCGGATGTCGTGACGCGCCTGTCTTGCTTCTTCAATGGCCATGCAGAGATTCTCGTATCTTTCCTGCTGAAGGGAAAGAAAATGGTTCTCCTGCTGAAGTCGGGCATTTCTGTTCAGGCTGACCGCCATCATGAGAAACATGACATAAAACAGGAGCAGGATTATGAGCAGTACAAGGCTTAAAACAATATAACACTGCAGGACCCGCCCGGTATATAAAGTGCTGCGGTATTTAGGAATCATAAAAAGATTCACTCCGATGAAGATTACCGGAAGAATCCAGAATACATACCAGGTCTGGGCAAAGTTTTCGTCTGTGATCATTGTCTGAACACAGTGGCGGGCAGGATACCAGGCTGCCAGAACAAACAGCAGGCAGATGACGTTATAGAAAATTCCGGCACCGGTACAAAACCACAGCTCATTTTCTGTAATATGCAGGTCAGCAGTTATAAGTGCATCGACTGCCCGGGAAAGACTGTTGACACATGCAAAAACGGCAAAAACTGCCAGAAAAATACTGACGGATTTCCAGACAGAGATTTTTAACGTTTTATGATAAATAAGCATAATAACAGGCAGCAGAGGAAACAGGACCCATCTGGTGGGAAAGTGGAAGGTACAGCAAACTGCTCCTCCGAAAATACAGATTCCCAGGAGAAGAGGAAAAAGCCACGCTGTCAGCTTAAGCGGTGTCTGTCTCAGATAGCTTTTTACAGGCAGATATGCCAGCAGTATGCCGGGAATGATTATGGAAAATTCAAGTACAGGGCGAAGTATGTCAGTCATTTCAAGACCTCCTTTGGAACAGAAAATCCATAAATGTCTGTCTGGCGTTTTTGAGCAGCTTCCGGCTGACCGTGACATTGCTTCCGTTATCAAGGCAAAAACCTGATCCGTCAAAATCAACGGCATGCTCCAGATTGATCACAACACCCCGGTTACACTGATAGAAACGTGCGTCCATTTTCAGGGAGGTTATGAAGGAATCAAAGGACAGGCGGGTGACCAGTTCCCTTTCACCGGCAGTGTGTATGTGAATCATGTGAGAAAAATGCTCTGCGTAGATTATTTTCTGGAAGGGAATCTGAATATTACTGCCGTTTACCTTAACATCTATGTATTTTCCGAAATCCGGGATGCGGGAAAGGATTTCATCTGCCAGTGCGGAAATATCATTTTCACTGTAGGGCTTTACAAGATAGTGCAGAGCCCGGACCTGAAATCCCTCTAAAGCATGGTCAGTGGAAGTTGTTGTGAAGATCAGCAGACAGTCTGTGTCTGATCTGCGAAGTTCTTTTGCGATATCAATTCCATTGGATCCATTCATATAAATATCCAGAAACACTACAGTGAAAGGACATTCTTTCGCTGAAGTGAGGAAAGTTTCTCCATTTTCATATTCAAATATATCTGTATGGACATTGCGCCCGGAAAACTGAGATTCCAGTCTGTTTCGCAGCAGTGTCCGTTCGTCTGAAATATCATCAACAATTGCAATTTTCATAGTAGATCTTCCTTTCAAGAATGCCTCGGCATTCTTGCTGCGAGGTGCGCGTCATGCAATTGCATGACATACTTCTACTGCGCACCTCTGCAATCCTGCCGGAGGCTATATCAGCTGGGGGGATTGACTCCCACCACTGATACCAGCTTGTTTCTCATTACCTATAGCGGTGGGAGTCATCTCCCAGCTGATATATATTTATAAAATTCCGCTTGCTGAGACTTTTTCATCTGTGTAATCTATAGCCGCAGACAGGCAAGTGGAGTAGTTATTTCAAAAACGCTCTGGTAACAGTATATCACAAAACAATACCACGGAGTTGCAATTCGTGCCATTTTCTGTCGTTTCGTGCCAGGATTGTTGAAATGATTTCTGCCTTTCTTATAATGAGAATAACAAATGAAACTACCTTAAATGGAAAGGGAGGGGAGTGGTGTCGTGTATTGTATTGCCATATTGACTAACCAGGAACAGGAAGGACAAAAAAGTGCGGAATATATCAGGAATTACTGTACAGAGAAGCATGTCTTTCCACTGATTGAAATTTATCAGAATCAGGAACAATTTTTTGCACAGACATTGAAAACAGTACCGACAGTGGTGTTTCTCGCATTACCGGGTGTGTCCGGCCTGAATGCAGCAGAACAACTTCGTTCTCTGTATCCGAAATGTGGAATTATCTGGTGCAGTGACCTTGATTTTTCGCTTCATGCGTTCAGGCTGCGGATAGAATATTTTTTCATGAAACCTGTGGAAGAGCAGAAAATAAAAGAAGGTCTTTCCATCTGGTTTGAATGTAAAAAAGGAGGGAGTTATGAAAGAAAAGAAAGTAATTGATTACACCAGAACCTATCGAAGAATTGAAGCAGATAAAAAGAAATGTATTCTGTATATTGTCATACTGATCCTGCTTGGTTTTCTGCTTATGTGGACTCAGATCGATGATCTGACCAGGATGATCTGTAAGATATGTGCCGGTGTTTTAAAGAAATATGAACCGCATATGTATGTTGGAATCCGTTCAGAAACGTATCCTCTGTTTGGGAAAATCAGCTATCTCAGTGCAGGAACCGTATATCCGGGAATAAAGATAAGCCTTATAAATACAGGAATTTCTCTTGGAATGATCATTCTGCTGGCGGGACTTCCATGGAAGGGTCGGCCTCTTGCTATATATCTGATTCTGTGCAGTGCGATTCATCTGATAAACAGTCTGTGGTTTGTGTTTGGGGAAAAATATTTTCCTTATACTTTAACCGTTTATTCAAAATTATATATGCTTCAGGAAATTGGCATATGGGTGATGTTTTTTGTCATGACAGTTATGGTCACCGGAATAATAGGAGACAGGGGAGTGATCTATAAGCTTTTGACGCTTCTTGCGATCATGTTGTATTCCATTGTATTTGGGACCGTTCGCTATGCGATCTTTATCTGGCTGCTGTACAGATTTTCTGTGATCTATATGGCATTTTTCTACTTTATGATAGGTCCTATGTTTGACTTTTTATATCTGGTTATGATTTATGCAGTGTTTGTCAACCGCATGATCGGTGTTTACGATTCAAGGAAGGGAAAGGAGGTATGGAAATGGTCGTAGCTATTATGAAAGGTTATATTATTTTTGTTATTATTCTGATGCTTCTGTACACAGCCAGACATTTTTATTTTACAATTGTAAGACTTCTGGGCAGACAGCGTCTCTATTACAATGATATTCTTACAGACAGGATGAAAAGTATTTCCGTACTGATCCCTATGCATAATGAGGAGCAGGTGCTTTCCAACGTTCTGGATTCTCTGCTGCAATGTGAGTATGACAGGGACAGACTTGAAATTATTCCGATCAATGATAATTCTACAGACCGCACAAGGGAAATGTTGGATGAATATCACAGAAAGTATGAGTTTATACGTCCCCTTCACAGAGACTGTCCGGACAGAGGGAAACCGGTGGGTCTGAATGATGCAATGAAGCTGGCAAAAGGGGAGATCATCATTGTATTTGATGCGGATTACAGACCTGCCAGAAACATGCTGAAACAGATTGCACTGGGATTTGAGGATCCGCAGGTAGGTGCAGTTATGGGGCGGGTGATACCGTACAATACCAACACAAATATGTTGACCAGACTTATTAATCTGGAACGGTCCGGAGGATACCAGGTAGATCAGCAGGCACGATATAACCTGAAAACAATTCCGCAGTATGGCGGGACAGTAGGGGGATTTCGCAAAGATTTTCTGTTAGAAACAGGTGGCTTTAATCCAAAGGTTCTGGCAGAAGATACGGAACTTACATATCGGCTTTTTACCAATGGCTGGAAGGTTGTTTACGCTAATTCGGCGGAATGTTATGAAGAGTCTCCAGAAAGCTGGAATGTGAGAGGCAGACAGATCAGACGCTGGTCAAGAGGTCATAATGAAGTATTGTTCCGCTATCTGATTCCTACGATCACAACTCCCTATATGGGACTGTTTCAGAAAATAGATGGCTTGTTTCTGCTTTTTATCTATGCGGTACCGGTATTTCTGCTGGTGGGATGGGTAGTTTCCCTTGGATTATTTTTCCTGGGTGAAATGCAGATATTCAGTGGCTGGTGGGTTATATTGTTTTTGGGAATTTATAATTCCCTTGGAAATTTTGCACCATTTTTTGAGATAGGTACCTCGCTTATCATAGACGGACTTCCAGGAGAGGCATTGCTTCTGCCTCTTATGATGTTTAACTTTTTCTTCTATATGTGGAATATTTCTTTGGGATTTTGGGATGCAGTGGTAGATACTGTTACCGGAAGAGGTGTGAAATGGGATAAAACAGTGCGGTTTACTGTGCAGAAAACGGAAAAGGAGGCTGAAAAATGAAAGTATGGATTTTGATTTTTGTCTGTATGTTCTCTATGCCTCTGTTGGTTGCAGTATTGCATTTCAGGATGAGAAAAGGGCAGATTCTGAAAATAAGGCAGGATTATGTGAAAAATGCCAGATATTTTGGAAAAAGCTTTTCTGCTCTGGTGGAAAAAGCCCTTCCGGAAATGAAGAATGGTATGATCATGCTTTCAAAACAGGAAAAGGTGTGGGAAACAGATGGAAGTCAGGAGTTCGTGCAGCCTGAGATTGAAGATCTGATCATTGCCAGAAATACCATCTTCTGTCCGCAGCAAGAGGATTTACATTTCCAAAAAGAAATCTACAGTGAAAAGGATGCGTTGTTTGTGAAAGAGAACATACGACTCCGGGCTGTATACAGCAAAAAAAGACTGCTTTTCGGAAATAAGATCCGGCTTCTCAGATGGGCGGACGCAGAACATGCAGTTGCAGTTTATGATGAATGTGATCTGGGTGAAAGGGTATCAAGTGGAGAACAGCTTGTGATAGGCTTTGAGAATGTTTTTCATAGTCTGTATGCACCAGTGATCCGTCTGGGACAGCGTCCGGAGGAACCGGACCGGTTTATGGAAGAACGTGATCCCAGGATATTTCGTATGCCGGTAATGAACAGGTATGAATATAACAGGCATTACATAGATGATGATATGGTTACAGAAAGTGGAACAGTTCCTTATACGATTATTTCCCGTGGGGATATAAAGGTGATAGAGGACATTATCCTGCAGGGAGATATCCACAGTGATGGAGCTGTGAGGATTATGGAAAATGCATCGGTGCTTGGAAATATTTTCGCAGAGAATGATATACTTCTGGAAAAAAATGCAACAGTGCTTGGAAACATTTTTACACAGGGCAACATTATATTTGAAGAAGGTGCCAGTGCAGGTCAGCCGGATAAGATTATTTCAGTTGTTGCCCGCGGAACAATAACATTTTATGGCGGTAATTATGTTCATGGATATGTGGTTTCAGAGGGTGGTGGAAAAATTCTGAAATCGGACAGAGAGATATCTGGAGAGTATTGTTTTCCAAGAAAACCTGTTCATGAAGAAAAGATTACTTTCCGGGATCTGTCGGAATATGAAAATGTTGATTTTCAGGGATTTCGAGGAGATATATATGTAAAAGAAGCGATTATTCCTGAAGGTGCATCAGTCATTTCGAAGAGTCAGTTTTTTGAATGCAGAAGTCTTGAGAAGGTGTATCTGCCGGAGAGCGTTTCTGTTATTGAGGACTATGCATTTGCTGACTGTCATGTGCTGAAAGTACAGGAAAGCATAGAAAAGCTTTCGCTGAAATCTGTAGGGATATCAGCTTTCGAAAACTGTTATGCATTGGAATTTGTAAGTCTTCCGGATTCCCTGACTGTGATTGGAGGAGCTGCATTTGCGGAATGCGTGTCTGTTAATAAACTGATATTTTCAGACACCTCACTGTTAAAGAAAATAGGTGATCATGCATTTCGCGGGTGTAGGAATCTGAAAGAGGTATATCTGCCGGACAGTGTGGAATATGTGGGAGTCAGTGCATTCAGAGATTGTAGTTCTCTTGAACAGATTTCGGTATCAGAGAAAATAAAAAACCAGCCGGGTATTGCAGAATTAGAGAAAAATTGTCCAAACGCCAGGATCAGGTTCAGGGAGGTGAATTCAGTTGAAAAAGAATAAAACCGCAGAACTGTTTCTTGTTTTACTCATTTTGACCGTAATGTCTGTAGGAGTTTTTAGCCTCCAGAATGGAATGGAAAAATTGCAGAATGTTAAGCAGCAAAGCGTATATGTTCCGGAAACAAGAGATTTGTATAATAATTATGGCTTAAAAAATGACCAGTCTCTTTCAAAAACCAAAATTCTGGAAACACAGGATCAAGTGATTTATACGGATCGCATCTTTAATATAAATCAGATTTCTGAGGATCAGATTTCATATGCGGCAGATATTATGAAGGCATTGCAGGAAAAGAGTGGAAAAGATGCTTATATTATG
Source organism: Dorea sp. Marseille-P4042 (assembly GCF_900290215.1). NCBI lineage: Bacteria > Bacillati > Bacillota > Clostridia > Lachnospirales > Lachnospiraceae > Dorea > Dorea sp. Marseille-P4042. The sequence goes on along the minus strand of NZ_OLMI01000001.1, from coordinate 849,704 downwards.
CCGATACCGGAAAGAGCAGTATTTGAAGGCGGATATGAAAATGAAAAGGAAAAATACAATAATTTTACAGAGAAACTGGAAGCCTCTTTTACAGATTCTTCTGTAGTTTTAAATCCGTTATCTGAACTGGAAAAACATCAGTCTGAATATCTTTATTTCAGAACTGAAAATAGCTGGACAATGCGTGGGGCATTTTACGGGGCGCAGGTGATTTTTGGAGAACTTGGATATGATAAGGAAAACCTGGATGCTTACCGGGAATATGTTTTTGGGACTTTTGAGGGAAATCTTCTTTTGGAGGCGTTAAAAAAGTATACGACAGACGAAATAAAGAAAGATATAGGAAACATGGAACAGGAACCATTCTATATTTATATCAATGGTTCAAGTCTCAATCGCGAAGAATTAACCCTTGAAAACAAAGAAGGGCAGCTAAAGACAGTAAAAAGACAGATGATACAGTTTAATAGTAGTGGAAGTCATGCAGTTATTGGCCCAGATTATGAGCATAGTATAGTGGAAGGAAGAGGAAAAGGACAGAGAAAAGGAAATCTTCTTCTTATTGCAGATGCAAGAGGAAAGATGATGATCTCTTATCTTTCAGAGGTTTTTGAAAAGGTTTATGTGTCTAATATTTATGAGGATACAGATCTGATACAGAATCTGGATGAAATACTGGAAAAATATAATATAGAATATATTGTATGGGCACAGGATGTTACTGAAACAGGAAATATATCCTATATGAGAGCATTGAATCCACTTTTAAAGGAAGGAGGAATGTCTGATGTCGGAACTGATCCTTAAGGGAACGGACCTGTTTATGAAAAAAACAGGAAGTGCTGACAAGCTTCATATAAGCGGAAATACAGAAAGAATGCTATTTTTGATCATTGGGATTCTGCTTGTTTTTGCAGGAGCTAAGGTATACCGTCTGATTGTTTCCTTCATAATGTTCTGGGGAGTGACGATTGCCCTATGTACTGTTATGAATGGAAAAACCGGATGGGGGACGATTGTAACAGCATTTACGATACTTGGGTGTCTGATGGGATATATGGCATTTAAGTGGAAAACAGCAGATTCCATGATCCTGTCTGCTATGACTGTTGCGGCAGTTGTATGGATGTGTTATCCATTCTGGTGGGTTACAGTTATTTTCGCTGCAGGAGCTGCAGTTGCAGCGGCTTTTTTTCCTCTGGAGGGAGCAATCCTTTCTTCTGCTGCAGTGGGAATGTGTCTTCTTTATGAAACGGGAGTCAGATACGTGGTTTTCCTGGTAGTATGTGGACTCCTGTTCCAGATAGTTCTGTTTGAACGAAAATCAGAGAGGGGGCGTAAGATTTGGAAACGATTTTTCGTAAAGAAATCAAATACCTGATCAGCCGCAGAGAGGCCATGATTCTTCAACAGAAGCTGGATGGCATTATGGAAAGAGATATCCATGGAGCAAATGGCAGATATTTTATCAGATCTCAGTACTATGATTCCATAGACGATCAGGATTTATGGGATAATCTGGATGGAATGTATGAAAAAAGGAAGATCCGTTTAAGAATTTATTCACTGAATGATTTATCTGCAAAGCTGGAGTTTAAATGCAAAAACGGATCTGACGGAGTGAAATATTCCATACCTGTCAGCCGTGAACAGGCACTTCGGATGGAACAGGGAGATGCGTCATTTCTTCTGGAATATGAAACAGAGCTGGCTATGAGACTGTATTTGCGGATCACACAGGGCTGTTATCGTCCAAAGACGATCATAGATTATCAGAGGCTGGCATTTGCTTATCCTGCAGGTGATGTAAGAATCACTTTTGATACGGATATCAGAGGGGCTTTATATCCATATGGTCTGTTCGAGGAGATTGGAACAGATGCGCTGGGCAGTACAGAACAGGTACTGATGGAAGTAAAATATACAGGATTCCTGCCAGACATGATTGCAGAGATTTTGAAAAAAACAGATGAACTGTCCAGCAGCCACAGTAAATATTCCAGAGCCAGAATGAGATGGCTGTAAGTTTTGTATACGGCAGACTGGAAAATGTTGGTAAACCGGATGCCGGGATTGGAGAAAGAGATGAGAGAATTTATTGTAGAAAATTTGACAAATACAGAAGCGCTGAGCGTGACTGTGATTTTAATGAATAATATAATCGCACTGATTGTTTCCTTTTTTATTATGTTTACTTATAAAATTTCTTATGTGGGATCTGCATATAGCAGGAAATTTAACATTTCAATCGGAACGATTACAATGATTACGGCTATGATCATGAGTATCATTAGTAATAATATCGCATTATCCCTTGGTATGGTTGGTGCTCTTTCTATCATAAGATTTCGTACTGCTGTAAAAGATGTAAGAGATGCTACATATATTTTCTGGGCAATCGCAGCAGGTATTGGCTGCGGGGTATCCCAATATGTACTGATTGTTATTGGTTCTGCTTTTTTACTTCTTTTCCTTATTGTTACAAGGAAAGGGTTCACATCTTGTAATAAGCTGATGGTTGTTCAGGGAACACCTGACTGCTTACATAAAACAGAGGCAGCAGTAGACAGCTTTTTTTCTGGAAAAGTACATATTTCTATGAGAAATGTTACAGAAAACAGCTTTGAACTGGTTTATTCTATTGGAGAGGGAATTCTGGATCATGCTGCAAAACAAAATCAGATGGATATTTCAGAGAAACTGATTAAAATTGATGGTGTGAAAAGGGTAAATATAGTTGACCAGAAGGATGAACTTTCGCAGTAAAAAGGCTGCTTGACAGAGAGGTGATGCTATGAAAAGGATAGGACGTATCCTTTTATGTATTCTGATGATAACAGTTCTCTTTGGAATATCCATTATGGGAAATTTTGTTGTAAAGTCAGAAAATAAGTCAAAGGAAAAAAAGAGAACTGCTATCACGAAAGAAGAAATGAAGGAGTGGGCTGCACCGGACGAAGAGACGCTGAAATATTATGATCTGGGAAAGTTCTCTACTACACTTCCGGTAATCTATATGAATACAAAGGGCCAGCAGATCCTGAAGGAAAATGCGATCTGGGGAAATATTGCACTGTTAGATGGAAACGAAGAGGCACAATCTATCTTCTCAGTTCCTAATTCCATATATCGTGCTACGATCAAATACAGAGGAGCCTCTTCGTATAGTAAATTTGATAAAAAACAGTATCGCATTGAGTTTTACAAAAATAATAAAGACAGTACCAAAAAAGTGTCACTTGCAGGAATGGGAGCAAACAGTGAATGGGTGCTGAATGGTCCTTATCTTGATAAGACACTGATCAGAAATAAATTGGTATATGATCTGGCAGGAGAATTAAATGGATGGGCTCCGGACACCCGGTTTGTGGAATTGTTTGTCGATGGAAAGTATCAGGGAGTTTATCTGGCGGTAGAACCTGTAACAAACGGAGAAAGCAGATTGCGTCTTGCAGAATTTGGTCTGTTGTCTGGAGAAACTGCATATGTGGTAAACAGAGATAGGATCGATACGGGAACAGAAGAAATAGAAACATGGGGAAAGACGGAAGGCCATACCTATAACGCTCTGTATATAAGATATCCATCAAAAAATAAAATAACAGAAAAACAAAAAGAATATATAAAAAATGATATCTCTGAATTTGAACAGGTTCTATATGGAAAAAATTTCAGTGACAAAAGAATCGGCTATCAGGCATATATAGACATGGATAACTGGGTGGATTATTGTATTATCAATGAATTTGCCATGAATTATGATGCTGGTAATCTTTCTACTTATGTGTATAAAGAACTGGGAGGAAAGCTACAGCTTGCTGCATGGGATTTTAACAATGGATTTGATAATTATCAGTGGTTTCATACAGAAACAGATCGTCTTTATACTGTGGAAAATTCATGGTTTGACAGGCTGTGGCAGGACGAATCTTTCAAAGAACATGTCTGTGAAAGATATGGGCAGCTCCGTAAAACCACACTGTCCGATGAACATATCGCTGAGAAAATAGCATCTTATCAGGCGGAACTGGGAGCTGCCGTAGACAGAAACTTTAAAGTGTGGGGATATTCTTTTGATGAGAACTTGTTAGTCGGAACTGATAAGGAGGGAAGGTCGAGGGATATCGGAAGTTATGAGGCAGCTATGAAACAGCTGACAGATACTATCCGCGAAAGACTGGCGTATCTGGATAAAGAACTGGGAGGAAATTGAGAATGAAAAAGGTACTGGTGATTTTTGGAACAAGACCGGAAGCAATTAAAATGTGTCCTCTTGTTCTTGAACTGAAAAAAAGTGAAAAACTGGAAACTCTGGTGTGTGTCACAGGACAGCACAGGGAAATGTTGCAACAGGTTCTGGATATTTTTAAAGTGGTTCCGGATTATGATATGGCGATCATGAAAAAAGGGCAGGACCTTACGGATGTGACAACGGCTATTCTTACAGGAATGAGGGAAATCCTGAAAAAGGAAAAACCGGATATGGTACTGGTCCATGGAGATACATCGACTGCATTTGCCGCATCGCTGGCTGCATTTTATCAGCAGATTCCGGTGGGACATGTGGAAGCGGGACTTCGAACTTATAATATGAAATCTCCCTATCCGGAAGAATTTAACAGGCAGGCCATCGGACTTACTGCCAGTCTGCATTTTGCACCGACTCAGAAAGCAGCGGATGCACTGCTGAAAGAGGGCAAGGATCCAGAGCAGGTTTTTGTCACAGGAAATACAGGAATTGATGCTCTGCACTATACGGTGCGAAATGATTTTTATCACCCGGAGATAGAATGGGCAAAGGACAGCAGGCTGATTGCTGTGACGGCACACAGAAGAGAGAATCTGGGAGAACCTATGCGTGATATGTTCCGGGCTATACGTAGGATCGTGGAGGAATTCACAGATGTGAAGGTTATTTATCCTGTACATTTAAATCCGCAGGTCAGAAAAATCGCAGATGAAGAATTCGGTGGATGTAAGAGAATACACCTGATCGAACCACTGGATGTGGTAGAATTCCATAACCTGATGAAAGCCAGTTATCTGATCATGACAGACAGTGGAGGAATTCAGGAAGAAGCGCCTGCGTTGGGAAAACCGGTACTGGTCATGCGGGATACAACAGAACGTCCGGAAGGAGTGGAAGCAGGAACCTTAAAGCTTGCAGGCACGAAGATGGATGATATATACAGAGAATGCAGGCAGCTCCTTACAGAACCAGAGATTTACAGAAGGATGAGCAAGGCCAGAAATCCTTATGGTGATGGGACGGCAAGTATCAAGATCAGAAAAATTCTGGAGGATATAAATGCATGAGTATAAACAAAACCAATGCAAAAGAAAAGTGAAAAATCGAAAGAACGTGGTGGGACTTATTATATTTTGCATAACTGTGGGGATTGTATTTTTGTATGCTTATTATCAGAATCTGAGAAAAGAAATAGATGCCCGTCAGAAATGGCTGGAAACAGTCCTGATTGGAGAAAAAAGGTGGATTCTTGAGAACCAGGGATCTGAGGGCGAAATCTATATGAATGGAAGTGAAGCCGGAGATGTTAATCCATACTTTGCATGTATGGCTGCACTGGGGCTTTTGGCAGAAACAAAGAATTGTCCCATCACGGAAATAGAGAAAAAAGCTGTCGGCAGGTATCTGGACTGGCATACCGGGATTTTGCTGGAAACAGATGGGAAAATGGGAATCTACAGGAAAGAGAGTGGAAAACTTATTTATAAAGAAAAGGCTGATTCCGAAGACGGATATCTAGGTATGTATCTTTTCCTTATGGGAAAATACCTGGAAAAGACAGAAAATACAGATTTGCCGGAATACTGGAAAAAAGGAATCAGCCTTGCATTAAAAAAGATTCAAAGCCTGATGCGGGATGGAATCACACAGGTCTCAGAAGAAAATACAACCGCTTATCTGATGGATAATCTGGAAGTATGGAAAGGGCTGCACGAATTGGAACTTGCAGGACTGGAAGATACACAGGAAATCAGTGAAATGCGTAAAAAGATACAGGCGCAGATAGAAAATATATTCTGGGATGATGCGAATCAAAGATGGAGAATTATTGGAAACAGTAATCTGTATGATCAGACAGAATTTTATCCGGATGGTGTTGCTCAGATTTATCCGCTGATCTATGAATTTCCGGTAAAAGAGAAGAAAAAGCAAAAGATATTATATGATCAGTTTACGGAAAAGTTTCAGTGGCAGAAATTGAATAAAAAAAGAAAGGGCTTTTTGTGGGCAATGACAGGAATGGCTGCCGCGCAGATTGGAGATATCAATAACCTTGTGGAATTAATAGGAAATTATGAAACAGAATACTGTGAGAATCGAAAATATCCGCTTTACACAGGCGAAGCGGGATGGATATGCATGGAATGTGAGAAATTGTATAGATTATATGAAAGAAAAATAAAAACAGGATTTATACTGTGTGCATGATTGCGGGGGCGCGGATGTCTAAAATGAACCTGTCAGAAACTGTGACTGCTGTGAGATAAACCAGAAGTCGTTGTCGTAAAATGTGGTAAGAAAAAGAACCACTGCCGGATAAAGAAGCAGATCAAATGGCATGGGTAAGAGATGCTAATCAGCACAGAGCGATTGCGGAAGAAATTATTCTCAAGGAATTGATTTATGTTTAAATGAAGGTGATGAGGTCGTGGAATGCGACCTCATTATTGTATGAAAAATAGCAGTAGGCAGAATGAGAAAAATAGGGTAAAATGGGAACATGGATTTTGGGAACTCATAAGAAATGATTGTGCGGTAAAGTAACTTGAAATGCCAGTTTGGCATTTCAAGTTATAGAGGAAATGGAATGGCGGATCAGAAAGTAAGAGAAATGGAACCAGTGGAAACACAAATAGTTGAAATCATGCCACCGGACGTTGAAAATCTGATTTATGTAGTAAGAAACAAACAAGTCATGGTGGATAGTGATTTGGCAATGCTTTATCAGGTAGAAACGGGAGCGTTAAACAGAGCCGTTAAAAGAAATATTGCCAGATTTCCAGAAGATTTTCGATTTCAGCTTACAAAAGATGAATATGAAAACTTGAAATGCCAATTTGGCACCTCAAATGGCAGTGGAACAGAAAATGGTTATGGTGGCAGACGTACATTACCGTATGTATTTACAGAGCAGGGAATATCCATGCTTGCAAGTGTATTGCATAGCGAGGTGGCAATTAATGTAAGTATAGGTATTATGCGTGCATTTGTAGAAATGCGACGGTTTATAGCCAACAATGCACTTTTGTTTGAAAGGATTAGTAACGTTGAGCTAAAACAACTGGAATATCAGAAAAAGACAGATGAAAAACTGGAGCAGATTTTTGAGTACATATCAGATCATGAGGAGTCTAATCAAAAGATATTTTTTGATGGTCAGATATATGATGCATTCAGCTTATTGATAGGACTGATTCAGAAAGCAGAAATGGAAATTGTTCTGGTAGATGGCTATGTGGATGTAGGAACATTAAATATGTTGTCCAAAAAGAAAGAAAATGTGGCGGTGACAGTTTATACACAGCAACGGACAAAATTATCTCAAACAGATGTAGATAACTTTAATGCACAGTATCCTAAACTGGATGTGAAGTACACAAGAGCATTTCATGATCGTTTTTTAATTCTTGATAAAACGAAAGCATATCATGTGGGTGCGTCTTTGAAGGATGCAGGTAAAAAATGTTTTGGAATTAATCTGATTGAAGATGCAGGTATTGTAAGAGATATTTTACAGAGATTGGAATTGGAAACAGAAGAATAGAAAAGTAAGTTATGCAGAAAGGCGTGAGTCATAAGAATATGGCTTGCGTCTTTTTCTGTCTGGAAAGGAAGTGGGGAGCATGGCACAGATTTTTCGTGTAGAGAGAACTAAGAATTTTACGGTAATGAGTAATCACCATTTCAAGAATAAGAATCTGACATTGAAAGCGAAAGGTCTATTATCGCTGATGTTAAGTTTGCCAGATGACTGGAATTACAATATGCAAGGACTGGCAACATTGAGCAGAGATGGGATTGATTCTGTTCGTTCTGCAATTAAGGAATTAGAGCATCATGGATATGTGGAACGTCATAGATTGCGTAATGAGTATGGCTCTTATGGCGATACCGAATATATTATCCGGGAAGTTCCATTAGGAGAAGAAAATGATTAAGTGGAGAAGAGAAGTGCCTAAGGGTAGATAGTCCAATTTTGGACAATCAGGTCATAGGAAATTTCTATCTCCGGACATCAGAAAATAGGAAAACCAGATATGGTAAATCCCATACTGGACAAACCGTTGCTATTTTATGCAATTTTCCATGTTTAAATTTATAGTGGGGAGTTTATTTCAAACAGAGAGATCTTAAAAAAATAAATATTTTTCTAATTTTGTTAATATGCTATTTACAGCGAATAAATAGTAATGTATTCTAAAAAATTGCAAGAGAATACAAATAATTAATTAAGCCTGCAAATAAAAAGTCAAGGCTAAATTGAAAGAACATTGAAAATTTTATACAGGTTGAAAATTGGGTATCAAAATAAGACCACCACACCAGTGCTGGTCTGAAAATATTAGTGGATAATTAAGATTCTGGAAGAGATGAAAGATATTCTTTCACTCGTCCGTAGTAGATTCTTAGAAACTTGTTAGCACCTGCAGTCATATAGACATAGTAAGGCTTGTTTTGAGCACGTTTCTTATCTAAGAACTGATAAACAGGATCATCTTGAGGATGCGTTTTAAACAGGACATCCATTACCTGAAATAAAGTCTTTCTAAGATCAGAGGAACCTCGTTTTGAGGTAGGAACACTTTTTTGTTCATAGGTTCCGGATTCATTAACACCAGGATCTACACCGGCAAATGCAGTAATAGCACTTTTGTGAGTGAAACGGGAAACATCTCCGATCTCAGCCATCAACTGAGGACCAAGTGAAGTTCCAACCCCTTTCATAGCCATAACGACAGGATATTCCGGGAGTTTGGATGCAGTTTCATTCATGAGAGTGCGTAGCGATTCAACAGTTGTAGAGGCACTATTAAGCTGGTCTACAGCCTGCCTGATAATAAGCTTTGTAATGGCATCCTTTGGAAGTACAGGAACAAGTTCCTTTGCTTTTCCATAGATTTCTTCAGCTTTTGACTGACTGAAGTTGTACTTCTTGCGTTTGCACCAGTTTTGATAATGGTCGATAAAGGCATTCAGGGACATTTTACGGACACAGTCCACATGCCAGTATGTAGATGCAAAATCAACCCATTTCTGGCTGCCGTCACTGCGTGCAGGACTGTCAAAGTAAGTATTAACACCAGGATAGGTTTGGTCAAGGATGCCGATAAGATTATTTTTCATAGCCGTCTTGTGTTTCATGTAAAAGCCGAACTGACGGTTCATGGTTTTGAGCTGATTGCGTAATTCATCCATAACATTATACTGTTTAAGATTTTGCCATTTGTCAAGAACATATCGGGCGATCTTAACAGCATCCGCTTTATCAGATTTCACTTTACGAAGAGAATCATTATCAAAGTCTTTGATAAGTTTTGGGTTAATGGCACTGACGAAAAGATTTGCCTCTGAAAGCTGATGAGCGAGGACTTCATAATAACGTCCTGTGTGCTCCATCACGATTCGGGACTCACCTTCAACAGAATTGATTAGTTCTACAAGTGAACGGATGTCACTGGCCGTGTGTTTGATTTCAAAAGGTGTGGAAACAATTTCACCGAATGGTCGCATGATAGCAACCATACTTTTACCTTTTGAAACATCGATACCTACTGCGTTCATAAATTGTCACTCCTTAAGATTATTGCAATGGATAAATACCAGTTTTACTCATTGCCCATTCAATCTACTGTGGTGTGACGCGAATGCACCTATGGCGATTCAACCTGCATAAAACGAACGCTGCGAATGAGGAACTGGTTATCAGTCTTAATTGCGGACGCGAGGTCCAAGAAAAGGGACGATATACCAATTTCTCCATCATTATACAGCTTAAGCAACAAGATGGATAATTCCTTACTGGCTGTAAGGGATATTAACCATAAATATATTGTAGTAGAAAAAGGCATAATAATATGGAATTATTGTGACGGTAAAAGACATAGGAGCATTTTTTGAAGTTGATCAATTTGAGGAAGGTATATATGTTGAAAAGTCAAAATAAAACAAAAAAAGTAATTAAAGTAGCTACATTTATTATTCTTTTATGCATGATGTTGGATGGATGTGCAAAATTAGAAAAGAAGCAGAAGCTGCCAATCGCAACTTATATGGGAGGAAACAATACTATTACAGAGATTTGCAAAGAGCTTAATGCAGTAGGTGCTTCGCATGTAGATGTATTTCAGGAATGGGTGACTGATTTCGCGGATTCTGCGGGGAAGAATGCAAATATAAAGGATACTTGGTCAGATCCGGAGAAAATGAAAGTAGATACTGGTAAATGTATGGATGGTTGGGAAAAAAATCACAATTATTCAGACACCGACTGCAGAATGACAGCCTTTCTTCTGCTAGATGGACTGCTTCACGCAGAATCAACAGAAGATAATTACGACGGCACGTATTTAATGTTTGATATGGAAGCAATAGATAATGTAGACAGATATGAAATAATAAGACAGAATAAAGACATGTTTACTACACTATACGGAGAGAAGAGTATTATAGATGATAAACATCCAGAAACAACATTTTCTGATAGCTGGAAACATTATGGATTTCAAATAGATAGTGATAGGATATCCATTTTAAGTATAGCAATATACGATCCAGATACCGATGCTATTTTTATAGGACACACAGGTCTACTGATAAAGTACAGCGATTATTTTTTGTTTGTAGAAAAGATTGCATTTGAACAGCCGTATCAAGCGACAAAAGTGTATAATATGGAGGAGTTGTTCGATATCCTTTCGAGTAGCCCAGAGTATTTCGGAGAAGAGGGAGAAGCAGGACCATTTGTATATAATAATGGTGAATATATTGGAACATTAAAAAATAATAATTAGCAGACCATAAGAGTATGATTAGCGCCTATTGGAAAAACACACTGTCAAAGGAGCTTCTTGTGGCGGGGGTTAACTGTCTGTGGGGAGCAATCATACTACATATAATTTATAATGCAGTAGGAGCAATGATTATAATTCAATAAAGCCCAACTTGTGTAATTGAAAAATGGAGAAATGATTAAAGATTTAATGTACATCGAACTGAAAGCAGGATATTCTGATGATGGCCCGGCATGGATTGGATATGTGAAAACTTCAAAGACAAAGAAAACTATCTATTTTAATGACCATGCTTTTCAAAAATATAATGGTGGTTGTTCAAATTATGTAGATATTGAAATAGGCTACCGCAATCCCACTGGCTTTAGACGGTGGGTTAAGGTAGCCAAAAATCAGAAATTATCGTATACTCATGGCATGGGAACATGGAAATCTAAAAACAGACACAAATACCTATTACAATATCACATTATTTTTGTCTGTAAATATAGGAAGAAATTACTGGTTTCGAGGCAGATATCAGATGATATAAAACAGTTTTCGTATGAGATATGTCAGAGACACAGTGTGATAATAAGATATATGGAAAAGATATCCCCAATATTTACGAAAACAATTCTGGAAAGAACATACCTTTTGGACAGATGGATATTTTGCCTGTAGTGTAGGAAATGTATCGGAAGAAATGCTGAAGAGATATATAGAAAATCAAGGTTGAGAAAGAAGGTGACAGTGGATGTTAAAGGCATATAAATATAGAATATATCCAAATAATGAGCAGAAAATACAGATTGCAAAAACATTTGGCTGTTGCCGTTTTGTATATAATCAGACACTGGCATACCGGAAAGAAGTATATGAGAAAGAGAAAAAAACAGTTAGTAAAACCGACTGTAACAATTACTGCAATAGACAATTAAAGAAAGAGTATGAATGGCTGAAAGAAGTGGATAAATTTGCTCTGACAAATGCGATTTACAACATGGATGCTGCATACCAGAAGTTTTTCAAGGAACACGCAGGTTATCCGAAGTTTAAGAGTAAACACAATAATCATAAGTCATATACAACAAATTTTACGAATGGCAATATAACAGTAGATTTCGGGTGCAATAGAGTAAAACTGCCTAAATTAAAAGGAATAAAAGCAAAACTGCATAGAAATTTTATCGGACAGATAAAATCGGCAACGATATCACAAGTTCCGAGTGGAAAGTATTATGTATCAATTTTAGTGGAAACAGAACACGTGGAACTGCCACATATAAAACAAAATACAGGAATAGATTTAGGTATTAAGGAGTTATGTATTACTTCTGCTGGAAAGAAATACGAAAATCCAAAAATCATCAGAAAATACGAAAAGAAACTGGTGAAACTGCAAAGGCAGTTAGCCCATAAAGAGAAAAGAAGTCAAAATTACTACAAAACAAAGAAAAAGATAGCAATATGCCATGAAAAAATAACAAATACCAGAAAAGATTATCTGCACAAGATGTCCCATGAGATTATCAGCGAAAACCAAGTGATAGTTTCGGAAGATTTGCAGATAAAAAACATGGTAAAAAATCACCGTTTGGCAAAGTCTATAAGTGATGTATCATGGTATGAGCTGACAAGACAGTTAGAATATAAGGCAAAGTGGAATGGCAGGAAATATGTCAAAATAGACACATTCTATGCCAGTAGTCAGCTGTGTTCAGTCTGTGGATACCAAAATACAGAGACAAAAAATCTATCAGTAAGGGAATGGACATGTCCTGTCTGTGGAACAAATCATGACAGGGATATCAACGCAGCAAAAAATATACTGGAAGAAGGATTAAGACAAATAGCATAAAAATAACAATATAGGGCAGGGACTGCCCGAATTAACGCCTGTGGAGATAGTAGGTTACGAGGTCTGCGAAGCAGGAAGCCCATTGGCTTTAGACAATGGGTAGTTCACTACAGTTTATCAATCCAAAACACGATGCTATCACAGCAATGACATAAAGAAAAATAGTATCTCTATCCATAGTCTCACCTTCTTTCTTTATCACGCCAAGTCTGCTTTATCGTAAATCTTTATAGACAAAGATGCTGATATTGCTAAAATCGCAAAACCAATAAGGACAATACCGCCATAAACAAGGTATGGTGAAAACATAGAGAGGAAGTTCAAGTTTAGATTTCCCGCTCTCATAAGCAGTGGCAGAATAAATGGCGAAGCCATAATAATCACTCCAAAGGCAAACTTTGTTTTTTCATATCCAAACTTATACTGTATTGGCAAATAAATACCAATAAAAACAGATACTATAAGAAACATAAATGCAAACAGCTTGATATCTGATGTTCCTAATCCGGGCATAAACAAGGTTTCAAGTTCAAAAACGATACAACAGATTGCATATATAGCCATGCAAAAAATGTATTTTGATGAAACTATCGCTTTCCGTGAAAATGGTGTGGCACATAGTAATGTCGCAGCTTTTGGAAATTGATACTCTTTTAGGGATACATATTGCAACAGCATGAAAACGCCAAAAATGACAGAAAGAATAAATCCAAAAACTCCCGTAAACTCCGGTGTCCGCCAACGCATGACAGGTGGGATAAGCGCAATAACTACAAGCATAATCAGCACATATTTTTTTACAATCAGAAAATCCTTTTTTAGTAGGGCGAACAACATCATTTTTCACCTCCAATATTTCCAAGCATAATATCTTCAATCGTCGGACGCTCAACCATAATGTTGGGAATATAAGACCGTACTTCGGATAGTTGCTTTGTAATTCCTGTAAATCCAAAATCAGTTTCCGATATAGATAAAAAGAGCTTGCGAGTATTAGTTGTTAAAGCTCCACTATCACCTTTGACAATCCGATATGTGTCAAGCAAGGTATCCTTTTCGTCTCGAAAGACGATACGCCCGTTATCAATCATAATGAGCATATCGGCAATCTTATCAAGGTCAGAGGTGATATGTGTCGAAAAGAAAACACCTTTTCCGCCATTTTCCATGTACTCAGTTAAGATTTTCAAAAGCTGCCCCCTAACTAAAGGATCAAGTCCGCTTGTCGGCTCATCCATAATCAAAAGTTCTGCATTATGAGAAAGAGCTAAAGCAAGAGCATACTTCATTCTCATACCTTTGGAAAGGCTATTGATTTTCTGCTTCGGGTCAAGCGAAAACATATCCATGTACCGCTTAAAATCCTGTTCAGACCATGAAGTGTACGCAGATGAAATAATTACTTTCATTTCACCCAGCGAAAGTTCTTCGTAAAATCCCCCACCGTCTAAAACTATACCAATACGGTCTTTGATTTCTCTTTCATTCTTATCCATGTCAAGACCGAAAAACTGAATTTTGCCGGATAGCTTGTTCGTCAGACCTAAAAGCGTCCGCAGCGTTGTTGTTTTACCTGCTCCATTGACACCAATAAAACCTGTGATACACCCCTCTGGCAAAGAGAATGTCACATCTTTCAAAGAAAAATCGCCATACGACTTATTTAAACCGCTGACTGTCAAAATATCGTTCATTTCAATCCTCCTCGTAAAGAATATCCATCATGGAATTAAGTTCTTCCTTACTGATTTTCAGTGATTTTGCTGTTTGTATCATATCCGCCATTTTTTGTTCTACAAGCCGTCGTTTGGAGTCGCGGAGTAATTCAAGATTGCTTGTAGATACAAATGTCCCAATTCCTACTTGACTTACAATAAATCCCTCCTGTTCTAACTCCTCATATACCCGTCGAATTGTTAAGACGCTCACTTTCAAATCATTAGCAAAAGCCCGAATAGAGGGAAGTGCGTCCCCTTCAACCAATTCTTCTTTTAATATGGCGTCCTTAATCTGGTCTTTTATTTGTTGGTATAAGGGAGTGTCAGAAGTATTTGAGATTAGTATTTTCACAAAGCCTCTCGCCCCTTTCTTTTAGTGTGATGTAACTATATACACATTATAAACAACAAGCACATTATTGTCAATATAATACTGAAAACAAACAGATAGAGAGGAATTACAGGATTTTTCTTTACTCTCTTTTGGCAAATCGTTAAGGAAAGAATCGAAGGTGGTGCAAACGAAAAAGCAGTATGGAGACTTTTCATTAACTGCCCTTTCGTTTGCATCAATTTCGATTTTTTCTGGTTGAACAAAGCGCGTCAACTCTATATGGACTTTTAATTCTGACACTCTATTGTTAACAGAACATATGTGGTTTTGGTTTTATAAAATGTGTTTTTTAAAAGTTTCTATATAAATGAAATTATAATTGCTAATGATATTATGGCGTGATATTATGCATATAAGAATATATATGAACGTTTTGCACTTAACATTTATAAGTTTAGCTTATTTTATGTGAGGTGAAAATTTATGAAAAAAAAAGTAGGCATAATTATTTTTATAGTTTGTGTTTTTATAGGAATTGTATTTTTTAAAGAAAATAGATTATCTGAAAAGCCCGCAGAATATTTGATTGATATTATGATTAAAAATGAAGAAAAAATAAATATTGATTATATTCAAATGGGAATTATTCTTCCAGATGGTAATAAAGAAATAATCAATACTGTACGGGGGAATAGTATGGGCAATGATATGTTTCATTTCAATATAAATTACTCCCCAGACACATATTTTTTCTTAAAAGGAACATCTGATGGGAAGGAAATAGAGCCGTGCTATTTTGATATGGCAAATTATTCTAATGTTAATGAGCCACAAGAAATGTATTTTTATATAGAAGATTTCAAAATATATAAAGAATAATTTTTTTACTGTAAATGCTATAATTAAAAGAATATGTTTATGAATCTCATGGTTAAAGGCGATTAAAATGTAACTTTGTAACTTCGTTGTTTAGAGAAAGAGAGGTATTCATATAATTAGAGCAGTATTATTATTTTAGCTTTTTGTACCTGTTGATTGTACCAAAGTTAAAAGGAGAAAACAGTATGAAAAAAATGAAAATTTTATGTTCTACTATTTTGTCACTGGTGTTATTTCTAGCGTTGTATTCTCCAGTTATGGCTGCGGAAACGACAGCAACTGATAATACAACAGAGCTTTTGCGAGAATATTCTTATTACGATTCTGAACTAGATGCGTATGTTATTGCATTTACTTGTAACTCAGATGATACAATCAATTATTTAACAAAAAACGAAGCAGTTCAGTTGTCTATTATGACAGAAAATGTCCCTATAGAAGATACTTCTTCTGATGAGATTGTCCCATTTGATTACCGCGAGTGGTATAAATTTGTTCCAAGTGGTTCAAGAGTGCAATGGAGTGGTACACGACGAAAAGTACAGGCAGGTTGTGGATTTACTTGGGTAAAATCAGCTTCTTCAAACACCACATATACTGCTCACTTAAATTCTGGCGAGAAAGGATATTTAGCTTTTACGCCTTACTATAATAAAATATCCGGTTCATTGCAAGTATATTCTAACTGGGACGGGCTGATTTCCTCAAAATCAGTTACTGGATATTCTGTAAAGAAAACAGCAGATGGTGAGCCTGATGGCTTATATCAATTTATTTACAAATAAAGAAATCGCCTAGAAATTATTGAGGATAATTGAAAATTTGTGGATACTTTGTGTTATGTGTTGTAACATTCGAAAAGCAGTTAATCTTAGGATTGACTGCTTTTTTCTTATTAGAGGATTATATCATAGAACATGAAAAAAGAAATCATGCAGAAGAACGCTTTCCAAAAGATTTGGACATTGCTCTCTCATAGAGTTCTTCGAGGGATACGCGCTTATGATTATAATAGAGTTCCAAAAGCTCCATTTTGTGTTTGCAATTCGGACACTCTAAAGGATCATAACCAAAAGAAGAAAGAATGGCAGTGCGCCATTGGTTGAAACTCCGGCAAATACGATGTTTGCTTTTCGAGATCGCACGATAAAGTTTTTCGTCTGTTTTTCGATGTCTGGCATATAAGCCACCATATCGAATCATTTTGAAGTACTTCTCAGGGATATGACGAATTAATCGTTTGATAAAATCAATTGCCGGGAGAGTTTCTACAATATATTTATTATCTTCATGCCGATTGTAATGGAAGGGAACAGTATTACCATCATAGCTGTCTATTCTGGATGTAGCAATTACAGGGCGACCAAGATAACGCCCAATGTATTTGATGACTGTTTTGGAATCAGAAAGATTCGGTTTGGCATAGACACTGGCAGACAGTCTGACCGAAAAATGATGGAACTGAAAGGAGAAAAGAAAGCATGAATTTTGACAGAACCTTTATAACTGGTTTTTAAGCAACGCACAGAGCCTTGTGTTGATGGCGATTGTTGTTATCGGTATCTACTTGGGATTCAAGCGTGAGTTTTCCAAACTTATCGGATTCTTGGTAGTTGCCTTAGTAGCCGTTGGTCTTGTATTCAATGCGTCCGGCGTAAAAGATGTATTGTTACAGTTATTCAATAAGATTATTGGAGCATAAAATTAGTATTGCTATTGTGCGGACATTTGCATATAATAAAGATAGATGGAAATACTACTCACGAAAGGAGATGCTTTATATGGCTACAAAATCAGCAAATTTATATGCAAGGATTGAACCAGATGTCAAAGAAAAAGCAGAAAGTATCCTGTCTACACTTGGTATCCCTGCTTCCAGTGCTATCAATATGTTTTATAAACAGATTATCTTACAGAGAGGACTTCCGTTTGAAGTAAAAATACCATCTGCCAGACCTGTTGATATCAGCACATTATCAGAAGCAGAGTTCAATGAAGAATTGGAGAAAGGATATGCGGATATGCAGGCTGGACGGACAAAAAATGCGAAGAAAGCATTTGCTGACATTCGCAAGGATTATGGCTTATGATATATGAAGTAGAAGTATCCGAATAGGCTGACAGTGATTTGAGAGGGATTTTTGAATATATTGCTTTTGAATTACAATCGCCGGAAAATGCAAGCGGATAGCTTGAACGTCTGGAAGAACAGATATTAAGTCTGGATACGATGCCGGAGCGTTATCGAAAATATGAAAAAGAACCGTGGAAAAGCCGTGGACTTCGTGTATTACCAGTAGACAATTATGTGGTACTTTATATTCCAGACAGCGATAAAAAGGTTGTAACAATACTTAGAGTAATGTATGCCGGACGGGACATAGACAATCAGTTAAATCTCCACACAAAGCAATAAAGGATATGATTTTACCGTTGCCTACGAAGTAGATCAGCAGGTAAAAGAGGGAGAACAGACACAGGCAGTCACAGAAAACTACACCGTGACCGTTCATGTGGATAAGGACGGTGCAATGGTCATTACCCAGAATCCTACCCTTGCTCCTGTATCCGGCGACTATGTATTTTCGGAATTGGTAAACCCAGTTTTTACCATAGACGGCGACAACCTCAAGGTCAGTGTGTCTGTAAAGTATCTGGATAACAAGTCGAAAATGACGCAAATCTCACAGTATGAGCTGGTGCTTCATAAGGACGATAACTGGAAGATTGTAGAATAAATGATACCACAAAAGACCGTAGCCTGTAAGATAACATTCTAATGTAAAATACAAGCTACGGTTTTATCATTGATTTTTTATGGGTAAGGAAATAGTCGTGGAAAATCCGTTATTTAATGCACTTGAAATAGATACAGTTCCATTATGAATAGAAACAATTTCTTTCACAAGAAGAAGCCCTAAACCATGCCGTAAATCTAACCTTTCATCTGTACTTTGCAGATAATGAGGTGTTGACTGTATTTTTTGTAATTTTTCTTCTGATATTCCTTTTCCGTTATCACTGATTACCAATATTAAATTGTTTCCGTTTACAGCTAAACTAACTGAGATTGTACAACCATTTTCATTATGATTGATACTGTTAGAAATAATATTTTGTATTGCTCGATATAACAATCTTTCATCTCCTATAATAGAGATTTGTTCTGTATTACAGTCTAAATTTAATTCAAAATCAAATTTATTATTTAGATTGTTATTTAGATACTCAACGACAATTTCTCGTATCATTTTACATAAATGAACAGGCGTTTGTTTAACTGGCTGAACATTATAATTTAATTGACTCACAAGGTTCAAATCCTGAACCAAATTCTTAATTTTAACACTTTGGATTTTGATAATATTTGCTTGTTTTCTGGTGTTTTCCCCAACATCTAATGAAGAAGTTATTCTATCTGCATACCCCATAATCATGGAAAGAGGTGTTCGTATATCATGTGAAACGCCACTTATCCAGTTTGCTCTCGCTTTATTTTGTTTGCCTAATTGCAAGGATGTTTCGTTAATACGTTTTCCAACATCTTCCAATTCCCCATTTATATTAAGAACAACCGTTTCGCCATGAGATAGCTTATCTAATCCATTGAGAATAGGAGCAACTTTCAGCATTACATTTCGTTTTGATAAATAATATACAATAAACAGAATAGTTACATTTGATACCAACATAATAAACAGAATAATGGGAGTTTTCTGCATTGCTGATAAAGGAAGATAGTTAGTCACAAATTTTGAATAACTGTTCTTTGGATAACCTAATACCAATAAATCATTTTCTTGCTTCCATGTGAATACGGGATAATTTTTGATATACCCCTTAGAAAAGGCGGCAACGTCTTGTAATGAATATTTAAGTGGTATTTCTTCTGGTAGATTGTATTGCCAGATTACATTACCGCTATTATCTATTACAATTCCCCAGATATTGTTTGTAATTAAATCTTTTTGACACCTATTATTTAATATATATTTTCCATCTTGGATAGTAAGATTATTAGATACTTTTTCTAATGTTTGTACAGGATTATTTTCGCTTATACCGTTGACAGTACCATTAAAAGTTAGGAAGAAAAGCAGTAAATCAAAACCCACTATAAGGATTATTACTGACAAGTATATGAATAAATGTTTACTAATAAATTTTCCGAAATTCCGCATTATTATAACCTGCTCTCCACATTTATTTTATATCCCAATCCTTTAACAGTTATTAGTGATTTTGGTTTTGAGGGGGTAATTTCAATTTTTTCTCTTATGCGTCGAATATGAGCAAGTAGCGAATTTCCATATCCAAATGGATTGTCGCCCCATACAGCTTCACAAAGAGCGTCTATTGTTACGATATGGTTAGCATTTCGTACAAGTGCTTCTAAAATATCATGTTCTTTTGCAGTAAGAGGTAAAATCTTATCTTCCCATATAACCTGTGCATTAGCTAAATCAATTTTACAATCACGTAATTCTATAAGTGGGCTATCTTCCTTATAACATCTGCGTAATACAGCATTTAGGCGAAATATAAGTTCTTTTGGCATAAAGGGTTTTGTTATATAATCGTCAGCTCCCAACCCAAATCCAGAATATTTATCCTGTATATCATCTTTTGCGGTCAAAAATATCACTGGAATATTAGTGAAACTTCTTAGTGTTTCCATAAGTTCAAAACCGTTTCCATCTGGAAGCATGACATCTAATATAGCTATATCTGGTTTTTCCTGTTGACAGATTTCCAAAGCTGTTTTTACACAATCAGCGGTAATAATATTTAAAAAATTTTCATCTTCTAATATGGTTATAAGCATACTTCTTAAACATTCTTCATCATCAACGATCAATATTTTTTTTGATTTTAAGTATGTATCATTCATTTATTTGTCACGCCCTTTTTGCAGTTTCTTTATCACATTATAACATTTTAAAAAAAGTTAAACAGTCATTTTCTCATTTGTAAGGTAAATGTAAGGTAGAGAGAATGTGGCTGTAATGCAGGTGTTTTATATTGTGAGTATGAAGAAAGGAGCAAAAATTATGAAAAACATGATTGAAACTAAAAATTTAACAAAAACATACAAAGCGTTTACCGCCGTAGACCATGTGTCTTTACACATTAAGAAAGGCAGTATTTACGGATTTCTCGGTCCAAATGGTGCTGGAAAATCTACAACTATGAAAATGCTTTTGGGATTAACTGCACCTACCGATGGAGAGTTCCAAATAGATAACTTGACTTTTCCGAATGATCGTGTTCAAATTTTGAAAAAAATCGGTTCTTTTATTGAATCCCCGTCATTTTATCCAAACTTAACAGGTAAAGAAAATCTTGATATTATTCGTAGAATTTTAGGTCTTCCTGCGTCAAGTGTTGATGAAGCGTTAGAATTAGTAGGATTATCCGAATTTGGTAATCGCTTGGCGAAAAAATATTCTTTAGGAATGAAACAACGTTTAGGGCTTGCTTCCGCTTTGCTTGGAGAACCACCCATTTTAATTTTAGATGAACCAACTAATGGATTAGACCCAGCAGGTATTCACGAAATTCGCAACCTTATTAAATCACTTCCAAAAAGATATGACTGTACGGTTCTGATTTCATCACATATGTTATCAGAAATTGAGTTACTAGCTGACGACATTGGTATTTTGAATCATGGAAGATTGCTATTTGAGGGAAGTCTTGAAGATTTGAAATTTACGGCACATGAAGCAGGATTTGAAAATGAGAATTTAGAAGAAATGTTTTTATCCATGATTGATGAGGATAACACAAACAGAAAGCAGAGGTTAAAATTATGAGAAATTTGACCATAGAATTGAAAAAATGTAAACGCACCGGAATATTGGAGGTTTTACCGATTATTGGACTTCTTGGTGCCTTATACGCTTTTGCAAATTTTATAGTTCGCAAAGATGTTTTGTTAAACTTACCGCTTCCACCTATGGATGTTTTGCTGACACAGCTTTACGGAATGATTATGGTTCTTAATATGTTTGGCATTATCGTAGCGACAACTTTAACATATAATATCGAATTTCAAGGAAGTGCAATTAAAAAGATGTATATGCTCCCTTTCAAGACATCATCTATTTTCAAAAATAAATTTTATATATTGTTTGTTTTGCTCGCTGTTTGTATCGTCTTGCAGAACGGAGCTTTGTGTATTATTGGAAATATATTTTTGCCCAGTGGAACTTTTGAATTATTAACACTTGTTAAATATACAGGATATTGCTTTGTTTCAACTTTACCAGTATTAGCATTTATGCTCTTGGTATCATCACGATGTGAAAATATATGGTTTACATTAGGTATTGGCGTGGCAGGATTTTTTAGCGGTATGGCAATGTCGCTTTCAGATATAGCTATATTTCTTATTAACCCATTTGTACTAATGATGAAACCAGCGGTAGCTTCTACGGCTAGTATTGATATGAAAGTTTTAATTTTAGGCTTTGTTGAAACAATCATATTCTTCATGGTTGGCTGGTATTTAGGCAAAATAAAGCATTATGAATAAAGGAGACAATCGTATGTCAATTATTGAATTGTTAAAAATAGAATTTATGAAAGTGGAAAGGTCTATGATTTTACCTTTGCTTTTAATTCCACCTATTTTAGTTGTGGTTTCTGGTGTTTTCAGTATCAGTATGTATATGACGCCAGAATATACAGACGCTTGGTCGGCAATGTTCATTCAAAGTGCATTACTTTTTGGTTATTATTTACTTCCGTTTTCAATGGTAGTTGTATGCGTTATGATTGCTAACAGAGAAACAAAGAATAATGGTATATTAAAAATGCTTGCTTTACCCATCAGTAAAGGAAAACTTGCCTTAACAAAATTCTTTGTGTTATTGAGTTTTTTAGCAATCCAGTTACTTATCTTTTTTATCTCATTCGTCATTGCAGGCATTATCGCTACTAAAATAATGAATATAACAGAATCTATTCCTGTCCTTTATTTATTAACGTGGACATTAAAATTATTTATGACTATGATTCCAGCTATTTCTTGTATGTGGGCAATTACCATACTGTTTGAAAAACCACTATTATCTATGGGATTAAACTTACTTTTGATAATTCCGGGGGTTTTGGTTGCTAATACACCTTTATGGATAGTATATCCTTATTGTTATAGTGGTTATGTTGTGTCAAACGCATTACATACAGTAACAACGACAGATACAGGAAGTACACTATCATTATTTCCGTTTGTACCGTGTGCTGTAATTATATCAGCCTTTGCGATACGTGTTTCTGTTAAATACTTTGGAAGAAAAGAAATGAGGTAATATAAAATGAAAAAAGTAAATTAAGCGTTGTTGCATTGGTCATTTCGCTGTTACCATTTATCACATTATTGATTTCCCTTTTTTCAGGAAAAATTATAGGTGGGCTTCAAATGGGATTAACAGCATTAAATGTAATTTCAATATTATTGAGTTTAGGTCTTTCAATTTCAGTAGTAAAAAACCCAAAACGTAGAGATGTATTTTCAATTATTGCTTTATGTATTTGTGGCTTTTTGGGGCTACTTATGGTTGGCATTTTAATTTTTGGCTTAATACTCACTTTTATGTAAGAGGTGCTTATGAAAAATATATTGATTGTAGAAGATTCAGCTACTTATAGAGAATTATTATGTAAAGTTCTCAAAGGTAAAGGATATAAAGTAAAGATACAGGTACGGCATTACTTCAACATGAATTCACAAAAAACATACCCATCTGTATAATGACAACTTCTGTTGATAGACACATATTTAATATGGCAAAGTCCTTAGGTGCTGTTGAGTGTTTTGATAAAGCTTGTTTTAAGCAATTCTAAAAAGACTGGCGGCGCACAGGTTACTATCAAAATTCCATATTAAGAAATTAGAGGGCGATACTGCGGTATCGCTCATTATTTAGAATAATCTTTATAAATTCTACAAATTTTCCATATAGCATATAGGTAAAGAATAGAACTATAATCTGCCGGACGACGGCAAAAGAAAAAAAGCCGTCGTAGAGCAGACTTTTTCTTTTCTGGAGAGCAGGTGGATACTATGCAGTTTTGGAGGAGTGTGGTAAAATGTGATTGTGTATCATGTTAGGAGATTAGGAAGGTAGATGAAATGAGGACAATTTTGTTATTGGAAGATGATGAGAATCTGAACCGTGGAATCGCGCTAAAACTGCAGAAAGAAGGGTATCAGGTTTTTTCCGCTTTTCAGATTTCAGAGGCAGAAAAATTGTTTGATGAAAATAGAATAGATCTGGTAATCAGTGATATTACTCTGCCGGACGGAAACGGACTGGAGTTTTGCAGGAAGATTCGAAATAAGAGCAAAGTCTTTGTACTGTTTCTCACGGCAATGGATTCGGAAATTGATATGGTAAACGGCTATGATGCAGGGGCGGATGATTATATTACAAAGCCATTCAGCCTGATGGTACTGGTTTCAAAAGTTCAGGCATTTATGAGAAGAATGGAAGGAGTCTGCGGACACAACAGAATCTTATCGGGAAATATCGAAGTAAATTATGGAGAAATGAGAGCGTTAAAACGAAATGCTGATGGAGTGACTCCTTTGACATTAAGTAAAAAGGAACTTCAGATAATGATTTACTTTATGGAAAACGCAAGGCAGATTTTATCAAAAGAACAGATTTTAGAGTATGTCTGGGATGTTGACGGGCAGTTTGTAGACGATAATACAGTTCCTGTAAATATCAGCCGATTGAAAGGAAAAATCGGGAATGATTATATACAAAATGTAAGGGGGATGGGATATATATGGACCGAAGAAAGCGTACAGGAGTAGCTCTGGCAGCAGGGCTGCTTTTTCTGTTTATGACAGAGATATTGTTGCTGTTTCTGGCAGGAAATAGTTTATACAAGGAAGAGCAGGGGAAATTAGGGGCGTTAGTGCTGTCCCATCCGGAACAGGAGACGGAGTATATAGAGTTATTTGACAGAGGAAAGCAAAGAAATCGTCAGGAAGAGGAAGCGGGGAAAGAGCTGGAGGAGCGTTACGGGTATACTCCTTTTGATGGGAGAAGCGTGAAAACTTTTGCTGCATATGGAATAGGAATGGCGATGGTTTTTGTGGCAGGACTTGGAGTTTCATGGGGTTTGTTTTTGCGAAATAAAAGAGACCGGCAGCAAGATGAAAATAACCAGGAAGAACTTCGGGAAAAATATATAGAACTGCAGAATCATTTTGAAAAAGTAAGAGAAAAACTTTCCAGAGAAGAAAACAATATAAAATCTTTAATTACAGATATTTCCCACCAATTGAAAACACCGATTGCTTCATTGAAGATGAGTTGTGAACTGGCGGGGTCTGCCGATTTAACCTGGGAGGAACGGGAAGAATTTTATAAAAAGGAATGGGATGAAATTCAAAGACTGGAAAATCTTTTGGATTCACTGATTCATGTGTCCAGATTGGAATCTGGGATGATTCAGATTCAGCCAGAGATGGGCAGTCTGAAAAATACATTGGTACAGGCTGTAAACAGTGTATATATGAAAGCGTATGAAAAATCCATAGATATTTCTCTGGATGAATTTCAGGATGTGCAAATTGTACACGACTCGAAATGGACAGGAGAAGTGTTCGTAAATATTTTAGACAACGCAGTAAAGTATTCGCCGGAGCATACAGAAATCCGAATTCGGGTAACAGAGCTTGCTACCTGCATGATGCTGGAATTTATCGACCAGGGAACAGGTATTCCGGCAGAAGAGGCGCATCGGGTATTTCAGCGTTTTTACAGAGGAAACCAAGAGTATGTAAAAAAACAGGAGGGCTCTGGGGTTGGACTTTATCTTGCCAGAAAAATTTTGGAGGAGCAGAAAGGCACGATTTGTGTAAAAGTAGCACCTGAAGGCGGTAATAATTTTGTGGTGACATTACCAAAGAGGTAGATTTCTGAAAAAAAGATTTCTTACAAAATTGTTATGCTTTTTGTAAGCCTGCTGTAAGACTGGATTGATAGAATGACATTAGCAAAGAAAAAGGAGGCTTCAAAGTTTATGAAAGCAATATTAGAAACAAGAGATCTTGTGAAATATTATGGAAAAGGCGATAATTTGGTGAAAGCTATTGACCATACAGATTTAATAATCGAACCAGGTGAATTTACAGCAATTGTAGGACGTTCTGGATCGGGAAAAAGTACTCTTCTTCATATGCTGGGAGGATTGGACCGTCCTGATTCCGGAAAGGTTTTGATAGAAGGAAGAGATATTTTTCAACTGAAAGATGAAAAACTTGCAGTGTTCCGCAGAAGAAAGATTGGGTTTATTTTCCAAAGTTATAATTTAGTACCATCCTTAAATGTTTGGGAAAATATTGTGCTACCCATTGGATTGGATGGAAAGAAAGTGGATACAGAGTATGTTATGGATATTATCTGTAGAATTGGAATGGAGGATAAATTGAAATCCTTACCGAATACTCTTTCTGGTGGGCAACAGCAGCGGGTTGCTATTGCAAGAGCGTTGGCATCCCGCCCGGCGATTATTTTAGCAGATGAACCAACAGGAAATTTGGATTCCAAGACGGAGTTAGAAGTGATTTCTATGTTGAAATCCTGTGTTTCAGAATATGGGCAGACACTGGTTATGATCACGCATGATGAGACCATTGCGCAGATGGCTGACCGTATGATTGTCATTGAAGACGGTAAGGTGGTGAGAGCATGAAAACAGTAACAAAAACAGCGCTTGCCAATGTAAAACAGAACAAAGGAAGAAATTTTTTATGTGGATGCGCCATTGCACTGACTACGTTTCTGATATTTGTTGTTTTAACGGTGGGATATGGAATGATCCGCGTACGGCTTGCATCGGTGGATGCTTATTATCCAACTTACCATATTATGTTCCGCCAAGTTTCCGAGAAAAACACCAAAGCACTTCAGGTGCATAATGATATAGAAGAAATCGGTCTGAGAATGGATTTGGGACAGATTATAGATGATGATGCCACAATCATTATGACCGCTATGGATAATAATGGGATTCGGTTGAACAAAGCGGAGTTAGAAGAAGGAACTTTCCCAAAAAATGAAAAAGATATTGTTGTTTCCAAGGGAGTTTTAGAGGAACTGGGAATTCAGGGGAAATTGGGTGATGAAATCACGATTCCATACCAAATTTACGAAAAAGACGGTATGGGATATGCGAAAGAAGACACTTTCCGCATCTGTGGCTTTATGAAATCTTCTGATTTGAATAAAGAAAAGAAAATGTATTTTGTGATGAATTCCATGGAATATGCGAAACAGATGATACCGGAAGCAGACAGAGAATATCGTGTGATGTTCCGTCTGGCAGATGCAGAGCATATGACAACAGATGAAATCGTAGAGAGGGGAAAAGAAATCGGAGAGGATTTTGGTGTACCTGAGGGAAATGTGGTAGAAAACAGAGAGTATTTGGCTGCAAATTATACGGATCCGTCATTTGTAAAAGGAATGATCGTGGTAATCGTTATGGTTGTTTTAGCAGGAATCCTGACTATTTACAGTATTTATTATGTGTCTATGATACCAAAAGTACAGGAATATGGAAAATTAAAAGCCATAGGCTCCACCAAAAGACAGATTCGGCAGATGGTATTCCGTGAAGGAATGCTGGTTACGGCGCTTGCCCTCCCTGTAGGATTGCTTATCAGTAGCTTCCTGTCCAGATGGATTATGAAACAGATGATTACTTTTATGGCAGGCGAAGACCCTCTAATGAAGGTAGCAGCAGAACTTGTAAAAAATGGTGAGGTATCTTTGTTGCACTGGTGGATTTATGCGATTACCATTATGGCGGTGCTCTTTACTTCCGCAGTTTCTTTGGCAAAACCGATGCGAATTGCTGCCAAAGTTTCGCCCATTGAGGCTATGCGTTATCAGGGGTTAGAAAAACGTGGGAAAAAAGTACGGAAAGGCTATCAGAATCTCACGATTTTTCGTTTGACAAAAGCAAATATGGCAAGAAATAAAAAGAGGACTGGGATTACGATTGTTACATTAGGAGCAACTGGTATTCTGTTCATGGTTGTGGCAACTATTTTATCTTGCGCGGCACCGAAAGAAATTGCAAGAAAGGATATTGAATCTGATTATAAAATTGAATTGGAAACATGGGGTGGGGACAAAATGAATCCGGACAGAGACTGGAGACAGGTTCAGCAGAATAACCCCTTGACGAAAGCGTTTATTAATCAGGTTCGTGATGTAGACGGTGTGGAAGAGGTAAAGGTAAAAACATTTATGAATGGCAAAATTCCGAAACTATCTATGGATGGTGAAATTTGGGACGCGGATATTATTGGACTGGATGCATCTTATGCAGAAACGCTGGAAAAAGGAGAGATACAAGGACATGTGACATATGAAGAATTGGAAAAAGGAGATAAAATCCTCATGTCTGCTAATATGCTATACTGGTTCCCGGAACTGAAAGTGGGAGATTCCTTGAAGATGGTTTTGAATATGGGAGATGACCAGGTAGAAAAGACTTTTGAGATAGGAGCCATCGGAGATTACTATGCAAGCCTTGGCGGAAGTTCATTTTATCTGCCCCAATCAGTGTTGGAAAAAATGAATCCCAATAATCTGAACTACACACTGGAAATCACAGTGAATGATCAGAAAAAGAACAGTGCATATCAGGAACTTCAGGCACTTGCCGACAACAGTGAATACCTGGTGACAGGAAGTTATGAAGAGCAACTTCAGGAGTGGGAAAAGAATATGCGGTTGATGAGCGTTTTGTGTTATGCATTTCTGATTATTCTGGGTGGAATTGGAATCATGAATCTTGTGAACACTATGATGAACAGTATTTACACAAGAAGGCGGGAGCTTGGAATGATACAGGCGATAGGAATGTCTGAAAAACAGTTGATCCGTATGCTGCAACTGGAAGGAATCATCTATACTTTGGGAACATTGGCAGTTTCTGTGGGCATTGGAAGTCTTGTAGGATATGGTGCATT
Source organism: Dorea sp. Marseille-P4042 (assembly GCF_900290215.1). Classification (NCBI taxonomy): domain Bacteria; kingdom Bacillati; phylum Bacillota; class Clostridia; order Lachnospirales; family Lachnospiraceae; genus Dorea; species Dorea sp. Marseille-P4042. Next base: position 820,884 of record NZ_OLMI01000001.1, on the reverse strand, counting down.
TCTTTATGCAAAAACCAAACACATGTTTCAGATCAGTGAGTATCATTTTCCAGTGGTCCCAGCAGTGCTTTTGATTTGTGTGGTTGCCTTTTTACAGGTACTGCTCACATATGGAGTATCTGCAAATTTCCGAAAATTGAGTTTGATTGATCGGATACGATATGCAGAGTAATATATTAAAAACATCATATATACAAAGGGAAACGCTATAAAAAAACAGAATTGCCCAATATGATTAAAAGGACCACCGTGCCATAAAGTATCTTCACGCGTCATTTCTAAATTACGGCGGCTTTGATTTTCAGAGCCGCCGCTTTCTTTGTTTGCGCGCCATGGGCGCGCTCTAACGGGTGTAAGTCCCGAACATGCCCAGGTAGTGGGAAATGTATAGCCGAACAGCAAGGGTGTCTACCGTGAGGTGGAATCTGAAGGAAGCTGTAAGCAAATCTCTGGTCCGACGGACAGAAATCGCATATAAGGCTAGGCTTCGAGTGATAAGCTGGCAAAGAACAGCGAAGTCTAATAACTACCACGTTTGTAGAAGCAGAGTAAATGCGGCGGATATATGGAGAGAAAGAGCGTGCACCTTAAGCGTGGAGGTCTCACAGAGGTTTCATTAGCCTAGTAACAACGAACTGTGAGAAGTCAGCCGAGCCCATAGTAGTGAAGAAGTCTCTGTAATGGGGATGGAGCGAAGGGGCGAACAATCAATCAGTTTGAGTATGTCTCGTATTGCAGAAATGACAACATCTGCCGTAACCAATCGGGTAAAAGGTGGTCAAATCAAGCGAGACGGAAAGGAAAGAACGCATGGACACAAGTAATCTAATGGAGCAGATATTATCTAGTGATAATCTCAACAGAGCATATCTGCAAGTCGTACGAAACAAAGGTGCTGAGGGAGTGGACGGAATGAAGTACACAGAACTGAAGGAACACCTTGCAAAGAACGGCGAAACCATCAAGGGACAGTTGAGGACAAGAAAATATAAGCCTCAGCCAGTACGAAGAGTGGAGATACCAAAGCCTGATGGCGGTGTCAGAAACCTGGGAGTACCAACAGTAACAGACAGATTCATACAACAAGCCATCGCACAGGCGTTAACACCAATCTATGAGGAACAGTTCCATGACCACAGTTACGGATTCAGACCTAATAGATGTGCACAGCAGGCAATTCTAACGGCACTTGATATAATGAATGACGGAAATGACTGGATTGTAGACATCGACTTGGAAAAGTTCTTTGACACAGTAAACCATGATAAGCTAATGACTTTAATTGGAAGATCATTTAAGAACGGAGATGTCATCTATATTGTAAGTAAGAATCTAGTGAGCGGAATTATGATAGACGATGAGTATGAGGATTCCATTGTGGGAACTCCACAAGGCGGAAACCTTTCTCCATTGCTGGCAAACATCATGCTCAATGAACTTGATAAGGAAATGGAAAAGAGAGGGCTTAACTTTGTACGATATGCAGATGACTGTATTATCATGGTCGGAAGTGAAATGTCTGCGAATAGAGTTATGAGAAATATCTCACGATTCATCGAAGAAAAGCTAGGGCTCAAGGTCAACATGACTAAGAGTAAAGTAGACAGACCAAGCGGACTTAAATACCTTGGATTTGGGTTCTACTTTGATTCAAGAGCGCATCAGTTTAAGGCAAAACCACATGCAAAATCAGTAGCGAAGTTTAAGAAGAGAATGAAAGAACTCACATGCCGTAGTTGGGGTGTTAGCAACAGCTGTAAAGTGGAGAAGCTCAATCAGCTCATAAGAGGTTGGATTAACTACTTCAAGATAGGCAGTATGAAAACACTATGCAAGGAATTAGATTCAAGAATCCGTTATCGGCTTCGCATGTGCATTTGGAAACAATGGAAAACACCACAGAATCGAGAGAAGAACCTTGTAAAACTTGGAATAGACAGAAACACAGCTAGACGAGTTGCATACACAGGTAAAAGAATAGCTTATGTATGTAACAAAGGCGCAGTAAATGTTGCTATAAGTAACAAAAGATTAGCCTCATTTGGACTAATCACAATGTTAGATTACTACACCGAAAAGTGTGTTACTTGTTAAGTTGATTGAACCGCCGTATACGGAACCGTACGTACGGTGGTGTGAGAGGTCGGAATTTCTCATTTAAGAGAAATTCCTCCTACTCGATTTGCCTATCGGCAAGTCTACGACGACCCGAACACTGTAAAAATACGGCGGCTAATGGCGGCTATATGCTGGAAAAACGACCGGAAGAAATTTCTCTTATCCTTTACAAATCATAGCCTAATAGTATATAGTTGACATTTTTTTATGAATATGATATTTTGTTAAGTACATTAACAAAAAGGAGCGGTGAAATGAACTACGAAAAAATTTTATGCGAATTTCAAAACTTCATAAAAGCATATCTCAGTTTAGAACACAAACAACATAGAATTCTTGACTTGAATTTATCAGAGGTACATTTATTGAAAGTAGCTGAACAAAACCCAAATTACACTCTTATTGAATATGCTGAAAAGCTGAATGTAAGTCGAAGTGCCATTACGCAATTAGTTAATTTGTTAGAAAAAAAAGATTGTGTCAAAAAGAAAAAGGCTAACATGAAAAGTTTTGTGCTTGAGTTAACATCTAAAGGAGAAATAGTATGTAATAAACATGATGAAGAGCATAAAAAAATAGAAAATGATTTAAGAAGAATTTTTGAAAAATATGATTGTATTTTTTTTGAACAATTGAGCGAATTAATGTCTGATATCATAAGCACTTGGGAGGAATACGATGGGATGTAAAATTATAATTGAAGATACTAATAAAATGATGGATTCAAAGATGAATATATGCATCCAGGGATTAAAAAAGTTTGAAGAAATTAAAATTATTTTAGAAACAAACTGTTTTTATAATATAAATGCTCCTATGAATTGGTCAGAGAATACATTTTGGCAATCTGAAGCTATTTTTCTTAGTGATTCAAATGGAATAGTATCCCTTAAAAACTCACCATCTAAAGGGGGAGATTATATAGGCATTAGAGATATGGGGCTGTTTGAATCTCTTAAGGCTGTATCTATAGTTAATAAAAAACATATTAGAGACCTTAAAAATTTACCTTTAAATGATGTTGTAAGTTATAAAATTTCAGTTTTATCGGATGGAAAGTTACTTGCTAAAACAACTTTTAATAGATTCTATAAAAATTATAATATAAATTACTATGATATACTAAGGGATAGTTGGCAAGGGAGATTGTTTTATGAGGAGGATAAAAATAAAAAACCAGCTATTATAGTATTATCTGGTAGTGATGGAGGAATTGAAAAAGCACAAAATATTGCAATGATGTTATCAAATCATGGTTTTGTGACACTAGCTATTAGTTATTTCGGAATGAATAACCAAAAATCAAGTTTAGATAGAATACCACTTGAAAACATTGAAGAAGCATTAAAGTATATACAAAAGTTGACATTTGTTGATCCTGCAAAGATTGGAATTTATGGTAGATCAAAGGGAGCAGAATATAGTCTAATGTTTCTAACTAAATATGATGGTATTAAATGTGCAGTTTTAAATTCTCCAAGTGATAGAGTTTATGAAGGGTTAAAAGGAAAGAGAAATTCTAAACATTCTTCTTGGACATATGGTGGAAAAGAGATATCTTATAAACCATTTAAAATAAGGGAATTTATTATGAATATGCTGACGAAGAAATCAAGTATTGATGATTCTGGAGTTATGGACATAGAAAATGTTACATGTCCCCTTTTACTAATTACTTCAATAAAAGATGAAATATGGGATTCTTATAGTGCATCAATTAACATTATGAAAAAAGCAAAATCATATGAAAAGAGTATTGTATTAACAACAGAGTTAGGGCATATGAACACCATTTCCTATCTTCCAAATCCACGCTATAAAAAGTATAAAACAGACAAAATATATTATGAGGCTATACTGTCGTGGGAAAATACTCTATCTTGGTTTATTAATTATTTAAAAAACATATGAAAAGATTAGTTTATAAAAGCGTGAGGAATACGGAGTAACACAAACAAGGCTTAGATCGTTGGAACTGATTGGATTGACTTGGGAAGATGTAGATGTCAGAACGAAAGCGGTAAGTATTGACCATCAGTTGATTTATAAAGATTTAGGAGATGGCTATAAATTCCATATTTCCACGCCAAAGACGGATTCTGGAATCCGAACTATCCCTATGACATCAGATGTACAAAGAGCATTTGCAGAACAAAAGAAATTAAACTTTATGCTTCAAAAAGGAAAAGATGTTGAGATAGACGGTTATAAAGGATTCATTTTCATGGCAAAGTCCGGCAGACCGCTCATGCCTAGTGCAATAAACAATATCTTATATAATATTGTAGACGCATATAACAAAAAAGAAGTTCAAATTGCAAAGACTGAACATAGAAATGCTGAATTGTTACCAACGGTATCCGCTCACATTATGCGACATACGGCTTGTACCAGAATGGCAGAGTGCCATATGGACGTAAAAGTTCTTCAATATATTATGGGACACGCTCATATAGATGTAACAATGGAAGTGTATAACCATGTAAGTGAGATGTCCAGAATTGAGAGTGAAATCACAAGGCTGGAAAGCGTAGCAATTAGTTGACACCAAAAATAAAAAAATTGGTGTCAAAATGGTGTCAAATCAAGAAAAAGTGATGATTATAAGGAAGAAAAAGTGTTGCAAACCTCGTAAAATCAAGGTTTGCAAAAAAAATCTCAAATAATTAGCACTCACCTCTTGACAGTGCTAACAACCTGTGATATTGTTATATCGTAAATAGAACAGATAAACAAAGGAGGTTGTCTCTATGAACATAAATAAATTTACACAGAATTCATTACAGGCAGTTCAGAATTGTGAGAAGATCGCTATGGATTATGGTAATCAGGAGCTTGCGCAGGAACATTTGTTATATGCACTTCTTACACAGGATGACAGCCTGATCGCAAAGTTAATGGAAAAGATGGGACTGGATAAGAACATGGTCATTAACCGTGTGGAAGAGTCCTTAAGAAAACTTCCGAAAGTACAGGGAGGTCAGCAGTATGTCGGACAGGCACTGAACAATGTTCTTGTACATGCGGAAGATGAAGCAAAGCAGATGGGCGATGAGTATGTATCAGTAGAGCATCTGTTTCTTGCTATGATAAAGTATGCTGGTAAAGAGATGAAGAGTACCCTAAGGGAGCTTGGAATCAGTCGAGATGGATTTTTACAGGCACTTTCCAGTGTCAGGGGGAATCAGCGAGTGACCAGTGATAATCCGGAAGCTACTTATGATACCTTGAACAAATATGGATCAGATCTTGTGGAGCGTGCAAGAGAGCAGAAATTGGATCCAGTTATTGGACGTGATTCTGAAATTCGGAATGTTATCCGTATCTTGTCCCGTAAGACGAAGAACAATCCGGTTCTGATCGGTGAACCTGGTGTTGGTAAGACAGCAGTTGTAGAAGGACTTGCACAGCGTATTGTGCGTGGTGATGTGCCGGAAGGACTGAAAGATAAGACGATATTTTCACTGGATATGGGAGCACTGGTAGCAGGAGCCAAGTATCGTGGTGAATTTGAGGAACGTCTGAAAGCAGTGCTTGAGGAAGTGAAGAACAGTGACGGTAAGATTATCCTCTTTATTGATGAGTTGCATACGATTGTCGGCGCCGGTAAGACAGATGGTGCTATGGATGCAGGCAATATGTTAAAGCCCATGCTTGCAAGAGGAGAACTTCACTGTATCGGTGCAACAACACTGGATGAGTATCGACAGTACATTGAAAAAGATGCGGCACTGGAACGTCGTTTCCAGCCGGTTATGGTAGAAGAACCAACTGTAGAAGATGCAATTTCTATCCTTCGTGGACTGAAAGAGCGGTATGAAGTATTCCATGGTGTTAAGATTACAGACGGCGCATTGGTAGCGGCAGCAACGCTGTCAGACCGTTACATTTCCGACCGTTTCCTTCCGGATAAAGCAATCGATCTGGTTGACGAGGCATGTGCACTGATTAAGACAGAGCTGGACTCTATGCCGACGGAGCTGGATGAGTTGAACCGTAAGATTATGCAGTTAGAGATTGAAGAGACTGCTCTAAAGAAAGAAGAAGACCGACTTAGTAAAGAACGTTTGGAGCATCTGCAACAAGAACTGGCAGAACTGCGTGCAGAATTTGCAGGCAAGAAAGCTCAGTGGGATAATGAAAAAGTAGGAGTTGAGAGAGTTCAGAGACTTCGTGAAGAGATCGAGCAGGTAAATAAAGACATTGAAAAAGCACAGCATTCTTATGATCTTGACAAAGCAGCTGAATTGCAATATGGTAAATTGCCACAATTGCAGAAGCAGTTAGAGCAGGAGGAAGAAAAAGTCAAAGATGAAGATCTCTCACTGGTACATGAAAGTGTTACAGATGAGGAGATTGCCCGTATTGTGTCACGGTGGACTGGAATTCCGGTTGCAAAGCTGAATGAGAGCGAACGTAATAAGACATTGCATCTGGCAGATGAACTTCACAAGAGAGTCATTGGTCAGGATGAAGGTGTGGAGCTTGTGACAGAAGCAATTATTCGTTCTAAAGCCGGAATCAAAGATCCGACAAAACCGATTGGTTCATTCCTTTTCCTTGGACCTACCGGAGTTGGTAAGACCGAGCTTGCAAAAGCACTGGCAGCAAGTCTGTTTGATGATGAGAATAATATGGTGCGTATCGATATGAGTGAGTACATGGAGAAATACTCCGTATCCAGACTGATCGGAGCTCCTCCGGGATATGTAGGATATGACGAAGGCGGTCAGCTTACTGAGGCAGTCAGAAGAAAACCTTACTCCGTTGTACTTTTTGATGAGATTGAGAAAGCCCACCCGGATGTGTTCAATGTCCTGTTACAAGTATTGGATGATGGACGTATCACGGATTCACAGGGACGTACGGTAGACTTTAAGAACACGATTCTTATTATGACTTCCAATATTGGTTCTCAGTATCTGCTTGATGGCATGGATGACCATGGCAACATCAGTGAGGAGAGCCAGACTATGGTTATGAACGATCTTCGTGCACATTTCCGCCCAGAGTTCCTAAACCGTTTGGACGAGACGATTATGTTCAAACCATTGACGAAAGACAATATTTATGACATTATTGATTTACTGGTGGCAGATGTGAATAAACGTCTGGCTGATCGGGAAATTCAGATTAAGCTTACAGAAGAAGCAAAGAAAATGATTGTGGATGGAGGATATGATCCGAATTATGGTGCAAGACCTTTGAAACGTTATCTGCAGAAAAATGTAGAGACATTAGCTGCAAAACTGATGCTTCAGGGAGATATCGGCACCGGAGATACAATTGTGATTGATGTGGAGAATGGCAAGCTGGTCGCAAGGAGCAGGTCATAAACGGTGATAATCTTTCATATAGATGTAAATTCAGCTTATCTTAGCTGGACAGCAGTAGAACAACTAAAGAATGGAGCCAGGACAGATATCCGTACAATACCGGCCATTATTGGCGGGGATCAAAAATCCCGCCACGGTATTGTGCTGGCAAAGTCTGTCCCGGCGAAGAAGTATGGCATTCGTACTGGGGAACCGGTTGCGAATGCCTTTCGTAAGTGTCCGAATCTTCACATGGAAGCACCGGATCATGAAATGTACCATAAGCACAGCAGGGAGCTTATGGCTTTTTTGCATTCTTATACTCCTGATATCGAGCAGGTCAGTGTCGATGAATGTTACATGAATTTTACGGGAATTTCAGGACGATTTGCATCACCTGTGGAAGCTGCATTTGAGATCAAAGACGAAGTAAAAAAACAGTTTGGATTCACAGTTAATATCGGAATCTCAGACGTGAAAGTGTTGGCGAAGATGGCATCGGACTTTGAAAAGCCGGATCGTGTTCATACACTTTTCAGGAAAGAAATTCAGGAAAAAATGTGGCCGCTTCCAATTTCAGATCTTTTTATGGCAGGGCATTCCAGTGTGGAGACATTGAGAAAACTGGAGATTCAGACGATTGGTGATCTGGCAAAGGCTGACCCAAAGCTGATAGAATTGCATTTGAAAAGCCATGGAAGGCGTCTGTGGGAGTTTGCCAATGGAATGGATGACTCTATTGTAGAATCGGAAAAAGCTGAGGCAAAAGGAGTCGGAAATTCGACTACTTTATCCAAAGATGTGTCAACAAAAGAAGACGCGCAGAAAGTCTTACTTTCTCTAGCCCAAAGTGTGGGAGGACGTTTGAGAAAACACGGATATCATGCAGGTGTGGTCAATGTGGAAATCAAGTATGCAGATTTTACCGTGAATTCACATCAAAAACAGCTTGAAAGAATGACGGCAAGTGATCAGGTCATTTATCAGACTGCAGTGGAATTATTTTGTGAAATGTGGAATGGAAAACCAATCCGCCTGCTCGGAATCCGGACTTCCAAGCTGTCGCAGGAGGGTGAACCACAACAATTGAGTCTCTTTGATCTGAATTTTCACAGCAGCGATAATATTTCTAAAGAAGTCAAAAGTTTTGAAAACAGCCAGAAACATGAAAAATTAGATCAGGCACTGGATGAAATCCGAAAAAAATTCGGGAAAGATGCAGTTGTCCGTGCCAGCTTTTTAAAAAAGCCGGAAAAAGAGGAAAAGATGTGAAAAAGCTGATTAGTAAAATTGACATTCCTATATAAAAACGCTAGAATAGTAAACAAGATTACGTTTATAGAGCGCACTCTAAAAGTGTCCCGATATTCGAAGGAGGAATTAGGAAAATGTCAGAAGTAAAAAAAGTGATTATGCTCGGTAATGAGGCGATTGCCCGAGGAGCATATGAGGCAGGCGTGAAAGTATCTGCCGCATATCCTGGAACACCGAGTACTGAGATCAGCGAGAATCTGGTCAAATACAAAGACGATCTTTACTGTGAATGGTCTCCGAATGAGAAGGTCGCAACAGAAGTTGCGATTGGCGCATCTGTCGCAGGTGTCCGGGCTATGTCCTGTATGAAACATGTAGGATTTAACGTGGCAGCAGACCCGGCTTATACCGTATCTTATATGGGAGTCAATAGAGGACTTGTCATTGTCGTAGCAGATGATCCGGGACTTTACAGCTCTCAGAATGAGCAGGATACAAGAATGGTCGCAAGAGCTGCACAGCTTCCGGTACTGGAACCTTCCGACAGTTCTGAGGCAAAAGAATTTATGAAGATTGCATTTGATCTGAGTGAAAAGTATGATCGTCCATTTGTATTTCGCACAACGACAAGACTGGCACATTCACAGGGACTGGTAGAGTTATGTGACCGTGAAGAGATTCCGGATAAGCCATATGAAAAAAATATCCGCAAGACAGTTATGATGCCTGGAAATGCAAAACTCCGCCATGTGGAGATTGAGAAACGCAACCTGGAGCTTGCGGAGGCAGCCAATACACTCCCAATCAACCGTGTAGAGATGAACGATACAAAGATTGGTGTGATCACAAGTGGTATTCCATATCAGTATGTAAAAGAGGCACTTCCGAATGCTTCTGTACTGAAGCTTGGAATGGTGAATCCGCTTCCAAGAAAATTGATTGAAGATTTTGCTTCTAAAGTAGAGAAGCTTTATATTGTAGAAGAATTGGATCCGGTTATTGAAGAACAGGTGAAATCCTGGGGAATCAAGGCAACTGGAAAAGAAATCTTCACGGTTCAGGGCGAGTACAGTGCGAATATGCTAAGAGAAGCAATTCTTGGGGAGGAATTAAAGCTTGATGCACCGGCAGCCGCACCTGGAAGACCTCCGATTTTATGTCCAGGCTGTCCACACAGAAGCGTGTATTATGTACTGAACAAGTTAAAAATGCATGCGGCAGGAGACATCGGCTGTTATACACTTGGTGCAGTGGCACCGCTTAGTGTTGTCGATACAACGATCTGTATGGGTGCAAGTATTTCCAGTCTTCATGGAATGGAGAAAGCAAAAGGCAAAGAATATATTAAGAACTGGGTAGCAGTAATCGGAGATTCCACATTCCTTCATACAGGTGTGAACTCTCTTATGAATATGATGTACAATAAGGCAACCGGAACAGTGATGATACTTGATAACTCTACGACAGGTATGACAGGACATCAGGATCACGCTGCAACTGGTAAGACACTGCAGGGAGATCCGACTTATGCCATTGATATTCCGGCATTATGCCGCGCAATCGGTGTGAAAAATGTCATCGAGGTCAACGCATTTGACATTGAGCGTCTGGAGAAAGTCATCAAAGAAGAAGTGGCAAAAGATGAAGTTTCTGTCATTATTACAAAAACACCATGTGTACTTTTGAGTAAAAAGAAAAAACCGCTTTACGCAGAAGAACCAGATAAATGTAAGAAATGTGGTATATGTATGAAACCGGGCTGTCCGGCTATGACAAGAAATGCAGATAAGACGATCCATATTGATGATACCATGTGTACCGGATGCGGACTTTGCAAGAGTCTGTGTAAATTTGACGCGATCAAATTAGTAAGGGAGGGTGACAAATAATGGCTACTAAGAATATTATGATCGTAGGTGTAGGCGGCCAGGGAACACTCCTTACAAGCCGTATTCTCGGAGGACTGGCACTTGCCGGAGGATATGATGTTAAGCTTTCTGAGGTACACGGAATGGCTCAGAGAGGTGGAAGCGTTGTTACATATGTGCGTTACGGTGAAAATGTAGCAGAGCCAATCGTAGAGGAAGGACAGGCAGACGTTATCATCGCATTTGAGAAGCTGGAAGCCTTAAGATATGCACATTTCCTCAAAAAAGACGGTGCATTGATCGTCAATGACTGGAGAATTGACCCGATGCCGGTTGTGATCGGAGCGGCTGAATATCCGGAGAATATTTTGGAGAATCTGAAAAAAGATCACAAAGTCTATACGGTAAATGCAACGGAAGAAGCGAAAAAGCTTGGAAATTCCAGGGTATTTAACTTAATCGTGCTTGGAATCGCAGCACAGCATATGGATTTTACAAAAGAGCAGTGGTATGAAGTAATTGAAAAAACAGTACCTCCAAAGACGATCGACATCAATAAAAAAGCATTTGATGTAGGATATCAATTATAATAATACTATCAGAAAAGAGAGGCAAGAAAGCAATGGCAAGAGTAGCATTGGAAGATTGGCAGGAACAGATCCGTGACCCGAAGATTGAGTGTATGAGCCGCGATGAGATGACTGCCCTTCAGAGTGAGCGTCTGGTACGCCAGGTAAAGAATGTTTATGAAAATGTAGCATTTTACCGCAAGAAAATGGATGATATGGGAGTGGAGCCGGGAGATATCAAAGGAATCGAAGATATCGGTAAGCTTCCATTTACAACAAAAGAAGACTTAAGAGCCAATTATCCATTCGGACTTCTGGCAGTTCCGCAGGAGAAAATCGTCCGTGTACAGGGAACATCAGGAACGACCGGGAAACTGACCCTGGCCTCTTATACAGAAAAAGATGTAGATGTATGGGGAGAGTGTGTTGCCAGAGGACTTACAATGGCAGGACTTAATGCAGCAGACCGTATCCATATCTGTTACGGATATGGACTTTTCACAGGTGGACTCGGGCTTGACTTCGGAGCCAGAAAGCTTGGCGCAATGGCAATCCCGATGTCTGCAGGTAATACAAAGAGACAGCTCATGTGTATGGAAGATTTTGGAGCCACAGCATTTGCATGTACGCCATCTTATGCCCTTTATCTTGGTGAGGCTGCAAAAGAGGCAGGAGTGGTTGATCGTCTGCAGTTAAAGGCTGGTATCAATGGAGCAGAGCCTTGGACAGATGAGATGCGCCGTAAGATTGAGGAACTTCTTAATGTCAACAGTTTTGATATTTATGGACTTTGTGAGATTACAGGACCGGGTGTTGCACTTGACTGCATTCATCACAAAGGTATGCATGTGCAAGAGGATTATTTCTATCCGGAAGTCTTAAATCCTACAGATCATACACCATGTAAAGATGGAGAGACGGGTGAGCTTGTATTTACAACGCTTGTAAAAGAAGGTATGCCGCTTTTGCGTTACAGAACAAAAGACCTGACAAGTATTGATCATTCAAAATGTGAGTGTGGAAGAACACTTCCGAGAATCCATAAATTTACAGGACGTACAGATGATATGAAAGTCATCCGTGGTGTGAATGTATTCCCAACCCAGGTCGAGACTGCACTTCTGTCAATGGGTGGCGGAGTTGCACCACACTATATGATGATCGTTGACCGTGAGAACAATCTGGACGTATTGACTGTAGAGGTAGAGGTTGATGAGAAGTACTTCTCAGATGAGATCCGTAAGCTGGACGGACTCCGTAACCGTGTAGCAGCAACTTTGAAGCAGGCACTTGGTGTAGCAGTTAATGTAAAACTGGTAGAGCCTAAGACAATTCAAAGAAGTGAAGGTAAAGCAAAACGTGTCATCGACAATCGTGACATGTAGGAAGGAGGATTGGATTATGGGAATCAGTAATACAATTCAGCAGTTATCTGTATTTTTGGAAAACAGAGAGGGACGTTTGGACACCGTGCTTAAGATACTGGCTGAAAATGATGTAAATATCGTGGCATTAAGCCTGGCAGATACTTCTGATTATGGAATGCTCCGTATGATCGTATCAGACCCACACAAGGGAAAAGCTGCACTTAAGGACGCTGGAATCACAGCTATGCTGACAGATGTTGTGGCTCTTCGCGTACCTCATGCGACTGGTTCACTGAGCAAAGCGATGCATCAGATCGTGGAAGGTGAGATCAACGTGGAATATATGTACGCATTTGCAAATGGTGCAGACGCTGCAGCAGTTTTAAAGAGTGATGATCCTGCGAGAGTGATTGATATCTTAAAAGGAAGCGGATTTGATGTATATACAGCCGATGAGGCATACCAGGCAAATCGCTGATATATGTTTTATGATTTAATAAAAATACCAGGCCTAAGGCCTGGTATTTTTCTCGTCATTGCTGTCTTAATCTCATTTCATGTGTATGTCTTTTAAATATCAAAATGCTATAAAAGCTGCTTTTTATATATTATAAAAGGTACATCATCTAAAATATGATTAAATCATTCATGATTAAAGCTTAGTTACGTTAACAGCCTGAGGTCCTTTAGCTCCCTCAGTAACGTCGAATTCTACTTCCTGTCCTTCCTCAAGAGACTTGAATCCTTCCATGTTCAGTCCTGAGTAGTGTACGAAAACATCGTTTCCGGACTCATCAGAAATAAAACCGTAACCTTTTTGGTTGTTAAACCATTTAACTGTACCTTTCATTGATAGTACCTCCCTAAAAATTAAAAATAACTAAGAATGCTTTATCACATTAGCATGTATCAATAAAAAAGTCAATAAAATATGGAATATTTGTAATGTTTTTACCAAAAAAGAACATAAAAATGTAAGGAATTCGTCAGATACGGAAACCATTTGCTTGACGAATGGTTCACGGACGTGTAAAGTAGAATAGAGTATTAAAATGATTTTTACTTTATAATAATGAGCAGGGGTTTTGTAGAAGAATGATTACACTGACAGGAAAAAAGATATCCGAAGGCATTGCAATCGGGAAATTAACATTTTATAAAAGAGACATCAAAGAGATTAAAAGAATCTATGTAAAAGATGTAGAGAAGGAGATTCAGCGTTATAAGAAAGCAAGAGAAAAAGCAATTGCTGAACTGGAACTTGTCTACGATCTTTCTGTGCGTGAAGTCGGTGAGGCAAATGCCGCAATCTTCGAGATGCAAAAGGAACTCCTGGAGGACCAGGAATATACAGATCATATTATAAAGAGGATTCTGGAAGAAAAACTTAACGCAGAGTATATTGTTCAGACGTCTGTAGAACAGTTAATTCGAATCAGTAGTCATCAGCAGAATAATCCAATTCAGGGAAAAGAAGAAGATGTCAGAGACGTGGCAATTCGTGTGATCCGCATCTTGTCCCGAAGCTGGAAGGATCGTATGCTGACAGATGAGCCATTTGTCATGGCTGCGAGAGATATATATCCAAGTGAAGCGCTTCAGTTCGATAAGGCAAAGGTACTGGGGTTTGTGACTATGTACGGAACAATTAATTCACATACTGCCGTTCTGGCTAGAACGAAAGGAATTCCGGCGGTCATCGGTCTTGGAGAATCTCTGAAAGAAGAATATGACGGAAAGACAATTATTATAGATGGTTATGAAGGAAAGATTTATATTGAGCCTGACTATGCAACTCTAACGAAGATGCGGGAACGTAAGGATGCGAATCTGAGACATGTCAGGAATCTGGAACGTCTGAAAGGTAAGGAGAACATTACCCAGAGTGGTCAGAGAATTGATATCTGTGCCAATGTAGGCACAAGAGAAGATATTGAAAATGTTTTAAGAAGTGATGCCGGTGGAATTGGATTATTCCGGAGCGAATTTCTGTATATGGAAATGGGAAGCAAACTGCCTTCCGAAGAGCAGCTCTTTCAAGTTTATAAACTGGCAGCAGAGTCTATGGGAGCCAACCGTGTTGTTGTCCGAATCGCAGATTTTGGCGGTGACAAGATGGTAGAAAGTGTAGATCTTGGAGAACAGGCAAATCCGGCGATTGGGCTGCGTGGAATACGTATTATGATGGAAAAAGAAGAATTGTTCCTTCCACAGTTTCGCGCGATTCTCAGAGCTTCTGCACTTGGAAATGTATCTATTATGTTTCCGATGGTTACATCCATGGAGGAAGTGGCAGCGGCAAAAGCCCTGCTTGAAAAGGCAAAGAAGCAATTGAAAGATGAAAAGACTGCTTATAATGAGAATATTGAAATTGGAGTCATGATCGAGACTCCGGCAGCAGTCATGATCAGTGGAGAACTGGCAAGAGAAGTAGATTTCTTCAGTATCGGAACGAATGATCTGTTGCAGCTTACACTTGGCATGGATCGTGAAAATCCAAAACTGGACAAGTATTATAACCCATACCACCCGGCTTTGATGAAGATGATCCGAATCGTAGCCAACAATGTACATCTGGAAGGAAAAAGAATCAGCATCTGTGGAGATCTGGCAGCAGATCTGAGCATGACAGAATTCTTCGTACAGATTGGAATTGACGAACTGTCCGTAGCGCCACACCAGGTACTTGGACTTAGAAAGAAGATCCGAGAGATACAGTAGTTCGACTTGAATATAATAACAAAACGCAAAATCCTCACATTGATATTCGCGCACGAAACATTGCGTCGAGCCATAAACTATCATCAAGTTCGGGAGAGCCCTTCTTGATGATAATCGTCTCGACTCCATCGTGCTTAAGTCATATCACTGTGAGGATTTTGCGTTATTTATCATACAATCCTACTAATTCCTAATTGTGCAATCTGCAAAAAAATCTACATGAATTTTTGGCTATTATTTTGACTGAAAATGATTGACTCTGACCGAAAATGATTATATTATGTGATTGAAGATGAACGAAGTTGATTGAAAATGACTGAGAGGTGATTTGATGCTGGCGGAAGAAAGATTCCGGGAAATTCAGAAATATGTGGAAAGCCATGGTACTGTGACAGTACAAGAGCTGACAGATCTTTTGAATACGTCAGAATCTACGGTGCGGAGAGATCTGACAGAACTTCACAAGCGTGGAACTCTTATCAAGGTTCACGGTGGAGCGACAACTGTTGGAACTTCCGTGAGGACAAGAGATGAAGAATTGTCGGTCAGACGAGACCGGAATACAGAAGAAAAACATAAAATCGCAGCATATGCGGCTGAACTGATAGAGGCAGATGATTTTGTATATCTGGACGCTGGAAGTAGTGTAGATCTTCTGATTGACGAATTGAATGAAGAGTCAGCTGTTTTTGTGACGAATGCGATCGGGCATGCGCAGAAGCTTTTGAAAAAGGGGTATGAAGTTCTTTTGATCGGTGGAAAATTAAAAGGTGTGACGGAGGCAATCGTCGGTGCGGAAGCATTGGAGAGTCTGAACCGGTACAATTTCACAAAAGGATTTTTTGGAACGAATGGAGTTCACCCACAGAGGGGGCTTACCACACCAGACAGTGAGGAAGCGCTGGTCAAGAAAAAAGCGATGGAGCGGTGTGCACAGTGCTTTGTACTGGCAGATTCAAGCAAAATCGGTCAGGTAACATCAATTACATTTTCTGATATGAAAGAATCTGAGATTCTTACAACAGAGCTTAAAGATTCTTCTTATAAAAAATATAAAAATATCGTGGAGGTTAAGTAGATGATTTACACAGTGACATTTAACCCGTCTCTGGATTATGTCATCGGGGCGGAAAAATTGGAACCTGGAAAAATCAACCGGACAACGAGAGAAAACATTTACCCTGGAGGTAAGGGGAATAATGTTTCCGTGGTACTTTCAAATCTGGGACATAAGAGTAAAGCACTCGGATTTGTATCAGGATTTACTGGAGAGGCATTGGAGAAGATGTTGGACGATTTTGGCTGTTATACCGATTTTATCCAGTTGGATAACGGATTTACCAGAATCAATGTAAAAATCAACGCCGGTGAAGAGACGGAAATCAACGGTCAGGGACCAAAGATCAGTGAAGAGGCCATCGGAAAGCTTTACGAAAAACTTGATGTACTGACCAAAGGAGATGTACTTGTTCTTGCGGGAAGTATTCCGAATACCTTGCCGGAAGATATTTACGAACGCATCATGGCAAGACTTGATGGACGTGGGATCAGGATCGTGGTAGACGCAACAAAAGATCTCTTGATGAACGTCCTGAAATACCATCCATTTCTTATTAAGCCGAACAACCATGAGTTGGGAGATATGTTCGGAGTTCAGCTTGAAACAGATGAAGAAATCATCGAATATGCAGGAAAATTAAAAGAAATGGGTGCAAAAAATGTATTGATTTCCATGGCAGGCGATGGAGCCATTCTTTTAGATGAACATGGAAAAGTTTACCAGGGTAGACCACCGAAGGGAGAGGTTCTTAATTCCGTCGGAGCGGGAGATTCCATGGTAGCAGGATTTGTCACCGGTTATCTCAATACCGGAGATTACGAGAAAGCATTTGAACTTGGAATTGCAACTGGAAGTGCCAGCGCATTTGAGTATTGGCTGGCAGAAAAAGAAGATGTAGTGAAACTGTTGAAGAAAGAACCTGAATTATACGGATTGTAGGAGGAAAGGGAATGAAGATTGTAGATCTGTTAAAGCGGGAAAGCGTAGAACTGAACGGCAAAGTTACATCAAAGCCGGAGGCAATCGAGAAGATGGTCGCACTTATGGCTGCCGGAGGGAACCTGGCAGACGTGGAAGCCTATAAGAAAGGCGTATTTGCAAGAGAAGAGGAAAGTACAACAGGAATTGGAGAAGGAATCGCGATTCCACATGCCAAGACAGCGGCAGTAAAAGCACCGGGACTTGCAGCTATGGTTGTAAAAGACGGGGTAGATTATGATTCACTGGATGGAGAGCCGGCGAAGCTCATTTTCCTGATTGCGGCACCGGATACAGAAGACAATGTGCATCTGGAAGTGTTAAGCCGTCTGTCCATGCTTCTTATGGATCCGGATTTCAGAACCGGACTTATGGAAGCGGAAAATGTAGACGCATTTTTCAAATGTATTGATGAGGCAGAGAGAAAGAGATTCCCGGAAGAGTATGAGACGGAAGAAAAAAGTTCAGAAAATACATCAGATGAAACACAGGTAATGCATACAGTGCCGGAAAAGTCAGGATATCGGGTGCTGGCAGTTACCGCATGCCCGACAGGAATCGCACATACTTACATGGCGGCAGAAAGTCTGGAAAATAAAGCGAAAGAAATGGGCATCACGATTAAAGTTGAGACCAATGGTTCCGGTGGTGCGAAAAATGTGCTGACAGCTCAGGAAATAGAAGCTTGTGATTGTATTATTATTGCAGCAGATAAAGATGTAAAGATGGCAAGATTCGATGGCAAACCAGTCATCATGACAAAGGTGGCAAATGGAATCAGCAAGGCTGAGGAACTTCTTAATGAAGCCACCAGTGGAAATGTAAAGATATACCACCACGCAGGCGGTGAAGATGAAGAGGGCCAAGTAGCAGATGAGAGCCTGGGCCGTAAGATTTATAAGAGTCTGATGAACGGAGTATCCCACATGCTTCCATTTGTCATTGGTGGAGGAATTTTGATTGCATTGTCCTTCCTTGTAGATGGAGCGAATGCAGGAACTTCAAGCTTTGGTAGTGGAACACCATTGGCAGCATTCTTTAACACAGTAGGTAATACAGCATTTGGTATGATGTTCCCGATTCTGGCAGGATACATTGCCATGGCAATCGGAGACAGACCGGCACTCATGCCTGGTATCGTCGGTGGACTTCTTGCAAAAGCAGGAACTTCCATTTTCCTTCCGGAAGAACAGTGGGTTTCATCAGGATTCTTTGGAGCACTGATTGCCGGATTTGTAGCTGGATATCTGATGTTACTGTTAAAGAAGTTGCTTGAGAAACTTCCAAAATCATTAGAAGGAACAAAACCGGTACTGTTATATCCATTCTTTGGAATTTTACTGATGGGTGTGATTATGATCTTCCTCGTAAATCCACCGATTGGAGCATTTAACACATGGCTGAATAACTGCCTTGCAAGTATGGGAGAGTCCAGTAAAATCCTTCTTGGTGCAGTACTTGGAGGTATGATGTCTATCGACTTCGGAGGTCCATTTAACAAAGCAGCTTATGTATTTGGTACAGCGGCAATCGCCAGCGGACAGATAGATATTATGGCAGCAGTTATGATCGGCGGTATGACACCTCCAATCGGAATTGCACTTTCAACACTGCTTTTTAAGAATCGTTTTACAAAGAGCGAACAGCAGACAACGGTCACGAACTTCATTATGGGAATGTCATTTATTACAGAGGGAGCGATTCCGTTTGCGGCATCTGATCCACTCCGCATCATTCCACCTTGTGTCGTTGGCTCAGCAGTAGCAGGAGCATTATCCATGGCATTTGGCTGTGGATCCAGAGCACCTCATGGTGGACTGTTTGTAATCGGTATTATTGAAAATGCACCGATGTTCCTTGTGGCACTTGTTATCGGAGCAGTCATCACAATGGCAGGAATCGTACTTCTGAAAAAGCCATTAAATACAGAAAAATAAATGAATTGTTGTTAGTAAAAAAAGATATTAAATATAATTGAGTCAAAAATGAGAAAAGGAGATTAAAACGATGAAAGAATTTAAATATGTAATTACAGACGCAGAAGGAATCCATGCAAGACCAGCAACTATGTTCGTAAAGAAAGCGGCAGGATTTAAGTCCGATATTAACATTGAGGCAGAAGGAAAAAAAGTGAATGCAAAAGGAGTTCTTGGTGTTATGGGACTCGGCGCTAAAAAGGGAGCAGAGATTACAGTAACTGTAGATGGTGAAGATGAAGAAATCGCAGCAGCAGAGCTTGAAACATTTTTAAAAGAGAACCTGTAAGAAGCATTTCTTTTTGAAAAACACAGAGGAATGGATTATTAAGAGAATCTTGAAAACAGGAGAGTCGGATCATGATGATTACTTTAGAAGGTAAAAGTGTATTTGGCGGGGTTGCAATTGGCAAAATCCAGTTCTATAAGAGAAATGAGATTACTATAAAGAGAACCCGTGTGGAAGATGTGGAGGCGGAAGTAGAACGCTTTCAGAATGCAAAAGCAAAGACGTTAGAACTGTTAAAAGGATTATATGAGAAAGCATTGGAAGATGTGGGAGAGGCAAATGCCATGATTTTTGAGGCGCATCAGTTAATGCTGGAGGATCCGGACTATGTAGAGTCAATTGAAAATATTATTCGCACCCAGGATGTGAATGCAGAATATGCAATCGGTGCGACAGCGGACAACTTTGCAGCAATTTTTGAAGCTATGGACGATGCTTATATGCAGGGAAGAGCAGCAGATGTCAGAGATGTCTCAGAGCGGCTCCTTCAGGCATTATCCAGTCAGAATGAAACTGTTATGGTGATGGATGAACCTGTGATCATTGCAGCAGATGATCTGGTGCCAAGTGAGACGGTCCAGCTTGATAAAGAGAAAGTATTATCTTTTGTGACCATGTATGGCTCTGCTAATTCTCATACGGCGATTCTTGCAAGAACCATGAATATTCCGGCAGTGATCGGTCTTGGTGAAGCGTTGAAAGAAGAATATGATGGTAAGGTCGCAATTGTAGATGGAGTAGATGGAAAAGTCTATATTGATCCGGATGAAGAGACTATGGCTTCCATGCAGAAAAAGCAGAAGAAAGATCAGGAAGAGAAAGAACTTCTGAATCAGCTCAAAGGCAAAGAGAATGTGACAAAGAGTGGCCAGAAAGTGAATGTCTACGCAAATATTGGAAACCTGGCAGATGTAGGAGCAGTCCTTAAGAATGATGCCGGCGGTATCGGAT
Organism: Dorea sp. Marseille-P4042; assembly: GCF_900290215.1. Lineage (NCBI taxonomy): Bacteria > Bacillati > Bacillota > Clostridia > Lachnospirales > Lachnospiraceae > Dorea > Dorea sp. Marseille-P4042. Next base: position 800,418 of record NZ_OLMI01000001.1, on the reverse strand, counting down.
TATTCCGAAGTGAATTTTTGTATCTGGAAAGTGATACTTATCCAACAGAAGAGCAGCAGTTTGCAGTATACAAAAAGGTTGCTGAGACGATGGCCGGGAAAAAGGTCATTATCCGTACTTTAGATATCGGAGCTGACAAGCAGGTAGATTATTTTAAACTTGATAAAGAGGATAATCCGGCACTTGGATATCGTGCAATCCGAATTTGCCTGACAAGACCTGAGATTTTTAAAACACAGCTTCGTGCGCTCTATCGTGCATCCGCTTATGGACAGATATCTATTATGTTCCCGATGATTATTTCGGTAGCAGAAGTAAAGAAAATCAAAGAAATCGTCGAGGAAGTCAAAGCAGAACTTCGCACAGAAGGAGCAGCTTTTCGGGAAGATGTAGAACTTGGAATTATGATTGAGACACCGGCAGCAGTTATGGTAAGCCGTGAACTGGCGAAAGAAGTTGATTTCTTCAGTGTCGGAACCAATGATCTGACACAGTATACACTGGCTATTGACAGGCAGAATCAGAAGCTGGAGGATTTTTATGATTCTCATCACCCGGCAGTACTTGCTATGATCCGTATGGCAGCAGAGAGCGCTCATGCAGAAGGAAAATGGATCGGTATCTGCGGAGAACTCGGAGCAGATGTGACTCTGACAGAGACATTTTTGAAAATGGGTATTGATGAATTATCAGTAGCTCCGGGAATGGTTTTGAAAGTCAGACAGAAAATCCGGGAAGCAGAGTAGAAATAGGATATGTAAAATGAAAGACTGCTATTTTACGAACCCCCAATTCGTAAAATAGTAGTCTTTTTTTCGCCTTTTTATGCAGTGTACTTCTGCCTTTTGCTACTGGTATCTTTTATATTTCTGTAGTATAATGATAAAACGCGAAGAAAGCGAAGGAGTATGAAACAATATGAATTTACTGACGATGGAACACGTCACAAAAGCATATACAGACCGTGTGCTTTTAGATGATGTGGCTTTTGGAATAAATGAGAATGAAAAAATCGGAGTCATCGGAATCAATGGTATGGGAAAATCTACACTTTTGAAAATTGTGGCTGGTGTGGAGGAATACGATTCCGGAAAGCTCAGTATGGGAAATACAGTAAAGATATGTTATCTGCCACAGACACCGGTGTTTGGAGAGGAAGAGACGGTACTTCAGGCAGCAGTGCGAGGAATCATCAGTGATACAGATCAGTGGACGATGGAAGCAGAGGCAAAATCTATGCTGAATCAGCTTGGATTTTCAGACTATGAAGAAAAGATGTCGCATATGTCCGGAGGACAGAAGAAAAGAGTAGCACTTGTGAACGCTCTTTTGACACCGGCAGATATTTTGGTACTGGACGAGCCGACGAACCATTTGGACAACGCGATGTCTGAGTGGCTGGAGGAGTATCTGATCAGGTTTAGGGGAGCAATTCTCATGGTGACGCATGACCGTTATTTTCTGGACCGCGTTGCAAATCGGATCGTGGAGGTAGATCATGGAAATCTTTATAATTACCCGGGAAGTTATTCGGAGTTTGTAAAACTCAAAGAGGAACGCCAGAATATGGCACTTGCTACTCAGAGAAAACGAAAGAGTCTGTTGCGTACAGAGCTTGAGTGGCTGAGCCGCGGTGCGAGAGCGAGAAGTACAAAGCAGAAAGCGCACATTGACAGGATCAAAGCCATGCAGGAGATGAAAGATATCCAGGAAGAACGCCGTGTTGCTATGGATTCGGTGGCATCCCGAATGGGAAATAAGACGATTGAAGTGTCCGGACTGTGCAAATCCTATGGGGATAAAAAACTGATTGATAATTATGAGTATATTTTCCTGAAAAATGACAGGATTGGAATTATCGGACCGAATGGTTGTGGAAAGTCCACACTTTTGAAAATGATTTATGGAAATGTGGAACCGGATGCCGGCACGATAGAAATTGGCCAGACGATCCGCATGGGGTATTTCTCGCAGGAAAATGAAGAGATGGATGGTAAGATGCGTGTCATCGATTATGTTAAGGAAGTAGGAGAGTATATCCAGACTTCAGATGGCAGGATCACAGCTTCCCAGATGCTTGAAAATTTCTTGTTTGATGGGGCAATGCAGTGGTCACCTATTGAAAAATTATCTGGTGGTGAGCGGAGAAGACTGTTTCTTCTGCGTGTGTTGATGAGTTCGCCGAATGTTTTGATCCTGGATGAGCCGACCAATGACCTGGATATTCAGACACTGACCATTCTGGAAGATTATCTGGATCGATTTGATGGAATCATTATCATCGTATCCCATGACCGTTATTTCCTGGATCGTACTGTGAACCGCATTTTTTCTTTCGAAGGAAATGGAGTGATCCGTCAGTTTGAAGGAGGATATTCAGATTACCTGATTCGCAAAGAACTGGAAAGTCCGGAAAGCGGGAATGTTTCTGCCAGTCTGAAAGCACAGAACGCTTCAAGTGGAAAAGATAATTCAGAATCAGATGAAAATGACAATAATTCTGCAAATTCGCAGGACGCATGGAAACGTAGAGAGAAAAAGCTGAAGTTTTCCTTTAAAGAACAGCGCGAGTTTGATACAATTGATGAAGAAATTGAAGTACTGGAACAAAAGATTGCAGATCTAGATAGTGAGATGATGAAAAGTGCAACGAATTCTGTGAAACTTGGTGAGCTTATGGTGAAGAAAGACGAGACAGAAAAAGCGTTGGAAGAGAAGATGGACCGATGGGTTTATCTGAATGATCTGAATGAACGAATCTTGAATGGTGAATAAAGGAGGAATAGATATGTGGACAAGGGAACTATTGAAACGTAATGCAAAAGAAATATTTAAAAGAAATTACTGGACTTGTGTTGGTGTGTCACTTGTACTTGCAGCGCTGACCGGAGGCGGAAGTTCTGTTATCGGAAGAATCGGAGGAAACAACACCAGTGTTTCTTATCATCATTATGGAAGTGATTATTACTATGGAGATTCTGCCAGAGGTTTTATGATTTCTATGGCCGTGGTGGCAGTTACGCTGATCGTAGCACTTGCAGCTGTTGCATTTACAATTTTTGCAGGAAATGTATTTAAAATTGGCGGATGCAGTTTCTTTATTAAAAATCGTACCATGACAGGAACATTTGGAAATATATTAGATGGATTCAAGTCCGGACATTACGGAAATGTTGTAAAGACCATGTTTTTTTATGATTTGTATATAGCATTGTGGTCATTGTTATTGGTGGTGCCTGGAATTATCAAATCCTATGAATATCGGATGGTTCCATATATATTGGCTGAAAATCCGGGCATGGATTCTAAACAGGTATTTGAAATCAGCAAGCGAATGATGAATGGACAGAAGATGGAGACGTTTATATTAGACCTTTCATTTATTGGCTGGGCGCTCGTGGCAGGTATTACGTGTGGAATCGCAGGTGTATTCTATGTGGCACCATATGTAAATGCAACAAATACAGAATTATATGCATTTAATAAAGTTCAGGCGTATAATGAAGGATACATTCGATAGCAGCGGTCAGAAAAAGAATCCGTAGTGAAAATGAAGACAAAATAAAAGGGGCTGTAAATTCATGGCATATCATAGGCCATGAATTTACAGCCCCTTTTTCTTATAATAGAAAATTGTATTTCCGATGTGACTATTTGGAAATTGTATATTCGATTATATTCATCAGATCACGGGTCAGAATATCGGAATCCAGCTCAGGTTCCATACATTTTTGTTCCAGTATATATTTGACACTGGCTACAATGATAGTGTTGATCATATTGATATTCTTAGAAGTAATTTGGTTATCCTTATCTTTGATCGTGAGAAGAAGCTTCATGCAGCGTTCCTGGATATTCTTTCCATAATACATGTCCATGAGGTCCGGTGAGAGTTTGTCAGCTTCCTCCGGAAATAATTCATAATACCGCTTAAACAGACTGCCAAAATCCTGTCCATGTTTCCCGAAGAAAAAATTATAATAAATCTTCGGATTCTTTAACATAGATTCTACGAAGAATCTCCATACAAAGTAAAAATTCTCAGTTGAATCCCAGTTCTTACTGCTCAGCCTTGCAAGCGCTTTGCTATATTCATTAAAATGCTTCATGGAAGCGAGAAGAATCAATTCGTTTACATCTTTAAAATAGAGATAAATAGTGGAATTATGAAAGCCGGCTTTCTCGGCAATCTTACGAACAGATACGTTATCAATGCCATGTTCATCAATAAGTTCTTCTGCGGCCTCGATGAAACGAATCGTATTCTCACGTTGTAATGCTTCTTTATTATTTCCGCCCATAATTATATAATCCTTTTCCTGAAAAATCTTTTTAAACGATGTCTTTATCATAGCATATTTTGATGATAAGTGAAAAATAAAAATTGAAATAAAAAAATTTATATAAATAAAATTTCCAATAAAAATTCATATTGAAAAATATTTGAAAGATATTGACAAGCGAAAAATGTGTTGTTACTATAAATGCATGGCAATAAGTACAAGCGCGCTTATTATAGGGGAACCATGTAAAAAGAGAAAAGAGGAATAAAAAAGATGAGCAAGATTTATGACGTAATTGTTCTGGGTGCAGGTCCTGCAGGATTGGCAGCAGGTCTCTATGCAGGCAGAAGCCGCCTGTCTGTTTTGATTGTTGAGAAAGGACAGGACGGTGGACAGATTTCAATCACAGACGAGATTGAGAATTATCCAGGACAGGTTGTGGATCAGCCAGAATCTGGTCCGTCTCTGATCGCACGTATGACAGAGCAGGCTAAGAAGTTCGGAGCTGAGCGAGTATCTGACACAATTAAAGAAGTATCACTTGAGGGAGAGGTAAAGGTGCTCAAAGGTGAGAAAGGTGAGTACCAGGCAAAGAATATCATCATTGCTACAGGTGCTCATGCAAGACCAATCGGCTGCAAAGGCGAGGCAGAGTTCCTTGGAAGAGGAGTTTCTTACTGTGCAACTTGTGATGCGAACTTCTTTGAAGATTTTGAAGTATATGTAGTTGGTGGTGGAGATTCCGCAGTTGAGGAAGCTATGTATCTTACAAAATTTGCAAGAAAAGTTACAATCATTCACAGACGTGATGAGTTACGTGCAGCGAAATCCATTCAGGAGAAAGCTTTTAAGAACGACAAACTTCACTTTATGTGGGATACAGTTGTTGAGGAAGTTGGAGGAGATGGAATCCTTTCCTGGATGACAGTTAAGAACGTAAAAACCGGTGAAGTTACTAAGATTGAAGCAGATGAAGACGATGGAATGTTCGGAGTATTCGGATTTATCGGCACAATTCCTAATTCAGACATCTTCAAAGGCAGCGTCGAGATGGATGAGAGAGGATACATCCCAACAGATGCAGATATGCACACCAATATCCCGGGTGTATACGCAGCCGGTGATGTGCGTGTGAAGAGCTTAAGACAGGTTGTTACAGCAGCCGCTGACGGAGCAATCGCAGCAGTTCAGGTAGAAAGAAGCATGGCTTAATCAGGCATTCCGTCGGCTTACTTGAATGAAATTATTTGTAATAAAAGAACCATAGAAGAATGTTCAAAGCAAAGTATGGTTCGATTCAGGAGGATTTTTAAAATGTTAGAAGTAGATAAGAATACATTCCAGACAGAGGTTCTGGAGGCAGATGGTTATGTATTTGTAGACTTTTTTGGAGATGGATGTGTTCCGTGTGCAGCACTTATGCCAAAGGTACACGAGTTCGCTGATACATATGGTGACAAATTAAAATTTACATCTCTTAACACAACAAAAGCACGTCGTCTGGCAATTGGTCAGAAGATTCTTGGCCTTCCGGTTATGGCTATCTACAAAGATGGAGAGAAAGTAGATGAGCTTGTGAAGGATGATTGTACACCGGAGACAATCGAAGCGATGATTAAGAAATACATCTAAGATTTTAGAGGTAATTCTTTATCATATACACCTTAATAATATTTAATAAAGTAGAAAGGAGAAGAATAATTATGGCTATTCTTGAAGGGAAAAAAGCAATAATTATCGGAGACCGTGATGGAATTCCGGGACCAGCTATCGCAGAGTGCGTAAAAACTGCTGGTGCTGAAGTAGTATTTTCATCTACGGAGTGTTTCGTCTGAACGAGCGCAGGCGCAATGGACTTAGAGAATCAGAAAAGAGTAAAGGATTTCGCTGATGAATACGGCGCAGAGAACTTAGTAGTAGTTCTTGGTGCTGCAGAAGGTGAAGCTGCAGGTCTTGCAGCTGAGACTGTAACAGCAGGAGATCCGACATTCGCAGGTCCATTGACAGGGGTCCAGCTTGGACTCACAGTATATCACGTTTGCGAGCCTGAAATGAAGGCAGAGTTCGATGAGGCAGTTTACGATGAGCAGGTTAGCATGATGGAGATGGTACTCGACGTTGACGATATCGTTAGTGAGATGAGCGCTATCCGTGACGAATACTGTAAATATCTGTAAGATTATTGATCGTAAGTATTAAATATTAAATAATTTGACAAGACGCATATTATGTGAAAATATGTTGTCGTAAAGGGCGGAGTTCACCCCTCCGTCCTTTTGTTAAAGAAAGGTGAAGGTGGAAAACAATGAATAGCGTAATTAAAGGAGCAAGTTATGTCTTAGCACATACTCCTGATATGGTTTTATATAATGGAACAACTCAGACAACAGAGAGAATCGTAAATCCAGATTCAGAGTACTTAAAAGAGGTACCAGAGCATCTTCGTACATATGAGGATTGTGTAGCTTACTGGCCAAACCAGACATACATCGGAAATGTACATCCGGATGAGCTGGCACAGGTAGAGGCTCCATGGTATGACAAGAAGATGGAGAATGCAAGCCGTTATGGAAAATACGGTGAGATCATGCCTGAGGAAGAGTTCTTATTCCTGGTACAGATCAGTGACCAGTTTGAAGTTGTAAAACTGGAGAAGAACTTCGTAGAGAAGTACAAAGGCCAGTTCGCAGCAAACCCAATCATTACAGAAGATATTTCATCCCAGATCGAAGACGGTGTAGAGCTTTCCGAGATCGAGGGATATGTAAATGATGAGCACGCAGAGGCACTTTACTTCAACCACGAACTGGTTGGATGTGTAAAACGTGCACATGATATCGATCAGAACTTAAGCGCACACGTAATGCACGAGAACTTAATGAGTAAAGCAACAAGTGTACTTGCTCTTCTTTATGCAGTACGTAACGCAGGAATCGAAAAAGCAGATGTAGAGTATGTTATTGACTGTGCAGAGGAAGCATGTGGAGACATGAACCAGAGAGGCGGCGGTAACTTTGCAAAAGCTGCAGCAGAGGTTGCAGGACTTGTAAGCGCATCAGGATCAGACGCAAGAGGATTCTGTGCAGCACCGACCCATGCACTGATCGAGGCAGCAGCATTAGTAAAATCCGGAGCATACAAGTGTGTAGCAGTAACAGCCGGAGGTTGTACAGCAAAACTTGGAATGAACGGAAAAGACCACATCAAGAAAGGTCTTCCAATCCTTGAGGACTGCCTTGGCGGCTTCTGTGTAATCCTTGCAGAGAACGATGGAGTAAATCCGGAGATCGACCTTAGCATGCTTGGACGCCACAGTGTAGGAACAGGTTCCGCACCACAGAACGTAATCGGAAGTCTGGTAGCAGATCCGCTTGACAGAGCAGGAATGAAGATCACAGACATCGATAAATTCTCACCAGAGATGCAGAATCCGGATATCACAAAACCGGCAGGAGCAGGAGATGTACCGCTTGCTAACTACAAGATGATCGCAGCCCTTGCAGTTAAGAGAGGAGAGCTCGACCGTAAAGAGATCGGAGAGTTCCCGGCAAAACACGGACTTACAGGATGGGCACCGACACAGGGACATATCCCATCAGGAGTACCATATGTAGGATTCGCAAGAGAGGACATTCTGGAAGGAAAGATCAAAAATGCAATGATCATCGGAAAAGGAAGTCTGTTCCTTGGAAGAATGACAAACCTGTTCGATGGAGTATCTTTCGTGATCCATGGAAATACAAAGGCACAGGAAGAAGCTGCAGCCGGAGTATCTGAGGACGAAGTAAAGGGACTCATCGCTAAGGCAATGAAAGAATTCGCTGCTACTCTGATAGCAGAGTAAGGGGTGGTAAAGATGGCAAATGTAGAAAAGATGATCGCAGAAACATTCCTGGAGATGGCACAGGGTCTTGAGAGCGGAAGCTATGGAAAGAGACCAAAGATCGCATTAACCGGAATGGGAAGCGAACATGGAGAAGAGAATGCCATGGAAGCAGCCCTGATGGCAGCAAAAGATGGCGTTGATGTATATTATATCGGATCACTTGAGGCAGAGGGAGTTACAACTGTAAAAGTTGCAGATGACGAAGAAGGCCACAAGAAGATGGAAGAGATGCTTGCAAATGGAGAAGTAGACGGAGCAGTTACCATGCACTTCCCATTCCCGATCGGAGTATCTACAGTAGGACGAGTAGTGACACCGGCAAAGGGAAGAGAGATGTTCGTAGCAAATACAACAGGAACATCCAGTGCAGATCGTATCGAAGGTATGATCAAGAACACAATCTACGGAATCATTGCAGCAAAAACATGTGGAATTGCTAATCCGACAGTCGGAATCCTGAATGTAGACGGAGCACGTCAGACAGAGAACGCTCTCAAAGAGCTTCATGAGAACGGATATGATATCACATTCGCAGAGTCTGCAAGAGCAGACGGTGGATGCGTCATGAGAGGAAATGACGTACTTCAGGGAACACCGGATATCATGGTAACAGATTCCCTGACAGGAAACATCATGGTAAAAATGCTTTCATCCGCAGCAACAGGCGGAAGCTTTGAAGCAACTGGATACGGATACGGACCAGGAATCGGCGAAGGATATGAGCAGTTAGTCATGATCGTATCAAGAGCCAGTGGAGCACCTGTTATTGCAGGAGCGATCCGCTATGCGGCACAGCTTGTAAGAAACAAAGTATTTGAGGTAGCAAAAGCAGAATTTGCAGCAGCAAAGAAAGCAGGCTTAAAAGAGATCCTGGATGCAAGAAAAGCAGCAGCAAAACCGGCTGCAGCAGAGGAGGATGTAAAAGAGCCGCCGAAGGAGATCGTAACAGCACAGATCGCAGGAATCGAAGTAATGGATCTTGAGGATGCCGTAAAAGCATTATGGAAGATCAATATTTATGCAGAGAGCGGAATGGGTTGTACAGGACCGATCATTCGTGTATCAGATGCAAACCTTGAGAAAGCTCATGAAGAGCTTAAGAAAGCCGGATACATTAACTAATTATAGTGAGAGGTCATATAGTTGGCAGCAACTTGAAAACAGGGAGAAAGCTTGGAGAAATCCGAGCTTTCTCTTTACTATAAAGATAGTAGCTGAATCGTATTTACAAAATGAATTAATGACAGAATATTTGCGAAAAAAGATAAAACATGATAAACTTATGGTAAACCATACTATATTAAAACGCATCTGAGTGAAATGAGATGTTAAGAAGGGAGACGGCAATCATGTGGGAGCTGGAAAAAGCAATATTGGTAACGAATAACGACAGAGTGTATGAGAAGTATAAGGATCAGATGAAAGTGATTCTTCTTGATGGGTATGAAGACGTTCTGATTAAGGTGAGAGATCTTGTCTATGATAAGCATGTGCTTCTGACACATCCGCAGGCATCCAGCCTGAAACCGAATCAGACACCATATCGATCAGTAGTTGTATATCCGAAAGGCAAAGAGGACAATATAAAAGATATCATGCTGATTGATAAATGCATTCAGGTTTATCAGGAGTGGCAGGATATTGCACCAAGTCCAAAGAGCTATCAGGAAAAGGTGGCGAATGATTTTAAGACAATCGATTTATCGGTGATTGACAATATTATTCCAAGAATTAGTTAGAAAAAGCAGGTAAGAAAAAGAATAGGCGGTGGAGCGATGCTGGATAATAAAGAAACAACACAGAATTACTTCAAAGGTTTAACGAGAAAAGATTATATTGAAAGAGTATGTAAAATTATGGAGAAAGATGGGGCTGAAGATCTTTCTATTCGTAGAATCGCGAAGGAGCTGGGCTGTTCGTCAGCTGCATTATACCGTTATTTTAACAGCAAGTCGGAACTGATGTATTATGTCAGCCTGAATACGCTGGAGGGATATATTATCCGCTTGAATCAGGCGGAAAAAACCTGGAGAGGAGTATGGGATATCTATGTGGGTGTATGGTACTGCTACAGTCAGGAGGCTTTCCGACATCCAAAAGATTATAATAGACTGTTTTTTGAACATACGAATGAATATCTGGGTGGAGCTATGAAAGAATTCTATCAGATGTTTCCTCAAAACATTAATGAGGCAAACCAATTCTTTTCAGAGATGCTTGGAACAGCAGATTTCTGGGGACGTGATTTTGAAATGTGTAAAAAATGCATGAAAGCAGGGGCAATTTCTGAGGAGAATGCGCTTATTTTAAATCGCATGTCCTGTATTTTGTATAAAGGATATTTTAAAGGAGTGATGGATGACGGAATTGAAGAAGATGAAATCGAAGAAAGAGTTCGTTTATTTATAGATGATCTCGATATAATCGTTAAGTCACTTGCGTCAGAATTGCAGGGATATGACGGATATTTTAAACAAAAACGTGAAAAGAATGATAAAAAATAGGCAATCTGCACAAAAATATTTATAGATATTTTGTATTAATGACGATATTTATAAAAGGGGGTTGCGCATTTAAAAAATGTGTGTATAATTAGAACTATCAAAAGCAATTACTTACATGAAAAAAGTTATCACGATTACATTTTTTGAAAGTAAACATAAAAAGCAAAAAAGATATTTTTTTACTTATATGTTATCATGATTACATTCCGCGCGCTTGAGGAATTTGTAAAAGAAAAATTGCCAGCTTTCGGAGATGAAAAACGTGATTATATTTTAAGTGTTAAGTTATCGCGATTACAAATCATAAGGAGGGAATTTGTATGAAACTAGAACTCGGCAAATTTGAGATCAAGGACATCCAGTTTGCAGACAAATCATATGTGGAAAATCACGTATTGTATGTAAACAAAGAAGAGGTGGAAGCACTTGTATTGGAGGACGACAAGCTGATCGGATGCCATTTGGAAATTGCAAAACCTGGTGAGGCAACAAGAATCACACCTGTTAAGGATGTCATTGAACCACGTGTGAAAGTGAGCGGCGGAGAGATTTTCCCAGGAATTATCGGAAAGGTATCACCACAGGTTGGATCTGGAAGAACACATGCTTTAGATGGCTGCTGTGTAGTTACAGTCGGAAGAATCGTTGGATTCCAGGAAGGTGTTATTGATATGAGCGGACCGGCTGCAGATTATTGCCCATTTTCAAAAACATATAACCTGTGCGTAGTCATTGAACCACAGGATGGATTAGAAACTCATGTATATGAGAAAGCAGGACGTATGGCAGGATTGAAAGTAGCTACATATCTTGGAGAGCTTGTAAGAAATCTTGAGCCAGATGTAATTGAGACATATGAGACAAAACCAGTATTTGAGCAGGCAGCACAGTATCCGGATCTGCCAAAGGTAGGATACATACATATGCTTCAGTCACAGGGACTTCTGCATGACACATATTATTATGGTGTAGATGCAAAACAGATCGTTCCGACATTCATGTATCCAACAGAGATTATGGATGGAGCAATCGTATCTGGTAACTGTGTGGCTCCATGTGATAAAGTTACAACATATCATCATTTCCACAATCCGGTTATTGATGAATGCTACAAACATCATGGAAAAGACATTAACTTTATGGGAGTTATCCTTACAAATGAGAATGTATTCCTTGCTGATAAAGAGAGACATTCCGATATGGTTGCAAAATTCTGTGAATGGTTGCAGTTAGACGGAGTTCTGATTACAGAGGAAGGCTATGGTAACCCGGATACAGACCTTATGATGAACTGTAAAAAGGTTGAGAGAGCAGGTACAAAGGTTTGCCTGATCACAGATGAGTTCCCAGGAAAAGATGGTAAATCAGCATCTCTGGCAGATACATGTGAAGAGGCAACAGCACTTGCATCATGTGGACAGGGAAATGCAACACTGATGTTCCCAGCTATGGATAGAGTAATTGGAACTCAGGAATTTATTGAAAGTCAGATTGGTGGATGGGCTGGATGTATCAACGAAGACGGATCTTTCGAGGCAGAGCTTCAGATTATCATCGCATCTACAATCGCAAATGGATTTAACAAACTGGCTGCAAGAGGATACTAAGAAGGGGGATTCAGAGTTATGGCAAAATATAAAATCGTTCATTATCTTAATCAGTTCTTCGGTGGAATTGGTGGAGAAGATAAAGCAGACTTCCAGCCGGAAGTAAGAGAAGAAATTATAGGACCTGGTATGGCACTGAATGACGGACTGGGCGATGATTATGAGATTGTTGCAACAGTTATCTGTGGTGACAACTATTTTGGAGAAAATCTTGATAAAGCAACAGATACCATCATTGAGATGGTAAAGAAATACGAGCCAGATATCTTTGTTGCAGGACCTGCATTTAATGCTGGACGTTATGGTGTTGCTTGCGGTACAATTTGTAAAGCGGTTGAAGAGCGACTCGGTATTCCGGTACTCTCTGGTATGTATGAAGAGAACCCTGGAGCTGATATGTTTAAACAGGATGTAATCCTTGTAAAGACAGGTAACTCTGCTGCAACTATGAAAAAAGCAGTTCCGCAGTTTGTAACATTGATTAAGAAACTGGCTACAGGTGAGGAGATTCTTGGACCATCAATCGAAGGATATCTTGAGCGTGGTATCCGTGTGAACTATTTCGCAGAAGAAAGAGGAGCAACTCGTGGTCTTAAGATGCTGCTTAAGAAGATGGCAGGAGAGCCATTTGAGACAGATCTTCCAATGCCGAAATTCGATCGTGTAGAGCCAGGAAAAGCAATTGAAGATCTTAGTAAAGCGAAGATTGCAATCGTTACATCTGGTGGTATTGTACCAGTTGGTAATCCGGATCATATCGAGTCCTCCAATGCAACAAAATTTGGATGGTATACAATGGAAGGCATGGACAGAATGTCTAAAGATGACTATATGACAATCCATGGTGGTTATGACAGACAGTTCGTACTGGAAGATCCGAACCTTGTAATCCCACTTGATGCACTTCGTAAATTACAGAAAGAAGGCGTATTTGGAGAATTATATCCTTATTTTGCAAGTACAACCGGAACTGGAACAGCTACGAATTCTGCAGCTAAATTCGGTGATGAAATTGGTAAAAAATTAGTTGAAGAGCATGTAGATGCAGTTCTTCTTGTCAGCACTTGAGGTACCTGTACACGTTGCGGTGCAACGATGGTTAAAGGTATTGAAAAATACGGTATCCCAGTAGTTCATCTGTGTACAGTTGTTCCGATTTCCAGAACAATCGGTGCGAATAGAATTATCCCGGCTGTTGGTATTCCTTATCCACTTGGAGATCCAACTGAGGGTGAGGAAGAGTCCTACAAGATTCGTGAGAAACTTGTAAGAAGAGCATTCAAGGCTCTTCAGACTCCGATAACAGAGCAGACTGTTTTTGAAAAAGATGAGTGGTAAGTCATTGACATAAGTATACATTGAGCAATTACCGGCTTATATGCCGGTAAATTGCTCATAAGAAAAGAAATGAATGAAAAGGGGGCACATTATGGGTAGTGCGGAAAAGGTGAGTTGGAAACGAGTACTGATACTTGCGGGAGCAATCATTGCATTTACAATTGGATCCGGTTTTGCAACAGGTCAGGAAATCATTCAATATTATACAGCATATGGAGTAAAAGGATTACTTGTAATTTTGGTATTCCTGGTAGCTTTCCTTTATTACAATTTTAACTTTGCAAAAGCAGGTGCAGAGCAGAAGTTTGAAAAAGGAAATGATGTATACAAACATTTTTGTGGAAAGTATGTAGGAACTTTCTGTGATTATTACTCCACATTATTCTGTTACATGTCCTTCTTCGTTATGGTAGGAGGAGCATCCTCTACACTTCATCAGGAATATGGACTTCCGGCATGGGTAGGAGGAGTCGTTCTGACAGCACTGGCAGTGCTTACAGTTGTAGGTGGACTGAACTCCATGGTTGATGCCATCGGTGCTGTAGGACCGGTAATCGTAGTGCTTTGTATTGCCATTGGAGTTCTTACATTAATTCGTGATGGCGGTGATGTTGGAGCTGGATTGGATATTATTAAAAATGCAGCTTACGAAGGCGCAGCGAATGGGGAAACAATTAAGAGTGCAGGATCCAACTGGCTTGTTTCTGGTTTATCATATGCCGGTTTCGTGCTCCTGTGGTTCGCAAGCTTTACAGCAGCACTTGGTTCTAATAATAAGAAAAAAGAATTAAATTATGGTATTATCGGCGGAACAGTTGCAGTTTGTGTGGCAATTGCAGTAGTAATGTTCGCACAGGTTTCAAACATTAATACTCCGATGATTGGAAGTAGTGATACATTTGTATGGAATGCAGATATCCCAAATCTGATTCTTGCAGCTAAGATCTGGAAGCCATTCTCCGCTATCTTTGCAATTATTGTATTTGCAGGTATTTATACAACAGCGGTTCCACTCCTTTATAATCCAGCTTCTAGATTTGCAAAAGAGGGAACATCACAGTTCAAGATTCTCACTATTGTTCTTGGAGTTCTCGGTTTAATTGTAGGATTATTCCTTCCATTCAGAGTCTTGGTTAATATTATCTATGTATTAAATGGATATGTTGGAGCAGTTTTAATTCTCTTTATGATTTACAAGAACATCAAAGATCTGATGAATAAAAAGAAAGCAAATTAATATAGGAATTGTCGATAATAGGGGCGCTGAGAAATCAGCGCCCCCTTTGTTGCCTGGAATTAAAAAGTGATTGACCACAGAGAGATTAAAGAATATTTAGAGAAAATGAATAGAATAAGTCAATAATTAACTGTGAATTATAGAAAAAATCTAACAAAACGATTGACAATAAGCACGCTTACTGTTATAATCTTAACATAACCAATAAATAAGCGCGCTTATCAAAAATGTATCAATGCCATTCATAGAGCCTATCTATGAATCAGAAAAGGAGGACAATCACATGAGACTGGAGATTGGCAATTTCTATGTTAAGGATATCAAGTTTGGCGACAAGTTATCCTTTGATGACGGAGTGCTTACAATTAATAAAGAAAAAGCACTTGATTTTATCCGTGAAGATGAGAGAATCACGGAGGCAGATCTTTATATTGCAAAACCTGGAGATAAGATCCGTATGTGTCCGGTAAAGGAAGCAATCGAGCCTAGAGTAAGATTGGATGGAAGAGGACTTTTCCCTGGATATACAAGTGAACTTGCAAAGGCAGGAGATGGAGTTTTACATGCATTAAAGAACTGCAGCGTACTCGTAGTCGGAAAACACTGGGGAGGTTTCCAGGATGGATTGATCGACATGAGTGGTGAAGGGCAGAAATATACATACTTCGGTTATTTGAACAATATTGTACTCGTAGCAGATACGAATGAGGATTTTGAGAAGCATGAGCAACAGAAGAAGAATGATGCACTTAGAAGAGCAGGACATAAACTTGCAGAGTTCATCGGACAGTGTGTAAAAGAACTGACACCGGAAGACACAGAAGTTTATGATCTTGAGGCGATGATCAAACGTAGTCCGGAGATTGAAAAGCTTCCATCTGTTGTATATGTTATGCAGCCACAGTCTCAGATGGAAAATCTGGGATACAATGATCTGGCATATGGCTGGGATATGAACCGTATGCTTCCAACAGTAATGCATCCAAATGAGGTACTGGATGGCGCTATCGTATCTGGAAGTTTCATGCCTGTATCATCAAAATGGTCAACATACGACTTCCAGAACACACCGAATATCAAGGCTCTTTACAGAGAGCATGGTAAGACAATTAATTTCCTCGGAGTAATTATGTCAAACCTGAATGTAGCTTTGGATCAGAAAGAACGTGCTGCACTTTATGTAGCACAGATTGCAAAGACACTCGGAGCAGATGGTGCGGTCGTCGCAGAAGAAGGTTATGGCAACCCGGATGCCGACTTTGTAGGATGTCTTGTTGCGCTTGAGGATGCCGGTGTTAAGACAATTGGAGTTACCAATGAATGTACAGGACGTAATGGTACATCTCAGCCACTTGTAACACTGGATGAGAAGTGTGATGCAATTGTATCCTGTGGAAATGTATCTGAATTAATTGAATTGCCTCCAATGGAAACAGTACTTGGAGAACTTCAGTCGTTAGCAAGAGACGGTCTGTCCGGTGGCTGGGCTGGAGATGAGATCTTAGGACCTTCAGTAAGAGAAGATGGATCCGTTATTATGGAGAATAACTCAATGTTCTGTGGTGATCAGGTAGTTGGATGGTCCCCGAAGACAATGAAAGAATTCTAAGGAGGGCAATAGCGATGAAAAAAGCAATCTTATATATTAATCAGTTTTTTGGTCAGATTGGTGGAGAAGAAAAAGCTGGTATCGAACCAGAGATTCACGAAGGTCAGATTGGACCAGCAATGCAGCTTGAAAAAGAGTTAAATGCAGAAGTTACCCATACAATTATCTGTGGTGACAACTATATTGGTACCAATACTGACGCTGCAGTTGCAACAATTCTCGGAATGCTTGAAGATAAAGAGTTTGATATTTTCCTTGCAGGGCCAGCATTTCAGGCAGGACGTTATACCGTTGCATGTGGAACAATCTGCAAGGCAGTAAAAGAAAAATTTGGTGTACCTGTTGTAACATCTATGAACGAGGAGACGCCAGGTGTAGATATGTTTAAAAAAGATATGTATATCTTAAAAGGCGGTAATATTGCTTCAAAGATGAGACAGGATGTAAAAGCAATGGCAAAAGTTGCCAACAAGCTTCTTGCTGGTGAGCCGGTTGGCTCCGCGGATGAAGAAGGATATTTCCCGAGAGGCATCCGTCATCAGGTATGGCTTTCAGATGGAAAACCGGCATATGAGCGTATGGTAGATATGCTTGTTAAAAAATTAAATGGACAGCCATTTGAGACAGAGCTTCCGATTCCGAAACTTGATCGAGTACCAATTGCTCCTGCTATCAAGGATTTGTCAAAAGCAAGAATCGCACTTCTGAATACAGGAGGTATTGTACCTGTAGATAATCCGGATCATATTCAGTCAGCATCTGCAACACGTTGGGGACGTTATGATGTGTCAAATATGGAACGGTTAAAAGGTGGAGAGTTCAAGACAATTCATGCTGGATTTGACCCTGCAGCAGCAGACGCAGATCCAAATGTTATTACTCCGATTGATGCACTGAAGGTATTAGAAAAAGAGGGAGTTTATGGAAGCCTCCATCCATATTTCTATACAACAGTCGGAACAGGAACAACTGAGGCAGAGGCTGCCAGAATGGCAAAAGAAATCATTCCATATCTTCAGGAAGATCATGTTGATGGTGTTATCATGGTTAGTACTTGAGGTACCTGTACACGTTGCGGTGCAACGATGGTAAAAGAGGTTGAGAAGGCTGGATTCCCAATCGTACAGATGTGTAATCTGGTGCCTGTAGCTAAGACAGTAGGAGCTAATAGAATCGTACCTACAATTTCTATTCCTTATCCACTTGGAGACCCTGATACTCCGAAGGAAGAGCAGTGGAAATTACGTTATCACAGAACAAAGGTTGCTCTGGAGGCTCTGGCAACAGATATTAAAGAGCAGACAGTATTTAAAGTATGATAACTGTTCGATGATTTAGAGTGAACGGGCAGATGGTTATGCATCTGCCCACTACTATATCTGGCTTAGTTTGATGAAGGAGAATTGAATATGGGAGAAAAGAAAGGTAAGAATACAGTTTTTTATGTATCACTGATTATCGTCGGCATTATAGCAGTCTGGTCAGTTGCATTTAATGATAGTTTTACGGTAGTAGCTAATGCGGCATTTAAAGTTTTGACCACAGATTTTGGATGGTTATATCTGATTTCTATGATTATATTCTTTGGCTTTATTGTATATTTTGCATTTGGAAAATATGGAAAAATTCGTTTAGGAAGCGATGATTCCAGACCGGAATACAGTAATATAACATGGTTCGGACTTCTATTTGGATGTGGAATGGGAGTTGGTCTTGTATTCTGGGGAGTAGCTGAGCCGCTTACTTATTATCTGAATCCGCCAGATGGAATTGAAGCAGCATCTCAGGCATCTGCAAACTTTGCATTTGAGAATTTCTTTATGCACTGGGGAATTCTTCCATGGGCAAACTATGCAGTTATCGGTCTTGCACTTGCATACTTTATGTTCCGTAAGAACAAAAAAGGTCTGTTAAGTGTGATGCTTGAACCGTTAATTGGTGAGAAGCTTGCAAATGGATGGCTTGGCAAGGTTGTTGATATTCTTGGTGTATTTGCGACAGTTGCAGGAGTTGTAACATCTCTTGGACTTGGAACATTGCAGATTAATGCCGGATTTAATTATTTATTTGGTGTCCCAATCAATTTAGTAGTAGAAATTATTATTATTATAATTGTATCATTTCTTTATATTGGATCCGCAGTATCCGGGCTGGATAAAGGAATTAAGATTATTTCTGATACAAACCTTTATGTTGCAATCGGACTTTTGGCAGTATGCTTTATAGTGGGACCAAAAGTAGAGACTTTGAATGCATTTGTAAATGGTATGGGTCAGTATATCGGTAATTTTATTCCAACTGCACTTAAGATTAATTCTTATAGTGACAACAGTTGGTTCGGAAGCTGGAGACTGTTTTACTGGGCATGGTTCATTGCATGGGCACCGTTCGTTGGAGTATTTGTAGCACGTATCTCTAAAGGACGGACTATTCGAGAATTTGTACTTGGTGTAGTACTTGTACCAACAATTGCTTCCTGTATTTGGGGTGCAGTATTTGGTAACCTTGGTATCAACCTTGGAGAAAAAGGTCTTATGGCGATTGAAAAGCTCCAGGAAGCGGTAGCAACACCGGAGGTTGGACTTTTCGTAGTGCTTGGACAATATCCGCTTGGATTTATTTTATCACTGGTAGCCTTGGTATCCTTGTGTGCATTCTTTGTAACATCTGCAAATTCAGGAGTTTATGTACTGTCTATGCTGTCAACGGACGGTGCAATCAATCCTCCAAATGGCAGAAAGATTCTCTGGGGAGTTATCCAGTCAGTTATGGCGATCGGACTTCTGATGGCTGGTGGATTGAAACCGCTTCAGACAATCTCACTTGTAGCAGCGTTCTTATTTATTTTTGTAATGCTTGGAACGATTGCAGCATTTATTAAAGTGTTGAAGGAAGAAAAGGCATAGTGAAAATGTTTTTTCAAAATAATTAAATACAAAAAGCTGAAGAAGGAATGTGTGGAGCATTCTTGGATATATCAGGTGAGAAAAAGAGCTGAAGAATTCGAATCCTTCAGCTCTTTTGATTAAACAATTCTGTAAAACGACAATGTTTGTATATAGGTTTTAATAAGTGTTTTTAATCTAAATCAATATTATAGGATGTAAGCGCTCTGCGGATAAACGAAACAGTTGTCGCAGTCGCTTCTTCAATTGTCAAATATTCAGAGTCTTCCCGTAATGTCTCTAACATACCACGATAAAGCATAATATTCATTGTTGCCAGATTGTGAATGTCTGATTCCGGGAGAAAAATATTCTCTTTATTCAAAGAATCAGTCAATGATAAAAATTCACGTTCTGAGAAATTAGCAGATGAAAGCATATTTTTGTAATTTGCAGCATCTTCACTCCAACTTTCAGGAAAAATATCATAATAAGCGTGAAAATAGTAGGAAAAATCCCAGTTCGTATCTGCATGCTTAAAGAATAGCAGCCAGAAAATGTCTGGATGTGAGAAGGAGTGGAGACAGAAGCATTCCCAAATTTTCAGATATCTTTCAAGTGGCCTTGTAACCGGTTCTAAGTAGGCTGGCAGATCCTTAGCATATTGATCCAGATATTTCATAGCTGAAAAAATTCTCAGTTCTTCAAAATCTGAAAAATAATGATAAAGAGTCGCACTGTTATAGCCGGCTTTTTCTGCAGTTTTCCGAATAGACAAGCTGTCGATACCTTCTTCTTCAATGATCTCCAATGCAGCATTGATGAAGTAGCCCATAGTTTGCTGTCTGTACATTTGTTTACGATCTTTTTGTTGCATAAAAAATCCCCCAATAAAAAGTACTAAGACAAGTCTGCCCTAGTCATGGTATTTATTATATATGAAATACACGAAAAAAGCGAGTAAAATTGTTTGAATTAGTGGAAAATAGTAGATGAGATATAGTAGATGAGATATAGTAGATATGTTAACAAAGAAAACGACGAACTCTGCCATGGTTTGTCGTTTCCTTTGCTTAATTAAAGAGTAATAGTGATTCAGATAGTATTGAAATTATTTGGCTGCTTTTTCGGCAAATGTAGTCGTTACCAGTTTATCGTACGGTGCACGTGTGTCAAGTTCTTCTGCGCTTTCCAGAATGTCCTGTAAAAGTTCAAAACTTTTTTTCTCAAATATGAGGTTATCTTTCCATGTGTCCTGTTCATAATAACGGCTCACAATTGTTTCTATTGTATTAAGATTTGTTTCTTTAAACTGAGGTGCAATTGCTTCTGCAATTTCCTTTGGTGTATGTTTCTGTACATAATCCATACCTTTCTGCAATGCATCTGTAAATCCTTGAATTACAGATGCATTCTTCTCGATATAACTTTTCTTTGCTGAAAATGCAGTATAAGGTACATAGCCGCTGTCTGTACCGAGAGAAGCAACTACATATCCCTTTTCCTCTTTTTCCAAATTTGTGGCTCCTGGTTCGAACTCAACTGTAAAATCAGCATTTCCTTCTGCAAATGCTGCTGCTGTAGAGCCAAAATCAATGCTCTGATCTATAATCAGATCTTTCGAAGGATCAATCCCATTTTGCCTTAAAATATACTCAAATACCATTTCTGGCATGCCACCTTTTCGTCCACCAAGTACTTTTTTATCTTTCAAATCAGTCCAATGAAAGTCGGGGATTTCTTCTCTTGCTACCAGAAAATTTCCTGCGCGTTGTGTAAGTTGTGCAAAGTTCACGACATAATCATTGGCTCCTTCATTGTAAGCATAAATTGAAGCTTCAGACCCCATAAATCCAATATCGGCGGTTCCGGATATGACTGCAGTCATGGTCTTATCAGCCCCAAATCCTGTGACCAGGTTGAGATTAATACCTTCTTCTTCAAAATAACCTTTTTCAATAGCAACATACATAGGTGCATAAAAGATAGAATGAGCTACTTCATTAAGTGTTACTGGCGTAAGGTTTTCTTCTTTGTTTGTTTTATCAGTGTTTATAATGGCTGAAGCATGTTTTGTCTCTTTTGTCTGGGAACAGCCAAAGAGAGCTGTCATCGACAATGCAAGAAGTAAAAGAAGTACAGAAATACGTTTTATCATACAGTCCTCCGTTAATAATTTTTTATGTTATATAGTATATTCAGTGTTGTAAAACAGGTGCTGCTTTAATGAAGTGTATTTATAAATTGTAACAGAACCTTAAGCAGTAGTTTGTTTGACAAATGGTGGGGCATAATAGAGAAACATATAATTGACATTATAAAACATATGGCGTATTCTGAATGAAATGGGGAGTATTTGTATGCTCCCCCACAGAATACAATTCAGAGGCACAGAAAGAACTTTGAAAGCATTCTTGAATACATATAAATAGAAGAAACAGGAGAGAGACTATGAAGAAAATCGGATTTATCGGTGTTGGAATCATGGGGAAGTCCATGGTCAAAAATCTTATGAAAGCGGGATTTGAACTACATATATATGCAAGAACAAAGAGTAAAGTGGATGATGTGATAGAGGAAGGTGCTATCTTTCATGAGACGATTGGAGAATGTGTAAGAGCAAGTGAAGCTGTGATTACGATGGTAGGATTTCCTCAGGATGTGGAAGAAGTTTATTTTGATGAAGGAAATATTATGGATCAGGCAGAGAAAGGAATGTATCTGATTGATATGACAACGACCAGTCCGATGATTTCCAAGAAAATATATGAAGAAGGTAAAAAGAAAGGAGTTCATGTTGTAGATGCACCGGTGACCGGAGGTGATACAGGAGCAAAGGCAGGAACACTTTCTATTCTGGTCGGTGGCAACAAGGAAGATTATGAGGCTTGTATGCCGTTATTTGAAGCTATGGGAACGAATATCAATTATCAGGGAGAAGCTGGATGTGGACAGCATGCCAAGATGGTGAATCAGATCATGATTGCCGGAACCATGTCAGGACTTTGTGAGGCACTTAGCTATGCAAAAGCAAAAGATTTGGATTGTGAGACTGTATTAAAATCTGTTGCGACAGGAGCAGCCGGAAGTAAGCAGCTAGATTTCTTTGGAGAGAAGATACTACACGGAGATTATACTCCTGGATTTTTTATGAAACATTTTATTAAGGATATGAAGATTGCTTTGATTGAGGCAAATCAGTGTGAGCTGGATTTGGATGTGCTTAGTCAGACACTTGCAAATTATGAAGTTTTGGAAGCAGAAGGGTATGGTGATCTTGGAACACAAGCGTTGATTAAATATTATGAAGAAGGTTACAATGAAGAAATCATTGAAGACTAAGATGGAAAGATTCAACAGAAATTAGAATGCGGAAACTAAGATGGAAAGATTCTGTGGAAACGTTGACATTTTCCTTGAAATCCGATATCATATACTTTATCGAGTAAAAGCGCTAAAGCGTCAAAGCTATAAAGGATTTTGAAATTTCAGTATGGAAAGAGGATAATTGAAATCATTTGAAGCTTTGTGCCAGAAAGGGGAATAATTAGCAATGCCTATTACGGATATTTTGGAGAAAAATTGTCGCCTGTACGGCGATGACGTCTGTCTGGTCGAGATTAATCCAGAGATGCCAGAGACAAAAAGGAGCACGTGGAAGGAGTATGATTTGATTGAACCATCCCGTGCACCATATTACAGACGCGAAATTACATGGAATGTATTCAATGAGAAAGCAAATCGATTTGCAAATCTGCTTCTGGAACGCGGAGTCCAAAAAGGGGACAAGGTCGGAATCCTTTTGATGAATTGTCTGGAGTGGCTGCCGATTTATTTTGGTATTCTGAAAACGGGAGCTTTGGCAGTACCGCTGAACTTCCGTTATTCAGCCGATGAGATTAAATATTGTGTAGAACTGGCGGATGTAGATATTTTAGTGTTCGGACCGGAATTTATCGGACGTGTGGAGGAGATTGCGGACGATATTGGAAGAGGAAGACTTCTGTATTTTGTAGGCGATGGCTGTCCGGGATTTGCAGAAGATTATACTTCGCATACAGCAAACTGTTCCAGTCAGTCACCAAAGATTGACATTGTAGATGAAGATGATGCAGCAATTTATTTTTCTTCTGGAACAACAGGATTTCCAAAAGCAATTTTGCATAATCATGAATCTCTGATGCATGCTGCACGAGTAGAGCAGAATCATCATGGACAGACAAAGGACGATGTATTTTTATGTATTCCGCCACTTTACCATACAGGGGCTAAGATGCATTGGTTTGGAAGTCTTTTGACAGGTGGAAAGGCAGTCCTTTTGAAAGGAACGAATCCGAAGACAATTCTTCGTGCAGTTTCAGAGGAAAAATGTACTATCGTATGGCTGCTCGTACCGTGGGCACAGGATTTACTTCTTGCAATTGATAACAAAGATGTAGATTTGAAGGATTATGATCTGGAGCAGTGGAGACTTATGCATATCGGTGCGCAGCCGGTACCGCCAAGTCTGATTCGTCACTGGAAGGAATATTTTCCAAATCATAAATATGATACAAACTATGGATTGAGTGAATCTATTGGACCTGGATGTGTGCATCTTGGATTGGATCATATTGATAAAGTCGGTGCGATCGGTAAAGCAGGATTTGGCTGGGAGACAAAGATTATCGATGAGAATGGAAATCTGGTCGCACAGGGCGAAACTGGAGAGCTGGCAGTCAAAGGTCCGGGAGTCATGACTTGCTATTATAAAGATGAAAAAGCAACGGCTGAAGTACTTCATGATGGCTGGTTGTATACTGGAGATATGGCAATGGAAGATGAAGATGGATTTATCTATCTGGTTGACCGTAAGAAAGACGTCATTATCAGTGGCGGAGAGAATATTTATCCGGTACAGATTGAAGATTTTCTTCGTACTAATAATAAAATTCTGGATGTGGCAGTTATCGGACTTCCAGATCATAGACTGGGAGAAATTTCAGCAGCAATTATTGAGTTAAAACCTGGTGTAGAGTGCACAGAGGAAGAAATTGATGAATTCTGCAAGAAACTTCCAAGATACAAGAGACCTCGTAAGCTGATTTTTGCAAAGGTTCCTAGAAATCCTACTGGAAAGATTGAAAAGCCAAAGCTTCGTGAGAAGTATGGTGCAGCACATCTGGTCGCAGCGCAGAATCAGGTAGAGATTAAATAATAAAGAGTGATTTACTAGAAATATAAAAGTTCAGGGAGGGTTTGACTCGGTACAAGTCAAACCCTCCCTATTTTGGAATTGTCTATTTTCCAGCAGTTATATACTGCAAGTGATTTATTTATGCTCTTTTTGATATTCCAGAGATGCTTCAATAAATCCACGGAACAATGGGTGTGGTCTGTTTGGACGGGATTTTAATTCTGGATGAGCCTGGGTCGCGATGAACCAAGGATGATCTGGAATCTCTACCATCTCTACAATACGTCCATCCGGAGAAAGTCCGGATAATAGCATACCATTTTGAGTCAGTACATCGCGGTAATCATTATTTACCTCATAACGATGACGGTGGCGTTCTTGAATTTCTTCAGATCCGTACAGCTTATATGCTTTGGAGTCTTTATTTAAAATACATGGGTAAGAGCCAAGTCTTAATGTTCCACCGATATTTTCTACATCAATTTGTTCTGGCATGATATGAATGACCGGATGTGTAGTATCTGGATTTAATTCAGCGCTGTGAGCATCATTGTATCCAATGACGTCTCTTGCAAATTCAACGATGGATAACTGCATTCCAAGGCAGAGCCCCAGGAATGGAATATTGTGTGTGCGAGCATATTTGATCGCTTCAAGCATACCGTCAATTCCACGATTGCCAAAACCACCTGGAACAAGAATACCACTGACATCGCCAAGAATTTCATCAACATTATCTGCAGTTACCAGTTCAGAATCTACCCACTTGATATTGACAGTAGCGCGGCTGAAAATTCCACCATGTTTGAGTGCTTCTACAACACTGATATAAGCATCATGAAGCTGTGTGTATTTTCCGACAAGTGCGACGGTTACTTCTGTGTTTGGATTTCGCAGATAGTTCACCATTTCTTTCCAGTCTTTTAAATCTGGTTCCGGACAATTTAAGTGCAAGCATTCGCATACTACCTGAGCCAGATGTTCTTCTTCCATTGCAAGTGGAGCTTCATACAAATATTCAACGTCCAGATTCTGCAATACATGATTTGCAGGAACATTACAAAACAGAGCAAGTTTATCTTTAATTCCTGTTCCAAGTGGATATTCAGAACGACACACAAGGATATCTGGCTGAATTCCCATGCCCTGCAGTTCTTTTACACTAGCTTGTGTTGGTTTAGTTTTCATCTCTTGAGATGCTTTCAGGTATGGAATTAATGTAACATGAATGAGAATTACATTGTCATGTCCTTTTTCATGCTGGAACTGACGGATGGCTTCCAAAAATGGCTGACTTTCGATATCGCCTACAGTTCCTCCGACTTCAATGATTGCTACTTCTGTATTCTCAGCAGCAGGATTGCGATAAAAGCGAGATTTTATTTCGTTAGTAATATGAGGAATAACCTGTACAGTTCCTCCACCGAAATCTCCGCGTCTTTCTTTTTGAAGTACGGACCAGTAGACTTTACCAGTCGTAACGTTGGAATTTTTACCGAGACTTTCATCGATAAAACGCTCATAATGACCAAGATCAAGATCTGTCTCAGTTCCGTCATCAGTTACAAATACTTCGCCATGTTGTACCGGGTTCATAGTACCTGGATCAATGTTGATATAAGGGTCAAATTTCTGCATAGTCACGGTATAACCACGAGCTTTCAGAAGACGACCTAAAGATGCAGCAGTGATTCCTTTTCCAAGTCCTGATACGACACCACCTGTAACAAATACATATTTTACTGCCATAATGTCCTCCTTAGAATGAAAAAATATGTTCAAGCATGTCCCCCAAAAAACATATCTCAAAAAATACTTTAAAAGTATACACCTTTTTTATTAAAAAATACAGAGATTTTAGTCTCTTTTTTCATATTTTGCTTCATAAGTTGCCTGAATAGAAAGGCGCTTTAACTGTTTGATGTCTACAGAGCTTACCATGACGGAAGTATGTGCCTGGCATCCTGCAAGATTCGGAAGCTGTTCTAGTGCTTTCTTTGCAAGTGGATTAGAGGCTGCGCTTACAGAAAGAGCAATAAGAACTTCATCAGTATGAAGGCGTGGATTCTTGTTTCCAAGATACTTTGTCTTTAATGTTTGGATTGGTTCGATGGCTTCCGGTGAAATGACATGGCAGGAATGTTCGATGCCAGCCAGATCTTTCAGGGCATTAAGCAGCATGGCAGCAGTTGCTCCGAGCAGTTTGGAAGTCTTTCCTTTTATAATGCGTCCGTCATGAAGTTCGATAGCAGCAGCAGGACCATTCGTTATTTTCTCGTATTCAAGGGCAGCGTCAACAACTTTGCGGTCATGGATAGTAACACCAGCCTGGTTCATCAACATTTCGATGGTATAGACTTCATTGTCGGAGCACTGACCAAGAAGAAGACGGCGCAGGGATTCGTAATATCTGCGTAAAATTTCCTGTTTGGAAGCTTCGCGGCATGCTTCATCATCACAGATACAGTTTCCGGCCATGTTCACTCCCATGTCTGTTGGTGATTTGTAAGGGCTTTCTCCGTAAATGCGTTGGAAAATTGCATTTAATACAGGAAAAATCTCTACATCACGGTTATAGTTAACGGTTGTCTCGCCATAAGCTTCAAGATGGAATGGATCGATCATATTTACATCGTTCAGATCTGCAGTGGCTGCTTCATAAGCTAAGTTGACCGGATGCTTCAGCGGGATATTCCAGATAGGAAATGTCTCAAACTTGGCATAACCGGCACGGATTCCGCGTTCCAGTTCGTGATAGAGCTGGGAGAGGCAGACAGCCATTTTTCCACTTCCTGGTCCGGGAGCAGTCACAACGACCAGTGGTCTGGAAGTTTCAATGTAATCATTTTTTCCATAACCGTTTTCACTTACAATGACCGGAATGTTGGTCGGATATCCTGCAATCAAGTAGTGGCAGTATACACGGATGCCCATTTTCTCCAGGCGGGCTTTAAATAAGGAAGCACTTTCCTGGTTACTGTATTTTGTAATAACAACACTGCCGACATAGAGTCCGCGATCACGGTAAATGTTCATCAGGCGGAGGACATCAGAATCATAAGTGATTCCAAGATCTCCACGGATTTTGTTGCGCTCGATGTCTTCGGCGCTGATCACGATGATAATTTCTGCCTGATCGGAAAGCTTGTCCAGCATACGGAGCTTACTGTCAGGTTGAAATCCAGGCAGTACACGGGAAGCGTGATAATCGTCAAATAATTTGCCTCCAAATTCCAGATAGAGCTTATTGTCAAACTGACTGATTCGCTCTTTAATGTGGGCAGACTGCATCTGCAGATACTTGTCATTGTCAAAACCAATTTTCATAATGAATAAATCCTCTCTTGTCCTCTGTATTATATTATGAGTTCTATCGTTCATATGCCGGAACTGTTCTGAAATATACAGAAAAATTCAGGCATGAAAAACCACAGAAAAAGTATACTACATATTATGGTTAGTTTACAATCTTTTCATAATGTTTTTATTGATTTCTAACAAGGCTGTCCGTATAATGGAGAGTGACACAGGAGGAGAAAAATGGACAACCAGAATGGAAACAAGAATAATAATAAAAATAACAAACAAGGCTTTTCTTTTGTCATACTGATTACGATGCTGACGGCACTTCTGGTATTTGCCATGTATCAGTTTCAGGGAGTGGAAAGTGACCAGGAAATTACTTATAACAAGTTCCTGAAGATGATTGATGAGAAGAAGGTCGAGAAAGTTGAAATTAAGAGTGACAGGATTCTGATCACGGCAAAGAAGGAAAGTGGAGATAAGGTCAACAGGGAATATTACACAGGCCGGATGAATGATGATCAATTGGTGGAAAAACTGGAAAAAGCAAAGATTGATTTCAATCAGGAGGTACCGGATACAACTTCTGCAATTGTTGCCCAGTATGCTATGAATATCATTCCGCTTGTCATATTTATTGCACTGATCGTATGGACGACCCGTAAGATGTCGAAAGGCGGAGGCATGATGGGAATTGGCAAGAGTAATGCCAAGATGTATGTGGAAAAACAGACCGGCGTCACATTTAAGGATGTAGCAGGGCAGGATGAAGCGAAGGACTCTTTGCAGGAAGTTGTAGATTTCCTGCACAATCCGGGAAAATATACAAGCGTAGGAGCAAAGCTTCCAAAAGGAGCACTGCTTGTAGGACCTCCGGGAACAGGTAAGACACTTTTGGCAAAAGCAGTTGCAGGAGAGGCAAAAGTACCGTTTTTTTCATTGAGTGGATCTGCATTTGTAGAGATGTATGTCGGTGTCGGAGCATCCAGAGTCCGAGACTTGTTTAAGCAGGCACAGCAGATGGCACCTTGTATTATTTTCATTGACGAGATTGATGCAATTGGTAAGAGCCGTGATACACAGATGGGCGGTAACGATGAGCGTGAACAGACATTGAACCAGCTTCTGGCTGAGATGGATGGATTTGAAAGTAACAAAGGTCTTGTTCTTCTGGCAGCCACGAACCGTCCGGAGATTCTGGATCCGGCATTGTTAAGACCGGGACGTTTTGACCGTCGTATTATTGTGGAACGACCGGATCTTAAAGGACGTGTGGAAGTACTGAAAGTGCACTCTAAAGATGTGAAGATGGATGAGACGGTTGATCTGGAAGCAATCGCACTTGCAACTTCCGGAGCAGTTGGCTCAGATCTTGCAAATATGATCAATGAAGCCGCAATCAACGCAGTTAAGAATGGAAGAAATGCCGTATCACAGGCGGATCTTTTTGAAGCAGTGGAAGTTGTGCTGGTAGGTAAAGAAAAGAAAGACCGTGTGATGAATCAGGAAGAGCGCAAGATTGTGTCTTACCATGAAGTCGGACATGCGCTTGTCAGTGCGTTGCAGAAGGATTCTGAGCCAGTTCAGAAGATTACGATCGTACCGCGTACGATGGGAGCACTTGGATATGTTATGCAGACTCCGGAAGAAGAAAAGTTCCTGAATACAAAGAAAGAACTGCAGGCTATGTTAGTTGGAATGCTCGGAGGACGTGCTGCAGAAGAGATTGTATTTGATACAGTGACAACAGGGGCTTCTAATGATATTGAGAAAGCAACCAGTGTGGCAAGAGCTATGATTACCCAATATGGTATGAGTGAGAAGTTCGGGCTGATCGGGCTGGAATCGGTCCAGAACAGATATTTGGACGGACGTCCGGTTATGAACTGTGGTCAGGAGACAGCTTCTGAGATTGATCATGAAGTTATGAAGATGCTGAAAGAAGCTTATGAGGAAGCAAAGAAACTTCTTTCAGAACACAGAGAATCACTGGATAAGATTGCAGCATTTCTGATTGAGAAAGAGACAATCACAGGAAAAGAATTCATGAAGATTTTCCATGAAGTAGAAGGAATTGCAGAAGAATAATACAGAAAGTTAATGTATTTGAATACCGTTTCCCGGGCAAATCAGATTTTTGTCAGGGAGGCGGTATTTTCTGTTACATTGAGTTGAAAAAACAGGGAGTAAATTATGTTTGATATTCAGGAAGAATTAAAAAAACTGCCGGGCAAGCCGGGAGTTTATCTGATGCATGATGAGACAGATAAAATCATCTATGTGGGAAAAGCAATCAGTCTGAAAAACCGTGTACGACAGTATTTTCAAAGCAGTCGTAACAAAGGGGCTAAGATAGAACAGATGGTGACTCACATTTCCAGGTTCGAGTATATCGTAACAGATTCGGAACTGGAAGCGCTGGTGCTGGAGTGTAATCTCATCAAAGAGCACAGACCAAAATATAACACAATGTTGATGGACGACAAGGCTTATCCATTTATAAAAGTTACTGTGCAGGAGCCATTTCCAAGAGTGATGTTGGCAAGAAGAGTGCAGAAAGATAAGGCAAAGTATTTTGGCCCCTATACGAGTGCCGGGGCAGTGAAAGACACAATAGAACTGATTCGAAAGTTATATTTTATCCGAAGCTGTAACCGGAGACTGCCAAAGGATATTGGAAAAGAGCGGCCATGTCTGAACTATCATATTCATCAGTGCAAAGCTCCGTGTCAGGGATACATTTCGAAGGAGGAATACCGCAAGTCTGTAGAGGAAGTCTTACATTTTCTGAATGGCAATTATGATCCGATTCTGGAAAAGTTGAAGGCACAGATGGAAGAAGCGTCAGAGGCATTGGAGTTTGAGCGGGCAATTGAATATCGGGAGTTGATAAACAGTGTACAGAAAATTGCACAGAAGCAGAAAATTACAGATACTGCGGGAGATGACAGGGATATTGTGGCAGTATCAAAAGATTTGGAAGATGCGGTTGTGCAAGTGTTTTTTATTCGAAATGGAAGATTGATCGGGCGGGATCATTTTTATCTGAAGCTAGTGGATAAGGAGACAAAGGCAGAGATACTTTCCAGTTTTATCAAGCAATTTTATGCAGGGACACCATATATTCCGGGACAGATTATGTTGCCAGAGGAAATACCAGATCATGAGATTATTGAGGAATGGCTGACAAGGAAAAAAGAGCATAAAGTACATCTGGTCATTCCGAAAAAAGGAACAAAGGAAAAACTGGTAGAGCTGGCAGAAAAAAATGCCCGAATGGTTCTGACGAAGGATAAAGAGCGGATTAAGAGAGAAGAGGGAAGAACGATTGGTGCAGTCAAAGAACTTCAAAATCTTTTGGGCTTAACCGGACTGAATCGTATGGAGGCGTATGATATTTCCAATACAAATGGATTTGAATCAGTTGGCTCTATGGTTGTCTATGAAAAAGGAAAACCGAAGAGAAATGACTACCGTAAATTCAAGATTAAAGGGGTAAAAGGGGCGAACGATTATGCCAGTATGAATGAAGTGCTTACAAGGCGGTTCGGGCACGGCTTAAGAGAAAAGGAAGAAGGTCGAGAACTTGGCAGTTTTACAGCATTTCCAGATCTGATTCTGATGGACGGAGGTAAAGGGCAGGTAAATATTGCACTGGAAGTGCTGGATAAGCTGAATTTGGATATTCCGGTCTGCGGTATGGTAAAGGATGATCACCACAGAACCAGAGGGCTTTATTATCACAATGAAGAGATTCCTATTGACCGGAATTCGGAAGCATTCAGACTGATCACGCGCATTCAGGATGAAGCTCACCGGTTTGCAATTACATTTCACAGGCAGCTTCGCAGTCAAGGACAAGTTCATTCGATTTTGGATGATATTCCAGGTGTTGGACCAGCAAGAAGAAAAGATTTAATGAAGCATTTTGCCAACATTGAGGCAATCAAGAATGCCACTGTAGAGGAACTAAAGAGTCTTCCTTCTATGAATGAAAAATCCGCTAAGGATGTGTATGATTTTTTTCACTGATGTGCTATAATTTTAATATTAGTAATAGGATGCCTGGAAGGAGAGACATATATGCGAAAAAATGTAGTTCAAATGAAGCAGGTTGTCGAGAAGATGAATCTGAAAAATCTGACACCGGATGTAGAGTTGTCGGATAAGGCTGTGGAGGTTCCGGATATTAACCGTCCTGCATTACAATTGACAGGATTTTTTGAAAGATTTGATTCGGAACGGGTGCAGGTCATCGGTTATGTAGAATATAGCTACCTGACAACATTGGAAGAAAAGAAAAAAGCGGAAATTTATGACACGCTTCTTTCTTACAAGATTCCATGCCTGGTATTTTGCCGTGCTTTAAAACCAGATGATATGCTCTTGCAAAAGGCAACAGAAGCGAATATTCCGGTATTTTCAACAGATTCACATACATCTGCATTTATGGCAGAAATCATTCGGTGGTTAAATGTTCAGTTAGCACCATGTATTTCCATCCATGGAGTACTGGTAGATGTCTACGGTGTCGGTGTACTGATTATGGGAGAGAGTGGTATTGGAAAAAGTGAGGCGGCTCTGGAACTGATTAAGAGAGGGCACCGGCTTGTCAGTGACGATGTTGTGGAGATCCGCAAGGTCAGTGATGAGACACTGGTAGGAACAGCGCCGGATATTACAAGGCATTTTATTGAACTCAGAGGTATTGGAATTGTGGACGTTAAGACTTTGTTCGGTGTTCAAAGCGTCAGAGAGACCAAGAATATTGACCTTGTTATTACACTGGAGGAGTGGAATAAAGAGCGTGAGTATGATCGTCTGGGACTGGAAGATCAGTATACAGAATTTCTTGGGAATAAGGTAGTCTGCCACAATCTCCCAATCCGTCCAGGACGTAATCTGGCTATTATTGTAGAGACGGCTGCTATTAATCACAGACAGAAGTCTATGGGTTATAATGCTGCACAGGAGCTATATCAGAGAGTACAACGTAGTCTTACAAAAAAAGATTAAAATATATACACGAGGAGAAAATAACTATGAAATACTGTTTTGGAGCAGATGTTGGGGGAACCACTATAAAACTGGGATTGTTTACAGTGGATGGAGAAATTCTTGATAAATGGGAGATTATTACAAGAACTGAAAATGAAGGTGAATCCATTCTTCAAGATATAGCAACGGCTTTAAAGGAAAAGATTCAGGAAAAAGCAATTCCGGCAGAAGAAGTGATAGGAATTGGAATGGGAATTCCGGCACCGGTAAATTCGGAAGGTATTGTGAGAAAGACAGCGAATCTTGGATGGGGATATAAAGAGGTTAAGAAAGAATTAGAGAATCTGACAGGTTGGCAGGTTGTTGTTGGCAATGATGCCAATGTAGCGGCACTCGGTGAGATGTGGAAAGGTGCTGGACATGGTGAGAAGAATATGGTCATGGTCACACTTGGAACTGGAGTTGGCGGAGGAGTGATCATGGGAGGAAGGCCTTTGATCGGTGCCAATGGAGCTGGCGGAGAAATCGGACATATCTGTGTAAATTACTTTGAAGAAAAGTGTTGTGGCTGTGGAAAGAAAGGCTGTCTTGAACAGTATGCGTCTGCAACAGGAATTGCAAGAATTGCCAGAGAACATCTCGCAGCTGATAAGAAAGATTCAATATTGCGAACTTATGATTGGGATAAGATAGATGCAAAAATCGTATTTGATGCCTTAAAAGAAGGTGATCTGCTTGCAGTAGATGTTGTAGAAGAATTCGGAGAATACCTGGCGAAAGGATTAGCAGACGTAGCAGTCGTAGTAGATCCAAGCCTTTTTGTAATTGGAGGAGGAGTGTCAAAAGCAGGAGAAATTCTCCTTACATATATAGAAAAATATTATCGCAAGCGAGCCTTTTTTGCAAATAAAGATACTCAGTTTGCTATTGCAAGCCTTGGAAATGATGCAGGAATCTGTGGAGCTGCAAAATTGATCCTGGATAGTCAAGTGTAGAAGGCAGATGTTTCGAATATAGGAATATAGGAAAGGAGAGTGGATATCCACTCTCCTGCTTTTGATTTTTAAATTATCAATACTGGGGTAAGCCAAAATGATTATTGTGTGTTACCGCCAGCATCACCGCCACCGGTATTGCCGCCGGTATCACCGCCACCGGTATTGCCGCCGGTATCACCACCACCGGTATTGCCGCCGGTATCACCACCAGTGTTACCCCCGCCAGCATCACCGCCACCGGTATTGCCTCCAGTATTATCTCCGGTATTAGTACCGGTATTGTTACCAGTATTATCGCTATTTGTGTCATTGGACTTACTGTCATTTTCTTTAGAATCATAGTCTTCAGAATAGTTTTTATGTCCCGGACAACTCTGATTTGGAAGGCTGTCTGTTGCAAAGTATTCTGTTACACTTGGACAACTGGAAGTTGCCAGATATCCGCTAATTGTGCAGACGGATTTTTTCTCTACAGAACTTGGCATTACAAAATCTTTTGTTTCAAGATTCTCATGTACTCTGCTCATGATTCCTTTCCAGATGCGGAAACGGAATTTTGTATCGGAATTACATTCTTTGTTATCATCATAACCGCCCCATACAGCACATGTGTAATATGGTGTATATCCGACAAACCATAAGTCCTTGTTGGATGTTGTTGTACCTGTTTTACCGGCAACCGGCATATTATCTAACTGGCAGGCTTTACCGGTACCTTCCTCTACTACGGTCTGAAGAGCACTCGTAAGAAGTCCGGCTGTACTGTCTTTGATTGCCTGGTGACTCTCGCCAGTTCCGTCAAGAAGAACATTGCCATCATGATCTAAAACTTTCGTGTAAAGAGTTGGTTTATTGTAAACGCCGTTGTTGGCAATTGCAGCATAGGCACTACAGAGTTCGTAATTATAAACACCATCTGTCAGACCACCAAGGGCAAGGGTTTTTGCGTTATCAGAATAAGTTTTTCCATTTACTACTTTGTTAGTTACCAGTGTGCTGATGCCAAGTTTCTCACAATATTCCATACCCACATCTTGAGTAACAAGATCACTGGTCTGTACAGCACAGGAGTTGAGAGAAAGTGCGATAGCGGTACGCATGGATACATCGCCTTTACTTCCTTTAATAGTTTTTCCACCGCCAACATCATAATTTTTATCATCAATGACAGAAGCAAGTGTCATCTCGCCCAGATCCAGAGCCGGTGCATAAGCAGCCAGGATTTTAAAAGTAGATCCAGGTTGTCTCTTGGAACCTTTGTATGCACGATTCAGTCCCAGACTGGTTGATTTGGCACCTCGGCCACCGACCATGGCTTTGATCTGACCGGTATACTGATCCATCAAAGTAATGGAAGCTTGTGGCTGTGGTGAGATGTTTATAACTTCATTGTAAGTATCACCTTCCTGAGCGATGGTAGATTTCCATTCTTCTACCATGGCACGGGCGGCATCTTCACTTTTATATAAAAGTCCTTGATCTTTGTTATAGGTTTCTTTTACATATTTTTTGATGTGGCCGGAAGAGTAATTCTCAGTACTTCCATCTGCACGCGTGACAGTCAGTGCATAGTCGAGACCATATTCGATATTTGATGGATAATTGGAATCATCGTTGGATTCTTCGTCACAAATCTGCTGAAGAGACTGATTCTGAGTGGAGTAAATACTAAGACCTCCACTGTAAACAGCATTGTAAGCCTGTGTTTCTGAAAAACCACATTGATTCTGCAGGTCATTCATGACTTGATCTGCAAGTGCATCTACAAAATAACTGTATGCGTTGGAAGAATCTGTCTGGGTTTCGTTAACAGACTGGATTCTTGCATATACATCATCTGCCATTGCTTCATCATAAGCAGCCTGATCGATATATCCCTGTTTCAGCATATTCTTAAGAACCTTATCACGACGCTTCTGGTTCTTTTGAGGGTTCGTGATTGGATTCAGGTTACCAGGACTCTGTGTAATACCTGCAATAACAGCACTTTCAGAAAGAGTCAGTTCTGAAACATCTTTGTTGAAATATCTTTTCGCAGCAGATTGAACACCGAGACAGTTCTGTCCTAAGTTGATGGTGTTCAGATAAGCTTCCATAATCTCATCTTTACTCATCTGCTTTTCGATGGAAACGGCAAGGAACTGTTCCTGGAGTTTTCGCTGTAGCTTATCGTAGAATGTCTTTTCATTTACAAAGTTCGGAAAGACATTATTTTTTATGAGCTGCTGTGTCAGTGTACTGGCTCCCTGGGATCCCCCGGAAATAAGAGAAACACCGGCACGGACAATACCTTTGATATCAATTCCGTTATGCTCATAAAAACGTTCATCCTCGATAGCAACAAATGCATGCTGAAGATCTGCCGGAATCTCATCGATTGTTTTATATACACGGTTAGAACCTGCGGCAACAAAACGTTCAATTTCAGTTGTTCCGTCGTCAGCGTACACTAAAGTTGTAAATCCCTGTGGTTTTACATCATCAGGTGTAATATCCGGAGAATTGTCAATAATCTTTTTCACAAATAGTCCGCCACCGGCAACACCGGCGATTGCAACCACGATGATGCAAAGAAGGAGTGCCTTAAATAATCGGACTCCTACACGCTTTGCCTGCATAGCAGACTTTGACGTAATCTGCTTCTGGCGCTTTGCGGCTTTTTTCTTACCATAATTCATGCGTATATGCCTCCTTTATACCAGGTTATTATAGCAAATTAGCTATTTGAAATAAAGAAAAAAATGAAAACTTCATATTTTCTATGGAAAATCTTAAGAAGTTTGATATAGTAATGTGGTAGGAAGTAAAAAAAAGACTTCTTAAGCGTAATATGTATGAATGAAAAATCAAGGGAGTTATGTAAATATGTTGGAAAAATATAAAGTTGTGTATAAAGGTGGACAGGATGAAATTATAGAAAAAAAGTCCAGATTTATTGCGACAGTTGCTCCGGTAGAAAGCGAAGAAAAAGCACTTGCTTTTATAGAAGCAATGAAGAAAAAATATTGGGATGCGAGACATAACTGTTTTGCGTATGTCATCGGAGAGAGAGGACAGCTTGCAAGATGCAGTGATGACGGAGAACCTGGCGGCACTGCCGGAAAACCTATGCTGGATGTTCTTCTTGGGGAAGAAATCCGCAATATAGTAGTTGTTGTGACCCGCTACTTTGGAGGAACACTTCTTGGAACCGGAGGGCTTGTAAGAGCTTATTCTTCTTCTGCACAGGCGGGAATCCGTGCATCTGTAATTATAACCAGAATCCGGGGACTTAAACTGAATATTAAGACAGATTATAATGGTCTTGGAAAAGTGCAGTATATTTTGGGACAACGTGGAATCAAGCTGATTGATCGTATTTATACGGAAAATGTGGAATTAAGTGTTTTATTGCCTTTGGGAGAGGTAAAGACTGTGGAAGCAGAGATTACAGAAGGAACGAATGGAAGAGTAAAAATGGAAGAAGGCGATGAGTGCTGGTTCGCACAGATTGATGGGGAGCCGCAGATAGTGGCGTAAGAGCAAAGCTTCTGCGACGCTGCCTCTCGGCCATGGCAGTCGGCATATAGAAAAAAGCAACAAGCAAGAGCCTCGATGCCGCGACGCTACCTCTCGGCCATGGCAGTCGGCATATAGAAAAAAGCAACAAGCAAGAGCCTCGATGCCGCGACGCTGCCTCTCGGCCATGGCAGTCGCCATACATAAAAATAACAAGAACGACCGGAGAATGTAAACACTCTCCGGTCGTTCTTGTTATTTTTATGTCTTGCTTGTTGCTTTATGAGAATTCTGGTTCGATTAATCCGAAAGATCCATCTTTTCTCTTATATACTACGTTAACTTCTTCATTCTCAGCATTGAAGAATACAAAGAAGTTATGTCCAAGTAATTCCATCTGTACGCATGCGTCTTCAGGATACATTGGTTTGATTCCGAATCTTTTTGTGCGGACAATTTTTACTTCACCGTCTTCAATTGACTCTTCTGTCTCAAAAAGAGTCTTGCTGAAGTTGTTACCTTCCTGATTCTTTGCTACCAGTTTGTTTTTATATTTTCTGAGCTGACGCTCGATGACTTCTTCTACCAGGTCGATGGATACATACATATCGTCGCTTTCCTGCTCGGAACGAATGATGTTGCCTTTTACAGGGATTGTAACCTCAATCTTCTGATGTTCTTTCTGAACGCTGAGTGTTACATGAATCTCTGTGTCAGGTGTGAAGTAACGCTGTAATTTTCCTAATTTGCTCTCTACAGCATCTTTTAATCCTGGTGTTACGTCAATGTTCTTTCCAATAATAATGAATTTCATATTGTCCAACTCCTTTGCTACGTTTTTTCAGACGTTAATATCTGACAGTTGGTGGCCAGAACGGTAATCTATCTGATAGATATAGTATAGCACGTTTTGTTGTTAATGTATAGCACGTATTACTTCAATTCTTGAAATTTTTCCATCAGATTTTTTTGCGATGCGTAGACCGAAGCTTTTGAAGAAAACACAGGCTCCGATCTCGTTATTTATATTTTCTTTTTTTAATTGATCAAGCATCACCTCTTCCAGTGTATCGTTTTCTGAATACGGAAGGTCAATGGAAAGAAGCCTGGCAATATTTTTTGCTTTTGCAGATGCGTGGAAGATGTATTTGTCAGCATCATCAAAATTACAGAATAAGAATTTACGTGTGGCAAATAATACAGCGATTGCGCAGACACCGACAAGACTGCTCCAGATGGAAGAATGATCGATGATGATTTGTCTTGCAATTGCAAATAAGAGAACTTCGAAAACTGTCTGTGGGGAGTGAGAGTACATCATTTTAATAAGCTCGACACCGATGATCAGATTGAAGCAAGTTTCCAGAAGATCTTCGTAGTTAGGCCAGACATTTAAATCTGGAATTTTGTAAATCGCACCGGCTACACGCAGACACAATAAGATAATACCGGCGGTCAATATAAATGAAATAACAAATTCCAAAATATCAGACAGCCGTTTTAAAAACACAGATATAGATTCTTTCATATGTTTTTTGTCTCCTTGGGAATTAGTAATAAGTAAGTAGTAAAAATCTACAATATAGAGTATAAAGTATCGGAGTAGTCTTGCCAATATAGAATTTGGAAAGGATGTAGAAAATATGAAGAACACGGTCAAAAGATTCAAAAAACTGTCCGCAACAAAAATGTATACGGACAGCTTCAAGTCTTGAATAGTATTTTATTATTTCAGGTTGCTTCTTTTTCTCATCTTAGGATCCAGAATTTTCTTGCGGATTCTCAAATTGTCTGGTGTAACTTCCAGAAGCTCGTCAGTGTCGATAAAATCGATTGCCTGCTCCAGACTTAATACTCTCGGAGGTGTCAGGCGGAGAGCCTCATCTGCACTGGAAGAACGAGTGTTTGTAAGATGTTTTGTCTTGCAGACATTAATCTCGATATCATCTGTCTTTGCATTCTGTCCGATGACCATACCGGAGTAAACTTTTTCACCTGCTCCAATGAATAACTGCCCACGCTCCTGGGCAATATAAAGTCCGTAAGTTACAGATTCTCCAGTCTCAAATGCGATCAGAGATCCCTGTTTTCGATACTGAATATCACCTTTGTATGGTGCGTAGCCGTCAAATGCTGTGTTCATGATTCCATTTCCCTTTGTATCAGTCATGAAATCCCCACGGTATCCAATGAGTCCACGGGAAGGAATACGGAACTCAAGACGGGTATATCCGCCATTTCCGGCACCCATCGTCTGAAGTTCGCCTTTTCTCTGGCTCAGTTTCTCGATGACAACACCAGTAAATTCGTCTGGTACATCGATGTATGCAATCTCCATAGGCTCTAAGAGCTTACCATTTTCATCTTTCTTATAAAGAACTTCTGCCTTGCTGACAGCAAATTCGTATCCTTCACGTCTCATATTCTCAATAAGAACAGAAAGGTGAAGTTCGCCACGACCAGAAACTTTGAAAGAATCCATGTTCTCTGTATCTTCGACACGAAGGCTGACATCTGTATTCAGCTCACGCATCAGACGGTCACGCAGGTGACGGGAAGTCACAAATTTTCCTTCCTGTCCGGCAAATGGGCTGTCGTTTACCATGAAGTCCATGGAAATCGTAGGCTCTGAAATCTTCTGGAACGGAATGGCTACCGGATTTTCAGGAGAGCAGAGTGTATCTCCGATGGAAATGTCGGAAATACCAGAAATTGCTACAATGGAACCGATGGTTGCTTCTTTTACTTCTACTTTTTTCAGACCATCGAATTCGTAGAGCTTACTGATTTTAACTTTCTGCTGTTTGTCCGGATCATGATGGTTGACAACAACCATATCCTGGTTCACTGCGATCGTACCGTTATCTACTTTACCAACACCGATACGTCCTACATACTCATTGTAATCAATTGTACTGATAAGAACCTGAGTCGGAGCTTCCGGGTCGCCTTCCGGTGCAGGAATATAGTCTAAGATTGTATCAAACAGTGGTTTCATATCTTTCATGTCATCTGTCAGCTCTAAAGCAGCAACACCAGCTTTTGCAGAAGCATATACGAACGGACAGTCAAGCTGTTCATCCGATGCACCAAGATCAATGAGAAGTTCCAGAACTTCATCGATAACAGACTCAGCTCTTGCTTCTGGCCGATCGATTTTGTTGATGCATACAATAACAGGAAGTTTTAATTCCATTGCTTTTCTGAGAACGAACTTTGTCTGTGGCATAGCACCTTCAAATGCATCAACTACGAGGATAACTCCGTTTACCATTTTAAGGACACGTTCTACTTCGCCGCCGAAATCAGCATGTCCAGGTGTGTCAATGATATTAATCTTCACCCCGTTATAAGTAACGGCAGTATTTTTAGAAAGAATAGTGATTCCACGTTCTCTTTCAATATCGTTGGAATCCATGACACGTTCCTCAACGGCCTGATTTTCACGGAATACGCCGCTTTGCTTTAATAATTCATCTACCAGTGTCGTTTTACCGTGGTCAACATGGGCGATAATTGCGATATTTCTTACATCTTCGCGTTTTGTCTTCATTTTATAACATCCTTTTCTTTGAATCTTCACTTGTAAACACTTCTAATTTAATATATACAACTTTATTAGTCTACCACATTTTTGAAATTTTACAAGAGTTTAAAAAAGTTGTTCTAAATTCTGTACTTTAGGCATAGATTATTAAAGACCATAGGAAATACGTTTTAGAGGAAGGAGAACTTAAAATTATGTCAGATAAGATTATTGAAAATAACCAGGTGACGATTATGGGAGAGATTGCTTCAGATTTTACTTTCAGCCATGAGGTATTCGGGGAAGGATTTTATATGGTAGAGGTAAAGGTGAAGCGTCTGAGCAACTCGGAAGACCGGATTCCACTGATGATTTCGGAGCGTTTGATTGATGTGACAAGAGATTATACAGGTGAGTATATTATGGTGAATGGTCAGTTCCGGTCTTATAACAGACATGAAGAGCAAAAAAATCGGCTTGTATTATCTGTATTTGTAAGAGAGTTGGAGTTTATTGATGAAGAACTGGATGGAGCGAAGACGAATAGCATTTTCCTGGACGGCTATATCTGTAAACTTCCGGTCTATCGGAAAACTCCACTTGGGAGAGAAATCGCTGACCTTTTGCTGGCGGTGAACAGACCATATGGAAAATCAGATTACATACCATGTATCTGCTGGGGAAGAAATGCGAGATATGCTTCTGCATTTGAAGTAGGAGAGCATGTGCAGATCATAGGCAGAATACAGAGTCGTACATATATAAAGAAGTTATCGGATACGCTGACGGAAGAGAGAACCGCGTATGAGGTATCTGTAAGTAAACTGGAATGTGTGGAAATATAAAAAATGGGTAGGTCAAAATGTTCGCAACTTGTTTAGAAGTATAGTCTTTCATTGACATCCCTTGATAATGATGCTAGAATTTCAATTAATAATGAATCATGACAGAAAATTTAAAACGCATGAAAAGTCAGGAGGAGTACGATGGCTATATTTACTGGAGCTGGAGTGGCAATTGTCACACCATTTAATGATGATGGAGAAAGAAGTATTAATTATGATAAGTTAGATGCACTGCTTGATTACCACTGCAATAATGGAACAGATTGTATTGTAATCTGTGGAACAACTGGCGAGTCTGCAACAATGACAGAAGAAGAACATATGCAGTGCGTAAAGTTTGCAATTGACAGAGTGAAAGGCAGAATCCCAGTTATTGCAGGTACAGGTTCTAATTGTACACGTACAGCAATTGATATGTCTAAGGAGGCAGCAGATTATGGTGCAGACGGATTACTTCTTGTTACACCTTATTATAATAAGGCCACACAGGCAGGACTGATCGCACATTATGGAGCTGTAGCAAAAGAAGCGAAGGCACCAATTATTATGTATAGTGTTGCAAGCAGAACAGGTTGTAATATTGAGCCGGCTACTGTGGCAGAACTTGTAAAGAATGTTGACAATATTGTAGGTGTAAAAGAGGCATCTGGAAATATTTCCCAGGTTGCAAAGATCATGTCTCTGACAGATGGTAACATTGATCTGTACTCAGGAAATGATGATCAAATCGTACCATTACTTTCTCTGGGAGCAAAGGGAGTGATCTCGGTTCTTTCTAATGTAGCTCCAAAGGAGACGCATGATATCTGTGCGAAGTTTTTTGAGGGAGATATGAAAGGAAGTCTGGACCTTCAGTTAAAAGCAATTCCGCTTATTGAAAAGCTTTTCTGTGAAGTAAATCCGATTCCTGTTAAGAAAGCAATGGGACTTATGGGAAAAGACTGCGGACCGCTTCGCATGCCATTAACTGAACTTTCACCAGAACACACAAAAGCACTGGCACAGGCCATGAAGGGTTTTGGAATTGAACTGGCATAGAGATTTTTAAGAATGGCAGCAGGAATGATAATTACAGATAAAAGGATATCCCGGGTGATATCCTTTTCTGTCATGTAAAAAGACAAGGAGGAAAAATATTATGGTACGTGCGATTATGCATGGCTGCAATGGCAAGATGGGACGTGCGATCACTACACTTGCAAAAGAAGATGCAGAGGTAGAGATTGTGGCAGGAGTGGATGTATATACGGAAGTTGTAAATGAATATCCAGTGTTCGAAAGTATCGAAAAGTGTGATGTAGAAGCAGATGTTGTGATTGATTTTTCAAATGCAAAGGCAGTAGACGGACTTTTGGATTATTGCGTAGAAAAACAGATTCCTGTTGTTCTTTGCACAACAGGACTTTCAGAGGAACAGCTTCAGGAGGTAGAAGAAGCATCCAAGAAGGTAGCAGTTCTTCGTTCTGCCAATATGTCACTTGGAATCAATCTTTTGATGCAGCTTTTGAAAGAGGCGACAAAAGTACTGTCTCCGGCAGGTTATGATATTGAAATTGTTGAGAAGCATCACAACCAGAAATTGGATGCTCCAAGTGGAACTGCAATCGCTCTTGCAGATTCTATCAATGAGGCGGCAGATGGACAGTACGAGTATGTCTATGACAGAAGTCAGGTCAGAAAGAAACGTGATAAAAAAGAACTTGGAATATCAGCCGTGCGTGGAGGTACAATTGTTGGGGAACATGAAGTACTCTTTGCAGGAATAGATGAAGTGATTGAGTTCAAACATACAGCATACTCCAGAACTGTATTTGGAAAAGGTGCTGTAGAGGCTGCA
Source organism: Dorea sp. Marseille-P4042 (assembly GCF_900290215.1). Classification (NCBI taxonomy): domain Bacteria; kingdom Bacillati; phylum Bacillota; class Clostridia; order Lachnospirales; family Lachnospiraceae; genus Dorea; species Dorea sp. Marseille-P4042. The sequence continues at coordinate 756,888 of NZ_OLMI01000001.1, read as the reverse complement.
AAATTCCTTGCTGGAAAAGAGGCAGGAAAATACGATATGTCAGACGTAGTATTAAAATAATATTACGAGGAATCTTGGGGCAGATTGCAGGAGTGCAAAGCACAAAGTAATCCGTAAATATTATAGTTGGAAAAAACAACCATATTATATAAAGGAGAGGTTATGAAAGATTTAGAAGCACGTTATTTGGAGAGACTTTCTCAACTGTATCCGACTATTGCTAAGGCATCAACAGAGATTATTAACTTACAGGCAATTTTAAATTTGCCAAAAGGTACGGAACATTTTCTTACGGATATCCATGGGGAATATGAAGCATTTTCCCATGTTCTTAAGAATGGATCGGGAGCAGTTCGTAGAAAAATTGACGAAGTCTTCGGAAATACTATGAGTAGTAAGGATAAGAAGACCCTTGCTACTCTTATTTATTATCCAAGAGAGAAGATGGAGCTCATTAAGAAAAAAGAAGAAAATATGGAGGACTGGTATAAGATTACGTTGTATCGTCTGATTGAAATCTGCAAGCGGACTTCAAGTAAGTATTCCAGATCTAAAGTCAGAAAAGCCCTGCCTCCGGAATTTGCTTATGTCATTGAGGAATTGATTACAGAGAAAGCAGATGTTCTGGATAAGGAGTCCTATTATAATTCTATTGTAGATACGATCATCCGGATCAAACGTTCCGAAGAGTTTATTGTGGCTTTGAGTGAATTGATCCAGAGACTTACTGTAGATCATCTGCATATTGTAGGAGATATTTATGATCGTGGGCCAGGACCACATATTATTATGGACAAGCTGATGGGTTATCATTCTATGGATATCCAATGGGGAAATCATGACGTACTCTGGATGGGGGCGGCAGCAGGACAACAGGGCTGTGTTGCAAATGTTGTCCGCATCTGTGCAAGATATGCAAATCTGGAGATTTTGGAGGATGGCTATGGAATTAACCTCCTGCCGCTTGCTACATTTGCACTGAACACATATCGGGATGATCCATGCAGCTGCTTTGAACTGAAGGATGATCCGGACTATGACCCCAGTGAAACAATGCTGAACATGAAGATGCATAAGGCGATTTCTATTATCCAGTTTAAGATAGAAGGACAGATTATCAAAAAAAATCCTGGATTTAAGCTGGAACACCGAAATCTTTTGCATCTGATTGATTATGAAAATGGTTTGATCGAGTTGGATGGAAAAACATATGAACTTCTGGATAAAAACTTCCCGACGATCGATCCAAAACGGCCATATGCATTGACAGAAGCCGAAGAAGAGGTGCTGGATCGTCTGACACAGGCATTTGTCAACTGCGAAAAATTACAGAGCCATATGCATTTTCTTTTAAGTAAAGGTGGATTATACAAAGTATACAATAACAACTTGTTGTATCACGGGTGTATTCCGCTGAATGAAGATGGAAGTTTTAAGTCAGTAAAAATATACGGGCGTTCTTACAAAGGAAAGGCACTTTATGAGGTGCTGGAAAGCTATGTGAGAAAGGGATTTTATGCCATTGACGAGAAGGAACGAAAGCGTGGGAAGGATATGATGTGGTATATCTGGCTCAGTGAGAATTCACCGCTGTTCGGTAAGGACAAGATGGCAACGTTTGAGCGATATTTCCTGGCAGAAAAAGAGACACATAAGGAGAAAAAGAATCCTTATTATGATTTTTTGGAAAATGATAAGGTGGTCGACCGTATTTTGAAAGAATTCGGACTAGAGCATTCCTTTAGTCATATCATCAATGGTCATATGCCGGTAAAATCCAAGAATGGAGAAAATCCGATGAAATGTGGAGGCAAAGTATTTGTTATCGACGGAGGATTTTCAAGAGCATATCAGAAACAGACCGGAATTGCAGGCTATACGCTGATCTATAATTCTTATGGTATGATTTTAAGTGCCCATGAGCCGTTTGAATCGAAAGAATCAGCAATTGAAAATGAAACAGATATTCATTCTGATACCATTGTGACAGAAATTGTATCAAAGCGCCAGTCTGTTTTAGACACGGATGTGGGAAAAGAACTGGTAGAACAGATCCATGATCTGGAATTTCTCCTGGAGGCATACAGAAGCGGACGCATTGCAGAACGACTGTAAAATAATGTCAATCTCTAAAAAGGTATAGAAAACTGTAAAATGCAGATATTACTATCAGCAAGTGAAGTATTTGCATGTAGCATTCTATACGGAAAAGGAGACGAAAATTATGAAACGGTTAAAAAAGTTATTGTTGATTATGATGTGTGTTGGTATTTTGGTTTCAGTTACTGCCTGTGCAGGAAATTCAAATGATAATGGAGCAGGGCAGAATGATGTGGTGAATGACAATGGCGCGAATGACACACAGACTGGTGATAGTGCCATGGACAAAATCGGTGACGGCCTGGAAGATGGAATTGACGATGTCGGAAAAGGCGTAGGCGATGTAGTCGATGATCTGGATGGTGATGGACGGTCGGATAACCGGAAAAACACAAACAATAACACAGTGAATGATGCGACGACTGGTAATGACAATGTGAACGACAGATAAGAAAAGAATGTAAGATAAGAAGACAAGGTCACATTTTTTCGGGGATAAATGGATTTGTCCCTGTGAGAGTGTGGCTTTTCTTTTAGATAAGGAAAGGAGTTTTTTCATGCATTTCAGACCTTGTATAGACATACATAATGGAAAAGTCAAACAAATTGTAGGCGCAAGTCTTACTGATCAGGGCAATCAGGCAAAGGAAAATTTCACGGCCTCTGAAAATGCGGATTATTATGCAAAAATGTATCAGAAAGACGGACTTATAGGGGGACATGTGATACTTTTAAATCCGGTATCTTCAGAATATTATAGAGAAACGAAAGCACAGGCAATGCTGGCACTTGGTGCATATCCAAAAGGACTTCAGGTGGGCGGTGGAATCCATGCCGAAAATGCAGAAGAGTTTCTGGAGGCGGGGGCAAGCCATGTGATCGTAACATCTTATGTGTTCCGCGACGGGAAGATAAATTGGGAAAATATGGAAAAACTTAAACATGCAGTGGGAAAAGAAAATGTTGTTATTGATTTGAGCTGCAGGAAAAAAGAAGACGGTTATTATATAGTGACAGACCGCTGGCAGAAGTTTACGGATGTAAAACTGACACAGGAAGTTTTAAGGGAAATTGCCGGATATTGCGATGAATATCTGGTGCATGGTGTAGATGTAGAAGGAAAATCAGCCGGAATTGATGAAGAGCTGGCAAAAATTCTTGGAGAGTTCGATATGATACCAGTGACTTATGCAGGAGGAATCGCAAGTCTTGAGGACATTGAACATTTTAGAAAAAAGACGGGTGGAAAAGTGGATTTTACAATAGGAAGTGCGCTGGATCTTTTTGGAGGACATCTTCCATATGAGCAGATTAAAAAATATTAGTATAGAATTTATGCAGCTTAGTTCGCAACAAGAATGCGAGAGAATTCTTGAATGATGAGAAAATATTTCAAGTGTGAACAGTTTGAAAACACTTTGTAAATTGGTTGAATTGCATTCTTGATAGTGATAAAATGGATACTGAGTAAATTTACGGACAAGGAGTAATGTATAGATATGGGCTTATTGCAAAAAATTTTTGGAACACATAGTGAAAATGAGTTAAAGCGTATCTATCCCATTGTAGATGAGATTGAAGCGTTGGGGCCGCAGATGGAGCAGCTTTCCGACGAGGAGCTTAAGAATAAGACACAGGAATTTAAGAGCCGTCTGAAAGACACAGAGACACTGGATGATATTCTGCCAGAGGCATTTGCAGTTGTGCGTGAGGCGGCAGGACGTACACTTGGCATGAAGCATTACAGAGTACAGTTGATCGGAGGAATTATTCTTCATCAGGGACGTATTTCTGAGATGAAGACTGGTGAAGGTAAGACACTGGTTTCTACACTTCCGGCTTATTTGAATGCATTGACCGGTGAGGGGGTGCATATTGTAACAGTCAACGACTATCTGGCAAAGCGTGATGCTGAGTGGATGGGACAGGTTCATGAGTTCCTGGGACTGACTGTCGGAGTTGTATTGAATAGCATGGATAATGATGAGAGACGTGCTGCATACAATTGCGATATTACTTATGTAACGAACAACGAACTCGGATTTGATTATCTGAGAGATAACATGGTTATTTATAAAGAGCAGCTCGTTCAGCGTGGACTGAAATATGCTATCATCGATGAGGTCGATTCCGTATTGATTGATGAGGCGAGAACACCACTGATCATTTCCGGTCAGAGTGATAAATCTACCAAGCTATATGAAGCATGCGATATTCTTGCGCGTCAGTTGGAAAAAGGCGAGGCGAGTGGTGAATTCAGTAAGATGAATGCCATTATGGGCGAGGATATTGAAGAGACTGGTGATTTTATCGTCAATGAAAAAGAGAAGAATATCAACCTGACAGAAGATGGTGTAAAGAAAGTTGAAAAGTTCTTTCATATTGAGAACCTGGCTGATCCGGAAAACCTGGAAATCCAGCATAATATTATCCTTGCACTGCGTGCACATAATCTGATGTTCCGTGACCAGGATTATGTTGTAAAAGACGATGAAGTACTCATCGTTGACGAGTTTACCGGACGTATTATGCCGGGACGCCGTTATTCTGACGGACTTCATCAGGCAATCGAAGCAAAAGAGCATGTGAAGGTTAAGAGAGAAAGTAAGACACTGGCAACCATTACTTTCCAGAACTTGTTTAACAAATTTGAGAAGAAAGCCGGTATGACAGGTACGGCTCTTACTGAGGAGAAGGAGTTCCGTGAGATTTATGGAATGGATGTAATTGAGATTCCAACCAATCGTCCGGTTGCGAGAAAAGACTTGGAAGATGCCGTATACAAGACAAAGAAGGAAAAATTCAAAGCAGTATGTGATGAAATTGAGAAAGCACATTCAAATCATCAGCCAGTGCTTGTTGGTACAATTACAATTGAGACTTCTGAACTTTTAAGCGGCATGCTCAAACGAAGAGGAATTAAGCATAATGTATTGAATGCTAAGTATCATGAACTGGAGGCTGAGATCGTGGCGCAGGCAGGTATTCACGATGCTGTCACAATCGCAACGAATATGGCCGGTCGTGGTACAGATATCAAGCTGGATGATGAGTCAAGAGAAGCCGGTGGATTAAAGATTATCGGTACTGAGCGTCACGAATCCAGACGTATTGATAACCAGTTACGTGGCCGTTCCGGACGTCAGGGAGATCCGGGAGAATCTAGATTCTACATTTCTCTGGAAGATGACCTGATGAGACTGTTCGGTTCTGAGAGACTGATGCAGGTGTTTGAGACGCTTGGAGTAGAAGAAGGCGAGCAGATCGAGCATAAGATGCTTTCCAGTGCGATTGAGAAAGCTCAGCAGAAGATTGAGAGCAATAACTTTGCAATTCGTAAGAATCTGTTAGAGTACGACCAGGTTATGAATGAGCAGAGAGAAATCATCTACGAAGAGAGAAGACGTGTGCTGGATGGCGAGAATATGCGTGATTCCATCTTCCATATGATTAACGATTACATTGAGAATACTGTAGATGCTGAAGTTTCAGTAGATCAGGACTATGAGGACTGGGATCTGATTGAATTGAACCGTGTAATAGGAGCGGTCATTCCGATGGCACCGGTGACACCGGATGATGTCAAAGGCATGGGACAGAAAGAGCTGAAGCATCTGTTAAAAGAGCGCGCAGCAAAAGCATATGAAGCAAAAGAAGCAGAGTTTCCGGAGCCAGAGCATATCCGTGAGCTGGAACGTGTCGTGCTTTTAAAAGTTATTGATGCAAAATGGATGGATCATATTGACGATATGGATCAGCTCCGTCAGGGAATCGGTCTTCAGGCTTACGGTAACCGTGACCCGAAGATTGAGTATAAGATGCTTGGATATGATATGTTCGGCGAGATGACTCAGGCAATTACAGAGACAACAGTCAGAACTTTGATGCATGTAAGAATCGAGCAGAAAGCTGAGCGCGAGCAGGTCGCAAAAGTAACTGGAACCAATAAAGATGACACAGCTCTTCGTGAGCCGAAGAAGCGGGAAAGCAAGAAAATCTATCCAAATGACCCTTGCCCATGTGGAAGTGGTAAGAAGTACAAACAGTGCTGTGGAAGAAATAAATAACAGACAAATCGAAAAAGGGATGAATCTCCCGTTGCGAAAAGTGACGGGAGAGATGTCGTTATGCAGTAAGTTAAAAACATAAAAAAGAAAGAGGTGAGGCAGTGTGATTGAATTAGAACAGTATAAGGGAATTATGAACTCCTATGAAGAACCTCTTGCCGAAATGAGGGATTCACTTTGACATTTCCGGCAAAGAGAACAGGGTTGAGGAACTGGAACGTAAGATAGAAGAACCGGGATTCTGGGATGCGCCGGAAGAATCACAAAAAATCATGAAAGAATTAAAAGATCTTCAGGAACATTTGAAAGTGATCCATGCATTATATTCGGAGTATGATGATATTTGTACACTGATTGAGATGGTTGATGAAGAGGAAGACCGCTCGATGGTGAAGGAAATTGAAAAGGATATTGCTCATTTTGAGGAAGATTTTGAAAAACTCAGAATTGAGACATTGTTATCAGGAGAATATGATTCCTGCAATGCGATTATGACATTACATGCCGGAACAGGCGGAACGGAGGCATGTGACTGGGTGAACATGCTGTACCGTATGTATACCAGGTGGTTTCAGACAAAAGGATTTTCGGTTCAGGTACTGGACTATCTGGATGGAGATATTACCGGAATAAAAAATATTACATTTGAAGTAGTTGGAGACAATGCCTATGGCTATCTGAAATCAGAAAAAGGTGTACATCGGCTTGTAAGAATTTCGCCATTTAATTCAGCGGGAAAGAGACAGACTTCTTTTGCTTCCTGCGATGTGGTGCCGGATATTGAAGAAGACATTGATATTGATATTTTGGATGATGATCTGAAAATTGATACCTATCGTGCAAGCGGGGCTGGCGGACAACATGTCAATAAGACATCTTCTGCAATCCGAATCACGCATTTGCCGACAGGAATTGTAGTTCAATGCCAGAATGAAAGATCACAGCATCATAATAAAGAAAAAGCTATGCAGATGTTGAAGGCAAAATTAAAGCTGCTGCAGGAGCAGGAACAGGCAGAAAAAGTATCAGATATCCGGGGAGAAGTAAAAGACATCGGATTCGGTAATCAGATAAGGTCCTATGTTATGCAGCCATACACGTTGGTAAAAGACCACAGAACGAATGTGGAAAATGGCAATGTTACGGCGGTTCTTGACGGAGATCTTGATATGTTTATAAACGCCTATTTAAAATATGTATCAGGCGGTGAAAAGGGAGGAACGGTATGATAAATATAGCAGTGATGGGGTATGGTACAGTTGGTTCAGGTGTCGTGGAAGTTATTGATACCAATGGTGAGCGCATTGCCCAGAGAATCGGGGATGCACTGAATGTAAAATATGTGTTGGACATCAGAGATTTTCCAGAAGACCCGATACAGGAAAAAGTAATTCATGATTTTGAGACAATTATCTCTGATGATGAGATTCAGATCGTTGTGGAAGTCATGGGAGGAATCGAGCCAGCGTATACCTTTGTGAAAAGAAGCCTTCTTGCCGGAAAATGTGTCGTAACTTCCAATAAGGCACTTGTGGCAAAGCACGGTGCAGAATTGCTTTCTATTGCAAAAGAAAAGAACATAAATTTTCTGTTTGAGGCGAGTGTAGGCGGTGGTATTCCGATTATCCGTCCGCTTAATTCTTCACTGACAGCAGATGAGATTGAAGAAATTACCGGAATCCTCAATGGCACGACGAATTATATGTTGACGAAGATGTTCTATGAAGGAGCAGATTATGCTTCTGTATTAAAGGAAGCACAGGATAACGGATATGCAGAGCGAAATCCGGAGGCAGATGTAGAAGGATACGATGCCTGCAGAAAGATTGCAATTTTGTCATCTCTGATTTCCGGTCAGCAGGTAGATTTTGAAGATATTTACTGTGAAGGAATTACAAAGATTACAGTAGAAGATATGAGATATGCAAAGGCTATGGGAACTACAATCAAGCTTTTGGCTTCCAGCAAGACACATGCCGGAAGACTTGGCGCGATGGTCGCACCTTGCATGCTTTATCCGGATCACCCGCTTTACAATGTAAATGGTGTTTTCAATGCAATTTTCGTTCATGGAAATGTCTTGGGAGATGCGATGTTCTATGGAAGCGGGGCAGGAAAACTTCCAACGGCAAGTGCTGTTGTATCCGATGTTGTGGAAGCAGCCAAGAACCTGAACCGCAATGTGATGACTATGTGGAAAGAAGAGAAACTCCGTCTGGAAGATAAATCTTCCATGAAGAGACGATTCTTTATCCGTATGAAAGGGAACGTGGAGGAGAAGATTGAAGATATCCGTTATTCCTTTGGGGATGTTGAAATCGTGAAGGTTGACGGTCTGGACGGAGAGTTTGGATTTGTGACTCCGATCATGATGGAAGGTGATTATGATACAAGAGCGAAGAGTTATGAAGACCAGATTCTTCATATGATCCGTATTGAAGATTAGGGAAAGGGAGAAACTATGCTGATCGTTAAAAAATTTGGCGGGACTTCTGTTGCCAATAAAGAACGAATATTTAATGTGGCAAGACGCTGCATTGAAGACTATAAAGCAGGGCATGATGTGGTAGTCGTGCTTTCTGCGATGGGAGATACAACAGATGAGCTGATTGAACTTGCAAATTCCATCAACCCAGATGCAAAGAAGCGTGAGTTGGATATGCTTTTGACAACAGGAGAACAAGTGTCAGTATCATTGATGGCTATGGCTATGCAGGCACTGGATGTGCCAGCGGTATCTCTAAATGCATTCCAGGTTGCGATGCATGCAACATCACGTTATGGAAATGCAAGATTTAAACGTGTAGATACTAAGCGTATCAGACATGAACTGGATTCCAGAAAGATTGTGATCGTAACAGGATTCCAGGGTGTGAATAAGTATGACGATATTACAACACTTGGACGAGGTGGTTCAGACACAACTGCAGTTGCGCTTGCTGCGGTACTTCATGCAGACAAATGTGAGATTTATACAGATGTTGATGGAGTCTTTACAGCTGATCCGAGAATTGTAAAGAATGCAAAAAAATTAGATTTTATTACTTATGATGAGATGCTGGAGCTGGCGAGCCTTGGAGCGAAAGTACTTCACAACCGTTCAGTCGAGATGGCAAAAAAATACAATGTAGAGCTGGTAGTCAGATCTAGTCTCAATCAGACAGAAGGAACCGTAGTAGGGGAGGGAACAGGAATGGAAAAACTGTTAGTAACAGGAGTTGCAGCAGATAAAAATACAGCAAGAATCTCTGTAATCGGAGTGGAAGACAAACCAGGGACAGCTTTTAGTGTATTTGATACATTGGCAGCCAATAACATTAATGTAGATATTATTTTACAGTCTGTAGGACGCGAGGGGACAAAAGATATTTCCTTTACTGTTGCTTCGGACGATCTTGAACATGCGTTAGAAGTTCTGGATAAGAATAAAGAAAGACTTACGATTAAGGATATTACATACAACAAAGATGTGGCAAAATTATCTGTTGTAGGAGCAGGAATGATGAGCAATCCGGGAGTTGCATCCAGAATGTTCGAGGCGCTGTACAATTCCAGAGTCAATATCAACATGATTTCAACATCAGAAATTCGTATTACAGTACTCGTAGCTGAGAAAGATATTGATAAAGCTATGAATGCAGTACATGATGAATTTGTCATGGAAGAATAACAGATGGGATCTCTTCCCAATCTGTTATTCTTCCTGATTATTTGAATTTGCAAGAAAGCCGGTAATAATCTGTCTCACTTCGTCAGAAGCAGCACGAAAAAGAAGTAAAAGCTTTAGCTCTTCATCGGAGAGATAGATGATATTATCGGATTTTTTGCATTTAATATACGGAATTTCGCCCTCGGAAATTCTATCGGGCTGCATGGAATACAGAGGAATCTTGTAGCCGTTACAGAATAAAAGTTCATCAATGGTAATATGATAAAAGTCAGCAATTGATTTGAGTAATTCCAGATCAGGGGTGCGTGTGCCACGCTCGTAATTGGAATATGTCTGACGAGAAATATTCAGATATCTGCTAAATTCATCCTGCTTAAGATTACTTCGCTCACGCAGAATACGAAGATTCTCGGTCAATTGGATATTGGCCATTGATGTTTCCTCCATTGAATCAAAAATATGTTTACATCATAACAATTTGTTCAATAAATAAAAGAATATGCGCCGAAATGTGGCAAAATAAGAAAAAGCAACAATATGTTGCTTTTAAATAAAATTAACAATATAATCAGACTATTTTAAACTAAGAGTACTGTTGTGATATTCGCTGGAGAATGTAACATCTGTTCCAAACCATTCTGGTGGTGTGAAAGAGAGTGCCGAAGCTTCATCTGGAAATTCTACTTCAGCCAGAAGCAGTGGAGCCAGATCGTCTTCAAAGACATCTAATTCAATAGTTAGAGAATCATTGAGTGGAATCATATAACGTTTTTTTCTGATGAGACGTCCGTCAATCTTTGTGAGCAGATGCTGATATGAAGCTTCATCAAGTGGCAGATTATATTCTTCTCTTGCCATGAGACCTTTTGATTTATAAGTGAGTTCATGTTTATTATTGTCCTTCCGGATGCGAATAACCGGATCCGTGTTCAGATAAGCCTGTTCGATGTGACGACAGGGATAATCCTGATAATCTTCCGGAAGAGTATCAATAAGATATTTGCGTTCTATTTCCATATTATAATACCTCCATGGCATAATCATAATTCAGTTTACACAAAAAGTAAACAGTGTTACTATTAAGAAAATGAGTCAAGAAAAATAAGAAAAGGAGAGATCCGTTATGAAATTTAGTATGAAAAAAGTAACTGTATTATTAGCAGATGGATTTGAAGAGATTGAGGCTCTGACGGTAGTAGATCTGCTTCGAAGAGCAAAAGTGTATGTGGATACAGTATCAATTACAGATGATTATACAGTGCGCGGAGCACATGGAATACCTGTGCAGACAGAGGATCTGATTACAGAGATTGATTTTAAAGAATCCGATATGATCGTGCTTCCGGGTGGAATGCCGGGAACAACAAATCTAAAAGAAGATGAGAATGTCAGAAAGGCAGTTCAAGAAGCATATGACGACGGAAGATATGTGGCAGCAATTTGTGCGGCACCGACAATTCTCGCAGATATGGGACTTTTAAAAGGAAAGAGAGCGACTTGCTATCCAGGCATGGAAAGTGAGATTGAAGATGCATATCTGACCGGAGCACCAGTAGCAACTGACGAAAATATCATTACAAGTCAGGGAGTTGGAACTGCAATTGATTTTGCACTGAAACTGATCGAAGTGCTTATCAGCGAGGAAAAAGCAGTAGAAATTGCAGATTCTATTGTATATCAGAGATAATTTATGAAAACCTTATAAAAAAACGCAATATCCGTAAAATCGAACTGGATATTTGGAAATGTTTGTGATATACTTCTTGAGTGAATGCAATGTAATATGCCCTTTTGCGGATTGCCCATGCAAGGGGGATAGAAATAGGAGGAAAAGGGTAGATGAGTTTACAGGTAGAAAAATTAGAAAAAAATATGGCGAAACTCACAATCGAAGTTTCTGCTGATGAATTAGAAAAAGCACTTCAGAACGCATACAAGAAACAGAAAAATAAAATCAGTATGCCAGGATTCCGTAAAGGAAAAGTTCCGCGTCAGATGGTTGAGAAGATGTATGGAGCAGATGTATTCTATGAAGATGCAGCGAATGCTCTGATTCCACAGGCTTACTCAGAGGCTTACGATGAGTGTGATCTTCAGATCGTATCTCAGCCGGAGATTGATATTACACAGATCGAGAAAGGAAAACCGTTCATCTTCACAGCACTTGTTGCTACAAGACCGGAGGTTACTCTTGGAGAGTACAAAGGACTTGAGGTAGATAAAGTATCTACACGCGTAACACAGAAAGAAGTTGACGCTAAGATCCAGGAAGAGGCAGGAAAGAACGCAAGAACAGTTGCAGTAGAAGGACGTCCGGTTAAAGACGGAGATGAAGTTGTTCTTGATTTTGAAGGATTTGTTGACGGAGAAGCATTCGAGGGCGGAAAAGGAGAGAACTATTCTCTTACAATTGGTTCCGGAACATTTATTCCAGGATTCGAGGATCAGCTTATCGGAGTAGAGGCAGAGAAAGAAGTAGAAATTAAAGTTACATTCCCGGAGGAGTATCATGCAGAGAACCTTCAGGGAAAAGATGCTGTATTCAAATGTACAGTACATGAGATCAAAGAGAAAGAGCTTCCAGAGATTGATGATGAATTCGCAGCAGAAGTATCTGAGTTTGATACATTAGATGAGTACAAGGCTGATGTAAAAGCTAAGATTAAAGAAGAAAAAGCTAAAGAAGGAAAAGCAAAAAAAGAAGATCAGGTAATCGCAAAAGCTATCGAGAATGCAACAATGGAGATTCCTGAACTTATGATCAAGACACAGGCGCGCCAGCAGATGGATAATTTTGCTCAGAATCTGATGTCACAGGGACTGACAATGGAGCAGTATGCACAGTTCACAGGAATGACAGCAGACAAGATGATGGAGCAGATGCTTCCATCAGCAGAGAAGAACATTAAGACACGTCTTGTTCTCGAGGCAATTGCAAAAGCTGAGAATATTGAGATTTCTGACGAGAAGATTGATGAGAAGTTAGCTGAGATGGCTAAGTCTTACGATATGGAAGTTGAAAAACTTAAAGATCTTGTAGGAGAGGCTGAGAAACAGCAGATGAAAGACGATATGGCTGTTCAGGAAGCAATTGATTTCCTTGTTGAGAACGCTGTAGAGAAATAATAAGTCACTGAAATATAACAGGGAGGCATATGTATGAGTTTAGTACCTTATGTCATTGAACAGACAAGCAGAGGAGAGCGTTCCTATGATATCTATTCAAGATTATTAAAGGACAGAATTATATTTTTTGGAGAAGAAGTTACAGATGCATCAGCGAGTGTAGCAATCGCGCAGCTTCTTTTCCTGGAAGCAGAGGATCCGGAAAAGGATATTCATCTGTACATTAACAGTCCGGGCGGATCTGTATCTGCAGGTCTGGCAATTTATGATACTATGCAGTATATCAAATGTGATATTGAGACAATCTGTATCGGTATGGCAGCAAGCATGGGATCATTCCTTCTGGCCGGAGGTACAAAAGGAAAGAGACTTGCCCTTCCAAATTCCGAAATTATGATTCATCAGCCATCTGGAGGAGCTCAAGGTCAGGCAACTGAAATTCAGATTGCAGCAGAGCATATCCTGAAGACTCGTGAGAGATTGAACCGGATTCTTGCAGAGAATACAGGACAGCCGCTGGAGGTCATTAGCAGAGAGACTGACAGGGATAATTTTATGTCCGCTGAGGAAGCCAAAGCATTTGGATTAATCGATGAAGTAATTACAAGACGATAGGGAACAGATATGTTCCCTATTCTTTAATGAGGTGTAGAATATTGGGAAGAAATGATGATCAGATAAGGTGTTCATTTTGTAATAAGTCACAGGCTCAGGTGAAAAAATTGATTGCAGGACCGAATGATACTTATATCTGTGATGAATGTGTGGAAGTATGCTCTGAGATTATAGAAGAAGAGATGGCATATGATGAGAATGATTCCTGGACTCCGTTTTCAGATATCAATCTTTTGAAACCGGAAGAGATCAAGGAATTTCTTGATGATTATGTGATTGGACAGGATGAGGCAAAAAAGGTTCTTTCTGTTGCTGTATATAATCACTACAAGCGTATTATGGCACAGAGAGATCTCGGCGTCGAATTGAATAAGAGTAATATACTGATGCTGGGTCCGACAGGGTGTGGTAAGACACTTCTTGCCCAGTCACTTGCAAAAATTCTGAATGTTCCATTTGCAATAGCTGATGCAACAGCTCTTACTGAGGCAGGATATGTAGGAGAAGATGTGGAAAATATTCTTCTAAAACTGATTCAGGCTGCAGATTATGATATTGAACGTGCAGAGTATGGTATTATCTATCTTGATGAGATCGATAAGATTACAAGAAAATCTGAGAACCCGTCAATTACAAGAGATGTATCTGGAGAAGGTGTTCAGCAGGCACTTCTTAAGATTGTAGAAGGCACGGTTGCAAATGTTCCTCCACAGGGTGGAAGAAAGCATCCACATCAGGAATTGATACAGATAGATACAACGAATATTTTATTTATCTGTGGCGGTGCATTTGAAGGAATTGATAAGATTATTGAGAAACGTATTGATCAGAAATCTATCGGATTTAATGCAGAAATTGCAGAGAAGCATGAAGATGATGTAGATAAATTGTTAGCTCAGGTGCTGCCACAGGATCTTGTGAAATTTGGATTGATTCCGGAACTGGTAGGGCGTGTACCAGTTACAGTATCTCTTGAGATGCTGGATCATGATGCTTTGATCCGTATCTTGACAGAGCCAAAGAATGCAATCGTAAAGCAGTATCAAAAACTTTTGGAACTAGATGGAGTGAAATTAGTATTTGACGATTCTGCATTAAACGAGATTGCAGATATATCATTGAAAAGAAAGACCGGAGCCAGAGGACTTCGGGCAATCATGGAAAATACAATGATGGATATTATGTATCGCGCACCGTCCGATGAGACACTGAAAACGTGCCGGATCACCGGTGACGTGGTGACAGGAAAAGCAAAACCAGAGTGTGAACACACTTCTGTGAATACACAAAGCGCATAATGAAAGAGACGGGTACGAGTAAAATTGTTCCCGTCTCATTTTTGAATTATAGGAGTAAACAGTATGGAAAATGAGTTGATGAGTCTGCCGATGGTGGCACTTCGTGGACTTGCAGTGCTGCCAGAGCAGGTGACACATTTTGATGTGAGCCGTGAAAAATCTGTGCAGGCAATCACACAGGCCATGAAAAAAGATCAGAAAGTATTTCTTGTAATGCAGAAGGAAGTTGAAGTGGAAGAGCCAAAGGAGTCAGATCTTTACAGAATTGGCTGTGTTGCAACTGTAAAACAGATTGTAAAGCTTCCGGGAAATATGAAACGTGTTCTAGTATCGGGAGAGCAGCGTGCAGGTCTTTCCTGGATTGAATCTGAAGAACCTTATGTTCAGGCCGCGGTAAAAATATTGCCGGATTTCTGCAAACCGGAAGACAGGGAACTGTTGGAAAATCCAATCAATGAAGAAGGAATGGTACGTGGACTTCGTGAATTGTTCAGGGATTATATGTCAAAAAATCCAAAGCTTGCAAAAGAACTCGCCATGATGATCGAAGAGATAAAATCGCTGCGCGTCATGGTCGATACAATTGCTGCCAATCTTCCAATGGATTATGAAGATACCCAAAAAGTTCTGGAAGAGCAGGATATTCTTCAGAGATATGAAGACATTTCTCTTCGTGTGGTCAATGAGATGCGCGTACTCAGTGTGAAAGAGGAACTTCAGAAAAAGGTAAAAGAGCGTGTAGATAAGAATCAGAGAGAATATATCTTAAGAGAAGAGATGAAACTGATTCGTGAGGAACTAGGAGAAGATACACTTCAGACAGATGCGGAGGAATTCGAACAGGCAGTGAAAGATTTAGATGCATCTTGTGAAGTGAAAGAAAAATTAGCAAAAGAAATCAAAAGATTTAAAAGCCAGATGGCAAGCCCGGCAGAGTCTGGTGTTGTAAGAACTTATATTGAAACGATGCTTGAGATGCCGTGGAATAAGAGATGTGAGGAGAATCTTGATATCAAAGCTGCGAAAGAAAAGCTTGATGAAGAACATTATGGTCTGGAAAAGGTAAAAGATCGTATACTGGAATTTCTGGCAGTTAGAATCCTCACAAGTAAAGGACAGACTCCGATTCTTTGCCTTGCAGGTCCCCCGGGAACCGGTAAGACCTCTATTGCAAGATCACTTGCAGAAGCGCTTGGAAGACCTTATGTCCGCATTTCTCTTGGTGGTGTGCGTGATGAGGCTGAGATCCGGGGACATCGCAAGACTTACGTAGGCGCAATGCCTGGAAGAATTGCGACAGCACTTCGAAATGCAAAAGTAAAGAATCCACTGATGCTTTTAGACGAAATTGATAAAGTTAGTAATGACTATAAAGGAGATACATTTTCTGCACTTCTGGAAGTACTGGACAGTGAACAGAATGACAAGTTCCGTGATCATTATCTGGAAGTTCCAATCGATTTGTCGGAAGTACTGTTTGTTACGACAGCTAATACATTACAAACAATTCCAAGACCACTTCTTGACCGTATGGAAGTAATCGAGATCAACAGTTATACAGAAAATGAGAAAATTCATATTGCCCAGAGACATCTGATTCCAAAGCAGTTAAAAAGTCATGGACTTTCAGAGGAACAACTTTCAATCAGTAAGAAAGCACTTCAAAAAATTGCGACCGTGTATACAAGGGAAGCGGGAGTTCGTCAATTGGAAAGGAAAATTGGAGGCATCTGCAGAAAGTCAGCCAGAGAGATTCTGGAAGATAATAAGAAATGTATTAAAGTTACAGAACGTAATCTGGAGCATTATCTAGGCAAAGAGATTTACCAGTTCCAGAAGGCAAATGAACAGGATGAAGTCGGAATTGTCCGAGGACTTGCATGGACCAGTGTCGGAGGGGATACACTTCAGATTGAGGTTAATGTGATGCCGGGGGAGGGTGAGATACTTCTGACTGGTCAGCTTGGCGATGTAATGAAAGAATCCGCAAGAGCCGGGATCAGTTATATACGTTCTGTCAGCAAAGAACATGGTATTGATGAGAAATTTTTTAAAGAACATGATATACATATCCATATTCCGGAAGGAGCAGTACCAAAAGATGGACCGTCTGCAGGTATTACAATGGCAACGGCGATATTCTCAGCTGCGACAGGAAGAAAGGTACGTGCGGATGTGGCTATGACCGGTGAGATTACACTAAGAGGAAGGGTGCTTCCAATCGGTGGATTAAAAGAAAAACTTTTGGCAGCAAAAAATGCCGGGATCCGGATGATTCTGATTCCTAAAGAAAATGAGGGGGATATTGAAGAAATGTCTTCAGAGATCACAAAGGGTCTTAAGATAGTCAGTGTATCTCATATGGATGAAGTGCTTGATTATGCACTTTCTAAAGAACAGGAGGGATAAGATGGTCATTAAAAATGTAAATCTTGAAACAGTATGTGGAATTACAAGTGTTCTGCCAAAGAATACAAAACCGGAGATCGCATTTGCGGGAAAATCAAATGTAGGAAAATCATCGCTGATTAATGCGTTGATGAACCGGAAATCTTATGCAAGAATTTCAGCGACTCCGGGTAAGACACAGACGATTAATTATTATAGTATTAATGATGAAATGTATCTTGTTGACCTTCCGGGTTATGGATACGCAAAAGTGTCTGAACAGGAAAAAATTAAATGGGGACAGTTGATTGAACGTTATCTTCATAGTTCTGCACAATTGAAAGCAGTATTCCTGCTGATTGATATCAGGCATGCACCATCTGAAAATGACAGAATAATGTATCAGTGGATTGTTGATCAGGGATTTCATCCAATCATTATAGCAACGAAACTCGACAAGATTAAAAGAAGTCAGGTGCAGAAGCAGATGAAAGTGCTAAGAGAAGGGCTGAAATTGATTCCAGGGACAACGATCATTCCATTTTCTTCTCAGACTAAGCAAGGAAGAGATGAAATCTGGGATATGGTAGAAAATCAATTTCTAAATCAATAATCACTAGGATATTCCTTTTTACAGATGCTTATGATATAATATACAAAGATGTTGTCTGCCTGTGAGTAAAGTGCCAGATGACAGAAATGATCGAAACAGATCATACAGCTCAAGAATGCCTCGGCATTCTTGCTGCGAGGTGCGCGTCATGCGCTTGCATGACATACTTCTACTGCGCACCTCCGCAATCCTGCCGGAGGCTATATCAGCTGGGGGATTGACTCCTACCACTGATACCAGCTTGTTTCTCACCCTATAGAGGTGGGAGTCATCTCCCGGCTGATATAAAAATGAACTGTATGAAATGTAGCGCAAGGAGTAATGAACTATGAAAAGAGTATTGTTAAAGCTCAGCGGGGAAGCTCTCGCCGGGGAGAAAAAGACAGGATTTGACGAGGCAACATGTATTGGAGTTGCAAAGCAGGTAAAACAGCTTGTTGACGACGGTGTTCAGGTAGCAATTGTAACAGGTGGAGGTAATTTCTGGAGAGGAAGAACCAGCGAGACAATTGACCGTGTAAAGGCAGATCAGATTGGAATGCTTGCAACAGTTATGAACTGTATTTACGTATCTGATATTTTCCGTTTTGCAGGAATGGAGACAGAAGTATTTACCCCGTTCGTATGCGGTGCATTTACTACATTATTTTCAAAAGATAAAGCTGTGGAAGCATTGAATCAGGGAAAGGTTGTTTTTTTTGCAGGAGGAACCGGGCACCCGTATTTTTCTACAGATACAGGTGCTGTACTTCGTGCTATTGAGATTGAAGCAGATGCAATGCTTCTGGCAAAGGCAATCGATGGAATCTATGACAGTGATCCAAAGGTAAATCCACAGGCAAAGAAATATAACGAAATTAGTATTCAGGAGATTATTGACAAAAAGCTGATGGCGGTAGATCTGACGGCTTCTATTATGTGCCTTGAGAATAAGATGCCGATGCTTGTATTCGGACTGAATGAGCCGAACAGCATTGTAGAGACAATGAGTGGAACATTTACAGGAACAAAAGTGACGGTATAATAAGGAGGATATAGCAATATGAATGAGAAATTAAAAGTATATGATACAAAGATGCAGAAGACAATGGATAGTCTGGACAGTGAGATGGGAACGATTCGTGCAGGACGTGCCAATCCGAATGTGCTGAACAGAATTATGGTAGATTATTATGGAACACCAACACCAATCCAACAGGTAGCGAACGTATCTGTTCCGGAACCGAGAATGATTCAGATTCAGCCATGGGAGAAGAGCATGCTCAAAGTTATCGAGAAAGCAATCATGGTTTCTGATCTTGGTATCAATCCGACAAATGACGGAACTGCTGTAAGACTGATCTTTCCGGAACTTACAGAAGAACGACGTAAAGAGCTTGTAAAAGATGTTAAGAAAAAAGGCGAGGCGGCGAAAGTTGCAATTCGTAACATCCGTCGTGATGGAAATGATGCATTTAAGAAGCTGAAAGGTTCTGATGTTTCTGAAGACGAGATCAAGAATCTGGAAGATGAACTTCAGAAGATGACGGATAAGTATGTTAAAGAGATTGACCGTGCTGTTGAAGTAAAATCAAAAGAAGTTATGACTGTATAGTCTGGAATGAAAAGAAGAGGGCAGCCCCGGCAGATATGCAGGAGGGGTCTGTCCTCATTTAATGTTGATAAGATTTAATGTTGATAAGAAAAAATTTTCACAGAAGAATGCCGAGGCATTCTTGAATGTTGAAATATATTTGTGTCAGATTTGAAATGTGTGAGATAATTTTAGTCAGCAGGAGGATAATATTATGAATATACCACAGCATGTTGCGATTATTCTGGATGGTAACGGACGCTGGGCAAAGGCAAAAGGAATGCCGCGTAATTATGGGCATGCACAGGGAAGTAAGAATGTAGAGAAGATTTGTGAAGAAGCATGGTGCATGGGAATAAAATATCTGACCGTATATGCTTTTTCTACTGAGAACTGGAATCGTCCAAAAGAAGAAGTAAATGCTCTGATGAAGCTGCTTCGCAATTACATGAAAACCTGTCTTAAGACAGCAGCGAAAAATGATATGAAAGTCCGTGTAATCGGAGATATTACAAAATTGGATGAAGATATTCAGAAGAGAATTCTGGAGCTTGAAGAGGCAACGAAAAATAATGGTGGATTGAATTTTCAGATTGCAATCAATTATGGAAGCCGTGATGAAATCACAAGAGCGGTACGCACGTTGGCTGAAGATGTAAAAGAAGGAAAACTTATGCCGGAAGAAGTGAATGAGGCATGTATAGAAAGGTATCTGGATACACACGATATTCCAGATCCTGACCTTCTGATTCGCACAAGTGGAGAGCAGAGATTGTCCAATTATCTTTTGTGGCAGCTTGCTTATACAGAGTTTTATTTTACCGATGTTCCATGGCCGGATTTTTCCAAGCAGGAATTGGAGAAGGCAATTGAACAGTATAATCGCAGGGACAGACGCTATGGCGGCGTGAAGGAGGAATAAGATGTTTAAGACAAGGCTCATAAGTGGAATTATACTGGTGATTGTGCTGATCGCGACAGTCGGAACTGGAGGAAATGTTCTTTTTGGTCTGCTTGCGGTTGTCAGCCTGATTGGATTGACAGAATTATATAAAGTGATAGAAGTTCAGAATAAACTTTTAGGATTTGCAGGATATCTGGCAACAGTGGCCTATTATGTACTGCTCTATACTGGGAATCTTCAGTATATGACACTTTTTACGATTGTGTTTTTAGTATTAGTTATGGCGGTATATGTATTTACATTTCCAAATTACAGATCTGAACAGGTGATGACTGTATTTTTTGGAGTGTTTTATGTAGCAGTAATGTTGTCCTACATTTATCAGACACGCATGCTGGAAGATGGGGACATAGTTGTATGGTTGATTTTCTTAAGTTCCTGGGGCTGTGACACTTGTGCGTATTGTGCCGGTATGCTTCTTGGAAAGCACAAGATGGCACCAAAACTCAGCCCAAAGAAATCTGTAGAAGGTGGTATTGGTGGCGTACTGGGGGCTGCGCTTCTAGGAGTGTTATTTGCATTAGCTGTGAATCAGTGGGCAGGAGCACAGGCAGGAGTTCTGGAATACGCAATCATTTGCGGAGTCGGTGGAATGATTTCACAGGTTGGAGATCTGGCTGCTTCTGCAATTAAAAGAAATCATGAGATTAAGGATTACGGAAAATTGATCCCGGGACATGGTGGAATTCTGGACCGGTTCGACAGTGTAATATTTACAGCTCCGATTATTTATTATCTGACCATGGCGCTGGCGGGGAATTTGTAACGAGAAATCATATGATATATTAAAAGGTGGTAATATGAAGAAAATAGCAATTCTGGGTTCTACAGGTTCCATTGGAACACAGACACTGGAAGTCGTAAGAGAAAATGGAGATATCGAGGTACTTGGTCTGGCAGCAGGAAGTAATATTTCGCTTCTGGAAGAGCAGATAAGGGAATTTCAGCCAAAACTTGTAGCTGTCTGGGATGAGAAAAAAGCAGCAGAATTAAAAATAAAAGTACAGGATCTGGATGTAAAAATCGTAACTGGTATGGACGGACTGATTGAAGTATCAGTTATGGAAGAAGTGGAGATACTGTTGACAGCTGTTGTTGGTATGATTGGAATCCGCCCGACGGTTGAGGCAATTAAAGCAGGAAAAGATATCGCTCTCGCAAATAAAGAGACATTGGTAACTGCGGGACATATCATTATGCCACTGGCAAAAGAAATGGGGGTTTCCATTCTTCCGGTGGATAGTGAGCACAGTGCCATTTTCCAGTCACTTCAAGGCAATAAGATGAATTCGATCCATAAGATTTTATTGACAGCTTCTGGTGGACCGTTCCGCGGGAAAAAACAGGAAGACCTTTTGAATATTCAGGTAGAAGATGCGCTAAAGCATCCGAATTGGGCAATGGGACGGAAAATTACGATTGATTCTTCAACTATGGTCAATAAAGGTCTGGAAGTCATTGAAGCAAAATGGCTTTTTGGAGTGGAGGTGGATAAAGTACAAGTCGTTGTACAACCGCAGAGTGTCATTCATTCTATGGTGGAATATGAAGATGGCGCAATTATTGCACAACTTGGTACACCAGATATGAAACTTCCAATTCAATATGCACTTTATTATCCTAAGCGCAGGTATTTGCCGGGAGACAGGCTGGATTTCTGGCGCATGGGAAAACTGGATTTTGAAAAGCCGGATATGGATACATTTTACGGACTGGCACTGGCTTATGAAGCGGGAAGAACAGGGGGATCGCTTCCAACTGTATTCAATGCGGCAAATGAAATGG
The DNA here is from genome assembly GCF_900290215.1 of Dorea sp. Marseille-P4042. Taxonomy (NCBI): domain Bacteria; kingdom Bacillati; phylum Bacillota; class Clostridia; order Lachnospirales; family Lachnospiraceae; genus Dorea; species Dorea sp. Marseille-P4042. Next base: position 734,689 of record NZ_OLMI01000001.1, on the reverse strand, counting down.
CAGTCGGACAATTTTTGAACAGGGAGATTAAATATCTGGAGATTATAGAGATTATAGAGGATTGTATGAGAGCACATAAGAATATTGAGAACCCGACACTTGACCAGATTCTGGAGACAGAAGCTGAAACTTACGTACGAATCAAAAGCAGGAGGTAATCGTTAGATTTGGGTATTATATTTGCAATCTTAATTTTTAGTTTTATTGTGTTCTTTCATGAACTTGGACATTTTACACTTGCAAAGTTAAACGGCATTGATGTACAGGAATTTGCTATTGGCATGGGTCCGACATTATTTTCAAAAGAATACAAAGGGACAGTTTACGCTGTACATTTGTTGCCAATCGGTGGATTTTGTGCAATGGGCGAAGACGATGAAGAGACAGAGTCACCTGGAAACTTCAATAAAAAATCTGTATGGGCAAGAATTTCAGTCATTGCAGCGGGACCGATTTTTAACTTTATTATGGCATTTGTTCTCGCTGTAATTTTGACAGCAATGGTCGGATATGATAAACCAGTTATCTCGAGTGTAGAAGAAGGATATTCTGCGGCAGAGGCCGGCATACAAGAGGGAGACACCATTGTTCGGATGGGTGGAAAGAAGATTAATATTTTCCGTGAGATTACTTATTATAATCAATTCCATCAAGGAGAGACTGTGAAAGTAACGTATCTCCATGATGGAGAAAAACATACAGCGACATTAGTACCGAAGATGGATGACGAACTTGGATATTATCGTATCGGAATCAGTGGAGGTGGAAATACAAAAGCAAATGCATGGACATCTGTTCAATATGGTGCGTACGAAGTTAAATTCTGGGTATGTACTACATTTGAAAGTCTAAAACAACTGGTGACAGGAAACGTAGGCGTCAAACAATTATCCGGTCCAGTGGGAATCGTAAATATGGTAGATACAACTTATAATGAAAGCAAGTCATATGGTGTATTTATTGTAATAGCACAATTCCTTAATATTGGAATTCTGCTATCGGCAAACTTAGGGGTCATGAATTTATTACCATTACCGGCATTGGACGGAGGACGACTGGTATTTTTACTCATAGAGGCGATCCGTAGGAAACGGATTCCACCGGAGAAAGAAGGCTACGTGCATCTGGCAGGCATGGCACTTCTAATGATTTTGATGGTAGTAGTGATGTATAACGATATTGCCAGAATTTTCTTTTAATTGTAGTTGGGGACGGGGTTTTTTTGAAAAACCCCCGTCCCCAACTGAAAAATAACTTGTCCCAAATTGAAATTGTGTATGAGGTGTTGAATTGGAGTATACAAAAGCGACAATTGATGATATGGAGGAATTCTATGATCTTGTTCAAAATACGATTCAAGAAGTTTATCCAAAGTACTATCCGGAGGAAGTGGTAAGGTTCTTTAGCCAGCAGCATTGCTGGGAGAATTTGGAACGTGATCTTGAAGAGGAACGCATTTATATCCTTCAGGATGGGGAGTGTGTGATTGGTGCCGGCAGTTTTGAGGGCAACCATATTACTCGGGTCTTTGTGAGGAAAGATTATCAGAGACATGGCGTTGGCAGTCTGATTATGCAGCGGTTGGAAGATGTGATTGCCAGAGAATATGAGTCGGTACGTCTGGAGGCTACGTTGCCTGCAGTAATTATGTTTGAAAAGAGAGGGTACCGTACAATCCGCCATGAAAAGTGGACTGTGAGAAATGGGGCAGTGCTTGTGTATCCTGTGATGGAGAAAATATTGCGTAGATAAGAGGACATAAGGGAAAATGAAGACGATTACTATAGAAGATGTAGAGAAGAAAGATATAAATCAGGTCACAATTTTGGATATCCGTCCGGAGGATGCTTACTGTAGAGGAACCGTTGAAGGTGCAATCAATATTCCGATGCGGGAAGTGGACAATCGAAGAGATGAGATTCCGAGAGATAAACCAGTATATGTACTTTGCCACACTGGGGAGTGGAGTGCTTATATAGTAAATATGCTGGAAGAAGCAGGATATGAGGCGTACAATATTGAAGGTGGATATCGTTCTTTTCTACGTATGATGCTTGGACGTTTTGTGGAAAATGAGACAGTCATGGCTGAAAAACAGAAGGATATTGAAAAAAGTATTATTAAAAAGTTCCGTAAATCTGTCTGGTGCAAATTTACGAAGGCAATTCGGGAGTATGAACTTGTAAAAGACGGAGATAAGATTGCTGTCTGTATTTCTGGTGGAAAAGATTCTATGCTTATGGCGAAACTTTTTCAAGAGCTTAGAAAACATGGAAAAGCAAATTTTGAGCTCGTCTTTCTTGTAATGAATCCAGGATATAATGCAGATAACTGGAAGATTATTCAGGATAATGCAAAAGTCCTTGGAATTCCGTTAACAGTATTTGAAAGCAATATTTTTGATACTGTAGCAGACATTGACAAAAATCCGTGTTATCTCTGTGCAAGAATGCGCAGAGGTTATCTTTATTCACATGCGAAGGAGCTTGGATGTAATAAGATTGCATTAGGACACCATTATGATGATGTGATTGAGACGATTCTGATGGGAATGTTATACAGTGGGAAGATTGAGACAATGATGCCTAAACTTCATAGTACGAACTTTGAAGGTATGGAGTTGATTCGACCAATGTATCTGATTAAAGAGGCGGATATTATTGGATGGCGAGATTATAATCAATTAAATTTTATCCAGTGTGCATGCAGGTTTACAGAAAATTGTGCAACCTGTGGCGGAGGACGTGGTTCCAAACGTGATGAAATGAAAGAACTAATCGCGCAGTTCAGAGAAGAAAGCAATCTGATTGAAAAGAATATTTTCCGAAGTGTTCATAATGTAAATTTAAGAACAATCATTGGATATCACAAAGATGATGATATTTACAATTTTCTTGATGACTACGATGAACGTGGAAAAAAGAAACATGAAAAAATGTAATTATTCTGTCAGTTTGAGGGTTTCATGTGATACAGGAGAACATACCTGTATCACATGAAAATTTAGATAATATAGTTCCTAAGTCATCTCAATATATTTTATTCTTTGGTGATGTATTTAGCCATCTAAGCTAATTTAATTCTGCAATTCTAGATACTCCAACATATATTTCTGAGATTTTATACCATGTTTTATAATCAACAATTCCAGTCACTGGAAGACCGAAGATTAACTGGAATTTTCGTACAGCAGCTTCAGTGGCAGGACCGAAGATTCCATCTGCATCAATCTTAGGAATTGCTGGATAGGCATCAGATATAACAAGGAGTTGCTCCTGCATCTGGCGTACCTTGTCACCGGTGGAACCGATACTTAAGTCGTAACCCGGCCAGGACGATGGAATACCGGAAATTGCACTGGCAGTGTTAATATACATGTCATCACCGTAGTAGTAACGCAGAATTTGGATAGGAGTATAGCCTTGATCACCTAAGGTCTTTGAGCCCCACTGTGTCAACCTTTTTGCTACAACGTATAAAGAACCCGCAAGCCCTTATTTTACAGTGGTTTGCGGGTATTTTACAGATATAAGAAATAATAGATTTTCAGAGAATCTTGTTCTCGGTTGTAGACAATTTTGTCCACGATCTGTTTTAATGCTTCGTTCTTTTGTGCTGCAGTAAAAGAATCTGAGACTAGGATATCATAGACGCCCTGCACCCTCAACAGCATGTTGGCAGCAGGATTCGGCGTATCTTTTGGAGCATTGTCTTCCAGTTCTTTTAATTGTTCTTCCAAGTGTATGCGTTCTTTCTGAAGCAGTGCTTTATTCGCTTTATATTCCTCCAGAGTATCAATTCCCTCACGGTAAGAAGCTTTGATTCGTTCTTCTTTTCCGGAAAGACTTTCCAGACGACTGGTTAATATATTTTTCTCATTGGAGACTTCTATCGGCTGACGTTCTTTTAAGGTGTAAGAAATGTTGCCGGAGCTTAGAGATTCCTTGACGCAGGCAAGGACCTCTTTCTCCAGGACAAGGGAACTGATTCCATGTGGTTTCTCACATTTTCCTTTATGATATCCATAGCAAGAGAAGTAGGAGTATTTCTCGCCGTTCGCACGTTTCATGGTGGCAGCAGTCAATGTGCGTCCACATGTAGGACATTTCAGTAATCCGGATAGCCAGTGTTTATATGTAGAAGAGGGGCGTTTCCCGGAAGGTCTGTAGGTTGTTTCGAATCGTTTCTGTGCTGCATCAAATAATTCCTTTGTAATAATTGCCGGCTGTTGTCCTTTTGTGACGATCCATTCATCTTTATCCTTGATTCTGTTCGTACTGTTTTCTGTCCGGTTCCACCGAATCATACCGCAGTAGGAAGGATTCTGAATGATGTACTCAATAGATCTCCGCTCAAATGGTTTGCCTTGTGAGGTCTTAAGCCCAAGATTGTTCAGGCGTCTTGCAATATCAAAAAATCCGATTCCTTCATTCGCATACCAGTTAAATATCATGCGCACGATTTCTGCTTCTTCCGGGATAATTACCGGAGGCTTGCCATGCTCCACGACCTTGTATCCGAGTGGCGGACGGGCCTGGTATGCTCCACGGGTCGCATTTTCTTTCATGCCCCGGAATACCTCACCGGAAAGACGGATAGAGTAGTATTCGTCCATCCACTCAATAATACGCTCAATCAGAGAGCCGAAAGGATTATCTGAAAGAGGTTCGGAGATGCTCACGACTTCTACGTTGTGTTGCTTCTTGAGAAGAGACTTGTAGACAATGGATTCTTCCTGGTTCCGGGCAAATCGTGAGAACTTCCATACCAGGATCAGATCTACCGGGTGATCAGAACCCTTTGCAAGTCCGACCATCTCCTGGAAGCCTGGACGCTTTTCAGCTTTCCGGCCGGAGATTCCAAGGTCAGAGAAAATCTTAAGGATTACAATATTGTTCCTGGTAGCATACTCCCGGAGAAGATTCTCCTGAGAATCCGGAGAGATTTCTTCCTGATCGTGTGTAGATACGCGGATATAGCCATAGGCATATCTTAATTTACTCATCATATCACCTTCCTTAGTATATATGTGCGACGTCGCACAAATTTGCGTATAAAAATAACAGCCAAGCACAGAACAACAGTTCCGCTTGCAAGACTGCTCCGAAAATGATACAATATGACTTGAACAATCAGATATAGTATATCTTCGGATATGCGAGCCACCCTGAGCCAACGGGGTGGCGATTTCTATTTTATTTATACATTTCTTGTTGCATCTTCAAACTTATTCTATACTGTTCTGCATCTGGAACATCAATAAATTCCACTGTTTTATCAAAGTTTTTCTTTACAACATCTTTTATTTCATCAAGAGTTACGTGGAAGAATTCTCTACGCGTATTAACCATATTGAGTTTTCTGTCCTCAAAAGCTTTATGCAGTGCTGTTTCCAACGCTGGCGCATCATCAGAGAAAATCATAGCATGTACATCAAAGTTAAATGGCACAGATGCATCGCCAAGTTCATCAACGCGATCTTGTGGGTCCAATCGTCTTGTCATGCCGATCTTGTAAATATCTGGACCAAATGCTCCGATGTTGGATATTACGTATACATATCCAGCTCTTTGGTTTGCTTCTCTGTAATCAATATCTTTCATTGCTTTATCGATATCCTGCAATTGATTTTCGAGTTCAGACTTCTTAGCTAAAAGAGCAGAGTCTTCTGGAGATTGCTCTAACTGTTTCAGGATATGGTCATAAGCTGTTTGATAGTGAGTTTGTTCTTTTTCAATCTTTTTCCTCTGAGCTTCGATTTCTTTTTGAAGTCTGGCAGCTTCGCGAAGTTCTGCACGGGCAGCTTTTTGAGCTTCTTTTTCTTCCTGTTTCTTTTGCTGATATTCAAATGCTAATCGAAGTTCTTCAACTTTTAAATTCAAATATGCAGATTTTATGGAAATATCCATAATTGTTCCAAGCTTCGAAATAGACTCTGCGGATTTGTAAATTCGGTTCAACGATGCATCATAGTTAGTATATTTTACGTTAGATATAAGATCATCGCATTCGGTGTTAAATGCCCGAAGTAAAAGCTTTTGCGTGTCATTAACCATTTTCCGTCCTTTAGAGAGGCTATCATTTACCCGCCAATTTGTATTTCCAGTTACAGCATCTTTATTTTTTATAAGAGTCTTTTGCTTTGCACGTATCTCAGCCAATTTATCTTTATAGTCAAGAGCATTTGCAAAGCTATAATGTGGACGGTACAATCCAAACTCTTGAACAAGAATTTCATCGTCCAAATCTATAATCTGCTTTTCGCGGTTCCTTATCTCGTTATCCAGATTCTCAATATTAGATACACGGCGCGAAATGTCAGCTTCAATATCTTTTATGTTGCTTTCCAAAGATGATTTTTGAGAGTTGAGCTTGTCTATAAGTCCGTGAAGTTTTTGCGCATCTTGCATTTCTGGTGTGAGTAAAGATTGCGCATGATTTAACTCTCCCTGTAAACGTGCATTTTCTTGTTTTAGTTCTTCAATTTCATTTTTAAATTGTCCAGTTTTAAAAATATCACCAATTCCCATATTTTTCTCCTTCTTTAGTAGAGTGAAAATAAGTAAGTTTAAATAAGTTTTTATATAAACACCAAAGCGATTATATATGTTTAAAATTTTCGACGAAGCTCTACGACTTTACCAATAATCTTCACCGGTTTTTCGTCAATCTCTTCCCGGCTAAAATACATCGGTTCATAATTAGGATTTAATGAGATAAGAGCAATACTGTCTGCATACTTCTTTAGTCTCTTACACACACCATCATTCCCGTTCACAAGAGCAATTACAATCTCGTCGGATTCCGCATCATCCTGTCTTTTTACAATTACAGTATCTCCATTATGAATATCCGGCTCCATCGAATCACCGCTGATTCGAAGTCCGAAGAACTCACCGGTCCGTGCCAGTTCCTCGGGAATTTCTTCTTCGTCGATAACATCTTCAATTGCCTCCAGTGGAATGCCTGCAGCAACTCGACCATATATTTTAATTTTGATACCTTCAGATAAACTTGATTGATCAACTGAGGTTCCATCAAGTCCCATTAATATACCAGGAGCGGTATTTAAAACTTTTGCAAATGCAATAATTTTAGATTGAGGAAGATCTATGACGCCTTTCTCGATTTTAGCAATCATACTTTTATCGGCATAACCCATTTTAGAAGCCAAATCGGATTGAGTCATATTTAATTCAATTCTTCTTGATTTTATATTTTTATACAGTTGTAACATTCATTCACCTCATTTCATAATCCTACAATAGCATATGATTGAAAATAATTCAACATTTTTGTGTAAATAGGTTGACAGAAATGCAACAGAGTGATATAAAAGAGGTAGTTGAATTAAATGCAACTAGAAAGGAGTGGATAAAATGCCGGATATAAAGATGCTAAAGGATAAAATAACAGATAGTGGAATGACAGTAAAAGCAGTTGCTGAAAAATCAGGTATTTTGAGAGAAACATTATACAATCGACTTAAGGGAGTGGGCGAATTCACGGCTTCGGAAATAGTATCGTTGTCAAATGTTTTGAATTTATCTCAAACAGAACGAGATGATATTTTTTTAAAATAAAAGTTGAATAAAATGCAACTTAAATAGAGAAAGAGAGGTGAGTAAGGTGAGAGACGATAAAAAGAAACTGCCAAAGATAACGGCTTCAGACGTAGGAATAGCACTTTCAATATTTTTATTACTTTTTCAGTTATTTTGCCATGTTATACTCCCAAGATTGACTTAACAAAATCAATTACTTCGGAATGATGAATGTGGGAGGTGAGTAGAGTGTGGACATTAATATTATATGTTTTATAGCTGTAATGATTATAGCAATAGTATGTGGAAGCGTTGAAATTAAAATGAAGCCTCCGCATTGGAAGCTTCAAGTTACATGGATTGCTCTGATGGAAGTATTAGCTGTTCTCCTTTTAATAAACAGGCTAATGATTTAGCTATGCTATTAAAAAGTTTGAGAGCACCGTCCCAATCGTCGCAATCAATTTTATTATTCAAATCGTCAAGAAATGGCCATAAAGATTGTGGAGTATAAGCATATATGCGGAAAAAACTTTCTGCACATTCCTTACGTGCCGGAGCGCTCGGGCGGGAAACACATCTACCAACTTTGGTGATAAACTCTTCGATTGTTGAAACAAGAGCATTGTTGTAAGCATCAGAGTGTTTTTCCTGAATATCAAGTTCACGCAGTTTAAGTTGATGACGATTAGAAAGAATTGTTGTAATCGCAGGACTGATGATAGAAATAGCCAAAGCAATCCATGCAGCGGTAGCACTCCAATCAATTTGATGTTCCATAAAAAAGACTCCTTTTATAAATACTCGGCATGGTAGTGCCTGTATCTAAAGTATAGGAGAGATTGAGGAAAGATGCAATAGAAGAGAGGTGGACGAAATGAAGCGGTTATGTCCAGTATGTTTTGCGGAATTACCCGCACAAGCAAATTACTGTCCGATATGCGGAAAATGCATGAGAGATGCCGTGGAGCAGATTAGTCAGTATATAGGAGAAGCGCCGATAACAACAGTAGTTGAAATAAAGGATTGTGCGATTCGCATTGGCATGAAGAAATAGGAAGGTGAGTAGATGAAACTGAGAAAGATAATTGGCTGGATACTAGTTTTTACGCCATCGGCATTAATAGAAGCTATAAGTATTTTGCCTAATGCCATTGGAATGATGATATTAATTTTTTTATTATTTCTTGGCGTATTCACAATTGTGCGAAAAGGATTGCATCTCATAGCAACAAGTACAAACCGTACCACATAACTTATAGAAGAGGTGGTGGAATTGAAACATTTTAACATTGTAGTAATTAACGGAGAAGAAAAAGAAATTTCTTCTCTTTCCAAGGAAGAACGGCAGAGGTTGGTAGACGAATGGAACCGGCGGGCGCTGGAGCAACTTGGATATAAGCGAGAGAAAACCGCTTAAGCGGTAGGAAGGAGGACAAGCTTGAGAAAAAGAAAATCAACAAATATGGTACTGAGAGATGATGCACCATGGGAAGTCAGGCGTAGGATTCACCAGTTGGAAAGAGAGCGATATGTTCTTTGCATCAAAAGTTTAATTATTCCAGATGTAATGCTGGCACTGGCAGCAGTCTTTGTCATTATGTGCCGTATTTCGATTGGGTAGAGGAGGTGTAAATCATGAATGATATCGCGAAAGAGGCGTTGTTTCGAAGATGTGCAGATCAGTGTGATACGACCGAAATGATGTCAAGAGATATGGTCGGGTATCAGACTGAATTTGAGGAGTTTCAAAGACTTCACAGGGAGATCGAAGATGCAGATCTTGAGGACGAGTACCAGGAGTGGAGAAAAGCTAACGGATACATAAAATGGGAGGAAATACGTGAAATCCCGAAGTTGTTGACGAAAGAAGAATTTGAGTCCGAGCTGGAGAACATTAAAAAGGTATTGGAAGAACATAATTTCAGCTCACAGTCTTCCAAAATATATTATTTGATCGGTTGGATCACTGCTGGACCGACAATTCATACGCCAGATCAGTTGAACCAGATATTTGCTCTGGCAAATTAAAAATGAGTGCTCACAAAAGCCCGGCAAGGCTGGAGCACTCGGTAAAACAACCAATTTTATTATAGGAACAGAAAGGCGGTCAGTCAATGATTATAAGAAATTCTATGGCAGCAGTCCGCATTGAGGTGATCGTAAATGGCTAAAAAGCTGTGGAGCGTGTTCACGAAAGACATGACGCATTGTTATTTCACGGGGACACCGAGCTGTCACAGGCACCATATATTTTACGGACCATACAGAAAGAAGTCTGAACAATATGGTTTCATAATTCCCATAGCATACTATCTACATGAGCACGAAAAAGACAGCGTTCATGAGAATCCCAATCACGGGTTGGATCTGCAGCTCAAGCAGATGGCACAGCGGTACTGGGAGGAACATTATGGAACCAGAGAAGAGTTCATTCAGACTTTCGGAAAGAACAGATTGTAAAGAACATCTGATATAAAGTCAGAGTTTTTAATAAATTACACAGGAGGTATGTTAAGCAATGAGACACTTTAACCTGGAAACATTTGCGGGCGGTGAACTCAGCAGACAGATCAACCGAGATATTGAGGCGGTCATGAGAAATGTTGTTGATCCGAACACAGATGTGAAAGCCAAGCGAAAGATCACTGTCACGATTGAGTTCAAGCCAAATGAGCAGAGGAACTTTATCACGACTAATGTGAATTCGAAGCCAACACTCGCACCGGCGCTTGGAGCTGTTACAGCGCTGGGCGTTCAGCAGGATTTGACGAGCGGAGCAATTGATGCGGCAGAAATCGGAAGTAAAATGCCTGAAGCAACTGTAAAGGTCGAGGGTAAGACCGTGGATACAGAGACAGGCGAAATCATGGAAAAAGGCAGCAAAGTAGTAGATCTTAGAAAGAGAGAAGCATAAGGAGGACTTAAGATGATGGAAGGATTAAAAGAAGCATTACAGTATATTACAGGTCTGAAGGCAGAGAGCATGGAGCCGAAGTTATTGGAGATTAATGGTGAGACGTATTGTACCAAGGACCTTACCAGATATCATAACTTTCCAATGGCAAGAGATTTGTCTGTAAATACATTAACAGCACTGGTGGATTATATCAAAGGAAAGCCGGAAGAGTTAAGAGAATCTTCCATTCTTCATGTAGTGAGTCCAACAAGGGTTCTTTTATTCTCAGGACTTATTGATGAGAGGAACAGAGAGACATTGATGACAGCAAGCGCAATTGTGAATGAGTTCCGGTTTGATGATTATTATGACCAGGAGCGCTTCCTGATTGAGCTGCAGGCGAACTTTGTAGATAATATAGACTTGACTACAATCATGCAGGTAGCCGGCAATATCAAATCCGGAACAACGGCTAATTATTCCGATGATGGTGTATCTCAGAAGACAACCATCAAATCAGGTGTGGAACTGGCAGATGTGATCGTGCCGAATCCGGTCAGGCTCAGACCGTATCGTACATTTGCAGAGATTGAGCAACCGGAGAGTTCCTATGTATTCCGCATTAAGGACAGCGAGAGAGGACCACAGTTCAAACTGGTCGAAGCTGACGGCGGACTGTGGAAGAATGTGACCATGAAGAAAATCAAGGAATATCTGGAATATGAACTTTCCGAGGAATTAAAGGAGTATCACATTACTGTGATTGCGTAGGTAACAGCACCTTAGGTTTTTATTGTATCACGAATAACTCCCTGTACGGGCAGTGCAGGGAGAAAAGGAGAATAAGAAGTGTCAGGACGACCAAAACAGGGGATAGATTACGCTGGTTGGTCGGTTGATATATTTGACGGAGACAAGAAGATAGACAAGCTCTTGGACGCAAAAGGCTGGAAAGGCTTCGGGATATATTTCTTTTTATGTCAGAGAGCGTACAGGGTAAATGGATATTTCTATGAATGGGGCTATGACGACTGTGCAACGACTGCAAGGAAGATGGGCGGCGGCATCAGTTCCGGTACAGTGAAAGAAACTGTGGACTACTGCTTGCAGGTGGATCTCTTTGATAAGAGGTTATTTGACGAGTGGGGAGTGCTTACCAGTAGAGGTATCCAACGGCGTTTCTGGACAGTATTGTCAGAACGACGGAATAAAACTGTATATAGTGAATATTGGCTTTTGAAACCCGAAGAATGCAAAGGCTTAGTTAAAGTCAACCTTTTTTCAAATGTGCAACCGACAAATGACCATTTGCAGGGTACAGATAATGATTCGCCCCCTATAAAGGAAAGTAAAGTAAATAAAAAAATATATATAGCGTTTCAGCCGGAAGTGGAACAGGCTTTTCAGTTGTACCTGCTTGTCCGTGAAAATAATTATGGATCCATCATTCCGGAACAGGTGGAGGCTCTAAGGGAAGAACTTGTGTCATTAACGAGCGATCCGGGAAAGCAATTAACCATTGTAAAGAAAGCAACTTCATGGGGAACGAAAGGTTTTGAGGATACTGAGAAGAAAACGAAGAGCCGGAAACCTCAGAAGTCAAGATTCAACAATTATACCGGTCGTGATTATGACATGAACGCATTGGAGCTACAGATGCTAGGAGGAAACAATGAGTGAGATTGAGAAAAAGGAAGAGTGGTATCTGAATATTGATTATCGGGAAGCAAAAGAGATTATCCGGAATAAGCTGCAGGGCATGACACAGAACTTTATCGGAATCGGATTTTATCTCAGACAGATCAAGGAATCAGAAGGCTTCCGGAAAGACGGATATGCAAGTGTTTACGAATTTGCTGAAGACCAATATGGCATCAAGAGATCTACAGCAATCCGCTGGATGCAGATGAATGAGAAGTTCTCCCAAGGAGGATATAGCCCATTCCTGGATAGCGGTTATAAGGATTTCGGTAAGAGCCAGCTCCAGGAAATGTTATATCTGGACAGTGAGCAGTTGGAGGAAGTAAAGCCAGAAATGACAGTCCGGGAAATCAGAGAGATTCGAACACCGGATCCGGAACCCGAAGAGCAGCTTCCCGGTCAGATGAGCGTGGAAGATTTTCCGGAAGTTCTGCCGGAGCAGGAAGAAAAGACAAAAGTAGAACTGCAGAAGCCGACAGAAGAAGTATGGGAATACTTAAATGCATTTGCAAGAGGATTTATAAAACTTCGCAAGAATTGGTTCCTGGAGAACTATCAGAACAGAGTTATGGATGTGACTACAAGTCCTATACTGATCAGACAGGAATTCTGTGAAGGGAGAAGCAGAACTCATTATTTTGAAATTAGAGAAAAATCAGCATTTATTAATCTCTTTGATGATTATATCCAGGTTTTTTCGGTAAATTGTGACTATCTGGGTGACTACGACTGGTTCTACCTGGCAGCAGCCATACAGTCCATGTGGAATGTAGTCGCAATAGAAGAGGCACAGCAGAAGATTGAAGAACAGCCGAGTGAGGAAGTGTGCGACGTCGCACAATCGGAAAATACAGATTGCAAACCAGAACAGTCAAGCTGTCCTCCAGGACAGACAAGTTGTCCGAGAGAGAACTGGGGAACTTCAGACGAGGACCAGTTACAAGGATGGAGAGAATGCGCAGCTTGCTGGAATCATTACAAGAAATTGCATGAGCATGATGAAGAGATTCCCAAAGAGGAAAATGTGGGAATTGAAATTCCTCAGGACATAATGGAAGAAGTAACAGAGCCTGTGGAGGATTATCAGGAGATTTCGGAAGAAAATGAACCGGTCATTGTGGAACAGCCGGAAGGTATTGCAATTGTTGATGCTCCATCAGAGCCAGAGTTGTACGAAGAAGTATCTGAGAAGACCGATATCGATATTGCAAGGGAAGAGAATCAGAAAGCCCGGATGTATCTGGAGATGGCTGAAAAAGAATTCAGTCAAAATGATATCAGAGTCCGGAAGCAGAAGATATTAGTTGCAGCACTGGCAGGATATATCCATGATCTGGATATGGTATTGAATCCTCCGGAAGAACCAGAACAGCCGGAACTTCCAAAACTCAAGAATAACGACCAGCGGAAAGAATGGCTAAATAACTATAAAGAATGGGGATTATGGTACCGGGATGAAAATATAGATGTGAATTATTACAAGTATGATTTCGATGATGGCAGCAGGCTGGTGGTAGCAGAGTATCCTCAGAGAGAACAAGCTTGGAAATGTGTACCTCGTGATGAGCATTATTATCACCTATTGGAAAAAGGGAGAAGAAAAGCAGGTACCACAGATGAAATTTATGATCATCAGTATATACAATATGCAGACAGTGAAACGTATTTGGTGGAATTTCTTAAGAATTTGCAGAAGGGAGAGAAGTAGATGACTCCGGCAGAAAAACAGGAAGTAATCTGGATGTTTCTAGACCAAGGACTTACAAAGAAAGAGATTGCAGAAAGAACAGGCATTCCTTATGGAACAGTATATATGCATGCAAAACGGAAGCGAGAGCATGATGAGGCAGATATGACTGGAGATAACTCTGACCGTCATAAATGCAGGACATGTCAGTATCGCCATAGTGATGCAGGCGGTTGTGATTACTGTATCCATACCGGTAGGGAACGTGGTTGTGACGTGGAAGTATGTGATAAGGCAGTGGTAGGAGAAAGATTGACGAAGAAATAGGAGGAGCTGAGATAAATGAATAATCAACGAGCAATAGACAGATTGACGAAGCATTTGGAATGGGGCTGGTCTAAGAAAACAGTAGATGCTATTGAAAGGGGGATACATGCACTGAAAGAAACTCAGTGGATTCCATGTAGTGAGAGAATGCCAAAAGAACGCGACAGCATGTTTGCAAGATGGAAAGGCACTGACAAATGGACGGAAGCAATGTTTGAAAAGAGGTCCGATACTGTGATTGCGACTATAGAGTATAGCAATGGCAAAAGGACAGTGGCACCGGCTTATACAACGGATGGTAAATGGAGATGTGATTGCATTATAGGAGATGACGGGGAAGTGATAGCCTGGATGCCGTTGCCGGAACCATATAAAGAGGAAAAACAGAATGACAAATAGGGAGTATATGATAAATCTATTGCTGGACGGTTTGGAATCTAGCGGAAGATGTTTGAATCGAGTAAGCATTGATGATGCCGGTTCAAGCGAAGAAGCTATGATTTATTACAACATAAATTGTCCATATTATGCAGGTGATAAAAGAGCATATTGCCGAAAAGAAGGTAGTCTTGTACTAAGTAGAGAGGTATGCGTAGCTTGTAAAGCACATTGGCTTGAACAGGAAGTTGATGAATAAAAAAACGACGAAGGAGATGGTGGTAATGAATAACAATATTCCAGAAAATAAGAACAAATACAAGAACAACTGCCGGAAGGCTCATGCAGATTATTACAGAGATGACCGGAATAAGATGATTGAAGCAAGGAGGCTTAGAAAGAAATGTGGACCATTAAATCGGACGAACGTCTTGAATTATATGATGAAGAAGAGGACGAAGTAATTGCAATATTACTCTGGGACGAGAGATTCTTGAACTGGAAATTGTATTATAGGTATACAGGAGGGAGTGGATATGCCTATCTGGATTCCATGGAAGGATTTGGAAAGCTTGATATTGAACCAGTAGAGATGGCAGCAGTCGAGACCATTATAGACTACTGCAAGGAAAAGGCAAACCTTTGGGAAGGACGTGCAGAGGATATGGAGGCGATGATGTGAAATGGATCCGGGAAAACATGAATCAGATAAACCTGGTAGAGGAAGGAAAAAAGATAGCATACATTGCCTATATTAACTGGGAATGGAAATTATTTGAAGGTGGCGAAGAGTGGTGTGTTGGTCTGAAGGTCTATAATTCGCACCAGGTAGAAGAGGCGCAGCGGGCAGCAGTCAATGAGCTGATTCGGTATCACACAGAAAAAGCAGAGTTGTTCCAGAAATATAAAATGGAGACAGCAGCATAAAGCGGAGGAGGTGAAAGCCGTTGGCGTACATGGAAAGTTATGAGCAGCTGGTATTTGCAATCGTGAAGTTAGCTGTAGAAGATTATCGCAGTGCATTAAAACGATTGAAAAGACATTCGAATGACCAGCAGGCATTATGGAGTAAAGCTGATTGCGAACGATTCTTCCGGAATGATATTGGAACATATTGTAATCTGGACGAAGAAAAGATTATGAAAGCTATTCAGGAACAGGTGGGATATAACGATGGATAGAAAGCAGTTGAAAAAGTATAAATCCAACAAAAGAAGAATAGCCGGAATCAAGAAGACAATAGACAGATTAGTGGAGCAGTTGGATAATGTTCCGGTAGTACCGGGCAAGGTCACAAAGTCAGGTGATGAATTTCCATATATTGAGCAGCATGTAAAGGTAGTAATGGAAGAACCAAAGGAAGCGACCAGGTTAAAAGAACGCATCAGAGAGAAGCAGCAAGATCTCAGCAGATTGGAGCAGGAGAACGAAGAAGTAGAAAGGTATATATCACAGTTACCTGTAGGCATGAAAAAAGAGATATTTGAAATGGTGTATCTGGACGGAATGACACAGAAAGAAGCTGGTGAGAGTTTAGGATATACCCAATCAATGGTATCCAAGGTAATAAATGCAGACATAAAAGATTCATAACATTCATATTTTAGATGTGTTATTGTTATAATGAACTTAGTGGAAAAACAGATTTCATTATGGTTTCACAATCCCCTTACAAGGTATATACAGTCCTAGAAGGAACGGCTTGGCAACAGGCTGTTCTTTTGTTGTGCAGGATAAAAAAGAAGTAGTAGATATTTATAATAAAGAGAAGACGATGATGGCAGCAGTCAATTGATTGCTGCCATTTGCATGCAAGGAGAAAGTAAATATTGAAGAGGAATAGACCAGATAAAGACGGTACCCACCGTGGAGCTTTTGAAAAGAATAAGAAAAAGATTTATGCAACCCAGACTGTGTGTGGAATATGTGGAAAGCCTGTGGACTTTTCACTCAAGTATCCACATCCGTTGTCGCCATGCATAGATCATATTATTCCAATCGCGAAAGGTGGACATCCATCTGACTTGGATAATATGCAGCTTGCACATTGGACCTGTAACAGACAGAAGAGCGACAAGCTGATAGACAGTAGAGGCGGAGGAAAACAAGAAGAATCAATTGGAAACAGGGTACTTCCTCATACATTTGATTGGAGTAATTATAGACCTAAATAATCTTGACGGATAGGGGGCATACCTCCCCCACCTCGGGTGCGCGCGGACTTCACACCGTCACTGCGAAAAAAAACACACGCTGAGAGAAAATGGCGTGGAAAGGAGAAATAAATGGCAGATTACAGGGGCATAGATTACCTAAGGAAAAAGCTGAATCGAAAGAGAAGCCGAGTATTAAGACGGTATAAATTCTATGAAATGAAAAATATAGCGCGGGACATGGGAATTGCCACACCACCTAGCCTGCAATGGTTACAAGCAGTACTTGGATGGAATGCAAAGGCCGTAGATTCGATTGCGGACAGGCTAGTGTTCCGTGGGTTTCGCGATGACAATTTTGACATGACAGGGATATTTCGAATGAATAATCCGGATATATTATATGATTCCGCGGTACTGTCGGCATTGATTTCTTCCTGCTGTTTCATCTACATCTCGAAAGGTGAAGATGACTTCCCGAGATTACAGGTAATTGATGGAGCAAATGCGACTGGAATTATCAATCCAATTACAAATCTGCTCACGGAAGGCTATGCAGTACTGGAACGCGATGACAATGGAAAAGTGACCGTAGAGGCTTATTTTGTAGAAGGGTGGACAGTAATCTACAGAAACGGAGTACTTGTTCAGCTTTTTGATGATAACGCACCAGCACCGCTACTGGTGCCAATCATATTCCGACCGGATGCTAAGAGAGCATTTGGTCATTCTAGAATCAGCCGGGCATGTATGTCAATTACAGAATCAGCAATGAGAACTTTGAAGCGATCTGAGATAACTGCAGAGTTTTATTCATTTCCGCAAAAATATGTAGTTGGTCTGGATCCGGACGCAGAACAGATGGATAAGTGGAAAGCTACTGTATCGAGCTTATTACAATTTGATAAAGATGAGGAGGGAGATTCGCCGACTTTAGGACAATTCCAGCAGCAGTCTATGGCACCACATTTAGATCAACTTAAAATGTTTGCCGCGTTGTTTGCCGGAGAGACCGGATTGACCCTTGATGACTTAGGATTTGCAACGGAGAATCCGGCTAGCCAGGAAGCAATCAAGGCATCACACGAGAATCTGAGACTGACAGCAAGAAAAGCACAGCGAGCATTTGGTAGTGGATTTCTGAATGCTGGCTATCTGGCTGCATGTCTACGTGATGATTATCAATATTACCGTAATCAGGTATATATGACGACGCCAATCTGGGAACCAGTGTTTGAACCAGATGCAGCAATGCTGTCCAATATTGGAGATGGAGCAATTAAGATTAACCAGGCAGTGCCAGGATATTTCAATGCAGATAACTTAAGAGATTTAACTGGAATTAACATGAGTAATCTGCCAGTAACTTCGGAGGTGTAGCCTATGGAGGACATCACACCAGGACTTTTGGAGAAGATACAGAAACAATTCTATCATGATATTGAAAAGAGCAGCATCATTAAAAACTTCAAAAAACAGGCGCAGAGAGGTAAGACTTCATACAGCCAAGCAAACGAGGTGGCACAAGAGATTGGGAAAATCTTAGCGCAATCATATTCGGACAACTTATCATCTGATATATTGCCAGATGGAAAGATGTATTATAACATTGCTTCCCGAGTATTGGATCCGACGTTGAAGGAAGCTTATGAGATGGCGGCAGATAATGCAGCTATTGTACAGCAGATCATGAACGAAGCAGCAGGCATTGGAATTAAAACAATAAGAGCACAAATCCAACAGGATAATATAAATGGTATTGTAAATCGGATTTCAAGTGAGGAATATTTTGATGATGTGAAATGGATTCTCGATGCACCTGTACGGAATTTGGTTCAGAAAGCAATGGACGATACTGTTCAAAAAAATGCAGATTTTCATGCAAAAGCTGGATTGAGACCAAAGATTATACGGAGATCCTCCGGACATTGTTGCGAATGGTGTAATCAGGTAGCTGGAACATATGTATATCCAGATGTTCCTAAAGATGTGTTTCGGAGACATGATAATTGTGATTGCATTGTTGAGTATTATCCGGGAGACGGTAAAAAGCAAAATGTATGGACAAAAGAATGGAAATACGAAAAAGAATCTGATAAAATAGAGGAAAGAAAAGCAAGAGAAAAAAATGAATTAGCAATCAGGATAGCTGAACACCCAAAGATGTTTCAGGCATATACACCGGAAGGATTGAAAAAAGCATTGGAGAAAGCCGGATATGAAGTTAAACCATTAGGAAGAGGGAGCTTAAAAGGCATACCATTTGAAGAAGGCGGTGGATTTCGAGTCTCTTATGATGGGGACGGATATTTACAATATCATCCTGAAACCAATAGCCATCATGGAGAAGCCTATTATAAAACATCAAGCGGAAGAACAGGGACAAAGCGCTATAATCTGAATGGAGATGAGAAAAATGACTAAGACGAGAGAAAGCGTTGAATATATTGAAAACAGATTGAGAAAAATATATGAAGAACGTAAAATCAATAATGAAGATTGGTTTATTTTACCGAATCAAGTAGCCATACATATTGATATTATAGAAAAAAAACGTCTCGTAATTGAATTCGCAGATAATGAGGAAAAAGCCAAAACACACATGGCTGATGATGGACAATCATATTATCTCGATGATTATACACTTGAAGAGATGTTCAATGAAATGATAAAAGAAATTGAGAATGAAATATGATTACCCGAGCAAAAAGAGGATAAAAACATGACATATGATGAAGTAAAAAGATTTTTGCACAAAAAAATTATTGTGACAGATATAGACGGAAATCGTATAAAAGGGATATTCACCAATACAGTGTCAGAATACGACACATCGTCTGGAAAAGAAGAAATAGAACTAGATGCCGGAAAAGTATTTTATGGAATTCCGCTAGATGAAATAAAAGATATAATAGAGATTAAATAAGCTGCCAGATTATTCTGGTGGCTTATATTTTTTGAGGAGGCTACATGGGAGAAGTAAGGAAGGGGCGGCAGACCCCGACACAATCTGTCGTGCTGCCTTATTCTTCAACATATGGAGCTGAAGCAATAGACATTTACAATTCGACAGGAAGAACTGCACAGGAGTGGCAGGAGCTTCTACTGTCAGACATTTTGGCCGTAAACGAAGAGGGGTTATGGGTACATACCAAATTCGGGTATTCAGTCCCAAGGCGTAATGGAAAGAATGAAATTGTTGCAATAAGGGAGATGTATGGATTAAAGAAAGGCGAAAGAATCCTACATACAGCACATAGAACCACAACTACACACAGCGCATGGGAACGACTTTCGAATTTGCTAAAGAAAGCAAATATCGAGGTCGTTTCTTCATATAAGGCATTTGGAAAAGAACATTTGGAAGTTGCTGGCGGTGGAATTATCGAATTCCGAACCAGAACATCAAAAGGTGGTCTGGGAGAAGGATTTGATTTATTGGTTATCGATGAGGCACAAGAGTACCAAGATGATCAGGAGAGTGCATTAAAATATGTCGTTACAGATAGCAAGAATCCACAGACAATTTTTTGTGGAACACCACCAACTCCTGTAAGCTCCGGAACGGTTTTCACAAAATTCCGTAAGGCAACCTTGGAAGGGCAAACGGTTAACTCCGGGTGGGCGGAATGGTCCGTGCCGGAGCAGACAGATATAAGAGATATAGATGCCTGGTACGAGACAAATCCATCTCTTGGAACTGTATTCACGGAAAGGTCTGTAACGGATGAGATTGGTTCAGATCCGATTGATTTTAATATCCAGCGATTAGGATTATGGATTCGCTATAATCAGAAATCAGCTATCAGCGCAACAGAATGGAATGAACTGAAAGCTGATGCCCCACCGGAGCTTACAGGAGATCTTTTTGTAGGGATCAAATACAGCAAAGATGGGAATGTGGCAATGGGAGTTGCGTCTAAAACGAGAGATGGCAAGATATTTTTAGAGTGTATCGATTGTCGTGAAGTACGTGCAGGTGATACATGGATACTAGCATATTTGAAAAACTGGAAAGCGAGAAAGGTGATTATAGATGGAGCATCAGGACAGCAGTTAATGGAAAATGAAATGAAAGATTGTGGTATAAAAAATTCACACCTTCCGACAGTGAAGGAAATCATTGCCGCGAATGCCTCGTTTGAACAAGGGCTATATCAAAAAAATATTATCCATTTCGGGCAGCCATCATTAGTACAGGTAGTAAGCAACTGTGAAAAAAGAACAATAGGAACTAATGGTGGATTTGGCTACAAGGCAATGAAAGAAGAGATGGAGATTGCGTTGCTTGACAGTATCATACTTGCATACTGGGCGTGCAGTGAGACGAAAACGAAGAAAAGAAAACAAAGAGTTAGTTGTTAAGAGACACCTTAGGGTGTCTTTTTACATATTACGCAACCCAGCGGTTAATGGAGAAAGGAGTAACAAAATGGCAGAATTTACACCAATTACAACACAGGAGCAGCTTGATAAAGTAATCGGAGAGCGCATTGCGGGAGTGAAAGCAAAATATGAAGGCTTTGATGGTTACAAGAAAAAAGCAGAAGATTATGATGTTCTAAAAGCAAAATCCGATGGTTTTGAACAGCAGATTGCAGCGTTGAACAAGGAAATTAACGGTGATGGAGAAAAGAACCTCGGATACAAGAAACAGCTTGAAGAGGCACAGGGCAAGATCAAGGGATACGAGACCAGTTCTCTCAAGATGAGAATTGCACATGAAAATGGAATCCCATATGAACTTGCAGGTAGATTAAGTGGATCTGATGAAGAGGAAATCAAGAAAGATGCTGAGACAATGGCAAAATTCTTGAGAAAAAAAGATGTTCCTCCACTTGCAGGAGGAGATCCACAAAAAATTGATGACAAAAAGACAGCAATGAAAGGCATGCTGGCTAGTTTGAAAGGAGAATAAAAAATATGGCAACATCAAAAGGAACAATGTTTGACCCTACACTGGTCAAAGATCTTATTACAAAAGTAAAAGGGAAGTCAGCACTGGCTGCATTATGTGGTCAGACACCGATTCCATTTAATGGATTGAAAGAAATGATTTTTTCTATGGACAATGAAATTGATATTGTCGCAGAGAATGGAAAGAAAACCGAAGGCGGTATTGCTATCGCACCAGTTAAAATTGTACCGGTTAAGTTTGAATATGGTGCAAGAATTTCTGATGAATTTATGATTGCTACAGAAGAAGAGCAGTTGGATATTTTAACAGCATTTAATGATGGATTTGCGAAGAAAGTAGCGAAAGGACTTGACCTTGCAGCTATGCATGGTATTAACCCAAGAACGGGAACAGCATCTGCTGTAATTGGAGACAATCATTTTGATGCGAAAGTTACGCAAACTATAGATTATGCGTCAGCAGCACCGGATACAAATCTGGAAGATGCGATTGCGGTAGTAGATGGTTCTGAAGGAGATGTAACAGGACTCGCGCTTTCGAAGACGTTCGGATCAGCGATGGCAAAAGTCAAAGCGAATGGAATCAAGCAGTATCCGGAATTTGCATTTGGAGCATCACCTGCAACGTTTAATGGAATACCGACAAGCGTCAACAAAACTGTATCTAGCGGAACAACGAAAGACCACGGTATTATTGGAGACTTCCAGGGAGCGGTTAAATGGGGATATTCAAAGGAAATTCCTATGGAAATTATTCAGTATGGTGATCCGGACAACTCAGGAAAAGACTTAAAAGGATATGGTCAGATCTATATCCGTGCAGAAGTATATCTGGGATGGGGAATCTTGGTGCCAGAATGGTTTGCAAGAATTAAGGAGGCATAGTATGAAGTATAAAAATACAAAAACGGGCGCAATTATTGAGACAAGTACAAAGGTTTCCGGCGAAAACTGGGAACCTTTTACCGGCAAAGAATCCGAGGAGAAAAAAACGCCATCTAAAAAGCAGAAGGCTAACAAAGCGGAAGGCGATTCCAAAGACGATGCACAAGAGGGCACAGAATAATGGATTCATTCGCTACACTAGAAGATATATCTATCCTGTGGCGTGAACTTAAGGAATCCGAGTACAGCAAGGCGGAGAAGCTTCTGACAGTTGTCTCGGATTCTCTAAGATATGAAGCCAACAAGGTTGGAAAAGATTTGGATAATATGATTGAACAGAATGAGGCGTTGCGGAATGTTGCGAAATCTGTGACTGTTGACGTGGTAGCGCGTACACTTATGACATCGACAGACACAGAGCCAATGACACAGATGTCTCAATCAGCGCTGGGCTATTCGGTGACAGGAACATATCTGATTCCTGGAGGCGGTTTATTCATTAAGAAATCCGAGTTATCCAGACTAGGTCTTAGAAGACAGAAAGTTGGGGTGATGGATATTTATGGCATCGATGATCAAGGGAATTCCAGTAACACTGTATGAGAAGACAGTAATTGGAAAAGATGAATTTGATCGCCCGCTACACCAAGAAATACCAGTGACAATTGAGAATGTGCTTGTAGCTCCGGCATCGACCACGGAAATTCTGAACGCATTGAATCTGACTGGAAAGAAAGCGGTATACAATATCGCAATTCCGAAAGGAGACAATCACACTTGGCAGGATTGCCGGGTAGATTTCTTCGGAATGTCTTGGCAAGTGATTGGGTTTCCACAACAGGGAATTGAAGAGAATATCCCGTTAGAATGGAATCAAAAATGGCAGGTAGCGTTATATGGGTAAGACGAAGATTGTTTTGAACCGTGCAGGTGTTAGAGAGTTAATGCAGTCACCGGAAATGCAGGCAATCCTTGTAGAGCATGCGAATAAGATAGCCAGTGCATCAGAAACCGAAGCGTATGTAGCACAGACACGTGCAGTTGTGAAAGTCTGCGGAGATGACGGTAATAACGGATTATTGAAGGCGGTTGGAAAACATGGTGGAAAAAATCGTTAAGGATTATCTGCAGTCCAGTCTTGGAATACCGGTTAGATTGGAAGAAGAGGATGATCTTGGAAATGAATATGTATTGATTGAAAAGACTGGATCTGGCGTAGAAGACCATATAAAACGGGCAACTCTGGCAGTCCAGTCTTATTCTACGTCCCTGTACAGGGCGGCATCGCTCAATGAGCGGGTAAAAGAAGCAATGGAAAAAATAATCGAATTGGACGATATCAGTAGATGTGAGCTTAATACGGATTATAACTACACTGATACGGCAAGGAAAAAATATCGGTATCAGGCAGTATATGATATCGTCCATTATTAGGAGGGATAAGATGAATACAGAACATGTAAGCGCAGGAAAACCGAAAATCGGTGGAGCAATCTATCGAGCACCATTAGGAACCACGCTTCCGACTGATGCCAAAACAGAACTTGATGCAGCATTTAAGGAGCTGGGATACTGTTCGGAAGATGGAATCACAAATTCCAATAGCCCCGAGACAGATAACGTGAAGGCTTGGGGTGGTGATACTGTTCTTGATTTACAGACAAGCAAAGAGGACAGCTTCAAATATAAGCTACTTGAAATCACCAATATCGAGGTTTTAAAAGCGGTATATGGCGATGAGAATGTAACAGGAACATTAGAAGAAGGGATCACAGTAAAAGCTAATAACAGCGAGGCGGAAGCGTGCGCCTGGGTAATCGACATGATTTTGAAGAAAGCGCTAAAACGAATTGTGATTCCCTCGGCAGCAGTTACAGAGGTAGCAGATATTGTCTATAAAGACAGCGAAGCTATTGGATATGAGACAACACTCAAGGCTACACCAGATTCAAGCGGGCAGACTCACTATGAGTATATCATAAAGAAAGGGAAGTAAGATGAATACAGAAAAAAATGAAGTGGCAGCAATTACAGGGACAACGGAAAGTGGATTTCAATACACGTTACCACCAGATGCGATAGACGATTATGAATTACTGGAAGACTTGAGCAGTGTTGATAATGGAGATGCCTCTAAAATTCCAGTAGCTGCCAGACGACTTCTTGGAGACGCACAACTGGAAGCTCTCAAGAATCACGTAAGAAAGGAAAACGGCAGAGTTCCAGCCACAAAAATGGTTGAGGAGATTACACAGATATTCAAGGGATCGCAAGTAAAAAACTCTTAGTCCTCGCTCACATGATAAACATAGATGAAGAAGCATTGATTTGTGATTTCGCAGAAACGTATCACATTTATGATTACAAATCTCTACCGCTACGAACGGTGGGGATTTTTGCGTGTGGGTTGAGGCCGGATTCAAGAATCGGAATGAGAATATCTGATTCAAAACTTACAACAGATCAAACATTATTAGCACTGGTTGCTGATAATACGCGGGCAATCGCTTGGTTAAATAGCTCAGACGGTGCAAAAGGGATTAATCGTCCAAAATCATTGGTAGAGGCACTGATTGGAGAAAAGAAAACCATAGAAAGTGCAATCGAAACGTTCGAAACGGGACAGGATTTTGACGATGAGTGGAGACGACTGACAGGAGGTGAGAAGTAGTGGCAGGTGCAGAACTTGCAAAAGCATATGTGCAGATTATTCCGTCTGCACAGGGAATCAGTGGAAAAATTCAGCAGGCAATAGACCCAGAGGCAGAACCGGCGGGGGCTTCGTTTGGAGGTAAATTAGTCGGAAAGTTAAAAGGGATTATTGCTACTGCAGCAATTGGAAAGGCATTAGGATCAGCAATCAGCGAGGGCGCAAATCTTGAGCAAAGTCTTGGTGGAATTAAGACACTATTCAAGGATAGTGCTGACAAGGTTAAGGCGAATGCTGCGGAAGCCTATAGGACAGCCGGTATGAGCGCGAACGATTACATGGAATTGACCACAAGTTTCTCCGCAAGCCTCTTATCAAGCTTAAGCAATGATACATCTAAGGCGGCAGATGTAGCAGATATGGCTATGACCGATATGTCTGATAATGCCAATAAAATGGGAACCAACATGGAAGACATTAAGAACGCCTATCAAGGATTTGCAAAACAAAATTATACCATGTTGGACAATTTAAAATTAGGTTACGGTGGTACTAAGACAGAAATGGAGCGCCTGCTTGCTGATGCTCAAAAAATAACGGGTGTAAAGTATGACATCAACAATCTGTCGGATGTATATTCAGCTATTCATGTAATTCAAGGGCAGCTGGATATTACAGGAACAACGGCTCAGGAAGCGGCAACAACCATATCCGGTTCTTTCGCCTCCATGAAGGCCGCAGCGCAAAATGTAATGGGTCAGATTGCTCTTGGAATGGACATAAAACCAGCTTTGTCAGCACTGGCAGAGACGATGACAACTTTTCTTGTTGGGAATTTACTTCCTGCAGTATGGAATGTAATTTCTGCACTTCCGGGGGCGTTAGTAACATTTATACAGACTGCTACACCACAGTTGGCAACTGCATTAATGCAATTTGTGCCAGAGATTGCAACACAAGTCCAAACCGCATTGCCACAGCTATACGAAATGGCAAACGGAATGCTGCTACAGATTACAACTGCAATCCAAACAAATCTTCCAGGGCTATTACAACAAGGTGTTGAAATCGTAACTAATATTGCAAATGGAATATTGCAGAATATTCCTCAATTAATTTCGATGGCAGCAACACTGATGGCTAATTTTGAAAATGCGATATGGTCGGCGTTACCACTTGTATTAGCAGCAGGAGGAAAACTAATCCTCAATCTAGTTAATGGAATTATTAATAATCTTCCACAGATTGCAACAGCTGCAGCTCAAGCAGTGGCAAAAATGACGGCAACAATCGGACAGAATCTACCGCAGGTTCTGCAGTCTGGTATTGAGATTATTGGAAAGTTGGCGGCTGGATTAATTCGAGCAATCCCAAGCCTTATAGCTCAGATTCCTCAAATTATTTCTGGAATTCGAAGCGCGTTTTCAAATGTTGATTGGGGGACTATTGGTCACAATATTATCCAGGGAATTGCGAATGGACTTAGAAATGCAGGACATATGTTGTGGGAAGCTGTCAAGGGAGTGCTTGGAAGTTTTAAGGATAATGTACTGTCGTTCTTCGGAATCCATTCTCCTTCTCGTTGGGGTATATATGTCGGAGAGATGATTGACACTGGTTTTGCAAAAGGAATTATAGGAGAGCTTCCTTCTATTACTTCAGCAGTCTCTAAATTACAGGACATTGCTACAAGCCCATTTACAAATACAAATCTGAATTATGATTTACAGGGAACAGCAAACAGCTCCAGAACATCAGGAAATGAGACGGCAAGTCGACTTGATACTTTAATTGCATTATTAAGAGCAATTATTGCGATTATAGATGGAAAACCAAGTGGAGATGTAAGCGAACGAGAACTGATTCGAGCATTAAGAGATATGGGGGTTGTATTCGAATGATAGAAATCAAATATGTATGTTCTAATGGAAAAGAATACAATCTTGTGGGTGACCGGATGAGACCAACGTCCGGTTACTTCCACGATTATGAATGGAAACCAATGACTACAAATCAGGAAATTGGAGCAGATGTATACGGGTTTGAAAAAGAACCAAAAACATATCAAATCACATTAACATTCCGTGGACCACTGGAAGAACGCAAAGCCAAGATGGACGAGTTGACAAACTGCTTTGAGTATGACGTTGTAAATCTTACTCCAGGGCGCATATGGTTTGGAAACTATTATATTGATTGTTATATTAAGGATATGTCCAGCAAAGTGTCATCTACCCGGAACTGCTGGACAGACATGGAACTCGGTATCTACTGTCCATATCCTATGTGGGCAGAGGAAGAATCTAAGAGCTTCTATCCGGATAGTGCGGACAAGGGGGGAATTTATAACTTTTTAGATTATCCATATGATTATCAATACGACTATTCAAAACCATTATCCGGAACAGAGCATTGGTATGTAGATCATTACAGAAGTAGCAATTTTCAGATGACTATCTATGGCCCGTGTGCGAATCCAAGAATTACCATTGCCTGGCGGGTCTATCAAGTATACGATACGCTTGAAGCACATGAGTATATTGTTATTGATTCGCGTAAAAAAACAATCATAAAAAGACTTGCTAATGGTACAGAGCAGAACATTTTCTACAAGAAAGCAACCGGTAATTCTATATTTGCAGAAATTCCGGCAGGAGATATCTTAATAAGTTGGAGCGGAGAATTCGGTTTTGACATTGTGGTGTACAAAGAAAGGAGTGTACCGGAATGGATCTCATCAAAACAGATCAATACGGAAGGCAGATCGGCTATGTCCAGGGTGCAAATATAGATTTCGAAGTCGGAGCTGATGAAGCCGACAGTATTAATGATTTTGAGATTGAGCTTAAGCGTTGGAATTGGGATGGGTCTATTAGATATGGAACTAGAGTATTTTCACCGGATACTGAGTATGGCGGAATTGTCCGAGAAATCAGCACCGATACAAGCACCAATGTAATCCGTGCAAAAGGAGATACCTGGCGTGGAATGATGACCAAAAAGATTATACAGCCATTAAGTGGCCAAGATTACGCAACAGCATCTGGGGAACTTAATTCAATCATAAAATCCAAGATTGAAGCTGAGTTCCCTGGACTCTTTTATGGCGTTACTGCAGATACGGGTGTTACAGTGAACAATTATCAATTTGACCGGTATTGTACCTTGCATGCTGGACTGGTTAAGATGTTGAAATCAGTAGGATATCGACTGGATATCAGATACCAAGAAGGTGATGTTGGTATGGCCGGATATGTGAAAGTGAGTGCTGTTCCAATCAACGATCTGTCATCAGAGTATGAGCTGACCAATGATAATAACATGAATTTCATAACTGACGATAACCGGCGCGGAATCAACCATCTGATTTGTCTTGGAAAAGGGGATTTAAAGGACAGGTTGGTTATACATCTATACACTGATCAGAACGGTACAATTTCGGAGACTCAGCAATATTTTAAGGGAGCAGAGGAAATTGCGGCTATATATGATAGCAGCGGATCAGAAAGAGATGACCTGATTAAGAATGGAATTAAGGAACTGGAAAGCAAGAAGTCAAGTATGTCTTACAACATGACCATGACTAAGTTGGAAGGAAATATCGATCTAGGAGATATTGTTGGAGGAAAAGATTATTTGACCGGAATTAGCATGAAGAAACCGATTGGTCGAAAGATATGGACAATATCCTCCGGGAAAGAAAAAGTAGTGTATAAACTGGAAGGAGAGAGATAATGGAAATAATTACAGGATATACAGGAAAGCCCCATGTAACATCAGAACAGGATAGAGATGTAAATATTGGAGTTGTGGGAGAAGAATCTTATGTACTGCAGACTGGAATGCAGTTGGCAGCAGAGGTATCTTCCAACAATGAAATTAAAATCAGAGACGGTGTGTTGATGCATCAAGGGTGCACAGCATCAATCAAGAAAAATACATATGACTCTCTTACTATCATCAATGGTAGTCAGGGAATGAAGCGTATTGACTTGATTGTTGCTAGATACGAAAAGAACCAAGACAATAGAACAGAAGGTCTTGACTTGAAAGTTATCCAGGGAACACCGGCGGAATCAAACCCGGTAGTTCCCGAATATACAGAGGGAGATATTCAGGCTGGTGATTATGTGGCAGACATGCCAATGTACCAAGTTATTATTGATGGACTTAATATTACAGAAGTCAAAAAAGTGTTTGAAGTCGCCCCATGTATTGATGCTCTGAAGAAAGAGATTGCTGAATTAAATAGCAATAGCATAATTAAATCTGGTCATAATGATAATGGATATTATCGCAAATACGCTGATGGCACACTTGAAATGTGGGGAAGTAAGCGTTTTGAGAATATAAATATGCAAACTCCAGATAATTGGAATTATNTAAATAGCAATAGCATAATTAAATCTGGTCATAATGATAATGGATATTATCGCAAATACGCTGATGGCACACTTGAAATGTGGGGAAGTAAGCGTTTTGAGAATATAAATATGCAAACTCCAGATAATTGGAATTATTATTCTGGTGGAAGAGTTGATGTTCCCCTCCCAAGGGAATCCAAAACCTGGGTTTTAGTTACAGCAACAGCAGCCGGATCATGTGCTCCTTGGATTTCAATTCCACAAAATGGATTGGGAACAGATTTATTTCAAGCATGGATATATTCTTCAAACAAATCTGCAAGCGAAACAATTACGATTTTTTGGCGTTGCTTTGGAACATGGAAATGATTTGCTTATCGCTGTTTCTGACTAAAATGCTTATGGATATATGTAAATTATTCTGTAATTAATGCGAACACTACAGCTTAACTTTTGAGCAAAATACTGATAGATACTACCTTGCCAGATTTCTGCCCCTAAAAAGCGTGTATTCGTAGCTTCATTGTCACCGTTACATGTAGCTATGCTGAGACGGGTTATACTGTATGACTGACCCAAAATTTCATTCAGTTCATCTTTGTTTATTAGACATGTATAATCTGTTCCAGATACATTTTTAACAGCAGAACCAGATACGACTCTTATTTTCCCGCCACATAGATCGTATATTTGCTGAGAATCATCATTTTTTATAATTTGTATTGTTTTGCTATTTAATTAAGCAACGAATCGTGGCAATGTATTTTCCTTTTTCGTGCTACCATGAAAGCAAAAAGGAGATTTGTATGGAGCAGAAGATTATGGAGGTACTAAGGCGGATGCAACCGGTTCTGGAGGAAGGATTGCTCCGGGAGCTTAAGAATGTGCTGCACATGGTATTCGCTGGGTGCGACGTCGCACAAAAGACAGAGGTACAATGCGTGGATGATTCCTGGAGGATTGACCTGGAAGATTACTTAATGTCTAAGGCATTGGAGGGCAAGAGTACTGATACGGTTAATCGGTATCGATATGAGCTGACAAGATTGTTATCATACATCAATAAGGCAGTAGCAGATATTACAGACGGAGATATATCCAGATATATGCGAGCCTACAAGAATATCCGGGAAGTCAAGAACAGCACACTCAAGGGAGTACGTGCAGTGTACAGTAGCTTTTTCGTGTGGCTCAGAGACAGAGATCGGGTAAGGCGCAACCCAATGATATTGGTGGAATCAATCAAGGTAGAGAAACGCGTCAAGCGCCCGTTCACAGACACAGAACGGGAGAAATTACTCCGGAGTTGTGCCACTATCCGGGACAAGGCTATGATGGAATTTCTGTATTCGACAGCAGTCAGAGTGTCGGAGCTTGCCAGTCTTGATATTGATGATATCCGGTGGAGCACCAAGGATTTAATTGTATACGGTAAGGGTGGAAAAGAAAGGACGGTGTACCTGAATGAACGCACGAACATGTATCTGCAGGAATACCTGCAGAGCAGAACCGATAATAATCCAGCATTATTTGTAGGACTTAAGAGTCCACACAATCGGTTATCGAAGGCTGGAATAGAAGATATGATAAGACGTACCGGAGAACGTGCAAGAGTCGAAAAGGCTCATCCACACAGATTTCGAGGTACGTCCATTACTAATGCCATTAACAGAGGCATGCCGTTACAGGAAGCTTCTATCATGGCAGGACACGCCAAAACTGAGACGACAATGCTCTACTGCAGCGTTGATCAGGAATCGGTGAAATATCACCACAAGAAATATTTAAGCGCATAGCTTTTTTACCACAATTCACACTCACTTCACACTCGGCAATGGTCGGGTGCTTTTGTTATGCGCTTTTATATAGTAACCCGAAAACAAGATTGAAAGGAGGAGTACTTAATAAAATAGCAAAAGTCCAAAGGTTTTTAAATCCTCTGATAGTGACTTTATATCATTCGTAGCTCCGTTTGACTGTATTGCAATCGTTTCTTTTTCGTGCGCAGGTTGGGGCATGAATGGAGAATTTCTTGAGTTTAAAATCAAAAACGATCAAGGCATATTACAAGAAATGTTCGTTCATACTGGCGCTTGCTCTGGAAACAACAATGTATACATCCCATTAAATGCAAAGAGCGGTTTTTCTGGGTTAAAAAAAGGTAGCTCATACAGTTTTTCAAGGCAAAACTTATATAGTTCCTTTGGCATGAGCTGGAACCGTCAGTGGTCTGTGGTGTGCCTGCCGATTTGATTTACTCGTAAATAGCTAACAAAGTGACGGTCGTAGTGCCTCCAAGTCCGTCATAGTAATTCTGATTGACTCTAGCATAGACATATGTCCAATCCGAAGTGGCTTGAATAGCGGTTTTTCCGTAGACCAAGGCATTATTAGAATTAGCTGTTGCTCCACAGATGCAGTCTACAATTTTATTACCTTGTGTCATCAAAGCAGCGATTTCATTTGAAAAATCAACAAGGATATTCGTCTCTGATGGTACGGTTTTACGAAAGCACTTTACTTTCATATTGCTATTTTATTAAGTATTCCTCCTGGAAAGGAGTAACAATTGAAGATTATTTTCAATGACGCAACGGAACTGGTTGTCCAGTCTGCAACAATTCGCGGAGACGGAGGACTACTAATCAAAACGATTTCTGATACAGAAGCGAATTTGAAAAACATGTTCCAGGATCAGACGAAAACCAAGAAGATGACCGTGACAGAACGGGAGTCCACATTGGGGGAGTATGAGAATTACACCAATATGGACGCTATCGTGAAGTATACGGCTGGAATTATCGGTGTGATTCTCTACAAAGTTGGCGAGACACCAGCAGAAAAAATGGAGGCTTTAGCATCAGAGAATGCTGGACTGAAAAAGACTGTTGATATGCTCCAGGAATGCATTCTTGAAATGTCAGAGTTGGTATATCAATAATGGTAACTCTATTAACAAATTTATTCATATTATTACAAAACAATGGAGGTAAAGAAATGATGGCAATGTTATGGGCACAGCAGATTATGTTAGGAAAGAAAACTTATAAGCAGGTACCGAGACTTTTAAAGGATAAGGTAAAAGAGATTCTGGAAGATTCTGGAATGGGTGAACTTGTTACAGAAGCGACAGAGTAGGAGGGCAACGTAGATGGCAGTAAAAACAGTACAATATATATTTAATGGTCAGACATATAATCTGACATTTGATGCATCTACGGGGGAGTATAAAGCAACAGTCCCGGCGCCTAGCAAATCCAGTTACTCACAAGATGGTCATAAATATGGGGGCTCTGTAATAGCTACAGATGATGCCGGAAACTCAACTACAATAAATCAAAGTGATGCTACTTTAGGAGCAAATCTGTTACTTCGCGTCCTTGAAAAAGTCGCACCAACACTTGCTTTCACATACCCGACCGCTGGCGCGTATATTACAAACGCAACTCCAGCTATTAGGTTTAAGGTGACAGATAATGACTCTGGGGTAAATCCAGATACAATCGTTATCAAAGTTGATGGCGCAAAGGTAACAACCTCATTTACAAAAACAGCAGTCACAGGTGGTTACGAGTGTTCCTACACTCCAGGAACAGCATTGGCGGATGGTGCGCATACTATTTCAATCGAAGCATCTGATTTTGATGGAAACGCTGCAACAGCTAAGACAGTCACATTTACGATTGATACAATTCCACCGACACTTACACTTACAAATCCAGCAGATGGGCTTATCACAAATAAATCCACTCTGGTTGTATCTGGTAAAACAGACGATGTAACATCTAAACCTGTAACAGTTACAGTCAATGGAACGGCGGTTGCAGTTAACTCGGATGGTACATTCTCAAAAGAGATTACGCTTGTCAATGGTTCTAACACAATTACCGTTGTTGCAAAAGACAAAGCCGGCAAGACTACAACTGTTACACGTAAGGTAACACTTGATATCGGTGCACCTGTATTCAAGGGTATTACTCTTACACCGAATCCAGTTGACTGCGGTAAGACATTCATTATCTCTGTTAAGGTGACAGACTAAGGAGGTACCGTATGATTACGAAAGTAATCGGTAAGGTCGATGGAAAAGAAGTTATCTTTGAGCGTGCAGAGGGGGACTTGTGGAATACCACAGTCCCTCTTGATTTAGATGGAATGTATGTGGTTGAAGTCACAGCTTATGACGATGCGGAAAACGTAGCGTATTGTACAAAGATGCTGTTGATTGTGGATCCAGCTACGCTATGCGCTCAGCTTGTCGCGTTTGATTATTTTGCCGAAGTCGTTCCGGAAGAGTATGATGCCATCATACAAAATGATGATTTTCAAGTAGAAGCAGTGTATCCGTGTCATCATGGAAGGGGGTGTTGCTGTGAATAAGGTAAAATTCATTCTAGGAGAAGATAAGCATGTAAAACTTCTGATCAGAAGTCCCAACGATGAACCATTCACGATATTAAGCGCCCATTACAGTCTACTCAGGTACGGGGAAGCGGAAGCGAGCGGAGAGTGCGAGATAGATGGTCATTATCTTGACGTGAAAATCTCGCCACAGAACAAGGCATGCTATGTGTTGGAAATCACATACGTGGTTGGTGATTCGACGAGAAAGGCAAGGATAGAAGTGGAGGTAATCTGATGCTTGAAATTACAAATGTGAAGTTAAGCAAGAACACGGTGAATACTGGAGAAAAATATGTTATTTCCGTGGATATTAATGAGATAATAGATTATCCTTACGACTATCCTTATGACTTTCCTGTATCGTGCACAAGAAAAGCAGAGCCTAAAAAATAGGTGAACGCATGGAAATCAGAGCAAGACCGTAAGGTCTTATTTTTATACATTAAAATAAGGAAAAGTTGCACATGATTAAGTTTTTATCAGAAAATTGGGCATTATTATCGTTCGTGATATCAGCAATTGCATACATATATTATCAGGTGATTGCTATGCGTAAAGGAATACGTGCACTACTTAGGGCGGATTTGATACGCCTCTATAACAAGTATCACGACGATTATGGCTATTGTCCTTTGTATGTTAAGCAGTCACTGGAAGACGAATATAAACAATATCACACATTAAAAGGGAATGGTGTAGGCACGCAAATATATCATGCGCTTATGGAGCTGCCTACAGAGCCACCCCATGAAGGAGAGGATTAATGATGTTTAAAAATTGTGTATTTAAAGTATCGGTAGATACAAAGAAGTGGATCAAAAAAGCTGGAATCAGAGCAGTGAAGACGGTAGCGCAGACATTTATTGCTACGATCGGAACAGCATCCTACTTAGGAGCTGTCGATTGGAAGCTGGTTGTGTCAGCATCCGTATTAGCAGGTGTGCTTTCGGTGGCAACATCTGTAGCAGGATTACCAGAGGTTGAGGGCGAGTAATCGTCCTCTTATTGATAGGAGTGATATTATGGCAGTAAGAATTGGAAGCGCACGTATTAATGAGAAGGGCACCACCACCGGAGGAAAAGCCGGAGATCAGACCGGTGGAGAAGTGTCTATACAGAATTACTATCTGCACAGAAAAGGTTGGTACGTAGCAAGACCGAAAGATCCAACTGTAGCAGAGAAGATTGCACAGGCAATGGAAGCAGCGTGCAACAATAATCACATCGGTTATTGCCAGGCACACAGAGACAGCCTTAGAAAGATTGCGATTAAGTATTGCTATAATCTCAGCAAGGTCAATGTTGATGTGGAGGTAGATTGCTCTGCACTGGTCAGAGTATGTTGCTTATATGCTGGAATACAGGTTGGAGATTTCAACACAGCGTCAGAGCTGGAAACCTTGCGAAAGACAGGAGCGTTCGAAATCCTGAAAGATGATAAGCGCTGCAAGGAAAGTACATATCTGAAACGAGGGGATATTCTTGCTACACACACCAAGGGACATACAGTTGTAGTCCTGGACAATGGATCTGGAGTGACTTCCGTTTCAAAGAGCACCAGAGCTTATGTCGTCGGACAAGTCTATGCAACACAGGTGGACGACCTGAGCGTCCGAACCGGTCCGGGAACCAATAATCCGGAAAAATCTTATGCGGAGTTATCCAGTAATGCACAGCAACACGCGCACGATAATGGGAGACTCAAGAAAGGTACTCGTGTAACCTGCAAGGATGTCCGCAAGGTTGGCAGTGACATCTGGATCAAGATTCCAAGCGGTTGGATTGCTGCATATTATGGTGGAAAGAAGTATGTAGGATAGTGTATAATCTGACATATATATAATAGGTAGAAACTTCTTTATACGTCCTGGCAAAATGGTCATCCAGTTTGGACATTGAACCTGTCTTCCATCGCAATACTGTGTAAGTATCGGCTGTCTTACATTTGGTCTTGCAAGATAGTCGGCAAATAATTCATCTACGATGATTGAAATAGAATCGTAAATATTCCGTTCAGGAATCCATTTGTGGTCAAATGCAGTGGAAGATGTAATAGTAAAATCATAGCCCTGGTTCCGGTACCATTCTGTATAGACCCGATTTAATGTAAAGGACATAATTGCCAGTACATTTGCGCGAATCGTATTGGTGGGCCAGGTTGCATAGATTTCACTGGATGCCACATTTTTGATGTAATCTTTGTAATGGACATAATAATTTTTAGCGGTGGAGTCTCTCGGACTTCCATCATGAACAACGATGTATTCGGGAATAACGACCCGGCTTAAGACAATTTCACCGCTTTCGGTTAATGGTTTGATTTCTTCCTCCGGTATTTTCGCCGGGTAATTTCCATATAATGTATGTGCAGGTATCACATAAATAGAATTTTGATTTGTATCAGGAATGAGCGGACGCATGGAAATATTCTGGATAGCTGTGACTGAGGATAGAATCTCAGCACCTGCAATCTGGATAGATTCATAACCTGCTGCTTCCACAGAAATTGTATATTCAGAATAGGGCTGCAATTCGTTTGTTTCATCTAAGCTGTATTCAATTGGAGGTGCAGGAAGATTAATGGTGTCGGTCTGACCGGAAGAATCTGTAGTCAACTCTTCCAATGTCTCATCAGGGACTCCAGTGTATGAAATTGAAATACGTGCATTTTCAATAGGATGTGCATGAATCCTGGAAGTCAGATTTATTTTCAACTGCCCCCAATCCGGCGTGTCGGTTATATGAAAAATGCTCATAATAAAAAATACCTCATAGAAACTAGATTACTTTTATTGTATGATAGAGAAAGAAAGTGTGTGAGATGTGAAGAAAGGATTATAGATGGAAAAAAAGAAGAAAAAAAGACGCCATAGAGGTTTGGGATTCCTGATTTTAATAATGGGAGTTTTGATTGTCTGTGGAGTATATCAATACAGGGAATATGGCAATATAAAAGATGTCATGCTGAAATTAATTGGTCAGGATCCGGTGATATATCAGCATGTTTCAGAAGAAATCGGAGAAATGGACGGTAAATTTTATTATCAGCAACTAAGTGAAGAAGAGCAGACAGTGTATCAGGAGCTTTTGCAGGGGCTTTTGGAACATGTAGAGCAAATTCATGTGCACAGCCAGAAGCCGGAACGTGTTAATGAACTTCTTGTTTATGTGTTGAATGATTATCCAGAGATTTTCTGGAGCGATGGGACAGCTTCTTCCACAGCCTATTCTGGACTTCAGAATTATACGTCTGTGATGCCGGGATATTTGTATACGAAAGAAGAATGTGAGAAAAAGAAGACACAGCTTGACATGGAGGTGTCGGAGTGTCTGTCCGGTATCAGTGAAAATGCTTCGGATTATGAGAAGATTCTTTATGATTATGAGTATATTGTGAATCAGGTGGATTATGATGATGCAGCAGAAGATAACCAAAATATTTGCAGTGTATTTATTGGAAAAAAGTCAGTGTGTGCCGGTTATTCTAAAGCAATGCAGTATCTCATGGAGAAGCAGGGGCTATTCTGCACTTATGTTACTGGGGAGGTGACAGAATCTTTCAGTGATGGTGATGGTCATAAGATCCCTCATGCATGGAATTTGGTGAAATGTGACGGCGATTATTATTATGTGGATGTGACGTGGGGAGATCCAATTTTCCAGGAGTCGGAAGAGGAGGCTGAAAATGTAATGGATGACGAAATTCGTGACAATATCAGCTACGATTATATGCTTTGTGATGATGATGAGTTGTTTCGGACTCATACGCCGGATTTGGAAGTAGAACTTCCAGATTGTACGAAGATGGATTTGAATTATTATGTAGTTAATGGAATGTATTATACAGAATATGATGGTCAGACGGCGCTTAAAGCAATGAACCAGGTGATTTCGGCGAGAGAGACGAAAGTTGTACTGAAATATTCCGATGAATCAGTTTATAAAACTGCAAAAGAAGACATTTTAAATAACGAGGTGAAGCGTGCTGCACAGAATCTGGCGCAGTGGTATCATTTGACAGAAGTCTCCTACAGTTACATAGATGACAAAAAAATGAATAAAATTACAATTTTCTGGAAATATTCTTAAAAAAAGAATTGAAATATATCCCATCCTAAATGCTAAAAATATCAACCGGATTTTAAACGAAAAAGTATAGATAAAACCAATATAACAGGCATATTGACGAAAAAAACAATTTTTTGACGTAAAATAAAAACCATTAAAATTAGCGACTATTTTAATGGTTTTTATCGAAAGTAGATAAAAAACTGTTAAAAAATACTTTTTTTTGGGTTGAAAAAGGAGAATAAGTATAGTATACTTTTAACAATTTGGGAAGCTTTAGAGCAGACTAGAAGTAACAGAAAGGATAAGGGTGAATATATGAAAGCATTTCTAATTCTAGAAGACGGGACAGTCTTTGAGGGAAAAAGTATCGGGACGACGAGGGATATGATCAGTGAGATTGTTTTTAATACGTCAATGACCGGTTATCTGGAGGTGCTGACAGACCCTTCATATGCCGGACAGGCCGTTGTGATGACTTATCCACTGATAGGAAACTATGGAATCACACCAGATATGGAGTCAAAGAAAGCATGGCCGGACGGATATATTGTAAGAGAATTATCCAGAATGCCAAGTAATTTTAGATGCAACGGTACAATTCAGGATTTCCTTGCTGCACAGGACATTCCAGGAATTGAAGGCGTGGATACAAGAGCATTGACGAAGATTCTCAGGGAAAAGGGAACCATGAATGGTATGATTACTACAAATGAGAATTATAATTTAGATGAAATCATTCCAAAACTTAAGGCGTACACTGTTGGAGATGTTGTATCAAAGGTGACCTGCGACGAGAAACATGTTCTTCCAGGAGAAAAATTTAAAGTGGCACTTATGGATTTTGGAGCAAAGAATAATATTTCAAAATCTTTAATTCAAAGAGGCTGTGAAGTGACTGTCTATCCGGCAGACACAAAAGCAGAAGAAATCATAAAATCTAATCCGGACGGAATCATGTTATCCAATGGTCCTGGAGATCCGGAAACTTGTGTTTCTATTATAGAAGAGATCCGAAAATTATCAGAGACAGACATTCCAATATTTGCAATTTGTCTGGGACATCAGTTGATGGCTCTTGCATATGGTGCAAAGACATATAAATTAAAATATGGTCACAGAGGTGGCAATCACCCTGTAAAAGATCTGTCTACGGGACGCGTTTATATTTCCTCGCAGAATCACGGATATGCGGTTGATTATAATACTATGGATAAGAATGTTGCAGAAGAAGCATTTATCAATGTCAATGATGGAACAAACGAAGGATTGAATTACATAGGCAAGAAGATATACACTGTACAGTTCCACCCGGAAGCATGCCCGGGGCCACAGGATTCTACATTCCTGTTTGACAGATTTATTGAGATGATGAAGGGGGACAAATAAGATGCCAAGAAATAAAGAAATTAAGAAAGTGCTTGTAATTGGATCTGGTCCTATCGTCATTGGTCAGGCAGCAGAGTTTGACTATGCGGGTACACAGGCATGTCGTTCTTTGAAAGAAGAAGGACTGGAAGTTGTGCTGTTGAATTCAAATCCTGCGACTATTATGACGGACAAGGATATTGCTGATAAAGTATACATAGAGCCATTGACGGTAGAAGTTGTTGAACAGCTTATTATGAAAGAGAAGCCAGACAGTGTCCTGCCGACTCTGGGAGGACAGGCAGCGCTGAATCTTGCTATGGAATTGGAAGAGCGGGGGTTTTTCAAAGAACATAATGTCCGCTTGATCGGAACAACAGCTCAGACAATTAAGAAGGCAGAGGATCGTCTGGAATTTAAATCAACAATGGAAAAAATTGGCGAACCATGTGCAGCATCACTTGTAGTTGAGAGCGTAGAGGACGGAATCGAATTTGCAGAAAAGATTGGATATCCGGTCGTTCTTCGTCCGGCATACACTCTTGGCGGAAGCGGTGGTGGAATTGCACATGACAGACGTCAGCTTGTAGAGATTCTTGAAAATGGGCTTCGTCTTTCCCGTGTGGGTCAGGTACTTGTTGAACGTTGTATCGCAGGATGGAAAGAGATTGAATATGAGGTAATGCGTGATGCAGCAGGAAATTGTATCACGGTTTGTAATATGGAAAATATTGATCCGGTTGGTGTACATACCGGAGACAGTATTGTTGTAGCACCGTCTCAGACGCTGGGCGATAAAGAATATCAGATGCTCCGTACATCAGCCCTCAATATCATTAGTGAGCTTAATATTACAGGAGGCTGCAACGTACAGTATGCCCTGAATCCGGAATCATTTGAATATTGTGTTATTGAAGTAAATCCACGTGTCAGCCGTTCTTCTGCGCTTGCATCGAAAGCTACGGGTTATCCAATCGCAAAGGTAGCAGCAAAGATTGCGCTTGGATATACACTTGACGAGATTAAAAATGCAGTTACAAAGAAGACATATGCAAGTTTTGAACCGATGCTTGATTATTGTGTTGTTAAGATCCCGAGACTTCCATTTGATAAATTTATCAGTGCAAAACGGACACTGACTACACAGATGAAGGCGACCGGAGAGGTCATGAGTATTTGTGATAATTTTGAGGGAGCGCTTATGAAAGCAATCCGATCTCTGGAACAGCATGTGGACAGTCTTATGTCCTATGATTTCAGTCATCTTTCCAGAGAAGAACTGATGAACGCATTGGACGTAGTAGACGATCAGAGAATCTGGAAGATTGCAGAAGCAGTTAGAAGAGGAATTCCTTATACAGAAATACATAAGATTACAAAGATTGATATTTGGTTTATCGATAAGATTGCAAACCTGGTAGAGATGGAGCAGTCTCTGCGTGCATGCGCGCCAAGAGTAGCGTCCGGACGTGGTGGAATTGGAAAGGAATTATTAAAAGAAGCAAAACGCCTGGAGTTCCCGGACGAGGTTATCGCAAGACTGACAGGTCTTACAGAAAGACAGGTGCATGATCTTAGAATGGTGTACGGTATTACCGCATCTTACAAAATGGTAGATACCTGTGCCGCTGAGTTTGCGGCAGAAACACCGTATTATTACTCTGTATTTGGAAATGAAAATGAAGTAGAAGAGACTTCCGGTAAGAAAAAGGTTCTTGTCCTTGGTTCTGGCCCAATCCGTATCGGACAGGGAATCGAGTTCGATTTCTGTTCCGTACACTGTACATGGGCATTTGCAAAAGAGGGATACGAGACAATTATTATCAATAATAACCCGGAGACAGTCAGCACGGACTTCGATATTGCCGATAAGCTTTATTTCGAGCCGCTGACACCGGAAGATGTAGAGAGCATTGTAGACCTGGAGAAGCCGGACGGAGCAGTTGTTCAGTTCGGTGGTCAGACAGCAATTAAATTGACAGAAGCATTGATGAAAATGGGAGTGCCAATTCTTGGTACAAAGGCAGAAGATGTAGATGCAGCCGAAGATCGCGAATTATTTGATGAAATTCTGGAAAAATGTCAGATTCCAAGACCGACTGGTGGAACTGTATTTACAGCTGAGGAGGCAAAGACTGTTGCGAACAGACTCGGCTATCCGGTACTGGTAAGACCGTCCTATGTGCTTGGCGGACAAGGTATGCAGATTGCTATTAACGATAATGATATCGAGGAATTTATCGGAATCATCAATCAGATTGCGCAGGATCACCCGATTCTGGTAGACAAATATTTACAAGGAAAAGAGATTGAGGTCGATGCCGTATGTGACGGAGAAGATATCCTGATTCCAGGTATCATGGAGCATATTGAGCGTGCGGGTATCCATTCCGGAGATAGTATCTCTGTATATCCTGCAAAGAGTATTTCTGATAAGACAAAACGTACTATTGAAGAATATACAAGACGACTTGCAAAATCCCTGCATGTCATCGGACTGATTAATATTCAGTTCATTGTGTGTGGTGAAGAGGTCTATGTTATCGAGGTAAACCCAAGATCCAGCCGTACGGTACCATACATTAGTAAAGTAACTGGAATTCCAATTGTTCCACTGGCAACAAAAGTGATTATCGGTCACAAGATCAAAGAACTTGGATATACACCGGGACTCCAGCCGGAGGCAGATTACTATGCAGTTAAAATGCCGGTATTCTCTTTCGAGAAGATCCGTGATGCAGATATCAGCCTTGGACCAGAAATGAAGTCTACAGGAGAGTGCCTTGGAATTGCCAAGACATTTGACGAGGCGCTATATAAAGCATTCTTAGGTGCAGGAATCAAACTTCCGAAATTTAGCAATATGATTATGACTGTCCGTGATGAGGATAAGGATGAGGCTGTAGAAATCGGTAAACGTTTTGAAAAGATCGGATACAAGATTTTTGCGACAAAAGGAACAGCAGAAGCACTTACAGAAGCAGGTGTGAAAGCAATTGCAGTCAACAAGATTGAACAGAGCACACCGAACCTCATGGATCTGATCCTTGGACATAAGATAGATCTTGTTATTGATACTCCGCCACAGGGAGCAGAACACTCCAAAGACGGTTTCGTAATTCGAAGAAGTGCAATTGAGACGGGTGTCAATGTCCTGACAGCTATCGATACAGCAAAAGCACTGATCACCAGTCTGGAGAATACAGATATTCAGAAACTGACACTGGTGGACATTGCAAAGATTCAGGCAGTATAGGCATTCTTGAAAGTAGAAAATATCATGAGATGAGGGTGGTATTGAAAAAGGCAGCCATGGCGCACAAAATGTGTCGTGGCTGTCTTTTTATAAAGTAAAGCAATCTCTGAGAATGTAAGATAATTAAAGAGTGCGGTCAGTTTAGCGGTGTGTTATAATTGGAATCAGAAAATCAGTTGTTTTAGAACATAATTGATAATATTATATAATGACTGGAAGAGGTACATGACATGGAAAAAAGAATTAGCGGAACAACGACATTATTAGCACTGATTGGTTCTCCGGTGGGACATTCCAGTTCTCCGGCAATGCACAATTACAGCTTTGAAAAATTAGGACTTGACTATGCCTACATGGCATTTGAGATAAAAGAAGACCAGGTAGGAGAATTTCTGGATGCGGCAAGACTTCTTAAAATCCGCGGTTTTAATGTGACGATGCCATGTAAGATGGAAGTTGCAAGACAGGTCGATGAGTTGTCTCCGGCAGCGCAGATCATGGGCGCTTCCAATACGGTAGTGAATGAAAATGGAAAACTAATTGGGCACAATACAGACGGAGTCGGATTTGTGAAAAATCTTGCAGAACACGGCGTTTCTGTAAAAGATAAGACAATTACACTTATGGGCGGTGGTGGAGCCGGAACTGCAATTTTTGTACAGCTTGCACTGGACGGAGCTTCCGAGATTCGTGTGTTTAACCGAAAGGGAGCAAACTTCGAAAAGCTTGAGAAGATTGCGAAGAAAATATTAGAATTTGCACCAGAGTGCAAGATACAGGTCTGTGATATGGCAGATAAAAAAGCATTGTATAAGAGTATTGGAGAGAGTGATATTCTTGTAAATGCAACAAATGTGGGCATGAAACCGAATGAGAAAGGGACGATGATCCAGGACACTTCTGTATATAGGGAAGATTTGGTCGTTGCGGAGATTATTTATAATCCGAAGGAGACACGTATGATGCGCGAGGCGAAAGAAGCCGGTGTGAAATGCGTGGTCGGTGGAAAAGGTATGCTCCTGTGGCAGGGGGCAGAGGCGTTTCATTTGTTTACAGGCCAGGAAATGCCGGTGGAAGACGTGAAAGTAAAATTTTTTGCGGAGTAGAGAATAAAAGAAAGATTTATATCAGCTGGGAGATTTGGACTTAACACGGAACCTTAAATTTTTGTAAGATTTGAGGAGAACTATACACAAATCGAAAAAAATCAGTTACACTATTGCCAAACGGGTGACTTAGGAGGATGTATGTATAAAATCTTAATTATAGAAGACGACCGGACGATTGCAAATGTGCTGGCGGAGCATTTAAGAACATGGGATTATGAGGTGTATTGTGTGACGAATTTTAAGAATGTGATGGAAGATTTCCGGGAGTATGAGCCGCAGCTTGTGCTCCTGGATATTGTATTGCCATTGTTTAATGGGTTCCACTGGTGCCAGGAGATCCGCAAGATTTCAAAAGTACCGATTATCTTCTTATCATCGGCAAATGATAATATGAATATTGTTATGGCCATGAATATGGGCGGAGATGAATTTGTGGAGAAACCATTCGACCTTAGCGTAGTGACGGCGAAGGTGCAGGCGGTGCTTCGGAGAGCTTATGCATTCCGTGGGACGATGGACGTACTTGAGCATGCAGGAGTGATGCTAAATGTTAATGATGCGACAGTGATCTGTGGGAGTCAGTCGGTGGAGCTTACGAAAAATGAATTCCGGATTCTGAAGCTTCTGATGGAGAATTCAGGACGGATTGTTTCAAGGGAAAATCTGATTACGAGGTTGTGGGAGAGTGATGAGTTCATTGACGATAATACATTGACAGTGAATGTGGCGAGGCTTAGAAAGAAATTGGAAGAAATCGGAGCAGAAAATTGGATTCAAACGAAGAAAGGAATTGGGTATATTGTGGAATGATAAAGCTGCTGGGGAGTTTTTTGAAAGAAAAAAGAGGCGATATCTGCCTGTATATTGGATTCATTGGTGTGTTTTATGTCATTTTCAGCCTGAGCAACTTGCCAGTTGATGCGGTGAACTATGCATTTTTTCTTTCCGCAATCTGGCTGCTTGGATATGGAATTTTCAAATTTAACCAATATTATAAGAAGGGTGTGGCAGTCATTGAGGCAAAGCAGCGTTTGGAAGAGGTGACGGAAAATCTTCCGGCGACAAGGTCATATATCGAGTTAGAGTATCAGGCAATTATTCAAAATATGTATAAGAAAATGTCTGATCTGCAATCAGCGGAGCGGATTGGGCGCCAGGAAATGAAAGATTATTACAGTATGTGGGCGCATCAGATCAAGACACCG
Source organism: Dorea sp. Marseille-P4042 (assembly GCF_900290215.1). Lineage (NCBI taxonomy): Bacteria > Bacillati > Bacillota > Clostridia > Lachnospirales > Lachnospiraceae > Dorea > Dorea sp. Marseille-P4042. The sequence goes on along the minus strand of NZ_OLMI01000001.1, from coordinate 689,774 downwards.
ATTGCTGCCATGAAAGTGCTTGCGCAGGCAGCCGGCGACACGGAAGATGCCAGAACTTATGAGCTTTTGCAGGATATGCAGACAGAACTTTTTAAGACAGAACAGTATGTGGAAATGGTTCTGACTTATGTGCGTATGGAGGACATGTCGGGAGATCTTATGCTGAAGGAATATGCTTTGGACAATCTGGTAAAGCAGGCACTTAAGAAGTATTCCCGTATGTTTGCCATGCAGAAATTGGCATTACATTATGAAGCACTTCGGGTAACTGTTACGACAGATGAAAAATGGCTCGTTTTTGTACTGGAGCAGATTTTGTCCAATGCATTGAAATACACAGTCGAAGGAAGCATTTCTATTTATATGGAAGATGATTGGCTTGTAATTGAGGACACAGGCATCGGTATATGCTCAGAAGACTTGCCGCGTATTTTCGAAAAGGGATTCACCGGGTATAATGGAAGAAGTGATAAGAAATCTACAGGCATCGGTCTTTACTTATGTAAGCAGATTATAGAGAAGCTCCGTTGCCAGATCCGAGTAGAATCTAAGCTGGGGAAAGGAACTCGGGTATTACTGCATTTGATGAAAGAAAAATTGCCTGTAGAGTAAATTGTGACAAGATTGTAAGATTAGCAAGGGGAAATGTAACCAAAATCAATGGAAATGCATTTCCTCTTTTTTTATAATTGATTGTGTAAAGAAGTTAAAAAAATCGTGTGAAAGACATGTCCGCAGGATTTTGAAAGCAGTTTTTATACAATGAAAAAAGAAGGAGAAATTGATATGGCGTTATTGGAAGTGAAAAATGTAAAGAAAATATATACGACTCGTTTTGGGGGCAATAAAGTAGAGGCACTTCGTGATGTGAATTTTTCAGTAGAGCCGGGAGAATATGTGGCAATCATGGGAGAGTCTGGTTCTGGTAAAAGTACCCTGTTAAATATTCTGGCACAGCTTGACTGCCCGACAAGTGGCAAGGTCATTTTAAAGGGAAGAGATTTAAGTACGATTAAGGAAAAGGAAATGTCTGCATTTCGTCGTCAGAATCTTGGATTTGTATTTCAGGATTTTCATTTGTTAGATACATTTACACTGAAAGATAACATTTTTCTGCCACTGGTTCTGTCCGGAAGAAGATATGAAGAAATGGAACAGCGCCTTGCGCCAATCGCGAGGCATCTTGGTATTGAAAAAATTCTGGAAAAATACCCGTACGAAGTGTCTGGTGGACAGAAGCAACGTGTGGCAGTGGCAAGAGCGCTGATTATCAAGCCGCAGATCGTTCTGGCAGATGAGCCGACCGGAGCACTGGATTCCAAGGCAGCGCAGGAACTTCTTCGCTTGTTTTCTTCTGTGAACCATGATGGACAGACAATTCTCATGGTCACTCACAGTGTGAAAGCTGCCAGTAGTGCAAATCGCGTGATGTTCATTAAAGATGGTGAGGTATTCCATCAGTTGTACCGTGGCAATCTGACTGATGAACAGATGTATCAGAAAATTTCCGACACACTGACTGTTCTCGAAGCAGGAGGTGAGCGCGTTGAGTAGCAAAATCTATGGAAAACTTGCAATCACCAATCTGAAAAACAATCGTAAGACGTATGTTCCATACATTTTAATGGCAGTACTTTCTGTTATGATGTACTACATTGTTGGTGGTATGGCACAGGGAAATAACGGGCTAAGTAAAGATGTGAAAATGATTATGGGCTATACGAATAGACTGCTGATGATCTTTTCTGTAATTTTTCTATTCTATACGAACAGTTTCCTGATTAAGCGAAGAAAGCGGGAAATCGGGATTTACAATATTCTTGGTATGGGAAAAGGACATATTGCAAAAATGCTTGCGATTGAGGCGGTGATTACTGCATTTATCAGTATTTTCGGTGGTATACTCTTAGGTATTGTATTTGGAAAGCTGATGTATCTTGTACTTGGAAAACTTTTACATTATGATATCAGTGTGAAATTTACGGTAGAGATTCCAGTGCTGGAGAAGACATTTGCATTTTTTATGGCAATTTTCGTATTGATTCTTCTTTATAATTTGCTTCAGATCCGCATCGTCAGTCCGGTAGAGCTTCTGCATGGGAGCAATCAAGGAGAGCGTGAGCCAAAGACAAAGTGGCTTCTGGCGATCGTGGGAGCGATTTTGCTTGGAACCGGATATTACATTGCACAAACGACCGGAAATCCACTGGATGCGATGACAAAATTTTTCTTCGCAGTTGTCTGCGTCGTGCTCGGAACTTATGGTCTGTTTATTGCAGGAAGTATCGCAGTCCTGAAAATGTTAAAGAAAAACAAAAAATATTATTACCAGGCAAAACATTTTACGGCAGTATCCGGCATGGTTTACCGCATGAAACAAAACGCAGTGGGGCTTGCAAACATTTGCATCTTAAGTACGATGGTACTGATTATGGTGTCCACTACCGTTTGCCTTTATGCGGGTATGAATGACATTGTCAGCGCCAGATATCCACGAGAGTGCGAGGTGACCATTTACAGAACAAATGCACAGACAGAAGAAAAAGTGCATACGATCATTGAGGAAATTATAAGAAAAAATAATACGAAGGCTGAAAATGAACGTATTTATCATTCGGGAGCACTGACCGGTTATCTGGATGGAAATAAGATGATTCTGGATCCTGATAAATATTATTCAGACAAAACGTCAAGTTCAGTTGAGCTGATTCCACTTGCAGACTATAACCGTCTGGAAGAAAAAAATGAGACATTAAATGATGGAGAAGTACTTCTTTTCTCTACTCAGACAAAAAGTTACGGACAGAATGAAATTTATTTAGATGATACAAAATTTCATGTAAAAAAAGAATTGGACAAATCAAAATTAGATGAGAAAAATAACGATAAAGATATTCCAATTACTTACATGATTATGAAAGACGAAGAACAGATTCTGAATATTTTAAAACAGACTTGTGAAAAAAGTACACAGAATGATGAAACAAAAGCAAGCCTGATGACAATGACTTATTATGAGACTTTCGATATGAAAGGTTCCAGCGAATTAAAAAAGAACGTAGAACAACAAATCAGAACAGCACTGAGTGAGCAAGTTCCAGAAACTTTCTGCTCCTGTAGCGGAAGACAAATTAACAAAGACTCCTTTTACGAATTGTATGGCAGCCTCTTCTTCATGGGCATGTATCTCGGCTTCATGTTCCTCATGGTAACAGTACTCATTATTTACTACAAACAGATTTCCGAAGGTTACGACGACAAAGGCCGTTACAAGATTATGCAGCAAGTTGGCATGGATAAACAAGAAGTAAAAAAATCCATTCGAAGCCAGGTGCTAATGATCTTCTTCCTGCCACTTGTTATGGCAATCATTCATGTGGCAGCAGCCTTCAAAGTCATTACAAAACTACTGGCAATTTGTTACATGACAAACATCACATTATTTATTGAATGCACAATAGCAACAATTATAGTCTTTGCAGTGATTTATTGTATTGTATTTATGTTGACAGAACGAGAATATTATAGAATAGTAAAATAGTTTAGAAAAAGAAACAATTCAAAAAGGGACAGGTTAAAGTTCAATTGGGGACGGGGGTTTTTCAAAAAAACCCCGTCCCCAATTGAATTGTATTAGAATTGTTCCAACAATTTTAATAGATGTGTATTATCTTCTGGATTCATTATGCAGAACCGGATATATTCGCCATCTAAACTTTTGAATGATGAGCAGTCACGGATCATCATTCTTTCTTTTATGGCTGCCTCGAAAATATCAAATGAAGTTAAACTTTCTTTTAAGATGCGTACAAGTATGAAGTTGGCATAAGGCTTATATGCTTTGAAAGCCGGCATGTTTTGTATAGCCATGTACATGCGGTCGCGTTCGGAGCAGATAAGCTGTCTTGTTGTTTGTTGGTAGGTGTTGTCTTTGAACATGCGCTCACCGGCATAGGCTGCGACGCTGTTTAAGCTCCACGGGTTCTGGTGAATAAGCAGTGCTTCTAAAAATTCATGATTGCTTGTGATACCGTAGCCGAAGCGCAGTCCCGGTGCTGCGTAGAATTTGGATACACCGCGGATCACCATTACATTATCGAATTCATCAGTCAGTGAAATGGCAGTAATTTCCGCTATGTCTGGAGCAAATTCAACATAAGTTTCGTCAATCATGACGAAGATATTATGTTCGTTACAGAAGGTTAAAATATGTTTCATATCACGATTCTTAATTGCGGATGATGTCGGGTTGTTCGGATTGCACAGAATCAGCAGGTCAACATCCTCTGCCATAGACGCGAAGAAGTCTTCCAAATCTAACTGGAAATTTAAATCTTCTTTCAAGTTATATTCGGTGATTGTGCCTCCAGTGAGGGCAAGCTCGCGTTCATACTCGGAATAAGTTGGTCCTACAACAAGAGCTTTTTTTGCCTGCCGCTGACTAATGAGCAGAGAAATTAACTCTGTTGATCCATTTCCTACAACAATATGTTCAGGGGAAATGTGACAGTATTCTCCGATAGTTTTCTTAAGTGAAGTGTAGTTCCGATCCGGGTAGGAGGAAATAATATCCAGATGCCCTGCCAGATCATTTTTTACAGATTCGGACAGTCCAAGAGGGTTCACGTTGGCACCGAATTTAATGATGCCGGGAATTTCGGATGCCGGAATGTGGTAATATGCAGCGATTTTTTCCAGATCACTGCCGTGAAATTCAGGTCTTTGATTCTTTTTATCCATAAATACTCTAAATACTCCTTTCATGGTATTGCCATTCAGGACAAAACAATGCTATAATTCATTATAGTATGTTTTCAGAAAAATGCAACGAAAGAAGCAGGTGTAGGACTTGAAAAACAAAATCCAGAAATTTTCGAAAGGGAACTTCCGGACCGGTCGTCCAGAAGTTATATTTGAAGAAACGAATCTGGTTCTGATAATCGGTGAAGGGGAAGTATACCGGGGGAGTTTCATAATTAAAAGTGAGAATGAACATGTGATACGGGGCTTAGTTTACCCGTCTTCTTTTCGTGTTAAGCTCAAGGATTCCGGATTTGAAGGAAATCCGGCAAGAGTGGAATTCACATATGATGGGCGTGGTTTAAAACCAGGACACGTAGAAGAAGGTAAATTCACAGTTGTATGTACCGGTGGAGAATATGAACTGTCATTTACGGCAATCATAGAGAAACCTTACGTGATGACCACCTATGGCAAGGTACAGAGTACAGATGATTTCAGAAAGCTGGCAGTAAAAGATTATTCTGAGGCGGCAAGACTATTCCGCTCCAGAGATTTTTATGCCATTTTAAAATATGAGAATGAACGTATCTTTTATCTCTATGATAATATGCGCAAATGGTCACTGGAAGAGCAGGCAATGGAAGAATTTCTTGTAGGAATTAAGCAGAAGGAATGTATTTTCCTGACACTTCCTGGAGAAGGAATGCTCTTTGAGGATATTTTGGAGTCTACAAAAGGTGTTGTGACTCTGATGAAAAATACATGGGGTTATGTGCCAATCCACATTGAGACGGAAGGGCGTTTCTTAAAGGTGTCCAGACAGGAGATTTCTACAGAAGATTTTGTAGGTAATAACTATGAAGTTGAATACTTTGTACGCCCGGAATTCCTTCATGTAGGACGTAATTACGGCGTAATCCGTTTCCAGACTCCATATGAGACGTTAAGCTATGAAGTAGAAGTGCTGCAGAATCAGGAATATGATGAGAATCACCATGTGCCGGAGCTTTTGATTGCTCAGATATTGAAAGAATATATCGGATTTGTGGCCGGACGAATTGACTTGAAGACATGGGTGGACAGCGCAGTGGAAAAAATGATTGCGGTTCGAAGAATTGAGACGCAGAGCGAATTATATCAACTTGTGCAGGCACATATTTACATGCTTGGTGACCGTATCGAAGAAGCAAAATGGATTCTTGAAAATTACAATTATAATCGTTTTGCCATTGGTAAAGACCCGATCACGAATTGTTATTATCTCTTTCTGACAGCTCAGATCCGGGATAATAAAGCGCATACAGACCGTGTGCTGGATGAATTGGAGAAGACGTATATCCGGCATCAGGATTCATGGCTTCTGCTCTATATGATCATCCAGATGGATCCAAAGTACAAGAATCCATATAAGAAGCTGGAAGTTCTGGAACAGCAGTATGAGTATGGGACAGAGGACGTGTTATTTTATCTGGAGGCATATCTGTGCTACCAGGAGAAGCCGATTCTTCTTCGAAAACTTGGAGAATTTGAACTTCTGGTACTGACATTTGCATCAAAATACCGTCTTATGACGAAGGAACTGGCCCTTTATGTAGCGAATTTTGCCAGCCAGCAGAAGACATTTAATGAGCGGGTTTATCGGATTTTAAAGCGCCTCTATAACATGTACGAAGAGCCGATGATTCTGAATACAATCTGCACTCTTCTGATCAAAGGAAATAAGACATCATCGGAATATTTTCTATGGTATCAGAAAGCAGTGGAGGAAGATTTTCGGATTGCCAGACTTTATGAGTATTATATGATTGCCATGGACGAGACACGTATGCGCGGACCGCTTCCACGGAAAATTTATTTGTATTTTATGCATGGTAATACACTGGATTACCGGAAAGAAGCATTTTTATATGCAAATCTTCTGACTTACAGTGATGATCAGGCAATGTTCTTAAATTACCGTGAGCAGATTGTGACATTTACATGGGAGCAGCTCATGAAACGCCATATTACAGAGGCATTGAAGATTCTTTATAAACGTTTCTGCCTGCCAGAGGAAATGGACGAGAAACGAATGAAAGCTATGAGAGATATTTGCTATTCTTATGAGGTTTCCACGAAAGTGCCACATATGCGCTGTGTTCTTGTCGTTGAAAAAGATGGTGCCGTCAGGCAACGTATCCCGTATGACGAAGAGACCGGTGCAATCATTCAGCTCTACGATAAAGAATCCCGAATTGTGTGGGAGTCCATGGATGGCAGATATTACACAGATTCTATTGCTTACGAGACAAAACGGTTATTTTACGAACCGAGATTCATGGAAATGTGTAAGAAATATGAGGACGAGGCCGGTATGTGGAAGAAGACTGGCGAGGTCGTGGAAGTGACTTTTGACACGTTACGGGAAAGTGGACTGACCGGTGCAGATGAGAGAAAGGTCTTTCGCCTTTGCAGCGAAAAAATCCGCGAGGAAGATTCGGGAGAAGATGCATTTCTCCTTTATCTGACATTTGAAATGTTCAAGAAACAGCAATATGATAAGGCGACGCTGACATATCTGGGTGAATATTTCTGTGGTTCAACAAGAGATATGAAACGTCTTTGGAAAGTTATGCGGGAATATGAGATTCCGTCCTATAAAGTAGCAGAGCGTATTATTACGCAGATGCTGTTCTCGGAAAATATTTTTGATGAAGAGAAAATTTTCGAAGATTATTATCTGTCTGACACAGCATATTTCCGGCTGAAACAGGCATATCTTGCATTTGTTTCCAGAGAGTATATTCTCTATGGAAGAGAACTTGAAACATGCGTATTTCGTATTATTGCCAGAGAATGTGACCAGAAAGAAGAACTTCCGGATGTCTGCAAAGTGGCACTTTTATGTTATTATGCGGGCAGTGATTACCCGGCAGACATAGAAGCCGTCCTGCATCAGCTCTTACGGGAAATGTGTGAAAAACAGATTATTTTTCCAGCGTACATGAAATACAAGGAAGAGTGGCTTCGTGAAGTGCAGCTTTATGATAAGACTATAGTTTCTTATCAGGCAAAAGAAGGAAGTAAAGTAAAATTGTTCTATAAAATCAAGGGTTCCGGTAAGAAAACACTTGGTTATCATTCAGAGATGCTTGTTCCGGTATTTGAGAATCTGTATGTGAAACAGTTTGTACTCTATGCAGATGAGGAACTGGATTATTATATCCAGGAGTCTGATGGAAAAGAGAACACAAATACAGAAAAGCAGATTATCAGAAATGATCATGCAATTTCAGCTGGGCGTTTCGGAAGAATCAACGCCATGGTCCAGATGACACCGGCAAACCGTAACAAGGCTATGATGGAGTATGAAGAAGAGGATATACTTGCAAAAAAAATGTTCAAACTTTACGAATAAATACAACAAAAAGAGAAAGGAGGAATGGTAATGAAAAGAGGTTGTGTGATTGGCTATGACATCAATGAGAAGGGCTGCCAGATCAGCTATTATGACGACTCTATGGAAGAGCCGGATACAATGATGGCTTCGTCCAATAATTACCTGATTCCTCTTGTATTGGGATATTTTAAAGACCGCTGGGTATTTGGAAAAGAGGCAAAAAGACTGGCGGTCGTAGGGGAAGACTGCACGGAGACGGACCTTTATGGAAAGGCACAGCGCCGCGAGAAAGTAAGCCTTGCCGGCAAGACTTATGATGCAGTGTGGCTCCTTGCAAAATACATCAGTCTGACACTTCAGGATTTTGAAAATATTCAGTATCTGACATTTACAACTCCGGAGACGGACGTGGATATGGCGAAGATGCTCAAAGGGATCGGCCAACATATTGGCGTAGACAAGGAAATCATCAATGTTCAGGATTATAAAGAAAGCTTTTGCCAGTATATGATTTTTCAGCCAAAAGAACTATGGCAGTATGAATCTGCACTGTTCTATTGTGATGAAGATCGAATCAAGGCATATATGCTTCGAAGGCTCCGAGTGGATGCAAGCCACGGCATGAATTCATTTGTGACAGTTGATGAAGTGGCAAATGCCCAGAGAAAGGAACTGGAAGCGCTTTATCCGATTATGAATAAGGAAAAGAGCCCGGACGAAAGTTTCAAGTCTATGATTGAAAATGTGTTCGAAAAAAAGGTTATTTCTTCGGTATATTTAACAGGAGAAGGATTTGAGAAGAACTGGTACCCGAATTCTCTCCGGGTGCTTTGTAACGGCAGACGTGCCTTTATGGGAAATAATCTTTACAGCAAGGGAGCCTGCTATAAATCTATCCGGAAATGCGAGCCAAATGATGACGGACCGATTTATTTAGATGAGACAAAACTGACAGAGAGGATTTGTCTGCGTATGCGTGTGGATGGTCAGGAGGGGTGGTATCCGCTTGTGACATGGGGAACGCATTGGTATGAAGCAGATGGACAGTGGGAAGTGCTCCTGGAGGACGCTTCTGATATTGAAATTTTAGTGGAAAGTCTGGTAGACGAAGAAGTGCAGGTGGAGAAAGTATCACTGGAAGGTCTTCCGAAGAGAACAGATTATTCTTTAAGACTTCAAGTAGAGGCTATGTTTTTAGATGAACGTACCTGTAAATTGACATTTCGCGATGTGGGATTTGGTGAATTCTTCACCCCGACAGATTTCCGGGTGGAGAAGACAATTCAGTTAGGAGGAATCAATGGGCAGTTTAATTCTATGTCATAGTAAACGTGCAAAGCGCCCGTACGAGATTTCCCGGGTGCATATGCGAATTTATACAATTGAAGAATTATGTTATTATCTGTGTAATAATTTGTATTTAATTGATTATACAATTATGAACCGGAGACTGTGTGACTGGTTGGAAGACGAACTTGGTCTTGCAAAAATGGCAGAGGATCTGCGCCGTGATCTGGATCAGAATGCGACATTAGAAGAGTTCGTACTTACAATATTGAAAGGATCTGTGATTTATGCACCATCAGAGATCGTGAAGATTCAGAACCTTTTGGAACAGCTGAAAAACCAAAGAGATGTAGAACGTGCGAAGTATAAGGCGGACAGTTTAATGAAATCAGGAGAATATGAGTCTGCGATTTTGGTATATCAATCCATTTTAAGTCAGGACTGGGATGAGTCCGTGAATAAAAAATTCTATGGAAAAATATACGGCTGTCTCGGTAGCGCTTATGGATACCTGTTTCTTTATAAAGAAGCAGCGCTGATGTTTAAGGAGGCTTATAGCATCTGTGAGAAAGAAGATATGCTGAAAGCATATATTTATTGCTGCTATCGGGGACTTTCGGAAAAAGATTATGTAAAAATGTTATCCGGGAATTCGATGTTTCTTTCAATGTCTGCAAAGATTAAAGCAGAGATGGAGGAAGCAAAGAAGGAAAATGATCTGGATTTTTCTGATGAGAAGCTGATTACGTGGAAAAGCGAGAACCGCAGGATTGACAAGAAGTCCTGAATATGTTACTATAACAAAGCGATTTAGCGTGGTAAAGTAATCAATTGGTAAATTGATAAAAGATTATACCGCATCGCAAAGCAATAGGAGATTCGAAAGAAAAAGGTATTTCTCGAGGTTAAATTCGAATCGGGATTTGCGAAAAAAGCTTTGAGTTCAGGAGGATAATAAAAAGATGAAAAAGAGAGCTGCACTTTTAGTTGCACTTTCACTGGCAGTTGTTACGGTTCTTGCCGGCTGTGGTGGAAAGGACAGTAGTAAATCGGCAGATTCAAAAGATTCTGCAACTACATTTGAAGAAAAAAAAGAAGGAGATACATTTACGGTAGGATTCGATCAGGATTTTCCACCGATGGGTTTTGTAGGAGACGACGGTGAGTATACAGGATTTGATTTAGAACTGGCCAAGGAAGTATGTGACCGCAATGGCTGGGAATTCCATCCGGAACCGATTGCCTGGGATTCTAAAGATGCACTTTTGAAATCCGGAGAGATTGACTGTATCTGGAACGGATTTACCATGAATGGAAGAGAAGATGAATATACATGGTCAGAGCCTTATCTTGATAATCAGCAGGTATTTGTCGTAAGAGCAGATTCTGGAATCAATTCCGAAAAGGATCTTGCAGGAAAGACTGTTGATGTACAGACAGATTCTTCCGCAGAGGCAGCATTAAAAGATAATACAGAACTTAGCTCTACATTTTCAACAGAGATCATTCCGGATTACAATACAGGATTTATGAATCTGGAATCAGGAGCTGTTGATGCTGTCGCAATGGATATTGTAGTAGCAAAGTATCAGATTGAATCACGTTCTGCAGAATTTAAGATTCTCGATTATGAAATTGCTTCTGAGCAGTACGGAGTTGGATTTGCAAAAGGAAATGATGCTGTAAAAGATCAGGTTCAGAAGACGCTGGAAGAGATGGCGGCAGACGGAACACTTGCAAAGATTTCTACAAAATGGTTTGGTGAAGATATCACAACAATTGGAAAATAAATAAACAGACTAACTGGAAAGACCGGGTCGTCCTGAAAACGGGTGGCCCGTTTTTCTTGAAAAGCGATGACAATGATTCGCGAGGAGGAATTTTGGTATGGCAACATCAGTCATGTTACAAAAATTAGGAGAAGGAATGGTTACGTCACTGTGGATATTTGCAGTGACATTGATATTTTCTCTGCCGTTAGGACTTTTGATCTCTTTTGGCAGAATGTCAAAGAATAAGATTATCAGTACAATTTTTAAACTTTATATATCAGTGATGAGAGGAACTCCGCTGATGCTTCAGCTTATGGTGATCTATTTTGGACCGTTTTATATTTTGGGTGTACAGATTTCCCAGTCCTGGAAGAATATGGCTGTGGCAATTGGATTTGTACTGAACTATGCAGCATATTTTGCAGAAATTTATCGCGGGGGAATTGAGTCTATGCCGCAAGGACAGTATGAAGCTGCCAAGATACTTGGATACACAAAGGCTCAGACGTTCATAAGAATTATTCTTCCGCAGGTCATCAAACGAATCCTTCCGGCAATTACAAATGAGACCATTACACTTGTAAAGGATACATCTCTTGCATTTACAATCGGTGTGACAGAGATGTTTACGATGGCAAAAGCACTTGCTTCCGGCCAGGTATCTATGCTCCCATATGCATTTGCGGCTCTGTTCTATTACATACTGAATCTTGTGGTTGCATTTATTATGGAACGGATTGAGAAGAAAATGAATTATTATCGGTAGGAGGAAAAGTCATGAGTCTTCTGGAAATAAAAAATGTGAAGAAAAATTTTGGAGGAGTGGAAGTATTAAAAGACATTTCTCTAAAAGTAGATAAAGGAGAAGTGCTTGGAATTATCGGGCCATCCGGTTCTGGAAAATCTACACTTCTTCGTTGCGCAACAGGACTTGAGACACCGGATGATGGAGAAATCAATTATGATGGAACATTTGGACTTGTGTTTCAGAATTTCAATTTGTTTCCACATTATTCGGTTATGAAGAATATCACAGATGCACCGCTTCGTGTGCAAAAGAGAAAGAAAGAGGAAGTGTACAAAGAGGCGAGAGAGCTGCTTGCGAAGATGGGACTTTCTGATAAGGAAAACGCTTATCCGTATCAGCTTTCGGGTGGGCAGCAGCAGAGAGTATCGATCGCCCGTGCACTTGCTATGAATCCGGATATTCTGTTTTTTGATGAACCGACCTCAGCATTGGATCCGGAGCTTACCGGCGAGATTCTGAAAGTCATCAAAGATCTGGCTGCAGAGCACATGACAATGGTGATCGTTACACATGAAATGAATTTTGCAAAAAATGTTTCAGATCATGTAATTTTCATGGATAACGGTTATATTGCTGTGGAAGGAACGCCGGAGGAAGTATTTGGTTCTTCTAACGAAAGAATGAAAGAATTCCTTGGAAAATTTAGCGAAAACTAATAAATGTGGTCTTAATATTAATAATGCTAATAAATAAACCAAAATAAAAATAATGACTGAGTAAGACTTAAGGGCAGGTGGGGCAATTGCATTTCCATCTGCCTTGTATTATACTTAAAAACATCTGATGACTGATAGGAAGAAGGAGTTACATTCATGAGCAACTATGAGAAGATAACAACAGGTATGGGTGAAGAATGTGGTGTATTCGGAGCATATGATATGGATGGAGGAGATGTAGCACCATCTGTATATTATGGTTTATTTGCTTTGCAGCACAGAGGACAGGAAAGCTGTGGAATTGCAGTGACAGACACTTACGGAGAGCGCAAAGTTCATTCGAAGAAGGGGCTTGGTCTTGTAAACGAAGTGTTTGATGAGGAAGCCTTAGAAGGGTTGAAAGGTAATCTTGGTGTCGGACATGTCCGTTATTCAACTGCAGGGGCAACGAAGGTAGAAAATGCTATGCCACTTGTTCTGAACTATGTGAAAGGTACTCTGGCAATTGCCCATAATGGTAATCTGACAAATGCTGTGGAGCTTCGTCATGAACTGGAATATACAGGAGCGATTTTCCAGACGACCATTGACTCAGAAGTAATCGCGTATCATATTGCAAGAGAACGACTGAAGACGGAAAAAGCAGAGGAAGCTGTCCGTAATGCCATGCAAAAGATAGAAGGTGCTTACGCACTGGTTGTGATTTCTCCAAGAAAAATGATTGGAGCGAGAGATCCGTTCGGACTACGTCCGCTTTGTATCGGAAAAAGAGACAATACATATTTTCTTGCATCAGAGAGCTGTGCAATCGCAGCAGTAGGCGGCGAATTTGTAAGAGATGTAGAACCGGGTGAGATTGTAAGCTTTACAAAGAATGGCATTACATCAGATAAATCTATGGCAATCTCTCCTAAGAAGCAGGCGAGATGTATTTTTGAGTATATTTATTTCGCTAGAACGGACAGTACAATTGATAAAGTTAATGTTTACCATTCTAGAATTACGGCAGGAAAAGCATTGGCACAGTCTTATCCGGTGGAGGCAGATCTTGTAGTTGGTGTGCCGGATTCCGGTCTGGTAGCTGCAAAAGGATATTCAGAAGAGTCGGGAATACCTTATGGTATGGCTTTTCATAAGAATAGTTATGTGGGAAGAACATTTATCAAACCAAAGCAGAGTCAGAGGGAGAGCAGTGTTAAGATTAAACTAAATGTTATCGAGGAAGTAGTAAAAGGAAAGAGAATTGTCATGGTCGATGATTCTATCGTACGTGGTACAACCTGTGCGAATATTATAAAAATGCTGAAAAAGGCAGGAGCAACAGAAGTTCATGTAAGAATTAGTTCTCCACCGTTTTTACATCCTTGTTATTTTGGAACGGATGTACCGTCCAATGATCAGCTTATTGCACATTCTCATACGACGGAGGAAATCCGCGAGATGATCGGTGCTGACTCACTGGGGTATATGGAAATCGATAAGTTGAAAGATATGGTCGGAGAACTGGCGTATTGTGATGCATGCTTTACTGGAAATTATCCGATGAAAGTTCCGACAGAGGACATTTCTCATGCATTTGATTAATTGTGAAATGTGATTTTTTATTAAATGTGTTGATAGCAGGAGAAAGTATCCTGTATAATGATAATGTAGAAATAATATGTGAAGAAATCACTTAAATGTGGTATATCAGGGAGGAAGAAAAATGAGCTACGATAGATATGTAAGCCCGCTTTCAGAGCGCTACGCAAGTAAGGAGATGCAGTATGTATTTTCACCGGATAAAAAGTTTAAGACGTGGAGAAGGCTCTGGATCGCTCTGGCAGAGACAGAAAAAGCACTGGGACTGTCCATTACGCAGGAGCAGATCGATGAACTGAAAGCTCACGCAGAAGATATCAATTATGAGGTGGCAAAAGAACGTGAGAAAGTTGTGCGCCACGATGTAATGTCTCATGTGTATGCATATGGACAGCAGTGTCCGAAGGCGAAAGGAATTATTCATCTGGGAGCAACTTCATGCTATGTAGGAGATAATACAGATATTATTGTAATGTCTGAGGCACTTGAAATTGTAAGAAAAAAACTGATAAATGTTATTGCAGAACTTGCAAAATTCGCGAATACTTATAAAAGTCAGCCGACACTTGCCTTTACACATTTTCAGCCGGCACAGCCAACAACGGTTGGAAAGCGTGCAACACTTTGGATGCAGGAATTTCTGATGGATCTTCAGGATCTGGAATATGTAAAAAGTACATTAAAGCTTCTTGGATCTAAGGGAACGACCGGAACTCAGGCAAGCTTTTTGGAACTTTTTGATGGAGATCAGGAAAAAATCGATCAGATTGATCCGATGATCGCAAAGAAGCTTGGGTTCGAAGCGTGTTATCCGGTATCAGGACAGACTTATTCCAGAAAAGTTGATACAAGAGTACTGAATGTACTGGCGGGAATTGCAGCCAGTGCACACAAATTTTCCAATGATATTCGCCTGCTCCAGCATTTGAAAGAAGTAGAGGAACCGTTTGAGAAGACACAGATAGGATCATCTGCTATGGCATACAAGAGAAATCCGATGAGAAGTGAGCGTATTGCATCTCTTTCCAGATATGTGATGATTGATGCACTTAATCCTGCGATCACATCTGCAACACAGTGGTTCGAGAGAACACTTGATGATTCTGCAAATAAGAGACTCAGCGTTCCAGAAGGATTCCTTGCAATTGACGGTATCCTGGATCTTTGTCTGAATGTTGTAGATGGACTGGTTGTATATCCGAAGGTTATTGAGAAACGGCTAATGTCTGAGCTTCCGTTCATGGCAACTGAGAATATTATGATGGATGCAGTAAAAGCAGGCGGAGACAGACAGGAACTCCATGAGAGAATCCGTGAGCTTTCTATGGAGGCCGGACGTAATGTGAAGGAAAAAGGTCTGGATAACAACTTGCTTGACCTGATTGCAGCAGATCCGGCATTTGGTCTGAATGAGGAAGAGTTAAAGAAGACGATGGATCCGGCAAAATATGTTGGACGCGCGCCGCTTCAGGTGGAAAATTTCCTGAAAAAAGTTGTGGATCCAGTTCTGGAAGCTAACAAAGATGTGCTTGGCATGACAGCAGAAATTAATGTATAAATATACAAAAAAATGTATTAAGAAGCGAGGAAACTCGCTTCTTTTTTTAGCCCATTTTTGCGAATTGTCAAAATTAATCACTGTTTATATTAAAATTGGTTGCAAATTTTATGTTAATAAATTATAATTCTTAGTAAAGAAAGTTAGCAAGTTACAAACAACTTCGCAAAACTTCAAAATGTAACGAATGATGTCTATCTAAAGTGAAAAGGGGGAAACTATATGGAGACATTAAATAACATTGTATTGACAATTCAGAATTACATGTCAAATTACATTTTGGTAATTGCACTTCTTGGAGCAGGACTTTGGTTCTCAATCAGACTTGGTTTTATCCAGGTTCGGGGATTTGGCGAAAGTATGAGAAGAACCTTTGGTGGTCTGTTTAGTAAAAAAGGCGCAGCTGGAAAAGATGGAATGTCATCATTCCAGGCATTGGCAACAGCTATTGCGGCTCAGGTAGGAACTGGTAATATCGCCGGAGCAGCTACCGCACTTGCAATCGGTGGTGCCGGAGCGATTTTCTGGATGTGGATCGCAGCATTCCTTGGAATGGCAACCATTTATGCAGAAGCACTTATGGCACAGAAGTACAAGACAGTTGGTGCAGATGGTCAGGTAACAGGAGGACCGGTATACTACATCAGAGCAGCGTTCAAAGGAACATTCGGAAAAGTACTTGCAGCACTTTTTGCAATCTTAATCACATTAGCACTTGGATTTATGGGTAACGCAGTTCAGTCTAACTCTATCGCAGCAGCTTTCCATACAGCATTTGGTATTCCACAGTGGATTATGGGAGTTGTTGTAGCAGTAATTGCACTCTTTGTATTTGCAGGTGGTATTGAGCGTATCGCGAAAGTTACAGAAACAATCGTACCGCTTATGGCAGCACTTTATATCGTAGGTGCATTGATCGTTATTATTTACAATTACAAGAATATTCCTTATGCATTTGCATCTATCTTTGTAGGAGCATTTGCACCACAGTCTGTAGTCGGTGGAGCAGCCGGTGCAACTGTTAAGTTAGCTCTTACAAAAGGTGTAGCAAGAGGATTGTTCTCTAATGAAGCTGGTATGGGATCTACGCCGCATGCTCATGCAGTGGCAAAAGTTAATCATCCGGTAGAACAGGGATATGTAGCTATGGCAGGTGTATTTATTGATACATTTATCGTATTGAACCTGACAGCATTAGTTATCCTGACAACGAAGTCTATTCCAAGTGGAAAGACAGGAGCAGAACTTAGCCAGTATGCGTTCTCTACATTATATGGAAAAGGCGGAAATGTATTCATTGCAATTTGCATGTTCTTCTTCGCGTTTTCAACCATTATCGGATGGTACTTCTTTGGTCAGGCAAATATAAAATATCTGTTTGGCCCAAAAGCAGTGAAGATTTACTCTGTATTAGCAGCGTGCTGCGTATTCCTTGGATCACTTGCAGAAGTTGATCTTGTTTGGAATATGGCAGATTGCTTCAACTCCTTGATGGTAATCCCGAATATCCTTGCATTGTTTGCATTGAGTAAGGTGATCAGTCAGGTACATAAAGATTACTTCACCAACTTTAACAAAGCAAAATAAACTAATTAATAGAAAAAACATAAGCTAAGATAGTGTTAAGAAAAGAAGCCCGGCAGAATTAAAACTGCCGGGCTTCTTTAGCGTTAAAAACTGGTTGGCTAATTAAAAAAATAATGCATATATATTCAGAAAATAGCAATTAATGCATTACAATAAAAGCATATATATAAGAAAATACTAAAATAAACAAAAAATAATCATTGTTTACAGAAAATTCTGTTGAAAAAAAGATTTGTTTCGGTTATACTAAAACTCGAGAAGCACGAATACATTATTACAAATGTCTTTCGAAAAGGAAAAGGGGGTCGTTTTATGGAGACATTAAATAACATTGTATTGACGATTCAGAATTACATGTCAAACTACGTACTGATTATTGCACTGTTAGGTGCGGGCCTTTGGTTCTCGTTCAGACTTGGGTTTATCCAGGTAAGAGGATTTGGCGAAGGAATGAAAAGAACTTTTGGCGGTCTGTTCAGTAAGAAAGGAGAAGCCGGAGCGGATGGAATGTCATCATTCCAGGCATTGGCAACAGCAATTGCAGCACAGGTAGGAACCGGTAATATTGCCGGAGCAGCAACAGCACTTGCAATTGGAGGACCTGGAGCAATCTTCTGGATGTGGATCGCGGCATTCCTTGGAATGGCAACTATCTATGCAGAAGCGATTATGGCACAGAAGTATAAGACAGTCGGAGCAGACGGTCAGGTCACAGGAGGACCGGTTTACTACATAAGAGCAGCATTTAAGGGAACATTTGGAAAAGTCCTTGCTGGAATTTTTGCAGTACTGATTACACTGGCACTTGGGTTTATGGGTAATGCCGTACAATCTAACTCTATTGCAGCATCTTTCCATACAGCGTTTGGTATTCCACAGTGGATTATGGGTCTTGTAGTAGCAGTAATCGCAATTTTTGTATTCATGGGTGGTATGAAACGAATTGCAAAAGTTACGGAGACAATTGTTCCGTTTATGGCAGCATTATATATTGTCGGTTCGTTAATCGTAATTATTTACAACTATAAAAACATTCCTTATGCATTTGCATCTATTTTTATCGGAGCATTTTCACCAAGTTCTGTAGTTGGTGGTGCAGCCGGTGCAACTGTAAAACTTGCTCTTACAAAAGGTGTTGCGAGAGGATTGTTCTCTAACGAAGCTGGTATGGGATCTACACCACATGCACATGCTGTAGCGAAAGTGAATCATCCGGTAGAGCAGGGATTTGTAGCTATGACAGGTGTATTTATTGATACATTTATAGTATTGAACCTAACAGCACTTGTAATATTGACAACAAAATCTATTCCAACTGGAAAAACGGGAGCTGAATTAAGCCAGTATGCATTCTCTACATTATACGGAAAAGGTGGAGATATCTTCGTAGCCATCTGTATGTTCTTCTTCGCATTTTCTACTATTATAGGATGGTATTTCTTTGGTCAGGCCAATATCAAATATTTGTTTGGACCAAAAGCAGTGAAAATCTATTCTGTAGTTGCAGCGGCTTGCGTGTTCCTTGGATCACTTGCAGAAGTTGATCTTGTATGGAATATGGCAGATTGTTTCAATTCTTTGATGGTAGTACCAAATATTCTTGCATTATTTGCGCTGAGTAAAGTAATCAGCCAGGTGCATGAAGATTACTTTAAAAACTTTAAAAAGAAAAATAATTCATAGATGGCGTCAATAAATAATTGAATAATTGATAGTAGAATCAGTAAACTCCAGTTGCAAATAAACTGGAGTTTACTGTGATAAAGCGTTGAATTAAGGGATGCTAATAAATAAAAGTAGAACATCTTATAATAAAAAGGTAAAATTGTTTGTGAACTAATAGAATATTGTGAAAAATTGAATATATTATTTATAGACAAAACAAATGCAATGGCAATTGTGACCAAAAAGGGACATTGCGAAATGTGCATACTGACTAAAAAAAGAAAGTTATGGCAAAAGGGTTGCAAATAAATTAACAATACGTTATTATAGATACAGGCAATGGGAGATATTCATTGTCTCTATAAAAAATAAAAGTGAATAGCGGGATGATCTTTCTTAAGAGAGAGTCTTTACTAAAGAAGACCGCCGAAGAGGCAAGCCAAGGTATGTTGGTGGACATACCAGGGGTGAAACTTTCAGGCAAAAGGACTGAGAAAGGGACTGCGTTCTGAATCTTGTGTTGAAAAGAAAAGCTATCTAAGAAGGACGGTCAAGACAAAAGACAGAAAGGCGATGCGCACACAATATTGGTGTTGCATCGCCTTTTTTAATCCTACCGGATAGCTGGGAAGAATGACACAATACTTATTTCATCTATGTAAGAAATCAAAAATGGAAGGTGGATAAAAAATGAAGAAAGATTACATTATAATAACGAACAATCCATTAGTTCCACAGATGCTTGATGAAGAGCACGAAGTGGATTATAGTGAGATTTCTTATGAGGATGTATTGGGGAAAGTTAGAGACAGGATACACGAAGGACATTTGCTTTTATCACATCCATTATCTGGAAGCGTGAAGCCGAATGAAACACCATATAAGTCGGTTATGATCTCACGTAAAGCCGGAAAACTGGATGAGAGGTCACTGTCAATTATAGAAGGAGCCATAAGATCCTGTGCAAAGTTTGAGTTCAAGTCAGAAAAGTACAGAGAATTCATGCCAGAGACGTTCAAAGACTTCCAGTTAATTGACTGGACCCTGTTACAAAGCGCTATTTCATCCGCAGATGTGTGGTAGGTCGAGTAGCGAGAGGTTGTTAAAGCATTTAGCTTACACAATAATATCAAAATTCTTGAAGGAGGGAACCATAAGTGAGAAGATTGGAAATGGGACACATTTACATTAAGGATATCCAGTTCGCAGCAGAGTCTAAGATCGAAGATGGAATTCTTTATGTAAACAAAGAAGCTGTAGAGGCTGTTGCTCTTGAGGATGAGCACATTAAGAGCGTATCATTTGATATTGCTAGACCAGGTGAGTCAGTGAGAATCACACCGGTTAAAGACGTTATCGAGCCACGTGTAAAGGTTGAAGGAAGAGGAGGAGTCTTCCCGGGAGTAATCAACAAAGTAGATACAGTTGGTGAAGGAAAAACTTATGCATTAAAAGGAATGGCTGTTGTTACGGCTGGTAAGATCGTTGGATTCCAGGAAGGTATCATCGATATGACAGGTGTTGGAGCACAGTATACACCGTTCTCAAAAACATTAAATCTTGTTATGGTATGTGAGCCAGTTGATAACATCAAACAGCATGATTATGAGAAAGCTGTTCGTTTCGCTGGATTCAGAGTTGCTGTATATCTTGGGGAATTAGCACGTAATCTTACACCAGATGAGACAAAGGTTTATGAGACATACGGGGTTATGGAAGGAAAAGAAAAATTCCCAGATCTTCCGAGAGTTGCTTATGTACAGATGTTACAGAGCCAGGGACTTCTTCATGACACATATGTATACGGAGTAGATGCTAAGAAGACACTTTCTACTCTGATGACACCAACAGAGATCATGGACGGAGCTATCGTATCTGGTAACTGTGTATCTGCTTGTGATAAAAACCCAACATATGTTCACGAGAATAACCCGGTTATTCACGATTTATTCGAGGAGCATGGTAAAACTATTAACTTTGTTTGCCACATCCTTACAAATGAGAACGTTTACCTTGCAGACAAGATGCGTTCTTCTGACTGGACAGCAAAACTTTGCCGTTTCTTAGACCTGGATGCTGTAATCGTATCTCAGGAGGGATTCGGTAACCCAGATACAGACCTTATCATGAATACAAAGAAAATTGAGGCTGAAGGCGTTAAGACTGTTATCATTACAGATGAGTATGCTGGACGTGATGGAAAATCTCAGTCACTTGCTGACTCTGATCCGGCTGCAGATGCTGTAGTAACAGGCGGAAATGCTAATGAGCTGATTCACCTTCCAAAACTTGATAAAGTTATCGGAACTTTAGACTATGTTAATGTTATCGCTGGTGCCAGCGACAAGACTCTTCAGGAGGACGGATCTCTTGAAGTTGAGATTCAGGTTATGACTGGCGCAACAAACGAGACAGGATTCAACGTACTGAGTGCACGATAGAAAGGGAGGACGAATCATAATGAGTAAAATTAGAGTTGTACATTATATCAACCAGTTCTTCGCTAATATCGGTGGAGAAGAAAAAGCAGATTACCCTGCAGAGCTTCGCGTAGGAGAGGTCGTAGGACCAGGACTCGCTCTTGCTCAGAAATTTGGAGATGAAGCTGAGATCGTTGCTACAATCGTATGTGGTGACTCTTACTTCAACGAGAATCTTGAAAAAGCTAAAGCTGAGATTCTTGAGATGGTTAAAGGACAGAATGCTGATCTGTTCATCGCTGGACCTGCATTCAACGCAGGACGTTACGGAGTTGCTTGCGGAACAGTTTGCGATATGATCAAAGAGGAGCTTGGAATCCCGGTAGTTACAGGAATGTACGTTGAGAATCCAGGTGCTGATATGTTCAAAGACAAAGTATACATTGTTCCTACAAAGAACAGTGCAGCTGGTATGAGAGATGCAATTGGAAAATTAGCTCCACTTGCTATGAAACTTGCTAAAGGTGAGAAGATTGGTGCTTCTTGCGAAGACAACTACATGCCAAACGGTATCCGTGTAAACTTATTCGAGGAGAAACGTGGATCAAAACGTGCTGTTGAGATGCTTCTTAAGAAGATTGCTGGTAAGCCATTCGTAACAGAGTTCCCAATGCCGACATTCGACAAGGTTGCTCCACAGCCGGCTATCAAAGATCTTAGCAAAGCTACAATCGCTCTGTGTACATCCGGTGGTATTGTTCCGAAGGGTAATCCAGATCACATCGAGTCATCTAATGCTACAAGATATGGTGAGTATGACATTACAGGTGTTAACGATCTGACAGAGGAGACATACGAGACAGCTCATGGTGGATACGATCCGGTATACGCTAACGAGGATGCTGACCGTGTACTTCCAGTAGATGTTATGCGTGAGTTCGAGCGTGAGGGTGTTATTGGAAAACTTCACAATAAATTCTATACAACAGTTGGTAACGGAACAGCCGTATTATCAGCTAAAGCATTCGCTGATGAGTATGCTCAGAAGCTGATCGCTGATGGTGTTGATGCAGTTATCATGACCTCCACTTGAGGTACCTGTACACGTTGCGGTGCAACGATGGTAAAAGCTATTGAAGCTGCAGGACTTCCAGTAGTTCATATGTGTACTGTAACTCCAATTTCTATGACAGTTGGAGCTAACAGAATCGTTCCTACAATCGCTATTCCACATCCACTTGGAAATCCGGAGCTGGATAAAGATGAGGAGTACGCACTTCGTAAATCCTTAGTTAAGAAAGCTCTTGAAGCTCTTACAACAGAGGTTGATAAACAGACAATTTTTGAGTAAAATTGTGCATTTTATAAAAAATATGCGTTTCATTTTTGAAAACTATGTGCTATATTGTATGTAGCGTTATAGAATAAAAATGAAAAAAGGAGAATTTCGTTATGAGCAAAATTTATGACGTAATTGTCCTGGGTGCAGGTCCTGCTGGATTAGCAGCAGGACTGTACGCAGGAAGAAGTCGCTTGTCAGTTCTTATCGTTGAGAAAGGACAGGATGGCGGACAGATTTCAATCACAGATGAGATTGAAAACTATCCTGGACAGATTGTAGATCAGCCGGAGTCAGGTCCGTCTCTGATTGCACGTATGACAGAGCAGGCTAAGAAGTTTGGGGCTGAGCGTGTATCCGACACAATCAAAGAAGTTTCACTTGAGGGAGATGTAAAAGTCCTCAAAGGTGAAAAAGGTGAGTATCAGGCAAAGAATATTATCATTGCTACAGGTGCTCATGCAAGACCAATCGGCTGCAAGGGTGAGGCAGAGTTCCTTGGAAGAGGAGTTTCTTACTGCGCTACTTGTGACGCTAACTTCTTCGAGGATTTTGAGGTATATGTAGTAGGTGGTGGAGATTCCGCTGTTGAAGAAGCTATGTACCTTACAAAATTCGCTAGAAAAGTTACAATCATTCACAGACGTGATGAGCTGCGTGCAGCAAAATCCATTCAGGAGAAAGCTTTCAAAAACGACAAACTTCACTTTATGTGGGATACAGTTGTTGAGGAAGTTGGAGGAGATGGAATCCTTTCCTGGATGACAGTTAAGAATGTGAAAACTGGAGAAGTTACTAAGATTGAAGCTGACGAAGACGACGGAATGTTCGGAGTATTCGGATTCATCGGTACTATTCCTAATTCTGACATCTTCAAAGGAAGTGTTGAGATGGATGAAAGAGGATATATTCCAACTGATGCGGACATGCATACAAATATCCCAGGCGTATACGCTGCTGGTGATGTACGCGTGAAGAGCCTGAGACAGGTTGTTACTGCTGCAGCTGACGGAGCGATCGCTGCAGTTATGGTAGAGAGAAGCATGGCGTAGAGTATATATTCTATTTCATAAATAAGACTTAAAAGGAGGATCAGACCAATGATAGAAGTAGATAAGAATACGTTCCAGACAGAGGTTCTGGAAGCTGAAGGATATGTATTCGTTGACTTTTTCGGTGACGGATGTGTTCCTTGTGCAGCACTTATGCCAAAGGTACATGAGTTCGCTGACACATATGGAGATAAACTTAAGTTTACATCTCTGAATACAACAAAGGCTCGTCGTCTGGCAATCGGCCAGAAGATTCTTGGCCTTCCGGTTATGGCAATCTACAAAGATGGAGAAAAAGTAGATGAGCTTGTAAAAGATGATTGTACACCGGAGACAATCGAAGCGATGATCAAGAAATACATCTAATAATTAGGTGAGTTCTTTGTCATATATATTTAAATAAACATGTTTTTTACCAAAAGAAAGGAGAAAGCATAATTATGGCTATTTTAGAGGGAAAAAAAGCAATAATTATCGGAGACCGTGATGGAATTCCGGGACCAGCTATCGCTGAGTGCGTAAAAACTGCTGGTGCTGAAGTAGTATTTTCATCTACGGAGTGTTTCGTCTGAACGAGCGCAGGCGCAATGGACTTAGAGAATCAGAAAAGAGTAAAGGATTTCGCTGATGAATACGGCGCAGAGAACTTAGTAGTAGTTCTTGGTGCTGCAGAAGGTGAAGCTGCAGGTCTTGCAGCTGAGACTGTAACAGCAGGAGATCCGACATTCGCAGGTCCATTGACAGGGGTCCAGCTTGGACTCACAGTATATCACGTTTGCGAGCCTGAAATGAAGGCAGAGTTTGACGAAGCTGTTTATGATGAGCAGGTAAGCATGATGGAGATGGTACTCGACGTTGACGATATCGTTAGCGAGATGAGCGCTATCCGTGACGAATACTGCAAATATCTGTAAGATATGTCAGAGGGTCAGACCCCGGGTAAGCCCGAAAGGGTCCGACCCTCTTTTTCTATTCTTCTATTTATGGGGAAATAGAGAAGCAAACTTAGGAAAGGTGGAAAACTGTAATGAATAGTGTAATTAAAGGAGCAAGTTATGTCTTAGCACATACTCCTGACATGGTTTTATATAATGGAACAACTCAGACAACAGAGAGAATCGTAAATCCAGATTCAGAGTACTTAAAAGAGGTACCAGAGCATCTTCGTACATATGAGGATTGTGTAGCTTACTGGCCAAACCAGACATACATCGGAAATGTACATCCGGATGAGCTGGCACAGGTAGAGGCTCCATGGTATGACAAGAAGATGGAGAATGCAAGCCGTTATGGAAAATACGGTGAGATCATGCCTGAGGAAGAGTTCTTATTCCTGGTACAGATCAGTGACCAGTTTGAAGTTGTAAAACTGGAGAAGAACTTCGTAGAGAAGTACAAAGGCCAGTTTGCAGCAAACCCAATCATTACAGAAGATATTTCATCCCAGATTGAAGACGGTGTAGAGCTTTCTGAAATCGAGGGATATGTAAATGATGAGCACGCAGAGGCACTTTACTTCAACCACGAGCTGGTTGGATGTGTAAAACGTGCACATGATATCGATCAGAACTTAAGCGCACACGTAATGCACGAGAACTTAATGAGTAAAGCAACAAGTGTACTTGCTCTTCTTTATGCAGTACGTAACGCAGGAAGCGAAAAAGCAGATGTAGAGTATGTTATTGACTGTGCAGAGGAAGCATGTGGAGACATGAACCAGAGAGGCGGCGGTAACTTTGCAAAAGCTGCAGCAGAGGTTGCAGGACTTGTAAGCGCATCAGGATCAGACGCAAGAGGATTCTGTGCAGCACCGACCCATGCACTGATCGAGGCAGCAGCATTAGTAAAATCCGGAGCATACAAGTGTGTAGCAGTAACAGCCGGAGGTTGTACAGCAAAACTTGGAATGAACGGAAAAGACCACATCAAGAAAGGTCTTCCAATCCTTGAGGACTGCCTTGGCGGCTTCTGTGTAATCCTTGCAGAGAACGATGGAGTAAATCCGGAGATCGACCTTAGCATGCTTGGACGCCACAGTGTAGGAACAGGTTCCGCACCACAGAACGTAATCGGAAGTCTGGTAGCAGATCCGCTTGACAGAGCAGGAATGAAGATCACAGACATCGATAAATTCTCACCAGAGATGCAGAATCCGGATATCACAAAACCGGCAGGAGCAGGAGATGTACCGCTTGCTAACTACAAGATGATCGCAGCCCTTGCAGTTAAGAGAGGAGAGCTCGACCGTAAAGAGATCGGAGAGTTCCCGGCAAAACACGGACTTACAGGATGGGCACCGACACAGGGACATATCCCATCAGGAGTACCATATGTAGGATTCGCAAGAGAGGACATTCTGGAAGGAAAGATCAAAAATGCAATGATCATCGGAAAAGGAAGTCTGTTCCTTGGAAGAATGACAAACCTGTTCGATGGAGTATCTTTCGTGATCCATGGAAATACAAAGGCACAGGAAGAAGCTGCAGCCGGAGTATCTGAGGACGAAGTAAAGGGACTCATCGCTAAGGCAATGAAAGAATTCGCTGCTACTCTGATAGCAGAGTAAGGGGTGGTAAAGATGGCAAATGTAGAAAAGATGATCGCAGAAACATTCCTGGAGATGGCACAGGGTCTTGAGAGCGGAAGCTATGGAAAGAGACCAAAGATCGCATTAACCGGAATGGGAAGCGAACATGGAGAAGAGAATGCCATGGAAGCAGCCCTGATGGCAGCAAAAGATGGCGTTGATGTATATTATATCGGATCACTTGAGGCAGAGGGAGTTACAACTGTAAAAGTTGCAGATGACGAAGAAGGCCACAAGAAGATGGAAGAGATGCTTGCAAATGGAGAAGTAGACGGAGCAGTTACCATGCACTTCCCATTCCCGATCGGAGTATCTACAGTAGGACGAGTAGTGACACCGGCAAAGGGAAGAGAGATGTTCGTAGCAAATACAACAGGAACATCCAGTGCAGATCGTATCGAAGGTATGATCAAGAACACAATCTACGGAATCATTGCAGCAAAAACATGTGGAATTGCTAATCCGACAGTCGGAATCCTGAATGTAGACGGAGCACGTCAGACAGAGAAAGCTCTCAAAGAGCTTCAGGAGAACGGATATGATATCACATTCGCAGAGTCTGCAAGAGCAGACGGCGGATGCGTCATGAGAGGAAATGACGTACTTCAGGGAACACCGGATATCATGGTAACAGATTCCCTGACAGGAAACATCATGGTAAAAATGCTTTCATCCGCAGCAACAGGCGGAAGCTTTGAAGCAACTGGATACGGATACGGACCAGGAATCGGCGAAGGATATGAGCAGTTAGTCATGATCGTATCAAGAGCCAGCGGAGCACCTGTTATTGCAGGAGCGATCCGTTATGCAGCACAGCTTGTAAGAAACAAAGTATTTGAGGTAGCAAAAGCAGAATTTGCAGCAGCAAAGAAAGCAGGCTTAAAAGAGATCCTGGATGCAAGAAAAGCAGCAGCAAAACCGGCTGCAGCAGAGGAGGATGTAAAAGAGCCGCCGAAGGAGATCGTAACAGCACAGATCGCAGGAATCGAAGTAATGGATCTTGAGGATGCCGTAAAAGCATTATGGAAGATCAATATTTATGCAGAGAGCGGAATGGGTTGTACAGGACCGATCATTCGTGTATCAGATGCAAACCTTGAGAAAGCTCATGAAGAGCTTAAGAAAGCCGGATACATTAACTAATTACAGTTAATTTTAAGGTGTATATGAAATAAAAGAAAGTGGTGATTTGTCAACATGTAAAATGTGGCGAGTTGCCACTTTCTTTTTGTGTACAAATTTATAAATTTGTTTTATAATGGACAAAATAAAGACATGTTTGGGGACAGTTCTATCAGAAACAGGATGAGAAAGAGAGGAATAGAATATGGAAAATATTCTAAAGAAAAGTTCCGGAAGGGCGGAGAGATTTGTGTTGGCATATGCAATCGTGGTTGTGATGGTGTTTGGAGTACTTAATCCGTTGACTTATGTTACAGATTTTAACACTGCTCAGGAAATCAGTGGAATGGGAAAAGTCGTGAATATGGATACAAAAACATTACCATATGGAAATGTGTGTTCAAGTGAATTGAGACAAAAGATTTCGATGTTGACAATGGAAAAGAATATTCTTGGGAGTTTAAGTGTAAGAAGAAATTATGCGGATTTATGTGGAATGAAAAACAGAGAAATAAAGCATACTGTTGTGGCAAAGAATATAGCATGTACAGGAAAATCAGTTAGCAGAGAAACCATGATGGATTATTCGGATATAACGGTTGCTAATCAGAATATATCAGTTCCGATTCCGGATAAAGGGGATGATTCTGATCTGGTATCGGGAATCATAGAACAGCCAATTGTCTATCCGATTACAGATAATGAGAATGTCCTAGAAGAACCGGTCTATATAGAAATTTCCGGAATGAAGATCGACTCAGAAGGGTATGTGACAGAAATCTTAAGTGGTGCACCAGATGGAGTATTAGCATTTCCAACAGATATAAGATGTAAAGGAATCCGTTCAGATGCATTTGAGCGTTCAGACAGTTCTCTGAAGAGTGAGACAGAAGAAGTCTATATTCCAGCAAATATTGTGCATATGGATGACGGACTTTTTGACTGTTTGGAAAATGTGGATTTCATACAAGTTGCAAATGGAAATCCGGCATATTATAGTGAGTTTGGCATTTTATATCATGCAGATGGAAGCCTTGCATGTATGCCACAGGCAAGAATTTGTAAATAACCGGAAAGCATATGTTGATATGCCAGGTTGTTCGTGAAAAAATACATGATATAAAATTGTATATAGAAAAAACAACTATCTATTTTATTAATCCAGTGATATAATAGCGTCAGTATACAGAACATTTTTGGAAGAGTATATTGGCGCTGTTTACTTATAACAGATTATTGTAACTGACGGATTCTCTGACAGATATAATAGGGAATTTGTAAAACAAACAGGAACTATAAAGAATATTAAGGAGAGAAGGCCTATGGAGATCAGACAGATTACGGAAGATAAAGATAATTATCTTGAAATGCTCCTGATTGCAGATCCGCAGGAGAATATGATCCGGCGCTATCTGGATAAAAGTGATATGTTTGTGCTGGAAGATGCCGGTGAAGTGCTGACAATCGGTGTTGTGGAACATATGAAAAACAAACGATGTGAATTGAAGAATCTGGTCACTGCACAGGAATATCGAAGACAGGGATATGGGACTTATATGGTCAATTATCTTTCTGAATATTACAGTGTGACCTGTGATGTTATGTATGTCGGTACAGGGAACAATTCGAATACGCTTGATTTTTATAAACAATGTGGGTTTGTTAATTCACATATCGTTGCAAATTTTTTTGTAGATCATTATGAGAAACCGATTTATGAAAATGGAATACAATTGACCGATATGATTTATCTAAAAAAGAATCTGGATGTGGTATTAGATGTGAAACGTGTCGTTGATATGGCTATGCATGCGGGAAGGATACTTTTGAAAAACGGAGGTGAAATCTTTCGTGTAGAAGAGACGATTAAGAGAATATGTGGACGTTTTCATGTGAATCATGTTGATATTTTTTCTATGAGCCATGGTATTTTTGTAAGTGCAGAGAATGAGAATGGCGAAGCTTATACAAAAGTGAATCATGTACCACTTTCTTCTTCTCATCTGGGAATTGTAGCAGAGGTCAATGAGCTTTCCAGAGAAATCTCAGCGGGACGTGTGAAACTGGAAGAAGCAGAAGAGAGACTGAAAAAGATTGAGAAGATTCCACCGAAGAAACGGTGGTTTCAATGTATGGCGGCGGGGCTTGCCAGTGGAACATTTGCGTTGATGTTAGGGTCAAGTGTTCCGGAAGCCGTGGCTGCATTTTTAATTGGTTTTTTATCATATGTGTGGGTGCTGTTTGCCGGAAAGCACAACCTTTCAAAAATTATTGTAAATATTGTCGGAGGCGTGATCATGACGGTGCTGGCACTTGCATTTATGCATATACCGTTTCTGCCGATATTGAAATTGGATGGTATGATGGTTGGAGCAATTATGCCGATGATCCCGGGAGTGGCATTTGTCAATGCAATCCGTGATATTGCAGATACAGACTTTCTGTCAGGGCTTGTACGGATGATCGATGCACTGCTTGTATTCGTATATATTGCCATTGGAGTCGGAGTGACTCTTAGCATTTATAATACGATGATGGGAGGAATTTTACGATGATCACAACAACAATTCTTGCAATCGTAGAATCATTTTTGGCGACATTGGCATATGCAGTTCTTTTCAATGTACCGAAGCAATATTATACAGCATGTGGAATTACCGGTATGGCAGGGTGGCTTTTGTATCTGGCAATGTGTCAGGTGACAACTGTGGCATTGGCGTCCTTTGTAGGAACATTGGCAGTAGTATTGATTTCCAGGATTTTCACGGTACGGAAAAAATGCCCGATTACGATATTTTTGGTTTCCGGAATTATTCCACTTGTTCCGGGAGCCGGAATATATTATACAGCATATTACCTTGTGACAGGTCAGATGTCACTGGCAGCTGTGAAGGGATTAGAGGCAGTGAAAATTGCATTTGCCATTGTACTGGGAATTATTTTTGTTGTATCAATTCCAAGAGATGCATTCCAGATTCGTTACTGGAGAGCAAAGAGAAAGCGGAAAAGGTTGAAGAACCATGGGAATATGTGATAAAATAGTTCGAGGACTTGAGAATAGGAGGTATTTTTATGGTTGGAAAAGATCTTTTGAAGATTCTAAAGGAAAGTAAATATACAACTGTACTCAGTGGATTTGAGATGTTACAGGAGAATGGATATCCGGCTATCCGCGATGGAGAAGAATCCTATGACATTGAACAAAAGTATGGCTACTCAGTAGATGAGATGTTCACCAGTGCATTTTATTCGACCAGAAAACCACAGTTTTTTGAATTTTATCGTAATGAACTGTTAAGCGCCCTTGATATACCGCCAGGAAAAGGATATCTGGAGATGGCAGAGCTGGAGGAAAAAGGACTTTTTCAGACAATTATCACAAGACGTATTTTTGGTCTGCCGGAGAGGGCAGGATGTAAGAATGTGATTAATCTGCATGGCAGTGTTTATGAGAATTACTGTCCGCACTGTGGAAAAAAATATCCGGTGGAATATATCCGTGAGGCAAAGAGAGTTCCTCTTTGTACGGAATGTAATGCACCGATTCGTCCAGGTGTGTGTCTGATGGGGGAGAAGGTAGACAACAAAGTGATCACAAAAGCAGCCGATGAAGTCCAAAAAGCGGATGTTCTGCTTGTTCTTGGAACGAACCTGAAGACATATCTGTGTACACAGCTTATCAATTATTATGAAGGAGATAAGCTGATCGTGGTCAATCCGGAAGCACATTTTTCAGATAAATATGCAGATATTCTCGTTTCAGAGCGGGTGGATATTACATTAGAGAAAATATTAAAAGAATTAGGAGAAGTATAGAGAAATGAGTAAAGTAAGAACAAGATTTGCACCAAGTCCTACAGGAAGAATGCATGTGGGGAATTTGCGTACAGCACTGTATGCATATCTGATCGCAAAGCATGAAGACGGGGATTTTATGCTTCGTATTGAGGACACAGACCAGGAACGTTATGTGGAAGGAGCAGTTGATATTATTTATCGTACGATGCAGGAGACAGGCCTGATTCACGATGAAGGACCAGATAAAGATATGGGACATGGTCCGTATGTTCAGAGTGAGCGTAATGCTTCCGGCTTATATCTGGAATATGCAAAACAGCTGATTGACAAAGGAGCAGCTTACTATTGTTTCTGTGACAAAGAAAGACTGGATTCCTTAAAGAGCAAAGTATCAGAAGAAGGGACAGAAATTGTAGCATACGATAAACACTGTCTTGGCCTTAGCAAAGAAGAAGTTGAGGCAAATCTTGCAGCAGGAAAACCTTATGTTATCCGCTTCAATATGCCGACAGAGGGAACCACAACATTTCATGATGAGATTTATGGAGATATTACTGTAGAGAATAAAGAATTGGAAGATTTGATCCTTATCAAATCCGATGGATATCCGACATACAATTTTGCAAATGTCGTAGATGATCATCTGATGGAGATTACACATGTCGTGCGTGGTAACGAGTATCTTTCCTCTTCACCAAAGTATAATAAGATTTACGAAGCATTTGGCTGGAAAGTACCGATTTATGTACATTGTCCGCTGATTACAGACGAGAATCATAAGAAGTTAAGTAAGAGAAGTGGTCATTCATCTTATGAAGACCTGATTGAGCAGGGGTTTGTGACAGAGGCAGTTATTAACTATGTTGCACTTCTTGGATGGTGTCCGGAAGGAAACCAGGAGATATTTTCTCTGGAAGAACTTGTAAAAGAGTTTGATTACCATAATATGAGCAAATCACCGGCAGTATTTGACATTCAGAAATTAAAATGGATGAATGGCGAGTATTTGAAAGCTATGGATTTTGATAAGTTTTTTGAGAGAGCTGAAAAATATATCAAAGAAGTTGTTACAAAAGATTATGATCTTAAGAAGATTGCAGCACTTGTTAAGACAAGAATTGAAATCTTCCCGGATATCAAAGAGCAGATTGACTTCTTTGAAGAGCTCCCAGAATATGATACAGCAATGTATTGCCATAAGAAAATGAAGACAAATGAAGAAAAGGCTTTGGAAGTGTTAAAAGAGATATATCCACTTCTTGAGAAACAGGATGATTTCAGCAATGATGCTTTGTTTGAAGTCCTGAAATCTTATGTAGACGAAAAAGGTTTCAAAACAGGTTATGTTATGTGGCCAATCCGTACTGCTGTGTCTGGTAAGCAGAGTACACCGGGTGGAGC
Organism: Dorea sp. Marseille-P4042; assembly: GCF_900290215.1. Taxonomy (NCBI): domain Bacteria; kingdom Bacillati; phylum Bacillota; class Clostridia; order Lachnospirales; family Lachnospiraceae; genus Dorea; species Dorea sp. Marseille-P4042. The sequence continues at coordinate 657,019 of NZ_OLMI01000001.1, read as the reverse complement.
AACGGAGATCATGGAGATTCTCGGAAAAGAAGAGTCTCTTAAGAGAATTCAGAAAGGTATTGAATTACTGGAAAGATAAGGGGAGTCTATGAGTCTTAATAAAGCCCAAAAAGAGGCAGTTTCTCATAAGGAAGGACCGTGTCTGGTTCTTGCTGGTCCCGGTTCGGGAAAAACTCTTACGATTGCAAAAAGAATTGAATATCTGATTAAAGTATATAAGGTAAGACCAGAAGAAATTCTGGTCATTACCTTTACGAAATATGCGGCAGGAGAAATGCGGGATCGTTTTCAATATGTCATGGAAGGGAGAAAGCTTCCCGTCACATTTGGAACATTTCATGGCATTTTTTACGGAATTTTGAAATGGGCGTATAAATTGGATCGGAGTAATATTCTGTCCGAAGAAGAAAAAAATCAACTTTTAAAGGAAATATTAAAACAAATGGACTGGGAACAGACCGAAAAATCCCAGGAAGCAGATTTTCTTCAGGAGCTATCGGAAGAGATTGGAAATGTAGGAAATAATGCAGTCGATATTGAGTTTTATGAATCCAGAAGATTTCCGAAAGATAAATTCCGGGAGCTTTACCGGATTTATGAGACAGAAAAGAAAAAATACCGAAAACTTGATTTTGAAGACATGTTGATCTGGTGCCGAAAATTATTCCTTGAAAGACCGGATCTTCTTGCAAAGTGGCAGGAAAAATATCACTATGTGCTGGTAGATGAGTTCCAGGATATTAATCAGGTGCAGTATGATGTCATCCGTATGCTGGCAGCGCCGGAGAATAATCTGTTCATTGTTGGGGATGATGACCAGTCTATCTATGGATTCCGCGGTGCAAAACCAGGAATCATGAAAGATTTTATGCAGGATTATCCGGAGGCAAAGCGTATTTTGCTGGATATTAATTATCGTTCTAACGCACATATTGTGAAAGGTGCGCTTCGTGTGATCGGGCATAATAAAGATCGGTATGAGAAGAAAATCCAGCCATTTCGGGAAGCGCAGGAGACTGTGCATGTGCAGGAGACACTGGATCCGCTTGATGAAAGTAAATATATTTTAAAAGAGATTCAAAAGTATATGAAAAAAGGAGTCGATCTTAAGAAGATGGCTGTATTGTACCGGACAGGCGAAGATGCACGGGTGCTGGCGGAGACATTTACCCAGTATCAGATTCCATTTTCCATGAAGGAGAGGATTCATCATCTGTATGAACATTTTGTGTGTACGGATATGAACTGCTATTTCCGGCTGGCAGTTGGAACTTACGACCGGGGAGATTTCCTGGAGATCGCTAATCGGCCGAAGCGTTACTTGAGCCGTGGCTGTATGGAAGAAACACCGGTTACTTATGAATCGTTGAGACGTTTCTACTGTGATAAAGAGTGGATGCAGGATCGAATTGATCAGTTAGAGTGGGATATGAAGATGATTCGCACAAAGACGCCTTATGCTGCAATTCAATATATTCGTAAGAGTATCGGGTATGATGAATTTCTAAAGGAATATGCTCTTGGACATCAGATGGAGTATTCAGAATTAAAAGAAATCATGGATGAACTTCAGGAGCGGACGAAGGAATTTCAGACTCTGCCAGAGTGGCTTGCGCATGTAGAAGAATATAAGCATACCTTGCAAATGCAGCGGCAACAGCGAGGCAATGGCAATGGCACCGGTGACGGAGTAACGTGTTTGACGATGCATGGAGCAAAGGGTCTGGAATATGAAGTTGTTTTTGTGATTGAAAGTAATGAAGGAGTGACACCATATAAAAAAGCGGGGACACCAGAAGAATTAGAAGAAGAGCGAAGACTTTTTTATGTGGCTATGACACGGGCGAAGAAAAAGCTTTTTATCACTTATGTAAAAGAAAAAAACGGGAAGAGCAAAACCCCGTCCCGTTTTATTGATGAATTACTCGTCACTGTCTAAAAACTCCTGCTCATCCAGCCATTCATCGAAGCAGTCTGATGCGGCATTCAATTCATCTTCATCATCGATGTATTCGATTTCCGGTTCATCACCGTCATCGTGATAGCGGTACAGATAGACGTCATCAGAAGCAGGCTCACCGTTCTCATCCATTGGGAAGAGAGCAATGTAATCCTGTCCGTCCATCTCAAAAATGGTGATAACGCCGCACTCCAGGTCTTGGTCTTCCAGATTCAGAATAACGGCGTTATATTCTTCCTCATGACAATGTTCACACATATGAATTCTCCTTTTTGTTAAAATTGTATATATCTAATGTAACAAAGGAGCATGTAAAAGGCAAGTGATAGTAGCCAAATTCATAAAAATGTTGTAAAATAGTTACAGTTCACAGGCTTTGGTGAATTGTAATGAATAATCAAAGTATAGCATTATGCTACACAAGGAGGATAAAATAGAGATGAAAAAGAAACGAGCATTGCGGATATTATCATTGATACTGCTGTGTGCTCTTACATTTACTGCATGTAAAAAGAATGTAGGAACACCGGAAGATAATGCTGCTTCTAAAGATGAAAATACAGAAGAAAAGGATAAGGACGAACAGGAAAGCTGGAAAATAGGATTTTCTGGGATTGATATGGAGAATCCATATTTTCTCACACTGGAAAGTGCAATCAAAGAAGAATTGGATGGGAAGAATTGTGAATTGATCGTAAAGGATCCGAAGACTGACCCAGATATGCAGGCTTCGCAGATCCAGGAGATGATTGACGAAGGAATCAATGCAATTATTTTAAGTCCGGTGGACTGGGAGAAGATCACCCCTTCTCTGGAAGCTTTAAAAGAAGCTGATGTGAAGATTGTCAATGTAGATACTCAGGTAAAAGAGATGGACTATGTGGATGCATATATTGGATCTGATAATTATAATGCCGGTGTATTGTGTGGCGAAGATCTGATCAAGAGATGTCCGGATGGAGGTAAAGTAGCAATTTTGGAATGCCCGACACAAAATTCTGTGAATGAGAGAATCACAGGGTTCGAGGAGACCCTGGCAAAAGCGGAAAATGGTTTTGAAATTGTGGCTAGAGAGGATACAAGCGGAGAATTTCAAAAATCCCTGGAAGCAGCCCAGAAGATCTTAAGCGAGAATTCCGATATTGTAGCAATTATGTGTGGAAATGATCAGATGGCAGTCGGTGCCAAAACAGCTATGAATGTAGCAGAGCAGGGTCAGATCCTCATTTATGGAGTAGATGGTTCTCCGGATATTAAGAAGGAACTGAAAAAGACAGAGAATCAAATCGCAGGAACAGTGGCACAGTCTCCAATCAGTATGGGAAAAGATGCTGCAAATACAGTTCTTAACATTTTAAATGGAAAAGATTATGAAAAGGAAATCAAAGAAAATGTGTTCATGATCAATCAGGAGAATGTTGACATGTACGGAGTAGATGGCTGGCAGTAACAGCGGAAAGGACAGAGCATGAAGAAAGTTTCGGGCAGCCCATTGCCTTTGGGTGTGACATATAAAAATGGAAGGGCGAATTTTGCCATGGAGGTCCCGGAAGGGAAAACATGTAAGCTTCTGCTCTATCGGAAAGGAGAAGCCAGCTTGCTGGCTTCTTATGTTTTTTCTGACCGGATTGGTTCGGTGTGTTATATGGCGGTTGACGGACTTAAGGAAGAGGCATATGAGTATAATTATGACATAGATGGCGAGTGTATGACGGATTCTTATGCAAAGGCATTTTCCGGAAAGGAAATATGGCTTAAAAACATAGGAATATCGGAAAAAAGTAAAGAAAATGTGCGTGGTATATTTTACGAAGATTATTACGACTGGGAGGCAGATCAGTCGCCGCGGATACAGGAAGAAGAACTGATTGCCTATGCAATACATGTCCGTGGATTTACAAAAGATACTCATTCAAAAGTGAAGAACAAAGGAACATTTCAAGGTGTAATTGAAAAAATTCCTTATCTCAAAGATCTGGGAATTAACCAGATTCAGTGCATGCCCGTCTATGAGTTTGAAGAAGCAGGAGTGCGGGTAAATTATTGGGGGTATGGTCCGGGATATTATTTCGCACCGAAAAGTGCTTATGCCAAGGATGGTGATGGAGTAAAAGGATTAAAAGATCTTGTGAAGTATTGTCATAAGGCTGGTATTGAAGTTGTGCTTGAGATGCCATTTGCAGAAGGTATTTCCGGGCTGATGGTGACAGACTGTCTGAGAAATTATGTGATGGAATATCATGTGGATGGATTTATACTGAATCCATACAATGTACCGATGGATATCATTTTAAAAGATCCAATTCTTACGGGAGTCCGGATTTTAAAACACGCAGAAGAATATCAGAATGTGATGCGTCGTTTCTTAAAAGGTGACGAAGGGGTTGTAACGGATGTGATGTATCAGACAAGAAAACGATGGGATCTGGAAGGTATTTATAATTGTATTACAACTCACACTGGATTTACACTGAAAGATCTTGTGTCCTATGATGGCAAGCATAATGAGGCGAATGGAGAAAATAATCAGGATGGACCGGATTATAATTATAGCTGGAACTGTGGCGCAGAAGGGCTGACCAGAAAGAAAGCTGTGTTGGAGCTTCGGAAGAACCAGATGAGAAATGCATTGTTTTTGCTATTGCTCTCCCAGGGAGTTCCGTGTATTCTTGCCGGGGATGAATTTGCAAATTCCCAGAAAGGTAATAATAATGTTTATTGCCAGGATAATCCGATTGGCTGGTTAAACTGGAGGAATCTGTTAAAAGAACAGGAGATGTATCAGTTTGTGAAGCAGTTGATCAAATTTCGGAAGAAATATAGGCTGTTTCATCAGGAGAAAGAGCTGCTTGGAGTAGACCAAAGCGGTTGTGGAATGCCGGACGTATCCTATCACGGAGAGATGGCATGGAGAGCGCCAACTGAAGTGGCGAGCAGACAGATCGGCATATATTACAGTAGTCAGGATAAGGAAGAAGCAGATTGCTTTGTGGCTTATAATATGCACTGGCTGGAACACGAATTTGCGTTGCCGGCATTAAAGAAAGGCCGGAAATGGTACAGAGCAGCATCAACGAAAGAAGGCATTTTAAAAGATCTGGTTGTGTTGGAAAATCAGAGAAATATAGAATTGGATGAGCGAGAGATAGTTGTTCTTGTATCTGGGAAAGGAGAAACTGTATGAAGGCACTGCAACATTTGAAGACGATCAATCACCATAAATGGCTTGTCTGCCAAGGTTGTTTTAAAGTTGGATTATATAAACAGGGCCTTCTGCATGATCTGTCCAAGTATTCACCAACTGAATTTCTGGTGGGCTGCAAGTTCTATCAGGGAACAAGAAGCCCTAACAATGCAGAACGGGAAGTGAAAGGTTATTCTGCGGCATGGCTGCACCACAAAGGGCGCAACAGGCATCACTATGAATACTGGCTGGATTATAGTACTGATCTGAATGAAGGAATTATCGGTATGAAGATGCCGGTCAGATATGTGGTGGAAATGTTTATCGACCGTGTGGCAGCGTCGAAGAATTATATGAAAGAGAAGTATACGAATCAGGCACCTTTGGAATACTATGAAAAAGGTGCTGCAAGGCTTGGCAAGATGATTCATCCGGAGACAGCAGAGCTTCTGCATCAATTGCTTAAGATGCTGGCAGAAGAGGGAGAAGAGAAGACTTGTTCTTATATTAGAAAATATGTATTGAAGAATAAGAAGTAAAATGGATTGTATAAGATAAGGAGGTGTGACCGGTGGAAAAGAACCGAATCTATGCAGCAATTGACTTGAAATCTTTTTATGCGTCTGTGGAGTGTATAGAGCGTGGCTTAGATCCGCTGGGTACGCATTTGGTTGTGGCAGATGCAAGCCGTACAGAGAAAACAATTTGTCTTGCAGTGTCACCATCGCTCAAAACCTATGGGATTCCTGGAAGAGCCAGATTGTTTGAAGTTGTACAACGTATAAAAGAAGTGAATGATCAGAGATTAAGACAGATACCGGAACATTGTTTTTCCGGTTCTTCTTTTGATAAGAAAGAACTGGAAAAGAATTCGCATCTGGCTGTAGATTATGTTGTAGCAACCCCGAGAATGGCGCATTACATGGAATATAGTACACGGGTTTATCAGATTTATTTAAAATATCTGGCACCGGAAGATATCCATGTATATTCTATCGATGAGATTATGTGTGATGTAACGGATTATCTGAACACATATGGAATGACGGCGAAAGAACTGGTATCAAAAATAATCCGGGACATTTACGATACAATGGGAATGACTGCGACTGCAGGAATTGGAACGAACCTGTATCTTTGTAAAGTTGCCATGGACATTCTGGCAAAACATGTGGAACCAGATCACAATGGGGTCAGAATTGCAGAACTCAATGAGATTAGTTACAGACGTTTGCTTTGGACACATCAGCCAATTACGGATTTTTGGAGGGTCGGACAGGGATACGCAAAAAAACTTTTGTCTCATGGCATTTATAACATGGGAGATGTGGCGAGATGTTCCATTGGAAAAGAAACAGATTATTATAATGAAGAATTGCTGTATCGGCTGTTTGGGGTAAATGCAGAGCTTCTCATTGATCATGCATGGGGGTGGGAACCTTGTACGATTGCTCAGGTCAAAGCCTATAAATCAGAGAGTAACAGCATTGGTTCCGGACAGGTACTGCATTGCCCATATGATTTTCAAAAGACCAGACTGATCATTAAGGAAATGACAGACCTTCTGGCACTTGATCTGGTGGATAAGCATCTTGTGACAGATCAGCTTGTTCTGACAGTAGGTTATGATATTGGTAATCTGGAAAGTGGAAACAAAAAGAAACAGTATCAAGGGGAAATTACGGAGGACCGTTATGGAAGAAAAGTACCCAAGCATGCACATGGAACAGCAAATCTGAAAAACCGAACTTCCTCTTCAATAGAGATGATCGAGATGATTCTGGAATTGTATGACAAAATCGTGAATCCTGACCTTTTCATACGCCGTGTATATATTACGGCAAATCATGTTGTCGATGAATCGCTGGCGGAAGAGAAGGCTTCTTTTGAACAGTTAGATTTATTTACCGATTATAGTCACCAGGAAGAGGAACAGCAGAAACGCAAAGATAAGCTGGAACGGGAAAAGAAACTGCAGCATGCAGCACTGGATATCAAAAAGAAATTTGGAAAAAATGCTCTCCTCAAAGGTATGAATCTGGAAGAAGGTGCCACGGCTGTTGAGAGGAATAGTCAGATTGGCGGGCACAAAGCATAGAAACGTAGTAATGGCGAATAAATTGAGGTGGAAAATGACTGGATATGATAGGAAGAATACAAATTTAAATTATGAAGATATTATCAATCTGCCACATCCTGTTTCGAAAAGGCATAAACCTATGCCGGTGGAAGACCGGGCAGCACAGTTTGCGCCATTTGCAGCACTGACCGGACACCAGGCAGCAATCGAGGAGGCGGCAAGAGTTACAGATATGCGTATGGAATTGGATGAAGAGATGAAAGAACAATTGAATGTGAAGCTTCAAAAAATTGTGTCGGAGCCGGGGCAGAGAATCCAACTTGTATATTATGTTCCGGATGGAAGAAAAAGTGGTGGCAGTTATAAGACAAAAATAGGAATCGTGAAAAAAATCGATGAATATCAAAAAATTCTTGTGCTGGAAGATGGATGCAGGATACCACTTGAAGATATCAGCGAAATAGAATAAGTTAGAAGCAGACCAAAGCAATGATTTTGAAGTCTAGAGGCAGGAAACGCTGTGATTCTTAAGAAAAAAACTCAGGTACTTTTACCTGAGTTTTTTAATGCGGAAGATGGGACTTGAACCCACACAAGCGCAATGCTTACAAGATCCTTAGTCTTGCTCGTCTGCCAGTTCCGACACTTCCGCATTTATGAAAATCATTTATATGATTACAAACAATATAAAATTTGAAAAGTTAATGCGGAAGATGGGACTTGAACCCACACGACTGCAATAGTCACAAGATCCTTAGTCTTGCTCGTCTGCCAGTTCCGACACTTCCGCATTTTGAATCATTTTCACGATTGCAGGCAATATATTGTTGAAAAGTTAATGCGGAAGATGGGACTTGAACCCACACAAGCGCAATGCTTACAAGATCCTTAGTCTTGCTCGTCTGCCAGTTCCGACACTTCCGCATAAAAGGCTTTTCTCGATTGCCCGAAAATTATATTACTACACTTTCAGGGAAAAAGCAACAACAATTTTTGCTTTTTTTCATCTTTTTTGTTCTTTTGCGAATTGTTTTGATTTCGTTCTTTCCTTCTTTCAGTTGGATTGGCAATAGCGAGCAAAACACTTGACATGAGTACGAAATCGGACTATAATGTAATAAGTATGAAATCGGACTTAAGGAGGAAAACAATGGAGTCAAAACAGAAAACACTATACATGAGTCGTCAACTCATAGAGTTTAATCACATTTATAAAGAGTTTAATGATGTATACCGTGAGGCTGCGACAAAGGTAGGACTGTCATTAAGCGGATTTGATATTCTATATGCCATTTGTGAGATGGGGGATGGATGTTTGCAGCGCGATATCAGTCAGATGTGCTGTATTCCAAAGCAGACAGTGAATTCATCGATCCGTAAGCTGGAACAGGACAGATATCTGATACTGAAAAAAGGAAAAGGTCGTGATATGCATATTTATCTGACGGAACAGGGGCAGAAACTTATGGAAGAGAAGATTTATCCGGTAATAGAGGCAGAGAATCAGGCGTTTTCTGGTATGAGTAAGGAAGAATGCAAGAAGATGCTGGAACTTTACGAAAAATATAATATGGAATTAAAAGCGAATATCCAGAAGCTTCAAATATCTCAAGTATAGTTGAGGATTTTATGGAAGCAGAAGTTATTGCACTTCTGATATAGCATCCGGCAGGATTGCAGAGGTGCGCAGTAGAAGTATGTCATGCAATTGCATGACGCGCACCTCGCAGCAAGAATGCCGAGGCATTCTTGAAAAAGAGGAGTAGATTTTTTATGGAGATTCAATTATCAGATCATTTTACTTATAAAAAATTAATAAAATTTGTATTACCGTCTATTGTGATGATGATCTTTACATCGATCTACGGTGTTGTAGACGGTCTGTTTGTGTCGAATTTTGTCGGAAAGACTGCATTTGCAGCAATCAATTTAATTATGCCAATTCTGATGGGACTTTCAGCTCTTGGATTTATGATTGGTACCGGAGGCAGCGCGATTGTAGCAACAACTCTTGGAGAAGGGAAAAAAGAAAAGGCAAATGAATATTTTTCCATGTTAGTCTATGCTACGATCATTGGTGGCATAGCAGTCAGTCTTCTTGGAATGATTTTGATTCGTCCGATATCAGTGATGCTTGGCGCAGACGGTGAACTGCTTTCAGACTGTGTGTTGTACGGGCGCATCACATTTATTTCTTTTCCGGCTTTTATGCTGCAGAATATGTTTCAGAGCTTTTTTGTAGCAGCACAGAAACCAAAACTTGGGCTAAAAGTTATCATTGTGGCAGGTGTGACCAACATGGTTCTGGATTATTTGTTTGTGGGCCATCTTGGATTTGGAATTGCAGGGGCAGCAGTTGCGACAGTATGCGGAGAATTTATCGGCGGATTGTTCCCGATTTTTTATTTTGCACGAAAAAATTCAAGTTTTCTGAGACTTGGAAGACCAAGTTTTGACAGCAGAATTTTATTAAAGACATGCAGCAATGGTGCATCCGAGTTTATGACGAATTTGTCCAGTTCAGTGGTAAATTCTCTTTATAATCTGCAGCTTATGAAAGTGGCCGGTGAAAATGGAGTAGCGGCTTATGGATCTATTATGTATGCGAACTTTATATTTATTGCTGTTTTTATCGGATATTCTATTGGAAGTGCGCCAATCGTCAGCTATCATTATGGTGCCGGCAATCACAGTGAGCTGAAAAATATATTCAAAAAGAGCTTGAGTCTGATTGGAACATGGGGGATTGGACTTTTCGTGTTCTCTCAGGTGATTACAACACCGCTTGCAAAATTGTTTGTGGGATATGACGCAGAATTATTTGAGATGACAAGACACGGATTCAGGATATATTTTATCAGTTTTCTGATCAATGGATTCAATATTTATGGATCAGCATTCTTTACAGCATTGAACAATGGAATGATTTCGGCTGCGATTTCATTTCTTCGAACATTATTATTCCAGATGGCGGCAGTTCTGATACTGCCTGTATTCTTTGGAGTGAACGGAATCTGGAGTGCCGTTACAGTGGCAGAACTTTTTACACTTTTTATGACAGTTGCATTTTTTGGCAGACAGCGAAAGAAATATCATTATATGTAAAAATACATCAATCAGGGATAAGGATATTCTGTAAGAAAATATAATGTGAAAAACAGTACCAGCAGACGGAATTGTATTGTATAATGAAAGTATGATTATACAAGTGTGAAGAGGGAGCGTGATTCTATGACGATTCGGGAGCAGATGGAAGAAAGAGAATTGGAGTATTTAAGTCCTTATGCGACATTGAGTAAGAATTCAAAAGGCCGGAAGATTAAGGAAGAGGAATGTGATATTCGTCCGGTCTTTCAGCGTGATCGTGACCGAATCGTACACTGCAAGGCGTTCCGCAGACTGAAGCAGAAGACCCAGGTGTTTCTTCTTCCGAAAGGAGATCATTACCGTACAAGGCTGACACATACACTGGAGGTGTCACAAAATGCAAGAACAATTGCGAAAGCACTCCGGCTTAATGAGGAACTGGTAGAAGCAATTGCCCTGGGGCATGATCTGGGACATACACCTTTCGGGCATGCAGGGGAGCGTGCGCTCAATGAACTTTGCCCGGGAGGTTTCAAACACAATGAGCAGAGTGTGCGAGTGGTGGAATCTATAGAAAAGGAAGGACGGGGACTGAATCTTACATGGGAAGTCATTGACGGGATCAGGAATCACAAAACAAGCGGATGCCCGTCAACACTGGAAGGACAGATTGTGCGCCTGTCAGATAAGATCGCCTATATTAATCATGATATTGATGATGCAATCCGTGGCGGTATTTTAAGAGAAGAAGATATTCCGAAGAAATATACGGATGTTTTGGGAACTTCGGTGAAAGGACGCCTGAACACACTCGTACATAATGTTATTATCAACAGTGTGGATCGTCCGGTGATTCAGATGTCTGAGGAAGTTCATGAGGCTATGCAGGGTCTTCGTATATTTATGTTTGAAAATGTTTACCGTAACCCGGTTGCCAAGAAGGAAGAGGACAAAGCAATCCATATGATTACCAATCTATATGAATTCTATATAAAGAATCCGGAGTTTCTTCCGGAACAATCACAGAATATGTTAAAAAAGGGAGAAGAGCTGTCACAGGTCGTGTGCGATTATATCGCAGGAATGACGGATACTTATGCAGTGAAGAAATTTACGGAATTTTTTATCCCAGAATCTTGGAAAAATTAAAGGAAATATAAAGTTTGTGTCGAATATTAATAGTAGGGACGTTTCTTCTTCTGGATTTGAGGAAGAGATGATGAAAAATGAAAGGACGCAGATATGTATTATCCAGAGGAATTAGTGGAAGAAATCCGGTCAAAAAATGATATCGTAGATGTAATTTCCAGTTATGTGAGACTTCAGAAAAAAGGAAGCTCCTACTTTGGATTATGTCCATTTCATAATGAAAAATCCCCGTCATTTTCAGTCAGCAGACAGAAGCAGATGTATTATTGCTTTGGCTGTGGTGCCGGAGGAAATGTATTCACATTTTTGATGGAATATGAAAATTATTCTTTTGTAGAGGCACTGAAATATCTGGCGGATCGTGCAGGCGTAGAGCTTCCGGAACCGGAGTATTCTGGGGAGGCGAAAAAGCGCGCAGATACAAAAGCTATATTACTGGAAATTAATAAGGCAGCAGCACAGTACTTTTATGTACAGCTTCTAAGGCCGCAAGGGGGACATGCCCTTACATACTTAAAAGATCGAAAGCTAAGTGACGATACGATCAAAGCATTTGGTCTGGGATATTCGAACAAGTACAGTGATGATCTGTACAAGTATCTGAAATCAAAAGGCTACAAAGACGATATGATCTCACAGGCAGGTCTGATCAGTATTGATGAAAAATACGGAGTTCACGATAAGTTCTGGAACAGGGTCATGTTTCCGATTATGGATGTAAACAGCCGTGTTATTGGATTTGGCGGCCGTGTCATGGGTGATGCAAAGCCAAAATATCTGAACTCACCGGAGACGATCATTTTTGACAAAAGCCGGAACCTGTATGGACTGAATCGAGCAAGAAAGTCGAGAAAGCCTTATTTTCTGCTTTGTGAGGGCTATATGGATGTGATTTCCCTGCATCAGGCTGGATTTACCAATGCAGTAGCGTCACTTGGAACAGCCCTGACACCGGGACATGCAGCGCTTATCAAAAGGTATGTCAATGAAGTCTACCTGACGTATGACAGTGACGAGGCAGGAACGAAAGCAGCTCTGAGGGCAGGACCGATTCTGCGTGAAGTTGGGATTACGGCAAAAATCATTCGGATGGAACCGTATAAAGATCCAGATGAATTTATTAAAAATCTCGGTGCAGAAGCCTTTGAAGAACGGATCCAGAAGGCAAGGAATGGATTTATGTTCAGTCTTGAAATTCTGGAACGGGATTATGATATGACGTCGCCGGAAGGCAGAACGGACTTTATGAAGGAAGCTGCGAGAAAGCTTACAGAGTTTGATGAAGAGATAGAGCGCAATAACTACATTGATGCAGTTGCAGGGACTTATCATGTCGGCAGTGAAGATCTGAAAAAACTGGTCGGACGAATGGCAGTTCAGACCGGACTTGCAAAGCCGGTGGAAAGACCGAGATCTACAAGGAGTCAGAACCTGGATAAGGAAGATGGTACACGAAAGTCACAGAAGATTCTGCTGACATGGATGGCATCGGATGAGAATGTATTTGCACAGATTCAGAAGTATATTCATCCGGAAGATTTTCCGGAAGGGATATATCGGACTGTAGCTGAGCTTTTATATGCGCAGCACGAACAGGGAAAGCTCAATCCGGCGCAGATCATGAATCATTTTACAGATGAAGAGGAACATCGTGAGGTGGCAGCGCTTTTTAATACAAGAATCCGGGAAATTAAAACAGCACATGAACAGGAAAAGGCATTAAAAGAGACAATTATCCGGGTAAAGAAGAATAGTATTGAAGAACACTCAGCAAAGCTTGATCCGACCGATATACAGGGATTGCAGAAGCTGATGGAAGCAAAACGGGCGTTGCAGGACCTTGAAAAATTGCATATTTCTATTAATTAAGGATAAAATAAAAACATATAATGGAGGATGGACACCACATGGAAGAAAACATAGCGAAATTTGGGGAAAAGTTAAAACAACTGGTTGCTCATGGAAAGAAGAATAAGAGTATCCTGGAACTTCAGGAAATCAATGATTTTTTCTCAGATATGGAGCTTGATGCAGAACAGATGGAGAAAGTTTATGAGTATCTGGAGGCCAATCATATTGATGTGCTTCGTGTAAGCGGAGATGGGGATGGAATTGAGGAATTAGATGATGTTGATGATTCCGATATTGTTCTGACAGATGAAGACGATGTTGATATGGAGAAAATCGACTTGTCTGTGCCAGATGGGATCAGTATAGAGGATCCGGTCCGTATGTATCTGAAAGAGATTGGAAAGGTACCGCTTCTTTCAGCAGATGAAGAAGTAGAGCTTGCAAAGCGTATGGCAGAGGGAGACGAGGATGCTAAGAAGCGTCTGGCAGAAGCAAACCTTCGTCTTGTTGTCAGTATTGCTAAGAGATATGTGGGACGTGGAATGCTGTTTCTGGATCTGATTCAGGAAGGCAATTTGGGTCTAATTAAAGCGGTTGAGAAGTTTGACTATCATAAAGGATTCAAATTCAGTACTTATGCAACATGGTGGATCCGCCAGGCAATTACAAGAGCAATTGCTGATCAGGCCAGAACTATCCGTATTCCGGTGCATATGGTAGAGACAATCAATAAACTGATTCGTGTTTCCAGACAATTACTGCAGGAGTTAGGACGTGAACCTACGCCGGAGGAAATTGCAGCAGAATTAGATATGCCAGTGGAACGTGTCCGTGAAATCTTAAAGATTTCTCAGGAACCGGTATCACTGGAGACACCAATCGGTGAAGAGGAAGACAGTCACCTGGGAGATTTTATTCAGGACGACAATGTTCCGGTACCTGCTGAAGCCGCAGCTCAGACACTTTTAAAAGAGCAGTTAGATGAAGTGTTAGATACTCTGACAGAGAGAGAGCAGAAAGTTTTAAGACTTCGTTTTGGTATGGATGATGGACGTGCACGTACACTGGAAGAGGTTGGTAAGGAGTTTGATGTAACGCGTGAGCGTATTCGTCAGATCGAGGCAAAAGCACTTAGAAAGCTTCGTCATCCGAGCCGCAGTAGAAAATTAAGAGATTATCTGGATTAAGAAAGAGGCGCCTATGGAACTATCAAAGAGACTTACTGCAGTAGCAGGTCTTGTGACAGAGGGCGCCTCTGTCGCAGATATAGGAACAGATCACGGATATATACCGATTCATTTGATAGAACAGAACTTATCACCGAAAGTGATAGCGATGGATATCAATAAGGGACCGCTAGAACGTGCGAGAATTCACATAGCAGGCTATGGAATGAGTGACCGGATTGAGACAAGGCTGTCGGATGGACTGGCAGCAGTAAAGCCGAAAGAAGTGGAGGAGATAATCGTTGCCGGAATGGGCGGCGGTCTTGTGATTCACATTCTGGAAGAAGGAAAACAAATCGTCAGCACATTAAAAGGCTGCATCTTACAGCCTCAGTCTGAGATACAGAAAGTACGGGAATATCTTGTAGAACATGGGTTTCGGTTCGAAGCAGAAGATATGGTAGAGGAAGACGGGAAATATTATCCTATGATGCGGGTGGTACCACCAGAATATTGTGAACATAAGACGGCCGACCGGCAGGAAGATTGTAAAAAAGAGGAATGGAAGTACCTTTATGGACCACTACTTTTAAAAAACAAAAATCTGATATTATATGAATATCTGAAGCGTGAAATCCGTATTCGTGAAGATATACTTCTCGGTCTTGCCGGAAAAGATGGTGAGCGGATAAAAGAGCGTATGACAGAAATTGAACATGAACTGGAAGTAGCAAAAAAAGCAATGTCTTACTATGAAGAGTAAGAAAAGCATTGTAAGAAAAACATTGTTGAATACTATGTGAATATTAGAGAGGAATGATTGTATGCAATGTAAAGATATTATCAAAATAATAGAACAGGACTATTCACCAAGATATGCTCTTTCCTGGGATAATGTCGGACTGCTGGCAGGAAGAGATGATAAAGAAGTTGCAAATATATATGTGGCACTGGATGCTACAGATGAAGTGGTAGATGAGGCAATTTTGGCAGGTGCAGATATGCTGGTGACACATCATCCTTTGATTTTTAGCGGTATGAAACAAGTGAATAATCAGAATTTCATCGGCAGAAGATTAGTAAAACTGATTCAGCATGACATTTCTTATTATGCTATGCACACGAATTATGATGTCAAAGGTATGGCAGATCTGGCAGCAGATTATCTGAAACTTGAGAATTGTCAGATACTGGATGTCACCGGAGAAAATGAATCGGGAGAACCGGAAGGTATTGGCCGTGTCGGAGAGATACCATCTGCTTCTGATAATGATGAACAGAGAAATGAAATTTCACTGGCAGATTATTGTGAAGAAGTCAAGAAAGCATTTGCCCTTGATACAGTGAAAGTATTCGGTAATCTGAAGCAAAATGTTCACCGAGTAGCAATTTGTCCGGGGTCTGGTAAAAGTGATATTGATCAGGCGATTGCAGCAGGGGCTGATGTCTATGTGACTGGAGATATCGGTCATCATGAGGGGATTGACGCACTTGCAAGAGGACTTAATATCATCGATGCAGGACATTATGGGGTGGAGCACATATTTATCGGCGATATGGGGAATTATTTACGAGCACACCTTTTGGGAGTCGAGGTCATAGAAGCCCCAGTGAGTCATCCGTTTACAGTAATATAGGGAAAGCTTTATAGAAGCAGTCATGATATAGGGAGGAGCGGAAGATGGAAGAGAAAAGAATGTATCATGTAAAAATTAAAAATGAAGTGAAAGAATATGAAGCTGGTATCACATATCACGACATTGCGAAAGAATACCAGAAAGATTATGAGCATGAGATTGTCCTGGTATTTGTAGATGGAAAACTTCAGGAACTGCACAAGCGTCTGAAAAAAGATTGTGAAATCAGTTTTGTTACAACAGCGGATCCCATTGGACATGAGGCATACAAACGAAGCATGAGTTTCCTTCTTGTAAAAGCAGTTTATGACGTGGCAGGACATAAGAATATTGACAAGGTTCGGATGCATTTTGCAATAGGACCGGGATATTATTGCACGATTACCGGCGAAACAAGAGCCGATGATGATTTTCTTGAGCGCGTCGAGTCGAGGATGCACGAACTTGTGGAGGCAGATCTATCAATCAAGAAAAGAACGGTTCATACAGATGAGGCAATCGGACTTTTTGGACAGTATGGAATGTATGATAAAGAAGAATTGTTTCGTTACCGCCGTGTATCCAAAGTAAACCTTTACAGCATCAATGAGTTTGAAGATTATTATTATGGATATATGCTTTACAGTACAGGGTATCTGAAATATTTTAAATTATATCGATATGATGAAGGATTTGTACTTCAGATGCCAGAGATTGATAAGCCGGAGATCGTGCCACATTTTCAGGCGAGAACAAAGTTCTTTCAGGTCATGAAAGAATCTGTGAAATGGGGAGATATTCAGGAGATTGAGACGGTTGGCGGATTGAATCGCAATATTACCAGTGGAGATGTTCAGGAGACTGTGCTTGTGCAGGAAGCAATGCAGGAAAGAAGAATTGCAGAAATTGCACAGATGATTGCTTCCAGACCGGAAATCAGATTCGTATTGATTGCGGGACCGTCGTCTTCCGGAAAGACTACATTTTCACACAGACTGTCTGTACAGCTTCGTGCAAATGGAATGCGTCCTCATCCGATCGCAGTAGATAATTACTTTAAAGAAAGAGAAGAGACTCCGAAAGACGAGAAGGGAAATTATAATTTTGAAGGACTTTGTGCAGTGGATATTGATCTGTTCGAGAAACAAATGCAGGAACTGCTGGATGGAAAAGAAGTGATAATTCCAAATTTTGATTTTGCGAAGGGACATAAAGAATTTGTAGGAAGTCCATTGAAACTTGGAGAACACGATATTCTGGTTATTGAAGGCATTCACTGCCTGAATCCAAAGCTGACAAAAGCATTGGCAGATGAGAATAAGTTTAAAATTTATATCAGTGCACTGACACAGCTTAACATTGATGAGCATAACCGGATTCCAACCACAGATGGCCGGCTTCTTCGAAGAATTGTGCGAGATGCAAGAACAAGAGGTGCTTCTGCAAAAAAGACAATTCAGATGTGGCCTTCTGTACGAAAAGGCGAGGAAGAGAATATTTTCCCATTCCAGGAGGAAGCAGATGTCATGTTCAATTCTGCTCTGATCTATGAACTGGCAGTATTGAAACCATATGTAGAAGCTCAGTTATTCGGAGTTGAAAGAGAGTGCCCGGAATATATCGAGGCAAAGAGACTGCTTAAATTCCTGGATTACTTTGTTGGAATCGGAAGCGAAAAAGTGCCGACGAACTCATTGCTTCGAGAATTCATTGGTGGTGGATGCTTCCGGGTTTAATAAATGGTGCCGGAATACGCCGTAGAACAGGAAATGCAATTTCCTGTTCTATAAAAATAAATCCAAACGATTCAAGATATCGTTTGGATTTATTTTTTTATGTAATAGGAAACTTCGTTTCCATTACATAAAAAAACGCTCCGCGAGGATCGCACTGCGGCGGATAAGAAACATGTCGCATATTGCGACCCGCCGCAGGCGGAGAATCTCGCAGGCGAGATTTTTTTTATTTGGATTTTACCTGACGCCATAATTCATTGTATATGGCATCATTTTCATCTCCCAGGAATTTGAATGTTTCGCAATTTTCCAGTGCTTTATCATCTGGAAATACAATTGGATTATTACGGTATTCCGGATCGAGGAGTTTTCTTCCTTCCTCATTCGGGATGGAATAGGTGATATAGTCGAAGTTCATCTTAGCAATGTCCGGACGGCACATGAAATTGATAAAAGCTTCTGCGTTTTCTTTATTCTTTGCGTTTTTCGGGATGACCCAGGAGTCAATCCACATGTTACTTCCTTCTTTTGGAATGACATATTCCAGGTCCGGATTTTCAAGCTGACAGGTGATAGCTTCTCCAGAGTAGATGACAGCGAGAGCAGCCTCATTTCCAATCATTTTATCACGGGCCTGATCGACAACATAGGCCTGGACAAGTGGCTTTTGTTCGATCAGTTTATTCTTAGCTTCAGTCAGTTCATCCAGATCGGTTGAGTTCAGTGAGTAGCCAAGGTATTTTAATGTGATGCCAAATGCATCACGGACACTATCCTGCATGAGGATACTATCTTTGTATTTTTCGTTCCACAGAATTCCCCAACTATCTACAGGATCGTCGACCATAGTTTTATTGTAAAGGATTCCTACAGTTCCCCAAAGGTGAGGAACAGAGTATTTATTCTCCGGGTCAAACTCTTTGGAATGCTCCATATAAGTGCTTCCAATATTCTTGATGTTCGGAATATTGTCAAAATTCAGTTCAGCCAGCAGATCATTTTCAATCATACGCTGGATCATGTAGTCGGACGGACATACGACATCGTAGGCAATGGCGCCTGACTGTATTTTTGGATACATGATCTCGTTTGTTTCATATTCTTCGTAAACGACATTAATACCAGTTTCTTCTTCGAACATATCTAAAGTTTCCGGATCGATATATTCTCCCCAGTTATACACAATGACCTGTTTGTCACTGGAACTTTTTGAGCGGATACCATAGAAAATTCCACCTGCCAGAATGAGAACGACCATACAGACCGGAACCACTCTCGACATCATAACTTTGCGGAATTTGCGAAGCTTTGGATGCTGACTGGCAACTTTGGAAATTTTAGCATTTTTTGCACCGGCAGCTTTTTCATCTGGTTTCATGTTGATCAATAACAAAAGAATCATGACAACCAGGAACATCAATGTGGACAGTGCATACATGGAAGGATTGATTCCTTTTCGCACCTCACTGTAAATCTTGGTGGACAGAGTGTCGACACCAGGTCCTTTTGTAAAATGCGTGATGATAAAGTCATCTAAGGACATAGTAAATGCCAGTAGGAAACCGGAGGACACACCTGGCAGAATGTCCGGGAATATGACTTTGAAAAAAGCGTATAACGGAGAAGCACCAAGATCCAGGGCGGCCTCATAAGTGCTGACGTTCGTTTGCCGCAGCTTTGGCAGAACACTCAGGATTACATAGGGAATGTTAAAGGTAATATGTGCAATCAAGATTGTCTTAAATCCAAGGGAAAATCTACATGCGATGAATAACAGCATAAGAGAGATTCCTGTCACAATATCGGCATTTAACATAGGAATATTGGTTACACCAGTCACGACAGTACGCATTTTCTTTCGCATTGCCTGAATACCGATAGCGGCAGCAGTACCGAGAATCGTAGCAATCAGTGCAGATAACAATGCGATGATCAGTGTCGTATAAAGTGCGTTCATAATGGAATTATTTTTAAATAATTCCACATACCATTTTGTTGTAAAACCTCCCCATTTGGAACGGGATTTTGAGGAGTTAAAGGATAATACCATAAGGGTGATGATCGGCGCGTACAAAATGACGCATATCAGCACCAGATAAAACCGTTTAAAAAAATTCTTGATCAAAATGTAGTTCCCTCCCCGTCTTTATCGTATTTTGCAATCAATGCCATACTGATCAAAATGAAGATCATCAGTACAAGGGACATACCGCTGCCAGAGCGCCAGTTACTTCCTTGTTTAAATTCCTGCTCAATAACATTACCGATCAGGAGAATCTTACTTCCACCTAAGAGGTCGGAGATGACAAAAGTTGTCAGTGACGGTACAAAGACCATGGTAATTCCGCTGATGATCCCTGGAACGCTCAGTGGCAGCAGGATTTTTGTAAATGTCTGCACACTGTTTGCACCAAGATCTCTGGCTGCTTCGATTACATTTGTGTCAATTTTGGACAGTACATTGTAAATTGGTAAGATCATAAATGGCAGAAAATCATAGACCATACCAAGTACGATGGCATATGGAGTGTTGATGATTTCCAGTGCCGGTAAATGGAAAAAATGAAGGAGACTGTTGATAACTCCGTTCTTTTCCAACAGGTTCTGCCATGCAATGATCCGAAGCAAAGAATTCATCCACATTGGCAGGATGAAAATCAGTACGATAAAGCTGGACTGATTGACGCCAAGTCCAGTCAGGATCATAGCCAGAGGGTATGCGAGAATCAGGCAGATAATCGTACTGACAAGGGATAACAAAAGTGCCAGTCCCAATGCCTTTAAATTCTCAGGTTCTGTGATCCTGGCAAGATTCATCAGGGTGAATCCACCGTCATTATTCGTCAGACCATAGTAGAAGACCATGATAAGAGGAATGATGATAAATGCTGCTGACCAGAGAAGATACGGACCAGCAAGCATCTGTTTTAATAATTTACTATTCTTCAATTGGTACCGCCTCCTCATCTTCAGATTCTGGTTTTTTCATGATCTGAATATCAAATGGGTCTACGCACAGTCCGACTTCTGCTCCGACTGGGAACATATCGGTGCTGTGCACGAGCCATTCGTAATTATTTGCCATGACTTCCATCTCATAGTGAACGCCTTTGAAAATAACATGTGTAACAACGCCTCGGATCATTCCGTCTTCTGGTTTTACAAGGTCGATATCTTCCGGACGGATCACTGCATCAACAGGCTTCTTCTGACCGAATCCTTCATCGACACACGGAAAGTTGGCACCGAGGATATTGACGAGCCGGTCATGTACCATCGTGGCAGAAAGAATGTTACTGTCACCGATAAAGTCTGCAACGAACGCATTCTTCGGTTCATTATAAATATCTTCCGGTGTTCCTACCTGCTGGATATATCCCTGGTTCATAACGACGATCGTATCGGACATAGTCAGGGCTTCCTCCTGATCATGAGTGACGTAAATAAATGTAATGCCAAGCTCATTTTTTAAGCGGATCAGTTCGTACTGCATATCCTGACGAAGCTTTAAGTCAAGAGCACCAAGAGGTTCGTCAAGAAGCAGGACTTTCGGTTCATTTACAATGGCTCTTGCAATAGCGATACGCTGCTGTTGTCCGCCGCTTAAGGAAGCAGGAGTACGGTTTTCGAAGCCTTCAAGATTAACAAGTTTTAACGCATAACGAATCTTATCATTGATGTAATTCTGAGATTTTCCTTTAATCTTTAGCCCGAATGCAATATTTTCTGCAATGGTCATATGGGTAAAAAGTGCATATTTCTGGAATACGGTATTTAACTGTCGTTTGTTTGGAGCCAGGTTCGTGATATCCTGACCATCGAAGATGATTTTTCCAGAGTCAGGAGTCTCGAATCCACCAAGAATACGAAGCAGTGTTGTTTTTCCGCAACCGCTTGGTCCCAGAAGAGTTAAAAATTCATTTTCCCGGATATAAAGATTCAGTTCGTCTAGTACGACATTTTCATCAAATGCTTTGGATATATTTACAATATCGATTAATTTATTAGACATGTTCATTGTCCTCCAAAAATGTAATTATAATTTAGAACTTAAGGCCGGCTATCAAGGAAGTCCTGATAGATAAGAAGTCTGCTCAGCCTAAAAGTTCGGAGGGGTGCTGACCCATAAAATAACGGCACCGGATGTGCCAAAAGCTTCTATATAATGTTCAGAGTGAGGTGTGAAATAAAAAGATTCTCCTTTTTTTGCAGTGTAACTTTTATGTCCGATATGAATCTTGATACTTCCTTTTAATACATAACCAAATTCTTCACCTTCGTGTGGGAGATCCCGGTAAGTTAATCCGCCAGGCTTTAGAGTCAGACGGATCGGTTCCATCATATTTTTCTGAGCGTTCGGTATAATCCATTCGGTCTTGCTGCCAAGTTCAGAATCAATTTTCTCAAAATAGTCTTCATTTTGAAATACAATCTGATCTTCCGGCTCTTCCTGAAAAAATTCTGAGACGGTTGTGCCCAGACACTGCAAAATGTCCATCAATGTCGCAATGGACGGGGAGGTGAGATCCCGTTCCAGCTGGGAAATAAATCCCTTGGACAGTTCACTGCGGTCTGCCAGCTCTTCCTGGGTGAGCCCCTTGGCGACGCGGAGTTCCTTAATCTTTTTGCCGATATCCATCAAAAATCCACCTTTCTGAAAGAATCATTATGGATTCCTTGTGTTGATTTAAAGTAAACATGATAAAAGCCGTCGCCAACAAAAATAAAATTAAACACAAAGTTTAGTATTTGTTAACAAACGACCTGAAAATCATTATACAGGAAAAATACTAAAAATCAACAGTTTAAATGAAAATAATTGAAAAATGAATGTAAAATTTCAGAATGTAAAAATGAGCAAACATGCAGATGAAGGAAGTTTTTTATGGACATGATAAATCATGAATGCTATAATAAATCAGTTTGACAATACATTTATTTATGGACATAAAGATAAGAACGAAAAGGAACTGGATATGAGAAAAAATCGAAAGAATAACTCCCATACCTATCGGAAAAGAATTTGTATTATGGCAGTTCTTCTGGCTGGCAGTCTTATGCTGGGAGGGTGTGGAGTAAAGAAAGAGAATGCGGCAGACAACGAATTGCCGGAGATTGTCATTGGAATGGATTATTTTGAACCTTACAGTTATCAGGTGAGTAATGGTGAATATAAAGGTATTGATGTGGAACTTGCCAAGGAAGCATTTCAGAGGCTGGGATACCAGCCTAAGTTTGAGAATATAGTCTGGGAAGATAAAGACGAACTTCTGGCAGAAGGAACAATCGACTGTCTGTGGAGCTGTTATTCCATGAATGGAAGAGAAGATAAATATCAGTGGGCAGGTCCGTATCTGTACAGTCGTCAGATGGTGGCTGTAAGAAAAGAGAGTGAAATCAATACGATTCAGGATCTGGAAGGAAAGAAGATTGCGGTTCAGGCGACCACAAAGGCAGAGGAGCTTTTCCTTCATAAGATTGCGTCAGATCTTCCACAAATGGAGCAGGTAAACTGCTTTTCTACGACGAATGAACTTTATGCTGCACTTAGAAAAAATTATGTAGATGCGATTGCAGGTCATGAGGCAATGCTGAGCAGCCTGGTGAGAGATGGAGAGGATGCATACCGTATGCTGGACGAGAGTATCTATACTTCGGAACTTGGAATTGCTTTTAAAAAAGGAACCCACAAAGAAGTAGCACAAGAGCTTACAGAAACTCTCGAAGAGATGCGAAATGAGGGCATTACAGAAGAAATAGTCAAAAAGTACGGATTGGATGCGGATGAAATCCTGCCGGGAGGAAAAAGCAAATGAGCAGACAGGTAAGAACGCAGATGCCGCAGACGCAGAAAAAAGATAAGAGGAGTAAAAGCAAAGGAAAGAAATTTGACAAAAATGCATGCTTATTGGTGTTTGTTCTGATTTTTTCCGGAATCCTGATTTTTCTTCTGTTGACAGCGAGTGATAATAAAAAACTGAATAGTACGTTGAATGAGACATTTGACTTTGCAAAAACCAGGATTGAAAGGTATGAGATCTATAATACGAATGACCAGGTGAAAAGTCTGGTACGCCTGATGGACAAAACAACAGAATTAAGCCGGGTCATAGCACAGGAAGATAATCTCAGTGAGGAGATGCTGGATGAATATGCAAACGAACAGCGTCTGACAGGAATCCTTGTGTTGGATCAGAACCAGAAAGTGACAGAACAGGCTGCAAAAGATGGAGATGCTATGCTATTGTGGCAAAAGCTGATTGAAAGTGATTATGTGTGTGATATTGCCAAGTACCCCCAAAAGACTTATACGACCCGTCTGAGAAATGAAGGAAAGCTCTATGATTTTGCGGCAGTGGCAAGACAGGATGCAGCAGGGATAGTGATCACATATATGCAGAAAGAGGAAGTAAGTGAGTTAAACGGAGACCTGACGATGAAATCGTTATTTGCGGATTTTCCTTTTGAAATGAATGGAAGCATAGTGATCTGTGATGATGACAAGGTTGTCAGTACCAATAAACAGGAGCTTCTTTCGAGTTCTGTAGAAGAATCAAAGTCATTGTATAAAAATGAATTTAAGGCAGGGGGGAATGAAATTGTCTGCCTTCATTCAAAGGCCGGAAACTGGTATGGACGCAAGGAGAAGATTAAAGACTATGATGCATATATCTTTTTCCCGGAAAGCCAGGTTTACATCACACGAAATATTGTATGTGTGATTTATGTGTTACTTGCCTTACTTCTTTTCTCTCTTTATTGGGTGAGCAGGAACAGAACAGAAAAGAGAAGTATCCTTCAAGATCAGAAGAGACTTCGTGTGATCAATGCACTTGGCCATGCATATTCTTCTATTTCTCTTGTGAATATAAAAACAGGGAAAATCGAAATTGTAAAATCTTCAAGGAATATGAAGCCGGATCAGAAAGGGGATATTCTTTCCAAAGCGCACCTGGAGGAACTGATACAGCAGGTTATTACAGATCCATTTCAGGAGAAATATCGTGAATTTATCAATATGAGTACGGTGACACAGCGTCTGGAAGAACGTGAGACGTTGAGCTTTACAGCTCAGACAGTAGAAGGAAGGTGGCTGACAATAATCATTGTGCCGCAGGGATATGATAAAACTGGGGAACTAAGTACAGTTCTGGTTGCGAACCGTGATGTAACAGAGGAAAAAGAACGAGAGATAGAGCGGGATAAGAATCTGAGAAATGCACTCGCAGTTGCGGAACATGCAAACAGGGCGAAAACAGCGTTCCTGAATAATATGTCCCATGATATCCGTACGCCGATGAATGCGATTGTCGGATTTACAGCACTTGCGACAACGCATATTGGCAACACGGAGCTTGTTCTGGATTATTTGAATAAAATCCATACATCCAGTCAGCATTTGCTTAGCCTGATCAATGATGTGTTGGATATGAGCAGAATCGAGAGCGGTTCTGTTCGAATTGAATATACAACGGTACACCTGCCGGATATTTTGCATGATTTAAGAACGATCATTCAGGGATCTGTACATTCCAAACAGCAGGATCTTTATATTGATACACAGGATGTAATTCATGAAGATATCATTACCGACAAGCTGCGTCTGACACAGGTCCTTCTCAATATTTGCAGTAATGCTGTAAAATTCACACCGGTCGGCGGTATGATTAACATTCGTGTTTCGGAGAAGCCATGTAGAAGAGATGGATACATAACGGTCGTTTTCAGTGTGAAGGATAATGGAATCGGAATGTCTAGGGAGTTTAGAAAGCATGTGTTTGATTCTTTTTCAAGAGAGCATACTGTTACGGAGAATGGGATTGGAGGAACCGGTCTTGGAATGGCGATCACCAAAAACATTGTGGACATGATGGGCGGTACAATTCAGGTTGAAAGTGAAACCGGAAAAGGAACAGAATTTACAATTATGCTTGAATGCGAAACATCAGGAGAGACAGTGAAACGGGAACCTGTTCCAGAGCTAAAAGGTGCCAGAGCGCTTGTGGTGGATGATGATGCACAAACTTGTATGAGTGTGAGCAGAATGCTGCGTGAGATTGAAATGACGGCAGACTGGACAACTTCTGGAAAAGAAGCGGTACTTCGGGCAAAAGAAGCGTATGAACAGAATCAGGAATTTAAAGTGTATATCATTGACTGGCTGATGCCGGATATGAACGGAATCGAGACAGTACGCAGGATTCGTATGGTGGTTGGAAAGGAGTATCCGATTATTATCCTGACTGCCTATGACTGGTCAGATGTTGAACAGGAGGCAAGAGAGGCGGGAGTAACCGCATTTGTGTCAAAACCGTTGTTTCTTTCAGAGCTGCGGGAAGTTCTGATGAGTCAGGCGCAAAGAGAACTCCTTAAGAATGAAAAACAGAAGGATCAGGCGAAAAACCGAAAGAGTTATGCAGGTAAAAAAGTCCTTCTTGTAGAGGATAATGAGTTGAATCGCGAGATTGCAACAGCAATCATGAAAGAAATTGGTCTGGAAGTGGATACAGCAGAGGATGGCACAGATGCTGTGAATATCATGTCATCAGCAGAAGGCAGGAAATATGATCTGATTTTTATGGATATTCAGATGCCGAAGATGGATGGCTATACTGCAACCCGGGAGATACGTACGCTGAACAATCACAAATGTGCGAATATCCCAATCATTGCGATGACTGCAAATGCTTTTGAGGAAGACCGTAAAAAGGCGGTCAAGGCTGGTATGAATGGTCACATTGCCAAACCAATCAGTGCAGATGTAATTCTGGAACATCTGGATCAGATTTTTGAAGGATAAAGAAGAACAAAAACAGGTTTTGACAAATCACCTATATTTCCGTAAAATATAATTGGTTATTTATGCAAAATGGATTGTAAAATTTCTGAAAAATCAGGGAGAATGAAGAGAGATTATGATTAAGATCAAGAATTATAAAAAGGTAGAAAACCTGGAAGAAGCCTGGGAGCTGAACCAGAAGCGCATGAACCGGATTATTGGAGGTATGCTCTGGGTAAAGATGAGTGATGCTAATGTGCAGACTGCAATCGACCTGTCCGGACTTGGGCTGAATCAGATCGAAGAGACAGAAGAGGAGTTCAGGATCGGCTGCATGGTCACGCTTCGTCAGATGGAATTGCATGAAGGATTGTCTCATTATACAGAAGGCGCAGTGAAAGACGCATTTCGACATATTGTAGGAGTACAGTTCCGTAATCTTGCAACAGTCGGAGGAAGTCTGTTCGGCAGATTTGGATTCTCAGATGTGTTGACACTTCTGCTTGTATTAGATTGTGATGTGGAGCTTTACAAAGGAGGAATCATGTCCATTCAGGAATTTGCGAAACTTAAAAGAGACAATGACATTCTGGTTCACATTATAATAAAGAAGACGCCAGTTCATATTTGTTATCAGTCTGTGAGAAATACAGTGACAGATTTCCCGACACTTAACCTGACAGCAGCAATCTTTGCTGATAAGATGCGTATTAGTATCGGTGCCAGACCGGGAAAAGCTATGTTGTTCGAAGACACGGCTGGATTGTTGAAGGGGCTGACAGATGGAAGTGTTACAGAAGAAGTGATGCACACATTTGCCAAAGAGATAAAAGAAAAGCTTCCGACTGGAAGTAATATGCGAGGAACTGCTGAGTATCGAAGCCATCTGGCAGAGGTTATGACCGTTCGCGCACTTCGTATACTGGGAGGTGACAGACATGCAGATTAGTATCGTACTTAATGGAAAGAAAATTCAGGAAGAGATCGAACCGGACTTGCTTCTTATAGATTTTGTAAGAAAGCATGGATGTAAAAGTGTAAAACGTGGATGTGAGACTTCAGGTTGTGGACTTTGCACAGTATTTTTAGATGACAAGCCGGTACTATCCTGTTCTATTCTGGCAGCCAGAGTAGATAGACATAAAGTCACAACGCTTGAAGGGCTTAAGGAAGAAGCGGAAGAGTTTGGCGCATTCATTGCAGACCAGGGAGCAGAGCAGTGTGGTTTCTGTAATCCGGGCATGATTATGAATGCACTGGCATTATTCCGTGAAAATGAATTTCCGAATGAGGAAGAGATAAAAGAGTATCTGGCAGGGAATCTGTGCCGCTGTTCCGGATATGAGGGACAGCTTCGTGGAATCCAGAATTTCCTTGTCTGGAGGAAAGAAAAAAGAGGGGAGAAAGTATCATGCAAATTGTAAATCAGCCAGTCAGAAAAAAAGATGCCATGCAGCTTGTGACCGGTCAGCCAGTATATATGGATGATATGATCCCGGAAGATTGTCTGATCGTAAAACTGCTCAGATCCCCTCATGCAAATGCGGTGGTGCAGGAGATTCAGACAGATAAGGCAATGAAAGTTCCTGGAATTGAGGCCATCTATACATGGAAGGATATCGACCAGAACGGACGAAGATTTACATGTGCAGGACAGACTTATCCAGAACCCAGTCCATATGACCGTCTGATTCTGGATCGTCATGTCAGATTTGTAGGAGATCCGGTTGCGATTGTGGCAGGAGAGACAGAAAAAGCGGTGGACAGAGCCATTTCCATGATCAAGGTACAGTACGAGGTGTTGGAACCGATCCTTGATTATCATAAAGCTTTGGATAATCCAATTCTGGTGCACCCGGAAGATAACTGGGAGGCACTTTGTCCGGTAGGAGCAGATAATAAAAGAAATCTGTGCGCACATGAGGCGAGTGAACATGGAGATATTGATCAAGTACTGTCAGACTGTGACATTATCATCGACCAGGTATATCATACAAAAGCGTGCCAGCAGACGATGATGGAAACAATGCGTACATATTGTTCCATTGATACATATGGACGTCTGAATGTATTTAGCTCTACCCAGATTGTGTTTCATTGCAGAAGGATCATTGCAAATGCACTTCATATTCCAAAATCACAGGTACGTGTCAGCAAGCCGCGTATCGGAGGAGGTTTTGGAACAAAACAGACAGCGGTCTGTGAGGTCTATCCGGCATATGTGACCTGGATGACAAAGAAGCCGAGCAAGATTATTTTCACCCGTGAGGAATGTATGACAGCTTCTTCTCCGCGACATGAGATGGAAATGCATGTGAAACTTGGAGCTATGAAAGATGGAACTATCCGTGGAATTGATCTGTACACCATTTCTAACACAGGTGCCTATGGGGAACATGGGCCGACAACAGTCGGACTGTCCGGGCATAAATCGATTCCGCTTTACGGAAAAGCAGAGGCATTCCGCTTTGTTTACGACGTGGTTTATACGAATGTTATGTCTTCTGGAGCTTATCGTGGATATGGTGCAACACAGGGACTTTTTGCCATTGAGACGGCAGTTAATGAACTGGCAGAAAAACTCCATATGGATCCGATGAAACTTCGTGAGATGAACATAGTAAAAGAAGGACAGGTCATGCCTGCATTTTACGGTGAGACAAATACAAGCTGTGCCTTGGACCGTTGTATTGCAAAGGTGAAAGAGATGAGTCACTGGGATGAGAATTATCCGGTCCGCGAACTAGGACATGGAAAAGTCCGTGCTCTTGGTATGGGACTTGCCATGCAGGGATCTTGTATCAGTGGATTAGATGTAGGCAGTGCAGCGCTAAAACTGAATGATGAAGGTTTCTACATTATGCGAATTGCAGCAGCAGACATGGGAACAGGTTGTGATACGATTCTTGCACAGATTGCAGCAGAAGTATTGGAGTGTCCGCTTGATAAAGTAATTGTATTTGGAGCAGATACGGATGCATCACCATATGATTCAGGATCTTATGCATCCAGTACGACTTATGTAACCGGAAAGGCAACTGAGCTGTGTGCGAGAAAGCTTAGAGATAAGATTCGTCTTGTCGGAGCTAAGATGCTTGGATGTGACGAGAAAGAAGTAGAATTTGACGGTGATAAAGTCATCTATAGAGGCGAAAAGACTCTGGAAAAAACAGAAGTTTCCCTGTTTGATATTGCAACAGCGTCTATGGCGGGCAACAGTATTGCTCTGGAAGAGACTGTGACCATGAGCCAGCCAACTTCACCACCGCCATTTATGGCAGGCGTGGCAGATGTGGAAGTGGATCTTCTGACCGGACAGGCAAAAGTGATAGATTATTATACTGCTGTTGACTGTGGGACTCCGGTGAACCCAAACCTGGCAAGAGTTCAGGCTGAGGGCGGAATCCTTCAGGGAATCGGAATGGCACTGACGGAGAATATCACTTATGATGCAAAGGGAAGACTTTATGAAAATTCTCTCATGCAATATAAGATTCCGACAAGAGAAGATATCGGTCATATTCATGTAGAGTTTGAGAGCAGCTATGAAAAGTCTGGTCCATTTGGCGCAAAATCTATCGGTGAGGTCGTGATCAATACACCACTTTCGGCAATTGCTCATGCAATTTATAATGCAACCGGACACCGATTCAGGGAACTCCCAATCATGCCGGAACAAATTGCTATGTGTGAAGAAAATCCGATGTGGGAAAAGTAGGGTTATAGTACAGATAAATGAGTTGAAAAGAGAAGTCGTAAGGGTAAAAGCTTAGGACTTCTCTTTTTTTGACGTTATTATTCTTTACAGTAAAATGCTTCTAAGGCATCCATCTTTGCGGACATATTTATCATCATCTGGTCTAAAATTGTGATTGCGGCCATAGATTCTACAACAACAACAGCCCTTGGTACAACAACCGGATCGTGACGTCCGGTAATGGCAATCGTCGTATCTTCGAAAGCCGTATTGATGGTCTGCTGTTCCTTACTGATGGAAGGAGTCGGTTTAAATGCAGCCCGCAAAATCAGCTCAGAACCATCACTCATACCTCCGAGGATTCCGCCGGCGTGGTTCGTCTTTTTTATAACGGCACCATTCTGACATATAAATGCATCATTGTTGCTGCTGCCGTGGCTTTTTGAAGCTTCAAATCCGTCACCGATTTCCACACCTTTGACAGCGCCAATGGAAACGACAGCTTTTGCGAGAGAAGCGTCAAGTTTATCAAAGACTGTCTCACCGATTCCGGCCGGCATGCCTTTTACGCGGCATTCAACAATTCCACCGGAAGAATCCTGATTTTTCATGCAGGATTCCAGATAATCGGAAGCTTTTTTTGCATAAGCATTATTTGGCATATATAACATATTTTCGGCAATATCTTCATAACGATATTCCGTTTCAGGAATACAGATATCTCCAATAGAACGGGTAAAGGCAATCAGGTCGATTCCTAATTGTTCCAGGATTTTTTTTGCAATTGCACCGGCTGCGACCCGGCCAATTGTTTCACGGGCAGAAGAACGTCCGCCACCGCGGTAATCGCGGATGCCATATTTTGCATCAAATGTATAATCAGCATGTCCGGGACGGTAACAGTCTTTAATTTTACCGTAATCTCTGGAACGCTGGTCCTGATTGTAGACAATGACAGAGATTGGTGTGCCGGTTGTCTTACCCTCGAAAACACCGGAGAGAATCTGGGCAGTGTCGCTTTCATTTCTCTTCGTTGTAAATTTACTCTGGCCAGGTTTTCTTCGGTCGAGCTGTTTTTGTATATCTTCTTCACTTAAGGAAAGTCCTGAAGGACACCCGTCGATCACAACACCGATTGCAGGTCCGTGAGATTCTCCCCATGTGGTGATACGGAACAATGTTCCATAAGTTGATCCAGCCATAATGTCAATTTCTCCTTTGATGTCATAGGTTTTGTTATAGATTCCTTTTTATTATAAAACAATCTTAATAAATTCTTCAAGAATTTTTCGTGAATTAGCTCTGTACTTTTAGAAGAGTGCATATTATAATGATAGCGTGTGAACTAGAAAAGGGGAGTTTGACGAACATGTTTGGAAAAAAGAAGAAAAACGAGTACGAAGAAGAAGTAGTAGAAGAAGGCAGAGACGAGTTTGACGTAGATTATAATGACGATGAAGATTTCGAGACAGACTTTGTATCTCTGGACGAAGATGAAGATGAGAAACCAAAGAGAGGCGGCATTGGCAAGAAGGTAGGTATCACGTTTGGTGTGATCTTAGCAGTTCTGGTAGTTGCTTATATTGGCATGGCGGTTTACTTTGACAGTCATTTTATGTTCAACACAACGATCAATGGTAATAATTTTGCATTGAAGAGTGTTGCACAGGTGGAAAAATATATGGAACAACAGGTTGCGGATTATACTTTGACACTTCAGGAATCTGACGGCGACAGTGAACAGATTACAGGAAGCGAGATTTCTTTGGAATATGTGCCGGGAGATGAAGTTAAAGAGCTGGCAAAGAAGCAGAACAAGTTTCTTTGGATTACATCTCTGTGGGAGAAGCCGGTGATTGAGGCAAAGATTGGAGTGAAGTATGATGAGAATGCACTTGCAAGGCGTATTGAGAGTTTGAATTGCCTGAAAGAAGAGAATCAGGTGGCTTCTGTAGATGCGCATCCAGAATTCCAGAATACAGAGTTTGTGATCGTGCCAGAGGTCATTGGTACGCAGATTGATACAGAGACATTTAATAAAGATATCAGAGAGTCGATAGAAGGATTCCAGGATACTTTGAATCTGACAGATACGAACTGCTATATCAAACCGAGATTTTTATCAGATTCCCAGGAAGTAGTGGCAGCAAAGGATACCATGAACAGCTATCTTGGAGCGAATATTACATATGACTTTAATCCGAATACAGAAGTGGTAGATGCATCTGTCATTTCACAGTGGGTGATTGTGGATGCAGATATGAACGTTACATTTAATCAGGAAGCAGTAAAAGAGTATATTGCTGCTCTTGCAACAAAATATAATACGAAAGGAAAACCGCGTCAGTTTACAACTGCAACAGGCAATACTGTCACGGTTGAAGGTGGCGGTTATGGCTGGAAAATCGATCAGGATGCAGAGTATGATGCATTGATCGCCAATATCCAGAATGCTGAGACTGTAACAAGAGAGCCGGAATATTCCAGTCGTGCAGTCAACCATACTGCAATGGATATGGGAAATACATATGCAGAAGTCGATCTTACCACGCAGCATATGTGGTTTATTAAAGACGGACAGATTGCGCTGGAGACAGATATTGTAACAGGTAATCCGAACAAGGGAAATGCGACACCGCAGGGAACCTATTCTTTGACATACAAGTCAAGAAATAAGACACTTCGCGGAACAAAGAAACCAGATGGAACTTACGAGTACGAGACACCGGTTGCTTACTGGATGCCATTTAATGGAGGTATCGGATTCCACGATGCAACATGGCAGTCTTCATTTGGAGGCAACAGATATTTAAGTCATGGTTCACATGGCTGTATTAATATGCCGAAAGATAAAGCGGCGGCACTTTATGACCTGATTCCGGATGGATGCCCGGTAGTATGTCATTATTAAAGAGAGGGAAAGATTGTGTATGAATTATTAAAGACAGATGGTCTTGCCAAAAGAGGAAGATTACATACAGTACATGGGGTCATTGAGACCCCTGTATTTATGAATGTAGGAACTATTGCGGCAATCAAGGGCGCGGTGTCAACAACAGATCTGCAGGAGATTGGGACACAGGTTGAATTATCCAACACATATCATCTTCATGTAAGACCGGGAGATGAAGTCGTAAAGAAACTTGGCGGTCTTCATAAGTTTATGGTGTGGGACAAGCCGATTCTTACTGATTCCGGTGGATTTCAGGTGTTTTCGCTGGCAGGGCTCAGAAGAATAAAAGAAGAGGGAGTATACTTTAACTCTCATATCGATGGAAGAAAGATTTTTATGGGACCGGAGCAGAGCATGCAGATCCAGTCCAATCTGGCCTCCACCATTGCGATGGCATTTGACGAGTGTCCGTCCAGCGTTGCAGACCGGGATTATATGGAAAATTCTGTGAACCGTACGACCAGATGGCTTAAGAGATGTAAAGCAGAGATGGACAGACTGAACAGTCTGCCGGATACAATTAACAAGCATCAGATGTTATTCGGCATCAATCAGGGCGGCGTGTATGAGGATATCCGTGTGCGCCATGCACAGGAGATTTCAGAACTGAATCTGGATGGCTATGCAGTTGGCGGACTTGCAGTTGGAGAGAGTCATGAGGAGATGTACCGGATTCTGGATGCAGTTGTGCCGCATCTGCCACAAAATAAACCGACATATCTGATGGGAGTCGGAACACCGGCGAATATTCTGGAAGCTGTAGAACGTGGTGTTGACTTCTTTGACTGTGTATATCCAAGCAGAAACGGACGCCATGGGCATGTGTATACGAATCATGGAAAGATGAATCTGTTCAATGCCAAGTATGAGTTAGATACAAGACCAATTGAGGAAGGTTGTAACTGCCCGGTATGCAGAACGTATTCCAGAGCTTATGTGAGACATCTTCTGAAAGCAAAGGAGATGCTCGGCATGAGATTTTGTGTACTTCATAATCTATATTTCTATAATAAGATGATGGAAGAGGTCCGTGAGGCAATTGAGGCAGGAAGATACAAAGAATATAAAGAAGAGAAGCTTCGTAGAATGGCAGAGGGCGAGTAGATTGCAGACAGATCAGAAAAATCGCAGCTGATATTTGGTGCAGGAACGGGCAGGATTTTCAGGTGATGATCATGAAAAGAGAAAATATTTATAAAATCACGTAGAAATGATGAAAATATCTTGATGAAAATGTCAAATTCCTGTATAGTAGAAACAGTGTTTAATGAAATTTAGGAGGAAATATTATGTACGCATTGGCAGCACAGAGTGCAGGAACAAACTGGGTAGTACTGATTTTAGTATATGTAGTAATATTCGGTGGATTTTATATGTTATTCATGCGCCCACAGAAAAAAGAGCAGAAGAGAGTCCAGGAGATGATCGCAGAGATGGAAGTCGGTGATACCGTACTTACAACAAGCGGTTTCTACGGAGTAATCATCGACATTACAGATGATGATCTTATCGTAGAGTTTGGTAATAATAAGAACTGTAGAATCCCGATGCAGAAAGCAGCAATCGCACAGGTTGAGAAAGCATCTGCTGAATAGGAAGATGAGGAGTGAAGAAGAATCCCGGGACCGGGGTTCTTCTTTTTCTATATGGCGATCAATCATTCTATGAAGAAGATTTTAAAGGCACTGTCGTTTGACGGGATTGAGGTGGAGGCAGCCAGACATCTTGCCAGCCTCAAAGCGATAGACCCAATGAAAATCTTTCACAAAACAATCGATTACAAGATATATAACGGAGATTACGAAGTGCCGGTGCGTATTTATCTGCCGAGAGAAAAGGTGACGGAAGATCTTCCGGTCTTTTTGTTCTTCCACGGTGGCGGCTGGGTAACGGATTGTATTGATAATTATGAAAGAATCTGTGCAAGACTGGCATCCGCGACAGAACATATTGTGGTGTCGGTAGAATACAGACTGGCGCCGGAACACCCATTTCCAACAGGTTTTATGGACTGTTATGCAGTGGCCAAAGCCATTTATACAAATCGGTTTATTTTAAATGTGAATCCTCAACGCATTACATTGATTGGTGACAGTGCCGGCGGAAATCTTGCGGCAGCAGTTTCACTGAAAGCAAGAGATGATGGGATTTTTAATCCTCAAAGACAGATTTTGATCTATCCGGCAGTGAATCATGACTACAGTGAAACATCCAGGTTCCAGTCAGTAAAAGACTGTGGGAGTGATTATCTTCTGACAGCGGGAAAGATGCGTGATTATATTGATTTTTATGCGGCCAGAGAAGAGGATAAGAAGAATAAATATTTTGCACCACTGATGGAGACGGATTACAGAAATCAACCGGATACATTAATTCTGACAGCAGAGTTCGATCCACTTCGAGATGAAGGGGAAGAATATGGAAAACGGCTAAAGGAAGCCGGTAATTACGTGGAGGTTCATCGAATCAAAGATGCGCTTCACGGATATTTTGCGCTTGGGATCCGGTATTTCCATGTGCAGGAAAGTTTTGAACTGATCAATCAGTTCTTAAGTAGGAGGGAATAAAAGTGTTCCAGCAAAGAAGAGCGTATTGGCGGAATCTGGACAATGCGGCAAAAATGTTTTCCGCTGCCAGCAGCCCGAAGGATACAAGGGTATTTCGCTTTTACTGCGTATTAAAAGAAAAGATTGATGGAAGTGTTCTTAAGATGGCATTGGATCAGACAATCCAGAAGTATCCGGTCTTTCTGTCAGTCATGCGAAAAGGACTTTTCTGGCATTATCTTGAGAAAAGTGATCTGTGGCCGGTCGTAAGGGAAGAGTACAAGGAACCGTGCAGCCATCTTTATATAAGAGATAAAAAAGAATTATTATTTGAAGTCACCTATTATAAGAACCGGATTAATTTTGAAGTGTTTCATGCACTGACAGATGGGACGGGAGCAACTGAATTTTTGCGTGAGCTTGTGAAGAACTATCTTTATCTGATGCATGAAAAGGATGGTCTGGAAAATGTGATCCTTACGGAGCAAGATCTGACAGTAAAAGATCAGGAGGAGGATGGTTTTGGCCGTTACTACAATCCAGATGAGCGTGGCACGAGAAAGAAAAAGAATCATGCTTATCAGATTCGCCGGGAGAGTAAGGAATATGAAGAACTTCAGATTGGCGAGACGACTGCCTCAGTAAAAGAACTTCTGGAAGTATCAAGAAAACATGGCGTATCCATGTCTGTATTTTTGACGGCAGCGATGATCTGTGCGATTCATGAAGAACAAAGTAAGATTCAGGAAAAGAAGCCTGTAATTTTAATGGTTCCAGTGAATTTGAGAAAAATTTTTCCATCTGATTCTATGCTGAATTTTTTTAGTTATATTGAACCGGGATATCGTTTCGGGGAAGGCAAAGATTCTTTTGATGATGTGCTGGAAGCAACAAAGCAGTATTTTGAAGAAAATCTGTCAAAAGAAAAAATTGCGGAACGTATGAACAATCTGATTGCCTATGAGAAACATAAAATTTTAAAATGGGCGCCACTGGAACTGAAGAACCGTTGTATCAAGATGGGAGCGAAGCTTGCAGAGCGGGAAGTGACAGCAGTATTGTCCAATATGAGTGTGGTGAAGATGCCGCCGGAATATGCAAAATATATTGAACGTTTCGGAGTTTACACAAGCACCATGCGTACAGAGCTTTGTGTATGCTCTTTTGGAGATACATTGTCATTTGCGTTTACTTCCAGATATGACAGCACGAATATTCAGCGTAATTTTTATCGCATATTGAAGGAACAGGGAATCTTCGTAAAAAAAGTGGAAGCAGATTACCCGAAAGAGGTTAAACCCAATTATGAAGGAAAGAAAGTATTTCAGATTTTTAATTTCTGCTGTATTGCAGCAGTTGTTCTGTGTATCATGTTAAATCTGATCCTGACACCAGATTTACACTGGTGGATATTTGCGGTAGCAGGAGGATTTAGTATGTGGCTTGCATTTGCAACCGGATACCTGAAGCGTTATAATTTACTTAAGAATGCGATGTGGCAGCTGCTTATTGTGAGCATAGGAAGTATTTTGTGGGATATTTTCACAGGGTGGCACAGGTGGTCGGTAGATCTGGTATTGCCGCTAGTCTGCCTGATTGTGGAGATATTGATGGAGTTGATTGCAAGGATCCAGTCACATCCGCCAAAAGAATATATGATTTATTATGTAATGGCATCGGTCTACAGCATGGTACTGCCTCTGATTCTGATGGCGACAGGTGTGATCTTGTACCGTGCATTTGCAGTTATCTGTGTGGGCTTAAGCTTTTTATTCTTTATAAGACTACTTCTATTTAGAAAAAAAGAATTTAAAGAAGAAATGTATAAAAAGTTTCATGTGTAATGATGCGAAGGAGGTATGTCATATGATTAATTATTCAGAAGACAAAGACAGACAGTATCACGTACAACTGGAAGAAGGGGATGTTGGGAGATATGTGATCCTGACCGGAGATCCAAAGCGCTGTCAGAAGATTGCAGAACATTTTGAAGATGCTCTGCCTGTAGCAGACAGTCGTGAATTTACAACTTATACCGGCTATCTGGAAGGGGAGAAAGTCAGTGTAACGTCGACCGGGATTGGAGGACCGTCTGCGGCAATCGCACTGGAAGAACTGGCAAATGTAGGAGCCGATACATTTATCCGGGTGGGAACAAGTGGAGGTATGCAGTTAGAGGTAAAAAGTGGTGATCTTGTCATTGCTACAGGAGCAGTCCGCATGGAAGGAACAAGCAAAGAATATGCGCCAGTTGAGTTTCCGGCAGTATCGGATTTTCATATCACGAATGCGCTTGTAGAGGCAGCAGAAAATCTGAAAATTCCTTATCATGTGGGTGTGGTGGAATGTAAAGATTCTTTTTATGGGCAGCATGCACCACAGACGAAGCCTGTTGGATATGAACTGTTAAATAAATGGAATGCATGGGTTCAGTGTGGCTGCCTGGCCTCAGAGATGGAATCAGCAGCACTATTCGTTGTGGCAAGTTACAGGAAAGTACGGATTGGAACGGTTCTTCTTACAATGGCGAACCAGGAGCGTGCAAAGAAAGGACTGGATAATCCAGTCGTGCATGATACAGAGGCACCGATTCGTACAGCAGTAGAAGCACTTCGTATACGGATTAGAAAAGAGAGGAGATAATGCTATGGGAACACCACACAATGAAGCAGAAAAAGGAGAGATTGCAAAACGAGTTCTGATGCCGGGAGATCCGCTTCGTGCAAAATATATTGCGGAACATTTTTTGAAAGATGCAGTATGTTTTAATACTGTGAGAAATATGCTCGGATACACGGGAACTTATAAAGGAGAGAAGATTTCTGTTATGGGAGGCGGTATGGGAGTCCCATCGGTCGGAATCTATACTTATGAACTGTACCATGAATATGAAGTGGAAGAAGTTATCCGCATCGGCTCGGCAGGAGCCCTTCAGGATGATGTGGATCTTCGGGATGTGGTCATTGCTGTAGGTGCCTGTACAGATTCGAATTATGCCGCACAGTATAATCTTCCGGGAACATTTGCACCGATTGCGGATTATGAATTACTGGAAAGTGCCGTAAACACGGTAAGAGAGAAAGGTCTGACAGTCCGTGCCGGAAATGTACTTACTTCCGATGTATTTTATAATGATGATCCGACAGTCAATGACCGTTGGCGCAAGATGGGAGTACTTGCAGTGGAAATGGAAGCAGCAGCACTTTATATGAATGCAGCAAGAGCAGGAAAAAAGGCACTCTGCATGCTTACAATTTCCGATCATTTATACAAAGATGAAAAATTATCTGCCAGGGAGCGACAACTGGGATTTGATAATATGATACAAATTGCATTAGATATGTGATTTTGATGGAGTATTTGCTTATTTTCTAGGTGCCGGAGCAGTTTTTTTGATAGGTTTAGCGTATTAAAGTATTGAAATCTGTTAAAAAATAGGCTAATATAAAAAACATAGATTTTTTTGCAGCACTAGTTTAGGAAGGAAGATACATATGAATTTAGAAATTGGCGTGATCAAAGGGGACGGAATTGGCCCGGAAATCGTAACAGAGGCGATGAAAGTATTAGATAAAGTAGCCAAGCGTTACAGTCATAATATAGAGTACAGACAGTTACTGATGGGTGGAGCTTCCATCGATGTGCATGGTGTTCCTCTTACCGATGAGACAGTAGCAGAGGCAAAATCCTGCGATGCAGTTCTGATGGGATCTATCGGTGGAAACACAAGTACATCGCCATGGTACAAATTAGAGCCATCTAAAAGACCGGAGGCAGGACTTCTCCGTATCCGTAAAGAGTTGAATCTTTTTGCAAACTTAAGACCGGCAATTCTTTACGATGAATTGAAAGGAGCATGTCCGTTAAAAGAAGAGATCACAGAAGGCGGATTTGATCTGATGATCATGAGAGAGCTTACCGGTGGACTTTACTTTGGAGAGAGAAAGACAGAAGAAGTCGACGGAGTGATGACTGCATTTGACAGTCTTACATATAACGAGAATGAAATCCGCAGAATTGCAAAGAGAGCATTTGACATTGCAATGAAGCGCAGAAAGAAAGTTACAAGTGTAGATAAAGCAAATGTTCTGGATTCTTCCAGACTCTGGAGAAAAGTAGTGGAAGAAGTTGCAAAGGATTACCCGGAAGTAACTTTGGAGCACATGCTTGTAGATAACAGTGCAATGCAGTTGGTAAAAGACCCGAAACAGTTCGATGTAATCCTGACAGAGAACATGTTCG
The DNA here is from genome assembly GCF_900290215.1 of Dorea sp. Marseille-P4042. Lineage (NCBI taxonomy): Bacteria > Bacillati > Bacillota > Clostridia > Lachnospirales > Lachnospiraceae > Dorea > Dorea sp. Marseille-P4042. The sequence goes on along the minus strand of NZ_OLMI01000001.1, from coordinate 616,973 downwards.
GAGATATTCTTTCTGACGAGGCAAGTATGATCACAGGATCCATCGGAATGCTTGCAAGCGCAAGCCTGAACGAGACAAAATTTGGCCTTTATGAGCCAAGCGGCGGATCTGCACCGGATATTGCAGGACAGGGAATCGCAAACCCAATTGCAACAATTCTTTCTGCAGCAATGATGTTAAGATTTAGTTTTGACCTTGACAAAGAAGCAGACGCAATTGAGGCATCTGTGGCAAAAGTATTAAAAGACGGATATCGTACCATTGATATCATGTCTGAAGGAAAGACTCAGATCGGAACAGCCCGGATGGGTGATGAAATCGCAGCAAATATATAGAATACCAGTGTGGTGTATACTACACGATATTCGAATATTGCGTGGGATTGTAAGAGCGTGAAATGCGGAACAATCCGTGTGGTATGAAAGAATAATACAAAAAGGAGAACAAAAACATGAGAAGTGATACAGTAACAAAAGGAAAACAGCAGGCACCACATCGTTCCCTTTTTCATGCACTGGGAATGACACAGGAAGAGATGGACAGACCATTAGTTGGTATCGTAAGTTCTTATAATGAAATCGTTCCAGGACATATGAATTTGGATAAGATCGTAAATGCAGTAAAACAGGGTGTTGCAATGGCTGGCGGAACACCAGTTGTATTTCCGGCAATCGCAGTCTGTGATGGAATTGCGATGGGACATATTGGAATGAAGTATTCTCTTGTAACAAGAGATCTGATCGCAGACTCTACAGAGGCTATGGCAATGGCGCATCAGTTCGATGCACTTGTTATGGTTCCGAACTGCGATAAGAACGTACCGGGACTTCTGATGGCAGCAGCCAGAATTAATATTCCGACAATCTTTGTCAGTGGAGGACCGATGCTCGCAGGGCATGTAAAAGGCCAGAAGAGAAGTCTTTCCAGCATGTTCGAGGCTGTTGGAGCGAATGCAGCAGGAACGCTTTCTGATGAAGATCTGTGCGAATTTGAGAACAAAGTATGTCCAACATGCGGATCTTGTTCTGGTATGTATACAGCCAACAGTATGAACTGTCTGACTGAAGTGCTTGGAATGGGACTTCGTGGAAACGGAACAATCCCGGCTGTATATTCTGAGAGAATCCGTCTTGCAAAACATGCAGGTATGAAGGTTATGGAATTATTGGAGAAAAATATCCGTCCAAGAGATATTATGACAGAGGATGCAATCCTGAATGCATTGACGGTTGATATGGCACTTGGATGTTCTACAAACAGTATGCTTCACCTTCCGGCAATCGCACATGAGATTGGTATGGATTTTGAGATTGATTTCGCAAATGGAATCAGTGAAAAGACTCCAAACCTTTGCCACCTTGCGCCGGCAGGTCCGACTTATATGGAGGATCTCAATGAGGCGGGTGGTGTCTATGCGGTTATGGCTGAACTGAACAAAAAAGGATTGCTTCATACAGACTGCATGACAGTTACAGGTAAGACAGTAGGCGAGAACATTGAAGGAGTGCAGAACAAAGATCCAGAGGTTATCCGTCCAATCGACAATCCGTACAGCCAGACAGGCGGACTTGCAGTATTAAAAGGAAATCTTGCACCGGACGGAAGTGTTGTAAAGCGTTCTGCAGTAGTAGATGAAATGCTTGTACATGAAGGACCGGCAAGAGTCTTCGAATGTGAGGAAGATGCAATCACAGCAATCAAAGGCGGCAAGATCAACCACGGTGATGTTGTTGTTATCCGTTATGAAGGACCAAAGGGTGGTCCTGGTATGAGAGAGATGTTGAACCCGACTTCTGCAATCGCAGGAATGGGACTTGGTTCCAGCGTTGCTCTGATCACAGACGGACGTTTCAGTGGAGCTTCCAGAGGAGCATCTATTGGGCATGTTTCACCAGAGGCTGCAGTTGGCGGACCAATCGCACTTGTAGAAGAAGGAGATATCATCAAGATCGATATCCCGAACATGAAGCTTGAGTTAGATGTATCTGATGAAGAACTGGCTAAGAGAAAAGAAAAATGGCAGCCAAGAGAGCCGAAGGTTACAACCGGATACCTTGCAAGATATGCAGCTATGGTTACATCCGGAAACCGGGGAGCGATCCTGGAAGTACCGAAAGCTAAATAATGATAGAACAGGAGTTAGAAAGTATGCAGTTGACAGGATCAGAAATCGTAATCGAATGTTTGAAAGAGCAAGGCGTGGATACTGTATTTGGGTATCCTGGCGGAGCAATTTTAAATGTGTACGATGAATTATATAAACATCAGAATGAAATCAAGCATATCCTGACTTCCCACGAACAGGGAGCAGCGCATGCAGCAGACGGATATGCGAGAGCAACAGGTAAAGTTGGCGTGTGTCTTGCAACGAGTGGACCGGGAGCTACGAACCTTGTAACAGGGATTGCTACGGCATATATGGATTCCATTCCGATTGTTGCAATCACATGTAATGTAGGAGTTTCCCTCCTTGGAAAAGACAGTTTCCAGGAGATTGATATTACAGGAATTACGTTACCAATTACAAAGCATAACTTTATTGTAAAGGATGTAAATAATCTGGCAGCGACGATCCGTAAGGCATTTGCCATTGCGAAAAAAGGTCGTCCGGGTCCGGTTCTGATTGATATTCCGAAAGACGTCACTGCAAATAAGGCAGAGTATGTAAAAGAAAAGCCTGTAACTGTAGAGCCATCACAGAATATCTGTGAAACACAGCTTGACACAGCAGTAGAGATGATAAAGGGGGCAAAGAAGCCTTATATCTTCGTTGGCGGAGGAGCAATTTTATCCGGAGCCAGCGAAGAACTTTATACATTTGCAAAAAAAGTGGATGCACCGGTGACAGATTCTCTTATGGGAAAGGGAGCATTTCCTGGAACAGACCCGTTATATACAGGAATGCTTGGAATGCATGGAACAAAAACTTCCAATTACGGTGTCAGTGAGTGTGATCTTCTGATTGTGATCGGAGCAAGATTCAGTGACCGTGTAACCGGAAATGCACAGAAATTTGCACAGAATGCAAAGATTATCCAGATTGATGTAGATGTTGCCGAGATGAACAAAAATGTGATGATTTCTGCAGGTGTTGTAGGAGACATAAAAGTCGTTCTTGACAGATTGAATGAGCGCCTGGAACAGCAGGATCATGCAGAATGGGTGACTAAAATTCAGGAATACAAAGAAAAATATCCACTAGTTTATCATAAAGATGTATTGAGTGGTCCGTTCGTAGTAGAAGAGATTTATCGCCAGACAAAGGGCGAGGCTATTATTTCTACAGAGGTCGGACAGCATCAGATGTGGGCAGCACAGTTTTATAAATATACAAAACCAAGAACATTCCTGACATCAGGAGGACTTGGAACCATGGGATATGGTCTTGGCGCAGCTCTTGGAGCGAAGAGTGGAAGAGAAGACAAAGTGGTTGTCAATATTGCAGGAGACGGTTGCTTTAGAATGAATATGAATGAGATCGCAACTGCAGTCCGCCACAATATTCCAGTGATTCAGGTAGTCATCAACAACCACGTTCTTGGTATGGTACGACAGTGGCAGAATCTGTTTTACGGACAGAGATACTCTGCGACAGTACTGAATGATGCAGTAGATTTTGTAAAACTTGCAGAAGCAATGGGTGCAGAAGGCATCCGCGCAACAACACAGGAAGAATTTAAATCAGCTTTTGAAAAGGCAATGAATCTTGGAAGACCAGTTGTCATCGATTGTCAGATTGACAGTGATGATAAGGTATGGCCAATGGTTGCTCCTGGAGCGGCAATCAGTGAAGCGTTTGATGAAGCAGATTTGAAGAATAAATAATAAACAAATTAACAGCTCAAAAAGAGCAAGGGAAATGGAGGCAATACTATGAGTAGAGTGTACAATTTTTCAGCAGGTCCGGCAATGTTACCGGTGGAGGTCCTTAAAGAAGCAGCATCAGAGATGCTGGATTATCAGGGTTCAGGAATGTCCGTGATGGAAATGAGTCACCGCTCTCAGGTATTCCAGAATATTATCGATGAGGCAGAAGCAGATCTTAGAGACTTACTGAATATTCCGGACAATTATAAGGTACTGTTCTTGCAGGGAGGCGCATCCCAGCAGTTCGCTGCAGTTCCTATGAACCTGATGAAAAATGGTGTCGCAGATTATATTGTGACAGGCCAGTGGGCGAAAAAAGCAGCACAAGAGGCAGAAAAATACGGCAAGGTGAATGTCATTGCATCTTCCGCAGATAAGACATTTTCTTATATTCCGGATTGTTCCGATCTTCCGATTGATGACGATGCAGATTACGTATATATCTGTGAGAATAATACAATCTATGGAACGAAGTACAAAGAACTTCCGAATACGAAAGGCAAGACGCTGGTTGCAGATGTATCTTCCTGTTTCCTGTCAGAGCCTCACGATGTAGAAAAATACGGTGTTCTCTATGGTGGAGTACAGAAAAATATCGGACCTGCCGGAGTTGTGATTGCAATTATCCGTGAAGATTTGATCCGTGATGACGTACTTCCAGGCACACCGACTATGTTAAAATATAAAACACAGGCGGACAAAGGTTCTCTTTATAACACACCTCCGTGTTATGGAATTTATATTTGCGGCAAAGTCTTCAAATGGTTGAAAAAACAGGGCGGACTTGCTGCAATGAAAGAACACAATGAGAAAAAAGCAAAGATTCTGTATGATTACCTGGATCAGAGCAAGATGTTCAAAGGAACTGTTGTACCAAAAGACCGTTCTCTTATGAATGTTCCATTCGTAATTGGTGACAAAGATCTGGAGGCTAAATTCGTCAAAGAAGCAGATGCAGCCGGATTTGTAAACTTAAAAGGGCACCGTACTGTCGGAGGTATGCGTGCTAGTATTTACAACGCGATGCCAATCGAAGGCGTGGAAGCATTAGTCGAATTCATGAAGAAATTTGAAAAGGAGAACGCTTAATATGTATAAATATCATTGCTTAAATCCAATCGCAGATATTGGATTGAATAACTTTACAGAAGATTATACAAAGATTGATACTGCAGAAGGTGCAGATGCGCTTCTCGTAAGAAGTGCAGTTATGCATGACATGGAGTTTGACAAAAACTTAAAGGCTATTGGAAGAGCAGGAGCTGGAGTTAATAACATTCCTCTGGATACATGTGCGGAGCAGGGAATCGTTGTATTCAACACACCGGGAGCAAATGCAAATGGTGTAAAAGAGCTTGTGATTGCAGGTATGCTTCTTGCGTCTCGTGATATCATAGGAGGAATCAACTGGGTCCAGGAGAATGAAGAAGACGGCAATATCTTAAAAGATGCCGAAAAGGCAAAGAAACAGTTTGCCGGCTGCGAAATCGAAGGTAAGAAGCTGGGAGTCATTGGACTTGGAGCCATTGGTGTTCTTGTTGCCAATGCAGCCGTACATCTTGGAATGGAAGTTTACGGATATGATCCATATCTGTCTGTGGATGCAGCATGGAGACTGTCCAGAAATATTCATCATGCAAAGACCGTTGATGAGCTTTATAAAGATTGTGATTATATTACGATCCATGTGCCGGCTATGGATAGTACAAAAGGTATGATTGACAAGAATGCGATTGGTCTTATGAAAGATGGCGTTGTCATTCTGAATTATGCAAGAAATGTCCTAGTTGATGAAGAGGCAGTAGTAGATGCACTTGTTTCCGGACATGTTAAGAACTATGTGACAGATTTCCCGACACCAATCGTGGCAGGAGTCAAAGGTGCAATTATCACACCACACCTTGGAGCTTCTACAGAAGAGTCTGAAGATAACTGTGCGAAGATGGCAGTTGCAGAAGTAAGAAATTATCTGGAAAATGGTAATATCCAGCATTCTGTAAACTATCCGGACTGCGACATGGGAGTCAAAGGTGAAAATACAAGAATTACATTACTTCACCATAATGTACCGAATATGATCGGACAATTCACGAAGATTCTTGCAGATGATAATATGAATATCGCAGATATGACGAATAAAAGCAAAGGTGAGTATGCATATACGATGATTGACATAGATTCTGATGTGACAGACAGTGTTATCGAGGATCTAACAAAAGTTAATGATGTGTTAAGAGTACGTGTGATTCGTTAATTGGTACAACTGCAGGTTGATCAAACATAATCAAAATATAAAGAGGAATAGTGATGGAAGAGATTCTTGTAACTATTCCTTTTTTGACGTTCAAAAGTTCATAGTCTTATTTCCAATCATGAAAAATAGAACCGCCAGCTATTAACTGGCGGTCTATAAAAATGCATATATATCTGATTATGAGAAAAATCCTATAAATTTTTCTCTGCTAAATCTTTTCTGTGTCTTTCAAGAAGAGCGTGTAATCTGTCAGTCGGACTTAATACAGAACTGATAGATACATCGTGGTTCATGGAATCGATGATCAGCGCGATGAATTTACTCATATCTGCAACTGTGAAGTATTCTCTCTCATAGAATGCAGGTGGGAGGTAAGTCAGGTCCGTAGTGATCACGCGATCGATGTAACCTTTCTCATGGAATTCGTCAAATTTCTCAAATCCATCTGTGAAAAGACCAAATGTTGTACATACAAATACCTGTTTTGCACCACGGTCTTTCATCTGTTTAGCTACGTCCAACATACTTTCGCCGGAAGAAATCATATCATCGATGATGATGACAGATTTTCCTTTGATATCAGAACCTAAGAACTCATGTGCTACAATTGGGTTCTTTCCATTTATGACTGTTGAATAATCACGTCTCTTGTAGAACATACCCATGTCAACTCCGATAACGTTGGAGAAGTATACGGCACGGGACATTGCACCTTCATCCGGACTGATGATCATCAGGTGATCCGGGTCAACAGAAAGGTTTGGTTCTGCGCGAAGCAGTGCTTTCATGAACTGATATGGCGGGTTGAAACTGTCGAATCCGTAAAGCGGGATTGAATTCTGTACACGCGGATCGTGAGCATCAAATGTGAAGATATTGTCTACGCCCATGTCAATCAGTTCCTGAAGTGCCAAAGCGCAGTCCAGAGACTCACGTTTTGTACGTTTGTGCTGACGGCTCTCATACAAAAACGGCATAATAATGTTAAGGCGGTGTTCCTTACCATTAGCAGCGGAAATCAGACGTTTCAGATCCTGATAGTGATCGTCCGGTGACATGTGGTTCACATATCCGTTGACGGAATATGTCAGGCTGTAATTACATACATCTGTCATAATAAACAGGTCTTTTCCACGGACAGATTCGTTCAGGACACCTTTTGCTTCACCGCTTCCAAAACGTGGGCAATGTGCATCTACCAGATAATTGTCCTGAAGATAAGTTGCATACATTGGTGATTTTAATTCTTCACGGTAAGAGGACTGCCTGAAGTTGACAATATAGTCATTCACTTTCTGTCCCAGTTCCTTGCAGCCTTCCATAGCAATGATCTTCAGAGGGGCTCTTGGGAAAAGCTTTTCCATCTCCTTGATATCATTACTGTTACTGTTAATCGTAATGTTGTTCATAACGCTCTCCTGTTACATATAAATATTTCATTTCTTTTTAATGATATTTTGTTCTAACATAACTCACATTACAGTTATATCATTTTTACCTATGTAAGGTCAATGGTATGTTTTCTATTTTATAAACTTTACAAGTTGAAGCAGATATTGTAAAATCAAGTGGATAAGATGAAAAATCGAATATTTACAGAAATGGAGATAAATATATGAGTAAACCAGTAGTAGCGATTGTGGGTAGACCGAATGTGGGTAAGTCCACACTTTTTAATGCGCTGGCAGGAGAGAAGATTTCAATTGTAAAAGACACACCGGGAGTTACCCGTGATCGAATCTACGCAGATGTCAGCTGGCTTGATAAAGATTTTACATTGATCGACACCGGTGGTATTGAACCGGAGAGCAAGGACATTATTCTGTCGCAGATGCGTGAACAGGCTCAGATTGCTATTGATACATCAGATGTTATTATTTTTATTACAGATGTAAAGCAGGGGCTTGTGGATTCCGATTCTAAAGTTGCAGATATGTTAAGAAGAAGCGGAAAGCCGGTCATTCTTGTTGTAAACAAAGTAGATAATTTTGATAAATATATGGCAGATACTTATGAGTTCTATAATCTTGGAATCGGTGATCCGGTGCCAATCTCTGCATCATCAAGACTCGGACTTGGAGATATGCTTGATAAGGTGATCGAACATTTCCCAGAGCATGAAGGAGAAGAGGAAGAGGACTCTCGTCCGCGTGTGGCAATTGTAGGAAAACCGAACGTAGGTAAGTCTTCTATTATTAACAAGCTTCTTGGAGAGCAGCGTGTGATCGTCAGTGACATTGCAGGAACAACAAGGGATGCCATTGATACGGAGATCGTGCACAATGGAAAAGAATATGTCTTTATTGATACAGCAGGGCTTCGCAGAAAGAATAAGATTAAAGAGGAACTGGAGCGATACAGTATTATCCGTACCGTAACAGCGGTGGAGCGTGCAGATGTGGTTCTTGTCGTAATTGATGCGACTCAGGGTGTGACAGAACAGGATGCCAAGGTGGCAGGAATTGCGCATGAGCGTGGAAAAGGTGTTATCATCGTGGTAAATAAGTGGGATGCTATTGAGAAAAATGATAAGACCATGCGTGAGTATGAGAATGAAGTGCGCCGTGTCCTTTCATTTATGCCATACGCAGAGATTATGTACGTGTCTGCAGTGACAGGTCAGCGTCTTCCAAAAATGTTCGATATGATTGATATGGTCATTGAGAATCAGACACTGCGTGTTGCAACAGGGGTACTTAATGAGATTCTGATGGAAGCAACAGCAATGCAGCAGCCGCCTTCAGACAAAGGAAAGCGTCTGAAAATCTATTACATGACGCAGGTAGCGGTAAAGCCGCCTTCATTTGTAATTTTTGTCAATGATAAAGAACTGATGCATTTCTCCTATCAGAGATATCTGGAGAATAAGATCAGAGAGTCCTTTGGCTTCAAGGGAACATCACTAAAATTCTTTGTGAGAGAAAGAAAAGAAAGGGATAATTAGAAAATGGAACGTTTTATATGTCTACTGATCGGGTATGCATTTGGACTGATCCAGACAGGATACATCTATGGTAAGATGAAAGGAGTCGATATCCGAAAAGAGGGAAGCGGCAATGCAGGAAGCACTAACGCTCTTCGCACGATGGGAATCAAAGCGGGACTTGTCACACTTCTTGGAGACTGCTTTAAATGTGTCTTTGCAGTTGTGACGGTTTACCTGATTTACGGAAAGACTTACGCAGACATTTTCCCACTCCTTGCCATGGATGCAGGGATGGGTGCGGTACTTGGGCACAATTATCCATTTTATCTGAACTTTAAAGGCGGAAAAGGAATCGCAGCGACAGCCGGACTGATCTTAAGTACGACAAATGTATGGATGGTTTTAATCTGTTTATTTGCATTTCTCGGAATCGTGGCAGTGACACGTTATGTGTCTCTTGGCTCCCTGGCAGTTGTGATCATTTATCTGATCGAAGTGGTTGTGTATGGCCAGATGGGCGGATTTGGTGTAAAACCGCCGTATCTTTATGAAATGTATGGAATTGCGGCATTTCTGATGTTATCCGCATTTTATAAACATAAGGCAAATATTGTAAGACTCATGAACGGTACGGAGAATAAGATCAGTATCGGAAAGAAATAATAAGGAGGAAGATTATGGCAAAGGTAAGTGTGATAGGGGCAGGAAGCTGGGGGACTGCACTGGCGCTTCTTCTGAGTAAAAACGGTCATGATGTGACTATGTGGTCAATTCTGGAAGATGAAATCCGGATGCTGGATAAAGAGCGTGAGCACAAATCAAAGCTTCCGGGCGTGAAGCTTCCGGATACAATGAAATTTACAACAAATCTTAAGAAAGCTGTAGAAGGAAAAGATTTCCTTGTGCTTGCAGTTCCGTCTACATTTACAAGGGGAACAGCGAAAAATATGTGCCCATATGTAGCGGAAGGTCAGATCATTGTTGATGTTGCGAAAGGAATCGAAGAGTCAACTCTGATGACACTATCTCAGCAGATCGAGGATGAAATTCCACAGGCTGATGTAGCAGTCCTGTCCGGACCAAGCCACGCTGAGGAAGTAGGAAGAGGACTTCCGACTACTGTTGTTGTGGGAGCAAAGACGGAAAAGACAGCCGAGTATCTGCAGCAGATGTTCGCAAGTGAAGTGTTCCGTGTATATACAAGCCCGGATATGCTTGGCATGGAACTTGGCGGTTCTTTGAAAAATGTCATCGCTCTGGCAGCAGGTATTGCTGACGGAATGGGATATGGAGATAATACAAAGGCTGCACTCATCACAAGAGGAATTGCAGAGATTGCAAGACTAGGTGTGAAAATGGGCGGCGCAGTTGAGACATTTTCCGGACTTACAGGAATCGGTGATCTGATTGTAACGTGTGCCAGTGTCCACAGCCGTAACCGCAAAGCAGGTTATCTCATGGGGCAGGGAAAATCCATGCAGGAAGCAATGGATGAGGTTCAGATGGTAGTAGAAGGAGTGTATTCTGCAAAAGCGGCAGTAAAACTTGGCGAAAAATATGGAGTATCACTTCCGATCATCAATAAAGTCAGCGAAGTATTGTTTGATGGAAAAGACCCGAAAGAAGCAGTTAATGAACTCATGCTCAGAGATAATAAGGCGGAGCATACAGCACTTCCGTGGGAAGGATAATTATAATAAAAATTGTTTGAAACAGGACGAACACCTGGTATATCGAATACACTTGCTTCATGTACGAAACATTCCAATGAGCCTCTAAGGCAGTCAATCTTATCTGCAAGAGCAGTTAAGATTGACAGAGTCTCATTTCCATCGTACATAAGTCGCGCGTGTTATTTGATATATCAGGTGTTCTGTATTTTTAAGAGTAAGTTTCATGAATTGTTTTCGATGTGTATAAGGCGTATGTGTAAGTTTATGTTCTTTTTAAATCCATAAGCAGAAAATTCATACATAGTAAGCAGAATTCTATACATACTCGGAATGTTTTCTGCATAATCTGTTAACAGTAAAACAAGTTCATGCATGGGGGTATTTTGATGGATAGATTTCAGGTATACAAAGATATCGAAGCGAGGACGAATGGAGAAATCTACATTGGTGTTGTGGGACCGGTCCGAACGGGAAAGTCTACATTTATTAAAAGATTCATGGATGTGCTGGTGCTTCCGGAAATGGAAGATGAACATGCCAGAATGCGTACGCAGGATGAGCTGCCGCAATCTGCTTCGGGACGCACGATTATGACAACGGAACCAAAGTTCGTGCCGAAGGAAGCGGCAAAAATCCGGCTTTCTGATGACGTGGATGTGAAGGTACGTCTGATTGACTGCGTCGGTTATATGGTAGAAGGTGCTGCTGGTTATATGGACGGGGATTCCCAGAGACAGGTGAAAACACCGTGGTTTGCTTATGAGATCCCATTTGCAAAGGCTGCCGGGATTGGAACTAGAAAAGTAATTCATGATCATTCAACCATTGGAATTGTGATTACGACAGACGGTACCATCACAGACATTCCAAGAGAGAATTACAAAGATGCGGAGCGTATGACGATACAGGAATTAAATGGAATCGGAAAGCCGTTCATTGTACTTGTGAATTCAAAAGAGCCACAGGGAGAACGGGCGCAGAACACCGCGAAGAATCTGGAACAGGAATATGGAGTACGGGCGCTGCCGGTCAACTGTGAAAAACTTACCAGAGAGGATATCTGTCAGATTTTATCGGAAGTCCTTTTTGAGTTTCCGATATCTGAAATTCAGTTTTTTGTTCCGAAATGGGTGGAGATGCTTCCAAGAGACCACAAGATCAAACAAGATCTGATTGAACATGTGAGAGTGATTCTGGAACGACTTACCAAAATCCGGGATGCTCTTGGAAGTATAGATGTTTCTGAGAGTGAGTACATAGATTCCTGCAAAGTGGATCAGATTGGAATGGGTCAGGGCTGTGTGAATATCAACATTTCTATACCAGAAAGATATTATTACGAAATGTTAAGCGAGATGACGGGAACGAAGATTGCAGGACAATATGAGCTGGTTGCAACAATTCAGGAACTTGCGAAATTAAAGGAAGAATATGAAGGAGTCCGGGACGCATTTACAACTGTTCGAATGAAAGGATATGGGGTGGTCAGTCCGGTAAGAGATGAAATTACACTTTTGGAGCCGGAGCTTATCAAACAGGGAAATAAATATGGCGTGAAGATACATTCAAAGGCCCCGTCTATCCATCTGATCCGGGCGAATATCGAGACAGAGATTGCACCGATTGTCGGAACAGAAGATCAGGCGAAAGATCTTCTTACATTCATTAAGCAGGAAGCAGAAACCGAACATGGAATCTGGGAGACGAACATTTTCGGAAAATCTGTGGAAGAATTAGTGATGGATGGTATCCGGGGTAAGATTGCCATGATCGGGGATGAAAGCCAGACAAAGCTTCAGGATACAATGCAGAAGATTGTCAATGACAGTAATGGAGGACTGGTGTGCATCATCATATAAAAATGATTTACCCCCTGCATAATTTGTGCTATACTATTTTATGGATGTCAAAAAGGAACTTAAGAAAAAAGATAAGACTTTGAATGAGATAGAAAAAATGTATGGAGGTACAATTTGATGAAAGTAGCGATTATTACTGCAAGTACAGCAGTTTATAAAGGAGAGCAGGAGGATGCAAGTGGAAAAGTAATCCGCAAGATGGTGGAGGAAGCAGGGCTTGACGTTGTGTTCATGAAGGATCTCCCGACAGACAAAACTGTATTATCTACTGTTTTTCAGAGAATGGCAGACGGAAATCTTGCAGACCTGATCCTGACAACAGGCGGAGCAGGCTGCGGACCGGAAGACTGCACACCGGAGGCAACTATGGAAGTTGTAGACAGACCACTTCTTGGAATTCCGGAAGGTATGCGTGCACACATGCTTACACTGACAAAAAGAGCTATGTTGAACCGTGCAGCGGCAGGAATCCGTGGAAATGTTGTGATTGTAAATCTTCCTGGAAAAGCAGGAGCTGTAAAGGAATGTCTTGGATACATCTTGCCAGAGGTCATGCATGCAGTTGAAGTGGCACAGGGAATAAAATAATGATTAAAATTACTTACCTGGAACATAGCGGATTTACTGTTGAGTGTGACGATTATGTATTGATTTTTGATTATTATAAAGGAAATCTGCCACAGTTTGATAAAGATAAAAAAATCTGTGTATTTGCAAGTCATGTGCACTACGATCATTTTAAAAAGAAAATATTTACGTGGGCAGAAGAATATGAGAATATCCACTATATTTTATCTGATGACATTGAGGCGGCAGGGCCAAAAGATCAGACGGAGCATATAGGTGCAGATGCAGATTTTAATATTTGGGATTTAAGGATTCATACACTGAAATCCACCGATGAAGGTGTGGCATTTCTTGTAAGGGTGAAAGAGAAAACATTTTTTCATGCAGGAGATCTGAACTGGTGGTACTGGGAAGAAGAGGATGATGAGACCTGGAATGAACCGATGAGACAGGCATATCAGAAAGAGATTGCAAAAATCGAGGGTGAAGAAATTGATTATGCATTTTTCCCGCTTGATTCCAGACAGGGAGAAGAGTCTGTACTTGGTATCAATTATTTTATGCAGCATACGAATACAAAGATTGTATTCCCAATGCATATGTGGGGGTATGACATTTTAGATAAGTTTTTGAAAAATTCAGTGTCGGAGCCGTATAGAGAGCGGATCATGAAGGTGAAAGAACCGGGTCAGAGCTTTTATTTCGAGGAGGAAAGATAGATGCTGGTCAGTATATACACCGATGGAGCAGCCAGAGGAAACCCGGATGGACCGGGAGGATACGGAACTATTTTAGAGTACGTAGATTCAAAAGGCGAACTTCATATAAAGGAATTGTCAAAGGGATATGAGAAGACAACGAATAACCGCATGGAGTTGATGGCAGTCATAGCTGGACTGGAAGCATTGAACCGTCCGTGTGATGTGAAGTTGTATTCCGATTCAAAGTATGTGGTAGATGCATTCAATCAGAACTGGATCGGCGGGTGGCTGAAGAAAGGCTGGAAACGTGGAAAGAATGAGCCTGTAAAAAATGTGGATCTCTGGAAACGGCTTCTGGAAGCGAAAGAGCCACACAATGTGACATTTATCTGGGTGAAAGGACATGATGGACATCCTCAGAATGAGCGATGCGATGAACTCGCAACTTCTGCGGCAGATGCAATGAGGTAAAAAAGTTCTTTCTTTTTAGAAAAAATATGATATAATAAATACTTGCAAGTAAGACAGGTGATCGCGGCTGTAATTGCCGAAAGGCAGCAGGTGAGGAAAGTCCGGGCTTCGCAGGGCAGGGTGCCGGATAACGTCCGGTGGAGGCGACTCCAAGGCCAGTGCAACAGAAATGTACCGCCTGACAGACTCTTATGAGAATGGACAGGTAAGGGTGGAAGGGCAGTGTAAGAGACTACCGCCCGGCCGGTAACGACCGGGGCACATGTAAACCCCACTCGAAGCAAGACCGTGCAGAGACAATTTGGCGGCCCGTCAAGTCTCAGGTAGGTCGCTGGAACCTGATGGCAACATCAGGTCTAGATAGATGATCGCTCAACGACATAACCCGGCTTATCGTCTTGCTTGCTTTTGCTTTATTCCAATATGGTAATAAAAAAGATTTTCAGCTTCGAAAATTGAAACTGAAAATCTTTTTTTATACATTTAATTCAATGTTTATCATCAATTCATAAATAAAAGATAACTGTCTGCATAGTTAAAACAGGAAGTTTTATTTGCGTTTACCAAGTCTTCCCTGATATTTTTCTTCGCAGTATTTGCAGCGGTATACTTCTTCGTCCGGATCGGTCAGTACGAAAACATGATCCAGTCCCTGCTCAATAGAAGTGATACAACGAGGATTTTTACAGCGGATCACATTGCGGATTTCGTGAGGAAGGTGAAGACATTTTTTCGCAACAACCTTCTCATTCTGGATAATGTTGACGGTAATGTTGTGATCAATGAAACCAAGGATGTCAAGATCCATAAAATCGATCGGACATTCGATTTTCATGATATCCTTTTTGCCCATACAGTTACTTTTTGCATTTTTGATAATTGCAACACAGCAGTCCAGTTGATCTAAGTGAAGATATTTGTAAATATCCATACTTCTTCCTGCCTGGATGTGATCCAGTACAAATCCTTCTGAGATCTGACCTACATTCAGTGTATTCTTAACCATAGTATATTCCTCCTTAGACTTCGATTTCCAGTAATGTCAGAATCAGAGCCATTCGAATGTATACTCCGTACTGAGCCTGAGCGAAATAAGCAGCTCTTGGGTCATCATCAACTTCAACAGCAATTTCATTTACTCTAGGAAGTGGGTGAAGTACATACATATCCTTTGGCGCAAGCTCCATCTTCTGAGCATCCAGTACATAAAAATCTTTCATACGGATATAGTCTTCTTCATTGAAGAAACGTTCTTTCTGTACACGGGTCATGTAGAGAATATCGAGCTTTGGAAGAGCATCTTCCAGACGAACGACCTCTTCATACTGTGCATGTTCTTTGTCGAGAACATCATTGCGGATATAACTTGGAACACGAAGTTCTTCTGGTGAGATCAGAATGAATTTTACATTTTTGTAACGCACCAGAGCGTGAATCAGAGAGTGAACGGTACGGCCAAATTTTAAATCTCCGCAAAGACCGATCGTGATATTATCAAGATGACCTTTTAAAGAACGGATTGTAAGCAGATCGGTCAGGGTCTGTGTCGGATGCTGATGTCCGCCGTCTCCTGCATTGATGACAGGGATTCTGGAATGCTCGCTGGCTACCAGCGCAGCTCCTTCTTTCGGATGTCTCATTGCACAGATATCCGCATAACAGGAAATCATACGAATCGTATCTGCAACAGTTTCCCCTTTTGTTGCAGAGCTGGAATCGGCAGAAGAAAAACCAAGAACACTGCCTCCGAGATTAAGCATTGCTGCTTCATGACTGAGTCTAGTACGTGTACTTGGTTCAAAAAATAAAGTTGCTAATTTCTTTCCATCACATGCATGAGCATATTTCTTAGGGTCCTTTTCGATGTCCTGGGCTAAATCCATAAGATTGTCTAATTCTTCCACTGTGAAATCAAGTGGACTCATCAAGTGTCTCATAAAATCCTCCTTCGCGACGTTTACTTAAAAGTCTCTGTACATAATATAACAAACCTGTCAGATTTTCAATGTAAAAATAATTTTTTTTGAATGTAAAAAATAATTTTTTTGAATCTGTAATCAGGATAAGAATGGAAGGTAGATTTTAGATATGAAATGTATTATAATGCAATGGTGTCAGTATAGAGAGGCGAAGGATGCAAGTGATACTGACTATGGTATTTGTAAAGGAGACAAGATGGATGGCTACATTAGAAGAATTAAGAGGACAGTTAGATGTCGTAGATGATCAGATCGTGAAGTTATATGAAGAGCGAATGAAAATATGTGAACAGGTTGGAGAATATAAGGTCGAAGCAGGAAGAAAAGTATTTGACCGTGTAAGGGAGAAAGAAAAGCTTCAGAATGTGGCATCAAAAGTTTCTTCTGATTTTGATAAAAAAGGAGTTCAGGAACTGTATCAGCAGCTTATGTCCCTGAGCCGCAAGTTACAGTATCAGCAGCTTGTGAAGGCAGGAGCTCTTGGAAGACTTCCTTTTATAGAGATTGATTCACTTGGCGTGGAGAAAGCGAGAGTCGTATTTCAGGGCATGGAAGGTGCTTATGGACAGGCAGCTATGAAGACCTATTTCGGAGAGGACTGCAACAGTTATTCCGTCCGTACATTCCGGGATGCAATGGAAGCAATCGAGGAGGGCGCCGCAGATTATGCAGTGCTTCCAATCGAAAATTCTACAGCAGGTGCGGTAAACGAAGTCTATGACCTTCTGGTAGAATTTGAAAATTATATTGTAGGAGAAGTCATAATTCCAATCACGCATACACTGGCAGGACTTCCAGGGACACAGCTTTCTGAACTGAAGCGAGTGTATTCTAAAGCAGAAGCGCTGATGCAGACGACCAGGTTTTTGGAAGAACACAGTGGCTGGCAGCAGATCAGCGTGGCAAATACAGCTATTGCAGCAAAGAAAATCCTGGATGACCAGGACCGGACTCAGGCGGCAGTCTGCAGTGCCTATGCGGCAAAAGTCTACGGACTGGAAGTGTTAGAAGACAACATTAATGATGAATCCGGAAACTGTACAAGATTTATTATTGTGACGAACCAGAAGGTGTTCTTGAAAGGGGCAAAGAAGATCAGTATTTGCTTTGAGGTTCCACATGAGAGTGGATCGCTGTATCATTTACTGTCACATTTTATTTATAATGATCTGAATATGTCAAAAATCGAGTCCAGACCAATTGAGGGAAGAAGCTGGGAGTACCGTTTCTTTGTAGATTTTGAAGGCAATCTGGAAGAACCAGGTGTGAAGAATGCACTTAGGGGCTTGCGGGAAGAGAGCAGAAGCCTGAAGATACTTGGAAATTACTAATACCAGTGTGGGAGTGCCGGACATAGAGTAATCCGTTAGAGGATTTGTATAATAGAAAAACATAAAATGACATAAAAAAGGAGACATCGAGGAAATGAGAATGAATGAATTGATTTTATATAAAGATATGGAAGACGGGGAACTTCTCCAGGACATGACATTTCTTATGGAGAACTATAATAATGAATATTACAATGAGGACGATATGAAGAGCCTTCTGTATTCTACGATTGGTGATCTGACAGAGTTATCAGTCAGTCACGGATTTGAAGGAAATCTGTGGCATACTTATCTGACTTACCTTATGGTCAGTCATGAGAATGCATACAGCACTTCCTGTGAGATTGTCGGACCGGTCGAAGGAAGTATTAATATTGCAGCACTGCATGATTTTAAGATTTTTAAAGAACTGTTTGACTATGATTTCCAGAATCTTGGAGAGGTACTTGGAGAAGATGGACTTGCCATGATCCGGGATTACAAGGGGGTCAATGGACATGGACAGGTCTTCAATGAGAGAATCCGTGACCGTATCTGTGACCTTGCAAAGGCACTTGATGGAACGAAATGTGCAGAAGAATTTAAAGAGAAAGTAACACAGTTCTACAAGGAATTTGGCGTTGGCAAACTGGGGCTTCACAAAGCATTTCGTATTGAGCATACCGAAGAAGGGGCAAGAATCGTGCCGATCACAAAGATTGCTCACGTGCACCTGGATGATCTGGTGGGATACGAGATGGCAAAGAAAAAACTGATCGACAATACAGAAGCATTTGTTATGGGAAGAAAATCCAATAACTGTCTGTTATTTGGAGATGCCGGAACCGGGAAATCTTCTTCTATCAAGGCAATCCTGAATCAGTATTATGATCAGGGCCTTCGTATGATCGAAGTCTATAAGCATCAATTCCAGGATCTCAATGATGTAATTGCGCAGATCAAGAACCGTAATTACAAGTTCATCATATACATGGATGATCTGTCATTCGAGGAATTTGAGATTGAATATAAATATCTGAAAGCAGTCATCGAGGGAGGACTTGAGAAAAAACCAGATAATGTGCTTATTTATGCAACATCTAACCGAAGACATCTGATCCGTGAGACATTTAAGGATAAAGAAGATAGAGATGAAGAATTACATACAAATGATACCGTACAGGAAAAGCTGTCACTGGTAGCAAGATTTGGTGTGACGATCTACTTTGGAAGACCACAGAAACGAGAGTTTCAGGAAATCGTGTGCCAGCTTGCCAAGAGAAATAATCTTAATATAACGGAGGAGGAACTCCTGGCAGAGGCAAATAAATGGGAGTTAAGTCACGGAGGAATGTCAGGACGAACTGCACAGCAGTTTATTGATTATCTGGCAGGAAAAGAGGCGTAATCATGAATGTATTTTTGCCGGCAGATATTCTGATTCCAGATGTAGAAAGCATGGAGAAGTGGTCGGTGATTGCATGCGACCAGTTCTCTTCGCAGCCAGAATACTGGAAAGATGTAAAGGAGACGGTAGGAGATGCTCCATCTTCCTTTCATTTGATTTTTCCGGAAGCAGAATTGGAAGAAGTGGACGAGAATGAAAAGATAAAGACAATCCATTGGAATATGCAATCATATCTTGAACAGGGAATTTTTCAGAAATATGAAAAATCCTATGTTTATGTAGAGAGGACCCTTAAAAATGGCAGTATTCGAAGAGGGCTGATCGGGATGATTGATCTGGAAGCATATGATTATTCGGAAAATAGTTCTTCCAGAATCCGTGCGACGGAAAAGACAGTGACCTGTAGAATTCCGCCAAGAGTCAGAATCCGTGAGGATGCGCCTGTCGAATTGCCACATGTATTACTTTTGTGTGATGATAGAAGTGATGGGTTGATGAAATGGCTGAGCGGGAAAAAGGAAGAAATGCGTAAGATTTATAATTTTAATCTTATGAAAGAAGGCGGACATATCAGTGGATGGCTGGTGTCTGGAAAACTTGCAAAAGATTTTGAAAAGCAGATCACATCTTATGAGAATATAAGTGCAGAGATGCCCTATGCGGTTGGCGACGGGAATCATTCGCTGGCTACAGCAAAAGTGTGTTATGAAAATTATAAAAAAACACATTCCGATACAGAAAATGCAAATGCTCCGGCAAGATATGCGATGGTGGAGCTGGAAAATATTCACGACAAAGCGTTGGAATTTTCTCCGATTTATCGAATTGTTACAGAGACAGATGCAGAGGCATTATTGGATGAGCTTCAAAAAACATGTTGCGCCCCGGAAGGATATCCAGTACAATGGTATACGAAAGAGCGCCAAGGTGTTCTTTATTTAAATCCGAATAAAAGTAGGCTTGCAGTCGCAATTTTACAGAATTTTTTAGACGAATATCTGAAAAACCATAGAGGACAGATGGATTATATACATGGAGAAGAGGCATTAAAGAACCTGGCAGAGAAGGAAAATGCGGTTGGCTTTTTATTGCCTGCAATGGAGAAAAGAGAGTTGTTTCCTTACGTGACTGAAAGTGGAACACTTCCAAGAAAGACATTTTCCATGGGACATGCGACGGAGAAAAGATATTATTTGGAAGCAAGACAGATTCGCTGATATGACTAGAAAAGATAAAATCATAATAATGATATGGAGGTAAAAGGATGAAAACATCATTAGTTATTATGGCTGCCGGGATCGGTTCCAGATTTGGTGGAGGAATTAAGCAGTTAGAGCCGGTTGGAATGCATGGAGAGATCATTATGGACTATTCCATTCATGATGCAATCGAAGCTGGATTTAACAAGATTATATTTATTATCCGCAAGGACATAGAGGAAGCCTTCCGGGAGGTTATCGGAGAGAGAATCGAAGCTATCTGTAAACAATTAAACGTAGAGATTGACTATGCATTCCAGGCAATCGACGATCTTCCAAAAGGAGTAAAACTTCCAAAAGACCGTACAAAGCCATGGGGAACAGGTCAGGCAGTTCTGGCATGTAAGGGTCTTATAAAAGAGCCATTTGCGGTAATTAATGCAGATGACTATTATGGAAAAGAATCATTTTTTAAACTGCATGATTTTCTGGAGGAGTACACACCGGAGAAACCAACAGATTTTTGTGCGGCAGGGTTTATTCTGAAGAATACACTCAGTGAAAACGGCGGCGTTACAAGAGGTGTATGCCAGGTCAATGAGAATGGATACCTGACCGGAATTGACGAGACAAAGAACATTGTAAAAGTGGGGAATAAGGCAGCAGTCCAGAAAGAAGACGGACAGGAGCCAATTGATGAGAATTCCCATGTATCGATGAATATGTGGGGACTGACACCGGAGTTCGTAGAGACACTGGAAAAAGGATTCAAGGAATTTTTTGAAAAACCAGATGTGGATGTGCTAAAGGGAGAGTATCTGCTTCCGATTTACATTGATGAGTTACTTCAGAAAGGCGAAGTGACGGTTAAAGTCCTTGAAACACAGGATAAATGGTTCGGAGTTACTTACAAAGAAGATAAGGACTCAGTTGTAGAATCTTTCAAGAAGTTGATTGAAGAGGGCGTTTATAAAGAAAAGCTGTTTGATGATATTCTGTAATAAATGATAGAATAAGTGAAAATCGTAAGTACAATACGAAAAAGGTCGTGCGGGAATTAATCCTGCACGACTTTTATGTTGCTGATGTCAGAGTCAATAACGAGAGAGTAGTTTGTATAATAAACCACAAACCCGGGTTTTGCTCCGTTTGGTTTCTTGACATGCTTCTTTTCAATGTAGTCAATCTCGACTTTATCACTGCCGCGGTTCTTAGAATAATAAGCAGCCAGCCGTCCGGCTTCTTCAAAAGTACGGTCCGGAAGTTCATCGCCATTTGTCTTGACAATGACGTGGGATCCGGGAGCACCTTTTGCGTGAAACCACCAGTCACCGCCATTTGCAAAAGAGAAAGTCAGTTCATCGTTCTGGATATTATTTTTACCAACGTAAATGTCATATCCGTCACTGGAGATGTAGTGCATTGGTTTGTTAGTCAGTTTTACTTTTTTCTTTGTGAATTTTCTGCGCACATAGCCGCTGGCAGTCAATTCTTCTTTGATCTGTCCCAGATCCGCTTCGCTTAGCGCAATGTTCAGAGAGTTGCTGACGGATTCCAGATAGCTGATCTCATCAGCTGTCTCTTGGATCAGTTCGGACAGCGCCTCAAAGGTACGCTTCTGCTTATTGTATTTTGCAAAATATTTTTGTGCATTTTCCTGAGGAGTTTTCTGTGGATCCAATGGAATCGTAATATCTTCGTTCGTATAGTAATTCAGGCAGGTCAATGACTTTGCTTCCGGATTCAGGTTGTAACCATAAGTGTTGATCAGTTCTCCGTAAACTTTGTATTTTTCACGGTCTTCGGTTCCTTGTAGTTGTTTGGATTGTAAGTCATATTTTTTTCTTGCACGTTCCAGATTCGTCTGCACAACATGGCGCAGGTCTGCACTTTTCTGACGTATTCGTGTTACGGTGTTGCGAGTCGCATAATAAGTGCGAAGCACCCGTGAGATGGAATCGAAGCATTCTGCCCGGTAATTTCCATAATGAGAAAATGGAATGGCGGTGAATTCTTTTGGCACTTCGTTGCTATAGTAAATCACTGGGTGGAAATTTCCTTCCTTCAGGTCTTCGATATAGTAGGAAAACTGGCGGTACAGGTGAATGAGCATATCTTCGGAAATGCCGGAAGCCGGAATATCCGTATCCAGTCCGGACCCCGAGACGATATGTTCCGCTACTACAGGACTGATACCGGTAAAGCTTGTGTAGATTGCTTTTCCAAGGGCAGCAGGTTTTTCTCTCAGTGCCAGGACAAAGTTTTTAAAAGAAACTGTGAGCGGGTCCAGTTTAGACATCGTGTCCGGGATGAAATAGGTTCTTCCAGGAAGGACTTCCCGGACAGAACTCATTTGTGCGGAAACATGCTTAATGCTGTCCAGAATCTTATCTTTATCATCGCAGAAGATGATATTGCTGTGCTTGCCCATGATTTCTACGATCAGACGCTTACGGCAAAGGTCCCCCAGTTCATTTAAATGCTCAATATCAAAGAATAAAATACGTTCCAGACCAGGCTGTGAGATAGCTGTGATACGCCCATTCCCAACATATTTGCGAAGAAGCATACAAAAACCAGGTGCAGTCATAGGACTCGGTTTATTCTCATCAGTGAGATAAATCAATGGAAGAGATGCACTTGCAGAAATATATAGTTTGCGTTGCCCTTCGGGTGTTTTTATTGTGATCAACAGTTCGTCCGGTTCCGGCTGTGCAATTTTGTAGATGCGTCCGCCAAGGATAGAATCGGAAAGTTCTTTTCGAACTGCTGCGATTGTTGTTCCGTCAAATGCCATAATATAAGCACTCCTTTAAAATAATGTTATAAATGTATGATAAATGTTTACTTTTCATATCATACCATAGTTGACTCAAAAATCCAAATGAAGTATAATAAAACGTACGGTTAAAACCGTATTTATTACTGAAAAGAAGAGGTAATACACATGATCAAGAGTATGACCGGTTTCGGAAGATGTGAAATATCAGAGGGAGACCGCAAGTTTACCGTAGAGATGAAAGGCGTGAATCACCGCTATCTGGATATGAGTATCCGTATGCCGAAGAAACTGAATTTCTTCGAGACGGCAATCCGGACAGAAATCAAGAAAAGAATCCAGAGAGGAAAAGTAGACATCTTTATCAGCTATGAGGATTTATCTGACGGACAGGTTTCATTAAAGTATAATGAAAGTCTGGCAGCAGAATATCTTGAATATTTCAAGCAGATGGAAGAAAAGTTTGGCATTGAGAATGATGTCCGTGTGTCTGCACTTTCCAGATATCCTGAGATATTTACAATGGAAGAGGGCAGTGAGGATACCGATGAACTTTGGAAAGGACTGAAAAAAGCACTGGATGGAGCCGTTGACGGATTTGTAACTACAAGGACTGCAGAGGGAGAACATCTGAGAGAAGATATTCTTGCAAAGCTTGATGGAATTCTTGAGATGGTAGCATTTATCGAGGAGCGTTCTCCGAAGATCGTTGCCGAGTATAGAGAAAAGCTGGAAGCCAAAGTTAAAGAACTTCTTGAAGATACGCAGATTGAGGAGAATCGTATTGCAGCAGAAGTTGTGATTTATGCAGATAAGATCTGTACAGATGAAGAGGTCGTACGACTGAAGAGTCATGTCGTACATATGAAAGAGACGCTCCAGTCAGATGAGGCAGGAATCGGACGCAAGCTTGATTTTATTGCACAGGAGATGAACCGTGAAGCAAATACAATCTTGTCAAAGGCAAATGACTTGGAAGTTTCCAATACAGGAATTGGGTTAAAGACAGAGATTGAGAAGGTCAGAGAACAGATCCAGAATATTGAATAAGAGGTATAGCTATGAATAAAGAGGGAATTCTTATTGTAGTATCCGGGTTTTCCGGTGCCGGCAAAGGTACGATTATGAAAGCACTTCTGGAGAGATATGATAATTATGCATTATCCATCTCTGCAACAACAAGAAACCCAAGACCGGGAGAAGAAGAAGGAAAGGCTTATTTTTTCAAAACAACTGAAGAATTTGAAAAAATGATTGCGAAAGATGATTTGATAGAGTATGCTATGTACGTGGGAAATTATTACGGAACACCGAAAGCATATGTAGAAGAGCAACTTTGTGCAGGGAAAGATGTAATCCTGGAGATTGAAATCCAGGGCGCATTGAAAGTCAAAGAAAAATTTCCGAATACATTATTACTGTTCGTAACACCTCCGAGCGCAGAAGAACTCAGAAAGCGTCTGGAAGGACGGGGGACTGAGACACGGGAAGTCATCGATGGGCGTATGAAGCGCGCTATTGAAGAGGCAGAATATATGGATCAGTATGATTATCTGGTCGTGAACGATGAATTAGATGTGTGCGTGGAAGAGATGCATCATCTGATTCAGGGAGAACATGAGAGATGTTTCCGTAATCAGACATTTATAGAGCATATGAAGAGAGAGTTGAAAGGAGAATAGTGTACATGTTACATCCATCTTACACAGACTTAATGAAGGTCGTTAATAAAGACGTTGAGGAAGGCGAGACAAAGGTTGTTAACAGCCGTTATTCTATCGTTATGGCTACAGCTAAAAGAGCACGAGAGATTATTGATGGTTCTATGCCATTAGTAGATACAAAACCGGGTGAGAAGCCGCTTTCTATTGCAATCAGCGAGATGAATCAGGGAAAGATCACTATACTTGCTGAAGAAGAGGCTGCAAAACTTGTGGAACTGGAAGCAAAGCAGGCAGAGGAGAATGCAGAGGAAGATTTCTTGAATATTCAGGAAGAGGATTCAGAGGAAGACGCAGAAGCAGTAGAAGAGTCTGAAGATAACGAATAGAGAGATTACTACACGGTGTGCCGTGTGCCTGAGGCAGATACCGTCTGGTATCTGCTTTTTAAATAAGACATACAAGGAGAACTATATGAATATTTTATTTATATCCCTCGGCTGCGATAAGAACCTGGTGGATTCAGAGGTCATGCTTGGGCTTTTGGATAAAAAGGGATATCAGATCGTAGATTCAGAAGAAGACGCAGATATTATTGTTGTTAATACCTGCTGTTTTATTCATGATGCAAAGGAGGAAAGCATTCAGACCATTCTTGAGATGGCAGAGTACAAAAAAGAAGGGAAGCTGAAAGCTCTGATCGTGACCGGGTGCCTGGCACAGCGCTATCAGCAGGAGATTATTGACGAGATACCGGAAGTTGATGCAGTACTTGGCACTACTTCTTATGATCATATCGTAGAAGCGGTGGAAGAGGCTCTTGCGGGAAATGGACATGTTGTTCTGGAAGATGTGGATGCACTTCCAGATGTAAAAGAAAAGAGACTTGTAACAACAGGCGGGCATTATGCATACATGAAAATTGCCGAAGGCTGCGACAAGCATTGTACTTACTGTATCATCCCAAAACTTCGTGGTAATTACCGCAGTGTTCCGATGGAGAAGCTGCTGGCAGAAGCGAAAGACCTGGCTGATCAGGGAGTAAAAGAATTGATTCTTGTTGCACAGGAAACGACCGTATACGGAAAGGATTTATATGGAGAGAAATCTTTGCATAAATTGCTCCGCGAGCTTTGTAAAATATCCAAAATCCAGTGGATCCGAATTCTTTATTGTTATCCGGAGGAGATTTACGATGAACTGATTCAGACGATTAAAGAAGAAAATAAAGTCTGTCACTATCTGGATCTTCCGATTCAACATGCAAGTGATGCAGTGCTAAAAAGAATGGGAAGAAGAACTTCAAAAGCTCAGCTTGTAGAGATTATTGAAAAGCTTCGAAAAGAGATCCCGGATATTTCTCTTCGTACCACATTGATCACAGGATTTCCGGGTGAGACACAAGAACAGCATGAAGAGCTGAAGGATTTCGTAGATGAGATGGAATTTGACAGACTTGGAGTTTTTACTTACTCACCGGAGGAAGATACCCCAGCTGCAACTATGACAGAGCAGATTCCGGAAGAAGTCAAGGAAGACCGTCAGGCAGAATTGATGGAACTTCAGCAGGAAATCGCATTTGATCTGGCAGAAGATATGGTCGGACGTGAAGTTCTCGTTATGATTGAAGGAAAAGTTGCAGATGAAAATGCATATGTAGGAAGAACTTATAAAGATGCACCGAATGTGGATGGCTTGATCTTTATCAATACAGACGAAGAATTGATGAGTGGAGATTTTGCAAGAGTCCGCGTGACAGGTGCACTGGAATATGATTTGATAGGAGAGCTGATATAATGAATTTACCAAATAAACTGACAGTATTACGAGTTATCATGGTTCCGTTTTTTGTATTTTTTATGTTGACGGATGTGGGAGGACCGGCAAATAAATGGATCGCGTTAGTTTTGTTCTGTGTTGCCAGTCTGACAGATATGCTGGATGGTAAGATCGCCCGCGCAAGAAATCTTGTGACAAACTTTGGAAAGTTCATGGATCCTTTAGCAGATAAGCTGCTTGTGTGTTCTGCTATGATCTGTATGATTCCGTTAGGAAAATTACAGGCATGGTTCGTCATCATCATCATTGCCCGTGAGTTTATTATTAGCGGATTCCGCCTTGTGGCTGCAGATAATGGAATTGTCATCGCAGCAAGTTACTGGGGCAAATTTAAGACAGTATCCCAGATGTTCATGATCATTGTATTGATTGCAGATCTTGGAGGTGCGTTCGATATCGTTGGCACAGTTCTGATCTGGCTTTCACTGATCCTGACAGTTGTATCACTGATCGACTATATTGCAAAGAATGTGCAGGTGCTGACACATGGAGGTATGTAATGATCGTACGTGAACTGGAAAAACAGGAAAGGAAATACGCTCTGGATATTATCTGGAGCGTTTTTTGCATGGATGTGGCCGAGGTGTATGAGCAGGAAGGGATTGATACATTTCGCGAATATTTAAAACAGGAGAATATCGACCAGCTCTGTGATAGCGGCGAACTTCTGATGTTCGGTGTATTTGAACAAGAAGAACTGGAAGGAACTATATCCCTTCAGAGGCGGGGACACATTTGTAATTATTATGTGCGCAGATCCTGCCAGGGAAAAGGTGCTGGAAGGTTACTTTTTGACTATGCGAAAAGGTATTGTAAGGAAGAACTGCATAAGACTATTATGACCGTTGATGCTGCTCCAGAGGCGGTGAAAAAATATATCCACATGGGCATGAAACCAATCGATGAGATGCAGATGATACATGGAAAATGTTATGTGCCTATGGCAATGGAAATTCTTAAGTAGAATGACTATAAAAAGCGGTCCAAACAATTTAAAAATGTAGCGTAGTGCCAATTGACGAAAAATGTTATTTATGAGAGAATAAAAAAGGATATGGTGTTAAACTTATAACAAACACTATTTATAAAACACACATAGTTGAAAGGAGTTTTAAAATGATTTATTCACAAGAAGTAGAAATGATGTGTCCGGTAGCGCAGGGCGCTAATCACGGACCAGCTCCGATTCCGGAAGAGGCAAAATGGGTTCAGGCTAAGGAGATCAAAGATATTTCCGGTTTTACACACGGCATTGGCTGGTGTGCTCCTCAGCAGGGTGCTTGTAAGCTGACACTGAATGTGAAAGATGGAATTA
This sequence comes from Dorea sp. Marseille-P4042, assembly GCF_900290215.1. NCBI lineage: Bacteria > Bacillati > Bacillota > Clostridia > Lachnospirales > Lachnospiraceae > Dorea > Dorea sp. Marseille-P4042. Next base: position 589,165 of record NZ_OLMI01000001.1, on the reverse strand, counting down.
TCCAGGAGGCATTGGTTGAGACAATCGGCTGCTCCGGAATGACACATTCAGCTGCTATGGCTTCAGAAATCCTTCCAGGAAAAACTATTTTAGAGGCATTGAATACAGACCTTGTCTGTGATGCAATCAATACAGCAATGCGTGAGTTATTCTTACAGATTGTATATGGAAGAACTCAGAGCGCATTTTCTGAAGACGGACTTGCTATCGGAGCAGGACTTGAGGACCTTGGAAAAGGACTCCGCTCTCAGGTAGGAACAATGTACGGAACATTAGCAAAAGGACCTCGTTATCTTGAGATGGCAGAGGGTTATGTAACAGGTATCGCACTCGATGAAGCAGGCGAGATCATCGGATACCAGTTCGTAAATCTTGGAAAACTTACAGACTTCATCAAAAAAGGCGATACACCGAATGATGCATGGGAAAAGGCAAAAGGACAGTATGGTCGTGTTGAAGACGCAGCAAAGATTATTGACCCAAGAAAAGAGTAGGAGGACTTTTTAAAATGGCTTTATTTGAATCATATGAAAGAAGAATTGATAAAATCAATGAAGTGCTGGCAGGATATGGAATCGCTTCAATCGAGGAAGCACAGAAGATTACAAAAGATGCCGGACTTGATGTATACAATCAGATTAAGAGCATTCAGCCAATCTGTTTTGAGAATGCATGCTGGGCTTACACAGTAGGTGCTGCAATTGCAATCAAAAAAGGCTGTAAGACAGCAGCAGAAGCAGCAGCAGCAATCGGTGAAGGACTTCAGTCTTTCTGTATTCCAGGATCTGTAGCAGATCAGAGAAAAGTTGGTCTTGGACATGGTAACCTTGGAAAGATGCTTTTGGAAGAGGATACAGACTGCTTCTGTTTCCTCGCAGGACATGAATCATTTGCAGCAGCAGAGGGTGCGATCGGTATCGCTGAAAAAGCAAACAAAGTTCGTAAAAAACCACTTCGTGTTATCTTGAACGGACTTGGAAAAGACGCAGCTAAGATTATCTCCCGTATCAATGGATTTACATATGTTCAGACAGAATATGACTACTATACAGGAGAGCTGAAAGAGGTTCAGAGAATCTCTTATTCTGACGGACTTCGTTCCAAAGTAAACTGCTATGGAGCAAATGATGTGCGTGAAGGTGTTGCAATCATGTGGAAAGAGGGTGTAGATGTATCTATCACAGGTAACTCTACAAACCCGACACGTTTCCAGCATCCAGTAGCAGGAACGTACAAAAAAGAGTGTGTTGAGAAAGGTAAAAAATACTTCTCAGTAGCATCTGGTGGTGGTACAGGACGTACACTTCATCCAGATAACATGGCTGCAGGTCCAGCATCTTATGGTATGACAGATACACTTGGACGTATGCACTCAGATGCGCAGTTTGCAGGATCATCTTCTGTACCGGCTCACGTAGAGATGATGGGTCTCATCGGAGCAGGTAACAACCCGATGGTTGGTATGACTGTTGCAGTAGCAGTTTCCGTAGAGGAAGCAGCAAAGGCTGGTAAATTCTAAGAAACCGCCAGAAAAGCAGAAATAATAATGGAATAATGAGAGGAGCTTAGCGTATGCTAGGCTTCTCTTTACGTTTATAAGTGTGAACTTTAATACAATTTTTTGATTTTGTAGTATTTTGAGTTGTCGAAAGATATTGAAATATTTACCTTACTATTATATAATTGCTCAAATATTAGATGACAGTTGGTCAATTTTATAACAAGGAGGACAAAATTATGGCGTTTAAAAAGGTTGTAGTTGTAGGCGGTGGTGTGCTGGGGAGCCAGATCGCTTACCAGGTTGCATACAAAGGATTTGATGTGACGGTATGGCTTCGAAGTGAAGGCTCCATTGAACGTGCAAAGCCGAAATTTGCAAGATGGCATGAGACATATTTAAAAGATCTGGAGGCGACAAAAGCTTTGATCGGAACAGGAACAAAGCTGTATCCGAGAGGTCTGGTTGATGATTTTGAGAATCTGACAGTAGAAAAAGTAGAGGAATTAAAAGCGCAGGCTGACCAGGCATTTGAAAGTCTTATATATGAACTTGATATGGCGAAAGCAATGGCAGATGCAGACCTTGTGATTGAATCTTTATCAGAAGATCCGAAAGCAAAGATTGCATTCTATCAGCAGATGGCGCCGCTTCTTCCGGAAAAGACAGTTATTGTGACAAATTCATCAACTATGGTACCGAGTGCATTTGCTCAGTACACAGGAAGACCGGAAAAATATCTTGCACTGCATTTTGCAAATGAAATCTGGAAAAATAACACGGCTGAGATTATGGGGCATGCCGGTACAGAAGGAAAATATTACGATGAGGTTGTAGAGTTTGCCGGACAGATTGGTATGATTCCATTGAAATTACATAAAGAACAGCCGGGATATATTCTGAACTCTCTGTTAGTTCCGTTTTTAAATGCCGGAGAAGCACTTTATGCAAATGATGTGGCTGATCCGGAGACAATTGATCTGACATGGAGTCTTGCTACCGGAGCTCCACTTGGTCCATTCCGTATTCTTGATATTGTGGGACTGGAGACTGCGTACAATATCGTTTGTATGGATCCGGTGGCAAAAGATCCGGAGACAACACCGGGAAAGATTGCAAAACGCTTGAAAGAAAAAATCGATGCAGGCAAGAAAGGCGTCTGCACAGGAGAAGGATTTTATAAATACACAAAGTAAAAAGTATGACCGTCAGGATATGTTTCCTGACGGTTTTGACGTATGGAAAGTAATTTGGTAGAATAATAAAAGGCAGTAACAAAACAGATGATAAATGATAACGTAGCAGACAGAAAGGAATGTGACAGATATGCAGTATCAGGAGTTTGGAAAAACAGGCTTGAGGGTTTCGAAGCTATGTCTTGGAACATGGGGTATCGGAGGTGCCGGCTGGGACAGTTATTCGGATGAGTCGCGAATGGACGCAATTAAGGCAGCGCTGGAGTGTGGTATTAATTTTATAGATACGGCACCGGCTTACAATGCAGGAAAAGCAGAATGTTATGTTGGTGAGACTTTGAATAAGCTTAAAAAGCGCAGGGAGGTGGTCATTTCTACAAAATGTGGAAATAAATTCGTAGATGGAAAATATCTTCGCTGTGGTTCAAAAGAGAGTATTTTAAAGCAGTGCGACGAGTCGCTGAAAAATCTAAAGACAGACTATATTGATATTTATCTGGTACACTGGCCGGATCCGGATGTTGAACTGGAAGAGACAATAGATGCGGTGAGTACGTTGAAAAAAGAAGGAAAAATTCTGCATGCAGGAGTTTCTAATTTTTCAAAAGAACAGATTGAAGAGGTCCAGAAATATTGCAAAATCGAAGCTTTTCAGCCACAGTATTCACTGGCAGACCGAAAAGACGAGAAGTTGATTCGCTGGGCTTATGAACAAGGGCTTGGAATTATGACTTATGGAACTTTAGGTGGCGGAATTCTGACTGGAAATTACCGAAAACTTAGAACCTTTGAGCAGACTGACAGCAGAAATCGATTTTACCCATATTTTAAAGAACCATTGTTTTCAAAAGCAATGGAACTGTTAACAATCATGGATCAGATTGCAGAAGAGAGAAATGTTTCCTTGGCTCAGATCGCAGAGAAATGGGTGATTCAGAAGAGATTTGTATCCAGTTGCATCATTGGGGCGCAGAGCCGTGCCAGAGTAGAAGAAAACTGCAGAAATCTTCAATGGGAACTGACGGATAATGAGATTCGAAGACTGGAGTCTGTAAGAATATTATAACAGTCGGATAACTGATTTATGAAAGGGAAAATAGTGGAAGATAAGAAAAAGATGCTATTTCATTTATTTATTTCAACTTTATATCTGAGCACATTTACTTTCGGTGGAGGATATGTGATTGTTTCCCTGTTAAAGAAAAAATTCGTGGACGAATATCACTGGATTGAAAATGATGAGATGTTAGATCTTGTGGCAATTGCACAATCGGCACCGGGAGCAATCGCAGTTAATGGAGCGATTGTGGTGGGATATAAACTGGCGGGGCTTATAGGAGCATTTGTAGCGGTTATAGGAGCAATTATTCCGCCATTCGTGATTATCACAATTCTTGCAATGTGTTATCAGGCATTTCGTGATAACTGGCTGATCAGTCAGATGCTGGAAGGCATGCAGGCAGGTGTGGCTGCAGTCATTGCCTGTGTGACTTACGAAATGGGAAATGGTATAGCAAAAGGCGGTGACAAAATGTCACTTCTGATAATGGCTGGAGCATTTGTTGCGGCATGTTTCATGAATGTGAATGTAATATATATTATTCTGACATGTATTATATTTGGTGTGGTAAGGGCTCTTTTAAAAAGGAGAAAAGAAGCATGATCTATTTGCAGTTGTTCTTAAGTTTCCTCCAAGTTGGCATGTTCAGTTTCGGAGGTGGATATGCAGCGCTTCCTCTGATTCAGGGTCAGGTCGTAAAAGCGCATAGCTGGCTTAGCATGTCAGAATTTACAGATCTGATTACCATATCTCAGATGACACCGGGACCAATAGCCGTGAATTCAGCAACATTTGTAGGTGAAAAGATTGCAGGTATACCAGGAGCACTCTGTGCAACAGCCGGGTACATATTGCCGTCTTGTATTATTGTAACGGTAATTGCAAAGATTTATCTAAAATGGCGGAATATGGAGTTATTTCAGAGGGTGTTAGGCTCTTTGCGCCCAGCGGTTGTTGCATTGATAGCATCGGCAGGAATATCAATTCTCATTACGGCATTTTGGGGAAATGATATGATTACTTTTGCAGGAACTAACTGGGGTCTGGTTACAATATTTGTAATCTGTATTTTTCTGATACAGAAAGTGAAAATGAATCCTGTGTGGGTGATGCTGCTGGCAGGGGTGATGAAAGTTGGCGTGAGTTGTGCTCAACGCTTGTAGGATAATATTTATACCAAAATAAATAATATAAAAAAAGGTGTATAGGTGGAAGGAGAATGTACAATGGGAGAATTTGAAAAATCATGTGTTAACTGTGGCGTATTGAACTGTGCTAAGAGGGATAAGGAATATCCGGAGTTCTGTCTGACTACAAATTTTGATGTAAAAGAGCTGGAGGAGATTAAAAAAACTATATCTTGAAGATGAAGAGAACAATAAAGTTTCTGTGATTTCAGCAGAGATTGAAGCTGAATTTTATTGCCGTTATACGAGAGTGGAGGAAATTATCGAATTTTCAAAGCGGATGGGCTTTCATAAAATTGGAATTGCGACATGTATTGGATTGATTGAAGAAAGTCGTATATTTGCTCAGATTATGAGAAAGAACGGTTTTGAACCATATGCAGCACTTTGTAAGGCTGGAGCATTGTATCAGACAAAAGCGTATTACAAGAAACGGATGGCTGATCCGACGTCAGGAGAAAAAGAACGATAATTTGAAGCGAAAAATGGATTTCAAGACCTGAATGAAAGGGGAGCGAAAATTACATAAGGGGAGCGAAAGTAAGTATGGCTAGAAGAAAAAAGAATAAGAATCTAAAAGGAATTCCTGCGGCAATCATGCTGATTCTTGCATTGATCGGCGGATTTGCGGAGCGTGGGAATTTGATGGAACGAATGTCTGGTGATCCTGTACAAAACATTGCAGATACGGTTGCGACTGGTCAGATGAAAGTGACCTATCTCAATGTAGGACAGGGTGACTGTACAATTATTCAGACAGAAGGCCATAATGCAATGATCGATGCTGGGAATAACCATGAAGGAAAAGATGTGGTGGATTATCTGAATCAACAGGGCATAGACAAGCTTGACTATCTGATCCTGACACACCCGGATGCCGATCACATAGGTGGCGGCGATGATGTTTTGGAGAAGATTGAGGTAGAACAGGTTATTATGCCGGATGTGGCGAATGATACAATGACTTATGAAGAAGTTATGGATGATATTGAGAAAGAAAATGTTCCGGTAGAGCATCCAAAAGTCGGCGAAGAGTTCGGATTTGGAGATGCGACATTTACTGTGCTTTGTCCGGAAACGGATCTGGTCAGTTCAGATGATACCAATGATGCTTCAGTAGGAATTAAACTGGTGCACGGGGAGAATTCTTTTGTCATGTGTGGAGATGCCAGTGAGGAATCTGAGAGCGCAATGGTGAAGAGATTTGGAAGTGCGTTGGAATGTGATGTGTTAAAATGCGGACACCACGGAAGCAGAACTTCTACAAGTGAAGTGTTTTTAAAAGCAACGAATCCAACATGGGCTGTTATCAGCTGTGGCGTGGATAATTCTTACGGACATCCGCATCAGGAGACGCTGGAGCGCCTGAATAACGATGATGTGCAGGTTTACCGCACAGATCTGCTTGGAACAATTATTGCAACGAGTGACGGAACGAATATTTCCTGGTTCAGTGAGAAAGAGTAAAAATCAAAAAAAGATAAAAAAGTTCTTAGAAAAGATAAGATAGATACTTGACAAATACATGAGATATTGCTATTATTTAAAAACAGAACGCACTCTGTTTTTGAAAAGATACAAGAAAGAGGTGCATTATGCAGAGAGTTTATTCATTATTAGTTGACAACAATTCCGGAGTATTAAGTAGAATATCCGGACTATTCACAAGAAGAGGATACAACATCGACAGTATTACAGCCGGTGTGACGGCAGATCCAAGATTTACGAGAATCACGATTGTATCCAGTGGAGATGAGATTATTTTATCTCAGATTGAAAAGCAGATTGCCAAGCTGGAAGACGTGATCGTAGTGAAGGTCTTAAAGCCGGAAGAATCCGTATATCGTGAACTGATATTGGTTAAGATCCGTGCCAATGCACAGCAGCGGTCAGAGATTGTTTCAATTGCTGATATCTTTCGTGCAAAGATTGTTGATGCAGAGAGAGAGTCTCTCGTGATTGAGCTTACAGGAACCCAGTCGAAGCTGGAAGCGTTCTTACAGCTCCTGGATGGTTATGAGATCCTGGAACTTGCCAGAACCGGAATTGCCGGACTGTCAAGAGGAATCAAGGATGTCACATTTATCGAGTAGTTACCAATTTAAATTTACATATTTATTAGGAGGAATGTCAAAATGGCAGCAAGAATTTTTTATCAGGAAGATTGTAATTTATCAGCACTGGAAGGACAGAAGATTGCTATCATCGGATATGGTAGTCAGGGACATGCTCATGCTCTGAACCTGAAAGAGTCCGGATGTGACGTAATCGTAGGTCTTTATGAGGGAAGTAAATCCTGGAAGAAAGCTGAAGAGCAGGGATTGAAAGTATACACAGCAGCAGAGGCAGCAAAGCAGGCAGACATTATCATGATTCTTATCAATGATGAGTTACAGGCTGATATGTACAAGAAAGACATCGAGCCAAACCTTGAGGAAGGAAACATGTTAATGTTCGCTCATGGTTTCAACATTCACTTCGGATGCATCAAACCACCTAAGAACGTAGATGTAACAATGATCGCTCCTAAGGCACCAGGACACACAGTTCGCAGCGAGTATATTGCAGGAAAAGGAACTCCTTGCCTTATCGCTGTAGAGCAGGATGCTACAGGGAAAGCTTGGGACAGAACATTAGCTTATGGTCTTGCAATTGGTGGAGCAAGAGCAGGACTTCTTGAGACAACATACAGAACAGAGACAGAGACAGACCTCTTCGGTGAACAGGCAGTCCTTTGCGGTGGTGTTTGTGCACTTATGCAGGCAGGATTTGAGACACTTTGCGAAGCAGGATATGATCCGAGAAATGCTTACTTTGAATGTATCCATGAGATGAAACTGATTGTAGACTTAATTTATCAGTCAGGATTCGCTGGAATGAGATATTCTATTTCTAACACTGCAGAGTATGGTGACTATGTAACAGGACCTAAGATTGTTACAGAGGATACAAAGAAAGCTATGAAGAAGATTCTTTCTGATATCCAGGACGGAACATTTGCAAAAGAGTTCTTACTTGATATGTCTCCGGCAGGACGTCAGGTACACTTCCAGGCTATGAGAAAGCTTGCAGCTGAGCACCCATCAGAGAAAGTTGGAGCTGAAGTTAGAAAGCTGTACAGCTGGAATGGAGAAGACAAACTGATCAACAACTAATCGAGATTTGCAGCATAGAATCAGACTTGATCTTACATATTTGACATAAGAGATAAAAGAAGCTTTACGAACCGTAACAGGAACGCAGAGCTTCTTTTTTGTATAATCGGAAAAAGCAGTTCCGATTATATAAAGAACTCCCACAGAAAGTCATACGTGTGAATAAGGATTATGTGGGTAATTTTGAATGATGCCTTTGTATGTGAAAAATACACAAAAAATTATAATTTTAGTTTTCAATTACATACATATATGATAGAATAAAACATAAAGTAAAAAGTTCGATACCAATTTTAAATGCGGCAGAATGAATCGAATGATTACGAACGACTGGAAACAGCAAGCATCAAGGGAGGTATGAGACATGGATGAAAGATTAGAGAATCTGCGGTCGACGAAAAATCCAAAAGCGCGTATCAAGATTATGAAAGGACATTTTGCTACAAGCAACTCACATCTGGATACTTATATTGATATGTCAACAGTAAAGATTCGTCATAACAATGCGAGAGAGGCAGCGAAAGTACTGGCGCAGGAGTACGTGACAAGTACATATGTAGATACGATTGTATGCCTGGATGAGACATGTGTGATTGGAGCATTTCTGGCTGAACAGCTGGCAGACAGCACACATATGGCATTGAGCCATAAGAATAATATTTCTGTGATCACACCGGAATATAACGGATTGGGGCAGATTATGTTCCGTGATAATCAACAGAGAATGATCAAAGATCAGCAGGTACTTGTGCTGGCAGCATCCATTACGACTGGAAAGACGATCAAGCGTGCTATTGATTCTGTATTATATTATGGAGGAACGATTTGTGGAGTATGTTCTATCTTCAGTGCTGTAACAAAAGTAGCAGGCATGGAAGTAAAGACAATTTTTACAAGCAAAGATCTTCCGGCATATCATGCATATGAGCCGAATAAGTGCCCAATGTGTGAAGCAGGTGACAGAGTAGAAGCAATTGTCAACAGTTTTGGATATTCAAAATTATAGAAATAGAACAGGAGTATCTGTTAAATAATAAGATGAGGAGTCGGAGAGAAAAATGCGAGCATTTATTCCCGGCTCTTTTTCGTGCACATCCTGCTGGAGATTTTTTATATAATAGGAAATGCAATTTCCTATTATATAAAAAGACAACCACATGACGGTATGGTTGTCTTTCCATGTTTCTCTATGAATTAAGCAATTCCGTTAACAGCTTTTGTCAGACGGGAAATCTTTCTAGAGCATGTGTTTTTGTGGTATACACCCTTGCTTCCAGCTTTGTTGATTTCAGCGATCGCCTCTTTAAGAGCTGCTGCAGCAGTTGCTGCATCTTTCTTCTCTACAGCTGTCTCAACTTTTTTTACGTAAGTTTTAACTTTAGACTTGATTGCTTTATTTCTAGCAGCCTTTGTCTCGTTTACTAAAATTCTCTTCTTTGCGGATTTGATATTAGCCAATTTGTCCACCTCCAATATCTATAATTTCGATTATAATGATCAGTTCGACAGATCCGGACACGGACGTTCTCTCGAACACACTCATTCATTTTAGACCAGCTGACTTATTCTGTCAATACATAATTATGGAAATATTGTAAAAACTAGTATAAAAATAGTGCTTGCAGGTGAAAAGGGGAGAAAATCATGGTTGAAAAATATAACATACGGACAGATCTGGCATTGGAAGAGAAGGAACGTTTTGAGTCTGACCAGGTGGAGGTACAAGGAGTTGTGTTGGAGGAAGAATATGATAAGGAGCGGGAAATTAGGGTGACGACTGTACGGATTGAAACCGAAAATGGTGCGAAGACTATGGGGAAACCAGTCGGAACATATCTGACGATTGAAGCCCCGAATTTATCTTCACCGGATGAGGGAATCCACCGGGAGGTTTCAGAAGAACTGGCAAAATATTTGATAGAAGTTATGAAAAAAATCATACCGGAAAGTGAACATGATAAGGAAGTTCTGGTCATAGGGCTTGGAAATCGTCAGGCGACACCCGATGCTCTTGGCCCTTATGTGGCAGATAATCTGAACGTTACCAGACATATTGTGAAAGAATATGGGAAATATGCAGCACTAGAAGAGATGAATTGTGTGGTCAGTGCCATAGTTCCAGGAGTGATGGCACAGACCGGAATGGAAACAGCGGAGATTATAAAGGGTGTGGTGAGGGAGACCAAGCCAGATCTTTTAATTGTAATTGACGCCCTTGCTGCGAGAAATTCCAGAAGACTGAACCGGACGATTCAGATTGCTGATACCGGAATCAATCCAGGCTCCGGTGTCGGTAATTACCGGAATGCGATTACAAAAGAAACAATTGGAGTTCCGGTAATTGCAATCGGAGTTCCGACAGTTGTTGATGCTGTGACAATTGTAAGTGATACGATGGAAAATCTATTGTCAGCACTGGAGACATCAGAATCGTTAAAAGGAGTCGGACTTGTCCTAGGAGGATACAGCGAAGCAGAGAAGTATGAGCTGATCAAAGAACTGATCGCACCAAACCTGAACAGTATGTTTATGACACCGAAAGATATAGATGAGACAGTAAAACGTCTGAGTTACACCATCTCGGAGGGGCTGAATCTTGCGTTTTCAGGGCAAAGCTTTGAATAGAAGATATTTTGGATTTCTGAAAGGACATGCACATAAGAACCCCAATTGCATCATATATTATTAGAACTAAGACGCACATGGGGCGGTGTAATGCAAGAAAAAAAGAAAAGAAATCGAATACGGATGCTATTGATCGTAGGGATGCTGCTGATTTATGCATTTACAGATATAGAAAATGTAAAAATAAGCAGGGAGAGAAAAAATTTTTTTAGCTCAACAAGTCAAAATGTCCTGAAGCAGGCGGCAAACTGGCTGCTTCCGGGACTTACATATGTAAAAGAGGGGCGGAAAGACACATTGACGGGAAGAATTGAAAAAAGTGTTTTAAGCTTCGTTCCAATCAGTGAATATGTTCGAAATCATGAAGAACCGGAAACAACCGTGGAAGATACATTGACACGAACTATGATTCTGGAAAATCAGGCAAATGATGAAAATGCTATCGATGAGAACGGCAATCTGATTCCGGCTGGGAGTATGCAAGAATCAGTTGGGGCTGGGGTGCCAGAAGAAAATGCAGCAGTATTAGCCAGTACACCGGTTCAGGACATTGATATGAATCAGTTAAATGATTATGAATATCTGGTGGGAACATTTTACACCGTTGACGGGACAACTATGACCGATCCGGAGGAACTGAATGCAGGGAAGTTTCTGGAGAAGAATCTGGCGCTTGATAGGACAACAGGAGGACCAAAAGTACTGATTTATCACACACATTCCCAGGAGGCATTTGCTGATTCTGTTGATGGAGACACTTCTACGACAATTATGGGGATAGGTACATATTTGACAGAGCTTTTGAATGCAAGGGCAATTGAGACGCTTCATCATGAGGGCATTTATGATCTGATTGATGGGAAATTGGATCGCAGCCGGGCCTATCAGCTTGCAGAGCCGGATGTCCGGCAGATTTTAAAAGATAATCCAAGCATTGAAGTGGTGATTGATCTGCATCGAGATGGCGTGGCGCAGGGCACACATCTGGTGACGGAAATTAATGGGAAACCAACCGCTCAGATCATGTTTTTTAATGGTCTTAGCCGGACAAGGAAAAATGGAGAGATCGCATATTTGAATAATCCATACCGTGAGGATAATCTGGCAACGTCTTTTCAGATGCAGCTTATGGCAGCAAGATACTATCCTGGTTTTACGAGGCATATTTATCTGAAAAGTTACCGGTATAATCTGGATCTGGCACCGAAGGCAATGCTTATTGAGGCAGGAGCACAGACGAATACAGTAGAAGAGATGAGAAATGCTATGGAAGTACTGGCAGATGTGCTGAGCCGGGTGCTGACACCCTGAAGAACTTGAAAAAGCTTGAAAAAGGTTGCGCTGACGTCTTGAAAATTTATTTGCCTGTCTTTTTGTTTTGTGCTATATTTTAAATAGTATGTTTAAAAATGGAAAGGAACTGACAAAATGGCAAAGAACAACACTTATGATGCAGATAGTATTACCGTCCTGGAAGGACTTGAGGCAGTCCGGAAGAGACCGGGAATGTATATCGGAAGTGTATCGACGAAAGGATTGAACCATCTGATCTATGAGATTGTAGACAATGCAGTTGATGAACATCTGGCCGGATTTTGTACGGAGATTCATGTAACTCTGGAAAAAGATGGCTCTGCGACAATTTCGGACAATGGCCGAGGAGTTCCGGTCGGTATGCATGCAAAAGGCGTTTCAGCGGAGCGAATTGTATATACGACACTGCATGCAGGTGGTAAATTTGATGACTCTGCTTATAAGACAAGTGGTGGTCTTCATGGAGTTGGTTCTTCAGTTGTAAATGCATTGTCTGCTTATATGGATGTGCAGGTCAGTCGTGATGGATATATTCATCATGACCGGTATGAGAGAGGTATTCCTGTAGTTGAACTGGAAGATGGACTTCTTCCGACAATCGGGAAGACAAGAAAGACCGGAACGAAGGTTAACTTTCTGCCAGATGATACGATATTTGAAAAAACGAAGTTCAAAGCAGAGGAAGTCAAAAGCCGTATGCATGAGACGACCTACCTTAATCCGAACCTGACGATTATATTTGAAGATTTAAGAGGCGCAGAACCAGAGCATATCGTTTATCATGAGCCAGACGGAATTCTTGGATTTATCCGTGAACTAAATGCAAACAAAGAATCTGTCCATGAGCCGGTTTATTTTAAAGGTGAGGCAGACGGAATAGAAGTGGAAGTTGCATTCCAGTATGTAAATGAGTTCCATGAAAATATTCTTGGATTCTGTAACAACATTTATAACAGTGAGGGCGGTACACATCTGACCGGATTTAAGACAACATTTACAACAGTCATTAATCAGTATGCAAGAGAACTTGGAATTCTTAAAGATAAGGATCCTAATTTTACAGGAGCGGATGTGCGAAATGGAATGACAGCGATCGTGTCCATCAAACACCCGGATCCGCGATTCGAAGGTCAGACGAAGACGAAGCTGGACAACCCGGATGCATCCAAGGCGACTGGCAAGGTGGTCGGTGAGGAAATTGTTCGTTTTTTTGACCGCAATCTGGAGACACTGAAAAATGTCATCGGTTGTGCGGAGAAAGCTGCAAAAATCCGTAAAACAGAAGAAAAAGCGAAGACGAATCTTCTGACGAAGCAGAAATATTCTTTTGACAGCAACGGAAAGCTTGCCAACTGCGAGAGCCGCGACGCATCAAAATGCGAGATATTTATTGTGGAGGGAGATTCTGCCGGAGGATCTGCAAAGACAGCAAGAGACCGTATGTATCAGGCAATCCTGCCGATCAGGGGTAAGATTCTGAACGTGGAGAAAGCAAGCATCGACAAAGTCCTTGCGAATGCGGAAATCAAGACTATGATCAATGCTTTTGGCTGTGGATTTTCCGAGGGCTACGGCAATGATTTTGATATTACAAAACTGCGCTATGACAAGATTATTATTATGGCTGATGCTGACGTGGACGGCGCACACATTTCCACATTGCTTCTGACGTTGTTCTACCGCTTTATGCCGGAGCTTATTCAGGAGGGACATGTCTATATTGCCATGCCGCCGCTTTATAAGGCTATGCCGAAGAAAGGCGAGGAAGAGTATCTGTACGATGACAAGGCCTTGGAAAAATACAGGAAAACCCATGATGGCCCATTTACTCTGCAGCGCTATAAAGGTCTTGGAGAGATGGACGCAGACCAGCTTTGGGAGACAACACTGAATCCTAAGACAAGACTTTTAAAATTAGTAGAGATTGAGGATGGAAGAATGGCATCCAGTGTGACTGAGATGCTGATGGGAACAGAAGTACCGCCAAGACGTGCATTTATCTATGAAAATGCGACAGAAGCGGAGCTTGACATATAAAATTTAGGAGAGAAAATATGCAGGATTCACAGATTATCAGAACGGAATACAGTGAGTTGATGAAGAAGTCTTACATTGACTATGCCATGAGTGTTATCATTGCCAGGGCACTTCCTGATGTGCGGGATGGACTAAAACCAGTACAGCGCCGTACGCTTTATGATATGTACGAGCTTGGTATCCGTTATGATAAACCATATAGAAAATGTGCCCGTATCGTTGGGGATACGATGGGAAAATATCACCCGCACGGTGACAGTTCCATCTATGATGCATTAGTTGTCATGGCACAGGAGTTTAAAAAAGGAATGGCACTGGTGGACGGACATGGTAACTTCGGATCCATTGAAGGGGACGGAGCAGCCGCAATGCGTTACACAGAGGCAAGACTTGCAAAGATCACGCAGGAAGCTTATCTTGCTGACCTGGATAAGAATATTGTAGACTTTATGCCGAACTTTGATGAGACGGAGAAAGAACCGGAAGTTCTTCCGGTGCGTGTACCGAATCTTCTGATCAACGGAGCGGATGGTATTGCAGTTGGTATGGCGACCAGTATTCCACCACATAATCTGTCAGAAGTCATTGATGCGGTAGAAGCGTATATGAAACAGGAAGACATTTCCACAAAGCAATTGATGAAATATATCAAAGGACCGGATTTTCCAACCGGAGGAATTATTGTCAATAAAGATGACCTTCTTGAAATCTATGAATCTGGTGCAGGTAAGATTAAAGTCCGTGGTAAAGTGGAAGTAGAGGAGATGAAAGGTGGCAAGAAGCGTCTTGTCATCACTGAGATTCCTTACACGATGATCGGAGCCGGAATCGGCAAGTTTTTAAATGATGTTTGTGCGCTTGTAGAGACAAAGAAGACAAACGATATCGTAGACATTTCCAATATGTCTTCAAAGGAAGGAATCCGCATTGTTATTGAGCTGAAAAAAGGAGCAGATGTTGAAAATCTGACCAATATGCTCTATAAAAAGACAAGATTGGAAGATACTTTCGGGGTAAATATGCTGGCAGTTGCAGACGGACGTCCGGAGACTATGGGGCTTAAGAAGATTATCGAGCACCATGTAGATTTCCAGTTCGAACTGGCAACAAGAAAATATAAGACATTGCTTGCAAAAGAGCGGGACAGAAAAGAAATTCAGGAAGGTCTTATCAAAGCGTGTGATGTCATTGACCTGATCATTGAAATCCTGCGGGGAAGTCAGTCTGTGGCTGATGCAAGAGCCTGCCTGACACAGGGAATCACCGAAAATATCAAATTTAAATCCGGGATTTCCAGGAAAATGGCTGCGATGCTCCGTTTTACTGAGCGCCAGGCAAATGCAATCCTGGAAATGCGTCTCTATAAACTCATTGGTCTGGAAATTGAAGCGCTGATGAAAGAACATGAGGAGACTCTGAAAAATATTGCAAGATATGAAGATATTTTGAATCATTATGATTCTATGGCAGAAGTTATCATTGAAGATCTGGAGCATTTCAAAAAGGAATATGCACGCAAACGCCGCACTGTTGTAGAGAATGGCCAGGAGGCTGTCTATGAAGAAAAGAAAGTAGAAGAACAGGAAGTAGTATTCCTGATGGATCGTTTTGGCTATGCCAAGACAGTGGATGTGGCAACTTACGAGCGAAATAAAGAGGCGGCAGATGCAGAGAATAAATGGATCGTAAACTGCATTAATACCGGAAAACTGTGTGTATTTACCAATACCGGCAAGATGCATCAGATTAAAGTGCTCGATCTTCCATATGGAAAGTTCCGTGATAAGGGGCAGCCAATCGACAATGTAAGTAATTATGACAGTACACAGGAAATGGTCGTATATATGTGCGACGAATTACAGCTTCGTTATGCGAAATTATTATTTGCAACGAAGCAGGGAATGATTAAGAAAGTAAAGGGAAATGAGTTCCAGGTGGCAAAACGTACCATTGCAGCAACAAAGCTTCAGGAGGATGATGAGCTGATCAGTGTTCAAGTCATTACTGATGACCAGCATGTAGTCCTTCAGACAAAAGATGGATATTTTCTGCGTTTTTCAGCTCAGGAAGTTGCCGAGAAGAAGAAAGCGGCTGTGGGAGTCCGGGGCATAAAGCTTCGTAAGAATGATGAGCTGGAACAGATTTATCTCTTTTACGAAGGAACGGAACACAAGATTTCATACGGTGACCGGGAACTGACGTTGAACCGGCTGAAGGTTGCAAAACGTGACGGAACCGGAACGAAGGCTAGGAGTTAAGAGTGAAAATCCAGGCATCAATCATGCCGGGCATTTATGAGAGAGTAAGATACAGCAGGAAAGAAGGCAGCAGAAATGATTCAGGATATTGCACCACATAAACTGAATAATCAGTATGGACAGAAAAAAGCACCGGATGCAGGCAGCAGATTTTTATATTATGATGGCAGAAAGGTTCTGGTGAGAAAAGGAATTGGCGGGAACGAGAATCAAATCGCATATCCGACTTATGAAGAACTGAAAAAGTGTATGCCTAAAGAGGCGGCAGAAGATACAGAATATACATATTTATTTGCAGTAGACGATAAAAGCTATTATCTTGGAAAAAAAGAGAATGTCGGTATATTATCTGAACAGATGGGATACGAGTGGATCGATCATCAAGAGTTTAGATGTGTATCTCCAAAGTATGAGGCCTTTGCAGGAATCACAGGCTGGCAGCTTGCCAGATGGTATCAGCAACACAAGTTCTGTGGGCGATGTGGAAATGTGATGAAGCCAGATCATGTGGAACGGATGATGCAATGTCCGAAGTGTGGACTGATGGAATTTCCGAAGATCTGTCCGGCTGTGATTATTGGAGTTATTGACGGTGACCGAATCTTGATGTCCAAGTATGCAGGACGGGAATATAAGAAATATGCACTTCTTGCGGGATTTACAGAGATTGGGGAAACACTGGAAGAGACTGTGAGCCGGGAGGTTATGGAAGAGGTTGGTTTAAAAGTAAAGAATATTACTTATTATAAGAATCAGCCGTGGGCATTTTCAGATACATTACTGATGGGATTCTTCTGCGAGCTTGACGGATCAGATCAGGTGAAATTAGATGAAAATGAACTGGCACTTGCTGAATGGTTCGAACGGAATCAGATTCCGGTAGAGCCGGACGACATCAGTCTGACTAACGAGATGATGATGGTGTTTCGTGACGGATATACGATATAAAGAAAATGGGAAGCTGACATTAATGTTGGCTTCCCATTTCACTCAATGTCTGGAAAAATTCCAGATCTTCCTGTTTTAATTTTAAATTCGTACAGTATTTCTTGCCTTCAGGAGTTGTGACATTGATTTCCACAAGGGTTCCTTCTTCCAGTGCATTTCCAACGACGGCTTTTAAGAAAAGTGGAAACTTCGGATGATTGTTGCGGAAACGATTCATGCTGCTTTTTAACTTCTGGAGCATTGCAATCTGATTAAAATTCATAAATATTTTAAAATCTCCTTTGTTTTTATGATGTTTCATTATACAATAGAAAAAATGTGGTTTCAATACCAAACTATGAGGAGGACTTAAGATGAGTGAGAGGAAAATCATTCAGGTTGAGGACAAGGTGCCATTTAAGCTGCTCTTGCCGCTCAGCATTCAGCACATGTTTGCCATGTTCGGCGCATCTGTGCTTGTACCGTTCATTTTCGGGATCAATCCGGCAATTGTGTTATTTATGAACGGTGTGGGAACTTTGATTTTTATGACAGTGACAAAGGGGAAGGCGCCGGCATACTTAGGTTCCAGCTTTGCATTTCTTGCACCGGCAGGAATCGTTATTAGTAAAATGGGTTATTCCTATGCCCTGGGAGGATTCGTGGCAGTCGGTTTCTGCGGCTGTATTCTTTCTTTTATTATTTATAAATGTGGAACAGAATGGATTGACGTGGTTCTGCCGCCTGCAGCTATGGGACCGGTCGTTGCTTTGATTGGACTGGAGTTATCCGGCTCTGCAGCAAGCAATGCGGGACTTCTTTGCGACAAGCCGGATATGAAAAATGTAATTGTATTTTTAGTGACACTTGGTGTTGCGATATTTGGAAATATTTTATTCCGTGGCTTTTTATCTGTAATCCCAATCCTGATCGCAGTTATTGCAGGATATGTGGCAGCATTCTGTCTTGGAATCTTAGATTTCTCACAGGTAGCAGCAGCTTCCTGGTTCGCCCTGCCAAACTTCCAACCTGCAAAGTTTGATATGGGAGCAATTCTTATGATCCTTCCGGTATTACTTGTTATTACCTCAGAGCATATCGGACATCAGGTTGTGACCGGCAAGATTATCGGACGGGATCTGTTAAAGGATCCGGGGCTTCACAGATCTCTGTTTGGAGATAACTTTTCAACGATGCTTTCCGGTCTGATCGGTTCCGTCCCGACAACGACTTACGGTGAGAATATCGGAGTTATGGCAGTGACAAAGGTATATAGTGTGCGCGTTATTGCAGGGGCAGCAGTGCTTTCTATTATCTGTTCCTTTGTCGGGAAGTTGTCTATGCTGATCCAGACGATTCCAGGACCGGTCATCGGAGGAATCTCCTTCCTTTTGTATGGAATGATAGGCGCTTCCGGAATCCGAATCCTTGTAGACGCGCAGGTAGACTATGGTAAATCTAGAAACCTGACACTGACAAGTGTTGTGTTTGTAACAGGACTTTCCGGTATTGCAGTAAATTTTGGGGATGTACAGCTTACGGGAATGGTACTGGCGTGTGTAGTTGCCATGATCCTGAGTCTGATCTTTTATATACTGGATAAGTTAAAACTTACGAACGATCGTGATTAAAGACTTAAGGGGAATCGCAGCGCAGCCGCTGGAAAAGTCTTTGGAAAAGATTGATGTAAATATAAAAAAAGCCTTGATTTTTAGGGTTTGTGGTGCTATACTTTGAAATAGTAACATAGGAATCGGCAGAAGAGTGGACGCAAGTTCACTCTTCTTTGTTGCATGGGTGTGTAAAAAGACAAGAAGTCTTTGACACAGTAAGGAGGAAATTAGAACATTGTCAAAAAGAGAAATTTATGAGCAGAAGACGGAAGAAATCCTGAATCCGATCATGGAGGAACTGGAATTTGAACTGGTAGATGTAGAGTATGTAAAAGAAGGCAGCATGTGGTATCTGCGGGCTTACATTGACAAACCGGGCGGAATTACAGTGAATGACTGCGAAGCTGTAAGCCGAAGATTATCAGATATTTTAGATGAAAAAGATTTTATTGAAGATTCTTATGTTCTGGAGGTCAGCTCTCCTGGACTTGGAAGACCTCTGAAGAAGGAGAAAGATTATAAGCGTAATCTTGGAAAAGAAGTTGAGATACGTACCTACCGTATGGTTGACAAGAAGAAAGAATTCACAGGACTTCTTGACAGCTATAACTATGAGGCAGGAACAGTTACGATAGAACTGGAAGATGGAACTAGGAAGACATTTGAAAAAGGCGATATTGCGCTTATTCGCCTGGCGTTCGATTTTTAGATTAGGAGGAGAATTACTATGAACACAGAATTATTAGAAGCGTTGAATATTTTGGAAAAAGAAAAAGAAATTAGCAAAGAGACTCTGTTAGATGCAATTGAGAATTCCCTGTTAAATGCATGTAAGAACCATTTTGGTAAAGCAGATAACATCAAAGTTATTATGGATCATGATACTTGTGATTACCAGCTTTTTGCAGAGAAGACAGTTGTTGAGACTGTAGAAGATCCGCTTGAGCAGATCAGTCTTGACGAGGCAAGCCAGTTAGATGGACATTATGACCTCGGCGATATCGTTCGTGTTCCAATCGAATCCAAATCATTTGGACGTATTGCAACACAGAATGCAAAGAACCTGATCCTTCAGAAAATCCGCGAGGAAGAGCGGAAAGTTGTATATGATCAGTATTTTGAGAAAGAGAAGGATATCGTGACAGGTATCGTTCAGCGTTATGTAGGTAAGAATGTAAGTATCAACCTTGGAAAAGCAGATGCTATGCTGACAGAGAATGAGCAGGTCAAAGGTGAAGTGTTCAAACCAACAGAGCGCATCAAGCTCTATGTTGTAGAAGTAAAGAATACAACAAAAGGACCGAAGATTCTTGTATCACGTACACATCCGGAACTTGTAAAGAGACTGTTCGAGTCTGAGGTTACAGAGGTAAGAGACGGAATCGTAGAGATTAAGAGTATTGCAAGAGAGGCCGGAAGCAGAACAAAGATTGCAGTATGGTCTAATGATCCGGATGTAGATCCGGTCGGAGCATGCGTTGGTATGAACGGAGCCAGAGTCAATGCGATCGTGAATGAACTTCGCGGCGAGAAGATTGATATCATCAACTGGAGCGATAATCCGGCAATCCTGATCGAGAATGCGTTAAGCCCTGCAAAAGTTATTTCTGTTATGGCTGATCCGGATGAGAAGAAAGCAAGCGTTATTGTACCGGATTATCAGCTTTCCCTTGCAATCGGTAAAGAAGGACAGAATGCAAGACTGGCAGCAAGACTGACTGGATATAAGATCGATATCAAGAGCGAGACACAGGCAATTGAGTCCGGTGAGCTTCCAGAGAACTATATGGAACTGGGCGAAGGTGTGTACGAAGAAGATGTTTATGATGAGAATGAAGAATATCCAGAGGACGCAGATGTAGAAGTAGATACAGAAGCGAAAAATGAAACAGAAGCTAATGTTCAGCCGGAAGAAGACGGTGAGGAGGCGTAAGAATCTCATTGGGAGCAAATAAAAAGATTCCTATGCGTCAGTGTGTGGGATGTCAGGAAATGAAGAATAAAAAAGAAATGATCCGTGTGATCCGTACCAGTGAAGGAGAATTTCTGTTAGATGCGACCGGACGCAAAAATGGACGGGGCGCATACATTTGTCCAAATCAGGAATGTCTGAAAAAGGCAGTGAAAAGTAAGGGCCTTGAGAGATCTTTTAAGCAGGCAATTCCGCAGGAAGTGTATGAGTCTTTGGAAAAGGAGATGACAGAGCTTGAAACCAGATAAGATCTTATCACTCGTCGGGCTTGCAACGCGGGCAGGTAAGACAGCCAGCGGAGAGTTCTGTACAGAAAAGGAAGTAAAGACAGGAAGAGCAGCGCTTGTTATTGTGGCAGGAGATGCTTCCGAAAATACAAAGAAAAAGTTCCGGGATATGTGTGAATTTTATGAAGTGCCAATCTATTTTTATAAAGATAAAGATACCTTGGGGCATGCAATGGGAAAGGAATTCCGGGCATCTCTTGCAATACTGGACGAAGGTTTTGCGAAGGAAATTACGAAGCAGATGAAGACAGAAGATAATACGGTTGCATAGAGGAGGTAGTGTATATGTCAAAAATCAAAATATATGAGTTAGCGAAAGAACTTGATAAGCCGAGCAAAGAGCTTGTTGAGTTCCTGAATAAAAAGGATGTGGAAGCTAAGACACATATGAGTACCATCGACGAGGCAGAAGCAGATATGGTAAGAAAAGCATTTGCACCAAAGGCAGATGCCGAAAAAGCAGAAGAGGAAAAATCTGACGCACCAAAGAAGAAAAAAATCGTCCAGGTATTCCGCCCGCAGAACACCCAGAGTGGTGGAAGACAGGGCGGAAAGCGTCAGGGTCAGGGACGTGACGACAGACGCGATAACCGTTCTCAGACTGGACGTGATGATAAAAGAGATAACCGTTCAAACGGTGGAAATAAAAATGGAAAATCTCAGACTGGACGCAAAGAAGTAAGAGATGAAAGACCATCCCAGCCAATTCGTCCACGTCCGGACAGAATCCGTCAACAGGTTCAGCAGATGCATGAGGCAGAAGCAGCTGCAGCCGCGCAGAAGAAGAGACTGGAACAGGAGAAAAAAGAGCAGGAAAGAAAAGAAAACCGTTCTCAGGGAAATCGTGATAACCGCGACGAAAGAAGAGATAACCGTGGACGTGATGACAGAAGAGATGACAGACGCGATAACCGTAATCAGGGCGGACGTGATGACAGAAGAGACAACCGCGATAATCGTAATCAGGGCGGACGCGATGACAGACGTGATAACCGTAATCAGGGCGGACGCGATGACAGAAGAGATGACAGACGCGACAATCGTAATCAGGGCGGACGTGATGACAGACGTGATAATCGTGGACGTGATGACAGAAGAGATGACAGACGCGACAATCGTAATCAGGGCGGACGTGACGACAGACGTGATAGTCGTGGACGTGATGACAGACGTGACAACCGCAAGAACAGTCCGGCAATTCCAGAGCCAATCGTGGAAGGTCAGAAGCCACAGAGAAACAAAGGAAAAGGTAAGGATGACTTTAAGAAGAAAGATAAAGACTTCCGCCATGACGAAGACCGCGTAGGAAAAGGTAAGAAGGGCAAGAATGAGCCAAAGACTCAGCTTCAGAAACCGGAGAAGAAAGAGCAGAAACAGGAAGAGCAGATCAAATCTATCACGATTCCAGAGGTTCTGACGATTCAGGAACTTGCAGATAAGATGAAGATTGTTCCTTCGGTTATTGTAAAGAAACTCTTCATGCAGGGTAAAATCGTAACAGTCAATCAGGAAATTGATTACGAGACAGCTGAAGAAATCGCATTGGAGTTTGATGTCCTCTGTGAAAAAGAGGAAGTTGTTGATGTGATTGAAGAACTTCTTAAAGAGGACGAAGAGGATGAAAGCAAGATGAAAAAACGTCCACCTGTAGTCTGTGTCATGGGTCACGTTGACCACGGTAAGACTTCCCTTTTGGACGCTATCCGTCAGACAAATGTCATCGACCGAGAGGCGGGTGGTATCACACAGCACATTGGTGCTTCTGTTGTAGAGGTAAATGGAGAAAAAATCACATTCCTGGACACACCGGGACATGAGGCGTTTACAGCAATGCGTATGCGTGGAGCAAGTTCTACAGATATCGCAATCCTTGTTGTCGCAGCAGATGACGGTGTCATGCCACAGACTGTTGAGGCTATCAACCATGCAAAAGCTGCAGGTGTTGAGATTATTGTAGCTGTCAACAAGATTGATAAACCGAGTGCTAATGTTGATCGTGTAAAACAGGAACTGACAGAGTATGAATTGATTGCAGAGGACTGGGGTGGAAGTACTATTTTTGTTCCGGTATCTGCTAAGACAGGAGAAGGCCTGGAAGAACTGATGGAAATGATCCTTCTGACTGCAGAGGTTATGGAATTAAAAGCAAATCCGAACCGCCGTGCAAGAGGTCTTGTATTGGAAGCACAGCTTGATAAAGGAAGAGGTCCGGTCGCAACTGTACTTGTGCAGAAAGGCACACTCCGTGTCGGAGATGCGATTGCAGCAGGCTCTGCACATGGTAAAGTAAGAGCTATGATGGATGACAAGGGAAGACGTGTGAAAGAGGCAGGTCCATCTGTTCCAGTAGAGATTCTTGGACTTGATGATGTACCGAATGCAGGAGAAGTTGTAGTATGCTGTAAGAATGAAAAAGAGGCAAGAAGCTTTGCTGAGACATTTATTGCTCAGAATAAAGTGAAACTTCTTGAAGATACAAAGTCAAAACTTTCCCTGGATGATCTGTTTACACAGATTCAGGAAGGTAATTTAAAAGAACTTGATCTGATCGTTAAGGCTGATGTACAGGGATCTGTAGAGGCTGTAAAACAGAGCCTTCTGAAGCTGTCTAACGACGAAGTTATTGTAAAAGTGATCCATGGTGGTGTTGGTGCAATCAATGAGTCTGATGTCAGCCTTGCATCTGCATCTAATGCGATCATCATTGGATTTAACGTACGTCCGGATGCAACTGCAAAAGAAACAGCAGAGCGAGAGGGCGTAGATGTACGTCTGTATCGTGTCATCTATAATGCGATTGAGGATGTAGAGGCAGCTATGAAAGGAATGCTTGATCCGGTATTCGAAGAAAAAGTACTTGGTCATGCAGAAGTGCGTCAGACATTCAAGGCTTCCGGTGTCGGAACTATTGCAGGTTCTTATGTACTGGATGGTTTGTTTGAGCGTGACTGCTCAGTTCGTCTGACAAGAGATGGAATTGTGATCTTTGAGGGACCGCTTGCATCTCTGAAACGTTTCAAAGATGATGTAAAAGAAGTAAAAGCAGGCTATGAGTGTGGTTTCGTATTTGCAAACTTCAATGACATCAAAGAGGGTGACCTTGTAGAAGCCTTCAAGATGGTAGAGGTTCCAAGATAAGGAAAATCATGTGAAAAGCCTTCTCTTAGGAGGAATAGAAATTGAGAAAAAGAAGTATTAAGAATACAAGAGTGAACACCGAAGTACAGCGTGAACTCAGTGAGATTATCCGCCGGGGCTTAAAGGACCCGCGGGTAGCTCCGTGGACGTCTGTTGTAGCAGTCGAGGTGGCACCAGATCTTAAGACATGTAAAGCATATATCAGTGTTCTCGGCGACGTAAAGGCGCAGGAGGATACGATCAAAGGGCTGAAAAGTGCAGAAGGATTTATCCGCCGCGAACTGGCAAGAACTCTGAATATGCGAAACACTCCGGAGATTCAGTTCATTCTGGATCAGTCTATTGAGTATGGTGTTAATATGTCCAAGAAGATTGATGAAGTAACAAAAGATCTGAACACAGAAGGTGATGAAGATGTTGAATCTGAATAAGATTCTGGAACCGGCAAAAACAATCGCCATCGGAGGACATGTGCGTCCGGATGGCGACTGTGTCGGATCCTGTATGGCAATGTATCAGTATATCCAGAATAATTATCCAGACAAAGAAGTGGACGTTTTTCTGGAGGAAATTCCATCTACATTTTACAGAATCAAAGGGACGGATGAGATTTTACATGAGATTGACGAGAGTAAACATTATGATCTGTTCATTGTACTGGACTGTGGAGATACCGGAAGACTGGAGTTTTCTGTGCCACTGTTCGTAAGTGCAGGACATACACTTTGTATTGATCATCATGTCAGCAATATCTGTTTTGCACAGGATAATTATGTTGTACCAGATGCAAGCTCCACTTCAGAGCTTGTTTACAATCTGATTGATAAAGATAAGATTACAAAAGAGATCGCAGAAGCACTGTATCTAGGAATCGTACATGATACAGGAGTATTTCAGTATTCCTGTGCCGGACCATCTACATTTCGTGCGGCGGCAGAACTTCTGGAGACTGGAATTGATGCGGCAGATCTTATTATGGATACATTTTACGAAAAATCTTATGCGAGAATGCAGATTTTCGGACGTGCACTGGTGGAGAGCTTTTTGTTCATGGAAGGAAAATGTATCGTCTCCTATATTCGTAAGAAAGTCATGGATTTCTATGGTGTAAAGCCAAAAGATCTTGACGGGATCGTAAGCCAGCTCCGTAATACCAGAGGCGTGGAAGTTGCTATTTTTATGTATGAGCTGGATCAGAATGTATTTAAAGTCAGCCTTCGTTCTGGGAATGAAGTTGATGTAAGTAAGATTGCAGGATATTTTGGCGGCGGTGGACATGAAAAAGCTTCTGGAGTTACTATGACAGGTACGCCGCAGGATATTCTGAATAATCTGGCAGAGCGCATTGATGAGCAGTTGAAAGGACAGGCATGATACACGGAGTTATAAATGTATATAAAGAGCAGGGATTTACTTCTCACGACGTGGTTGCAAAGCTTCGTGGAATCGTGGGACAGAAGAAAATCGGTCACACAGGCACATTGGATCCGGATGCGGTCGGTGTGCTGCCTGTATGTCTGGGACGTGCAACAAAATTGTGCGATATGCTGACAGATAAAGACAAAGTCTATGAGGCTGTGATGCTTCTGGGTGTGGAGACAGATACCCAGGATACAACCGGGCAGGTACTAAAAAGCAGTGAGACAGACGAGATTACAGAAGAACAGGTCCGGGCTGCAGTTTTAGATTTTATGGGGGATTACGATCAGGTTCCACCTATGTATTCCGCGCTTAAAATCAACGGAAAGAAGCTTTATGAGCTTGCCAGAGAAGGCAAGACTGTAGAGCGTGCGGCAAGACGGGTACAGATTTTCGATATTGAAATCCTAAGTATAGCATTGCCACGGGTGACAATGAAGGTCCATTGCTCAAAAGGAACATATATCCGTACATTGTGCCATGATATCGGGCAGAAGCTTGAATGTGGTGCATGTATGGAAAAGCTTACAAGAACAAAGGTAAGCAGATTTGAGATAAAGGACAGTCTGACACTTGCACAGATCGAGATATTAAAAAAAGAAGACAGACTGTCAGAAATATTGGTTCCAATGGATCAAATGTTCGCAGATTATCCGCGCATTATTGTGTCGGGAGAAGCGGCGAGACTTGCGTATAATGGCAATGGAATCAAAGACAGAGATGTCCGGAAAGATGAAAATATTCTGGACGAAGCGTATGTCAGGGTATATGATGATGTAGAAGATTTTATCGGGGTGTATCAGTATCACGAGAAAGAACGTGAATACCGGATACGGAAAATGTTTTATATAAAAGAGGAAAAATAGATGCAGTATATCAAAGGTCTTGAGCATTATGACAATGCCAGAAAGACAGCAGTGACATTTGGAAAGTTTGACGGACTTCATAAAGGGCATATGACGCTCGTTGACACAGTGAAAAAACTGCAGGACAAAGATGATGTAGATAGTGTAGTATGTGCGTTCGATATGGATTCACCGGCGCTATTGATGCTTCCGCAGGAACGGCAGATTCATCTGGAGGATGAGGTGGATTATCTGGTCGAGTGTCCGTTTACAGATGAAATCCGTCAGATGAGAGCCGAGGATTTTATCCGGAATATTATTATCGGAACCTTTCACGCAGCTTATGTGGTCGTAGGTACAGATTTCCAGTTTGGATATAATAAGGAAGGAGATATCTATATGCTGGACAAGTTCCAGGAGAGATATGGATACCGCCTGATCGTTCTGGAAAAGATACGGTATGAGAATCATATTATCAGCAGTACCTACACAAAGAAGATACTGGGAACCGGAAACATGGATCTGGTCGGCAGACTTCTGGGCTATTCTTATGGAATCTGCGGCACGGTAGAGCATGGACATAAACTTGGAAGAACACTTGGATTTCCAACGATGAATATTGCATGGCCGAAGCGCAAGATTATACCTCCGAGAGGCGTGTATCTGTGCCGTGCGTATATGGACGGATTTGGATACAATGGCATTGCAAATGTAGGCGTCAGACCGACCGTATCCAACGAAGAAAAAGTGTGGCTTGAGACATTTTTATTTGATTATGATGCAGATGCTTACGGCAAAGAAGTCATGGTGGAACTGATTGAGTTCGTCAGACCGGAGCAGAAATTTGAAAATAAAGAAGAACTGAAAGCGCGTGTGGATAAAGATATCGCCAGCGGCAGACAGTATTTTAAAATTTAAGCATACAATTAGTGCTTTACAAGATAAGGCATATATGATATATTAGTCAAGTGAGTTAGCCGGTGTTCGGTAATTGGATTCTCCAACCGTTACTTAATACCAGGCGATATATAAGAATTTAAGGAGGAACCACAACATGGTAACAAAAGAGCAGAAAGAACAGATTATTGCAGAGTATGGTAGAACAGCAGGGGATACAGGATCACCGGAAGTACAGATTGCTATCCTGACAGCTAGAATCAACGATCTTACAGATCACTTCAAAGCTAACCCGAAAGATCACCACTCAAGAAGAGGACTTCTTAAGATGGTAGGACAGAGAAGAGGACTTCTTGCATATCTTAAGAAGACAGATATCGAGAGATATCGTGCGCTGATCGAGAAGCTTGGACTGAGAAAATAATTCAGTTATGTTTAGAGACGTTCATTTTATGGACGTCTCTTTTTCTATAGCAGGAAATCGCATTTTCTAATATAAAAAAGCCAAAAAGCCAAAAAAGCCGACGCCATGTAATATGAATTTTTATATGGCACATTTTATATATGTATGTTATAATATTAAAGATTATGGACGGGGATAACACTCCGAGACCACTGAAAAGGGTATTTGCTTCGATGAAAAGTACATTTTTCAGTAGTTTCGGTGTTCCCCGGCCGATGAATAATACATGAGATACCAAAAGTGAGAGAATACGAGAGCGTGGGATTTTCATATGGTATCCCGTGAGTTCAAGAGTAATAGAGAAAAAGGAGAACACTATGTACAAAAAGTTTGAGATGGAACTGGCTGGAAGAACTCTTCGCGTAGATGTAGACAGAGTTGCAAAACAGGCAAATGGTGCTGTTCTGATGCATTACGGTGATACGACTGTTCTGTGTACGGCAACTGCATCTGAAAAGCCGAGAGAAGGAATTGATTTCTTCCCATTAAGTGTAGAGTACAATGAGAGAATGTACGCTGTAGGAAAGATTCCGGGAGGATTTAATAAACGAGAGGGAAAGGCATCTGAAAATGCAGTTCTGACAGATCGTGTTATTGACCGTCCGATGCGTCCGCTGTTCCCGAAAGATTATCGTAACGATGTAACACTGGAGAATCTGGTATTATCTGTAGATCAGGACTGCTCACCGGAGCTTACAGCTATGCTTGGTGCTGCAATTGCAACAACTATTTCAGATATTCCATTTGATGGTCCGATCTCTACAACACAGGTTGGACTTGTTGATGGCGAGTTTGTAATCAACCCGACTGCAGAGCAGAAGGCTGTATCAGATCTTGCCCTGACTGTTGCATCTACAAGAGAGAAAGTTATCATGATCGAGGCCGGTGCCAATGAAGTGCCGGAGCAGCAGATGATCGATGCAATCTTCAAGGCTCACGAAGTGAACCAGGAAGTGATCAAATTCATTGATACAATCGTAGCTGAGTGTGGAAAGCCAAAGCACTCATATGAGAGCTTTGCTGTACCGGAAGAGTTATTTGCAGCTATGAAAGAAGTGGTAACTCCAGAAGAGATGGAAGAAGCTGTATTTACGGATGACAAGCAGACTAGAGAAGAAAATATTCGTGTTGTCACAGAAAAGTTAGAAGAAGCATTTGCAGACAAGGAAGAGTGGCTTGCAATTCTTCCGGATGCTGTATATCAGTACCAGAAGAAGACTGTTCGTAAGATGATCTTAAAAGACCACAAGCGTCCAGATGGAAGACAGATCGATCAGATCAGACCACTGGCAGCAGAGGTAGACCTGATTCCTAGAGTTCATGGTTCTGCAATGTTTACCCGTGGACAGACACAAATCTGTAATATCTGTACACTGGCTCCGTTATCTGAGGCACAGAGATTAGACGGACTTGACGAGGCAGAGACAACAAAGAGATATATGCACCACTATAATTTCCCATCATACTCTGTAGGCGAGACAAGACCTTCCAGAGGACCGGGACGCCGTGAGATCGGACATGGAGCGCTGGCTGAGCGTGCACTTGTACCAGTACTTCCAAGTGAGGCAGATTTCCCATATGCGATCCGTACAGTATCTGAGACATTTGAGTCCAATGGATCCACATCACAGGCAAGTGTATGTGCATCTTCTATGGCTCTGATGGCAGCAGGTGTACCAATCAAATCTGCAGTAGCAGGAATCTCCTGTGGACTTGTAACAGGTGATACTGATGATGATTACCTTGTACTGACAGATATCCAGGGACTGGAAGACTTCTTCGGGGATATGGACTTCAAGGTAGCCGGAACACATGAAGGTATCACAGCTATCCAGATGGATATCAAGATTCACGGATTGACAAGAGCCATCATTGAAGAGGCAATTGCAAAGACAAGAAAAGCAAGACTTTACATCATGGATGAGGTTATGTCCAAAGCAATCAATGAGCCAAGAGCTGAGGTCGGAGAATACGCACCTAAGATTATCCAGATGCAGATCGATCCTCAGAAGATCGGTGATGTTGTCGGTCAGAGAGGAAAGACAATCAATGCGATCATTGAGCAGACAGGTGTGAAGATTGATATTACAGACGATGGTGCAGTATCTATCTGCGGAACAGACGCAACAGGAATGGAGCAGGCAAGAAAGCTCATTTATACAATCGTTACGGACTTTGAGGCCGGACAGGTTCTGGAAGGAAAAGTCATCAGCATCAAAGAGTTTGGAGCATTCGTTGAGTTTGCACCAGGTAAAGAAGGAATGGTACACATTTCTAAAATTTCAAAAGAAAGAGTGAATCATGTAGAAGATGTCCTGACACTTGGCGATACAGTGAAAGTTGTATGCCTTGGAAAAGATAAGATGGGAAGATTCTCATTCAGCATGAAAGACGTAGCAGAATAAAAAAATGTAAATTGGGGACGTAGTAAAGTGTTAAAATGCTACGTCCCCATCATGGATTAAGGGTGTCCCTTTTTGAAGAAAGGGGTGCCCTTTTGCATTGCAAATTCATACTATCTTCGATACAATGAAAGAAAAGAGGTTATGTCTGCAGGTGGAGGAGAGGTATTTGAGGAAAATAAAAAGACAATTTTCTTGGACTGGGTATGTATATTTTTGATTATTATGAGTGGACCGGTTCGTGTTTTGTTCAATGTAATTCCGGGATATTCCCGTAATATTATTATTTTTTTGCTTTATACATCAGCTTTATTTATTTGGATCAGTCAGGTGAAACGCAGACTTTTGCAGAATGAGGAATGTAAATTTTTAAGTGGAGTCGCTGCTTTGATGTTATTTTTGATGGCAGTAAGGACGATAAAATTTGATTTTTTACCAAGTGGAGATGTAATATTTCCATTTACAGATGCAAGTACAGAATGGTTTTATTCTTATTAAGATGATACTTCATGTCGGGCAACAGTTAAGGGTACTCTGGAGGAAAGGGTATCCTTTCTTAGTTGCCAAGCATACGACAAAAAGGTCCGGTGGACCTTTTTTAGTGAAAAAAACAAGTCATAAATCCTGTCCATTTACATATATTGAGAGTAAGAGGTGAGAAATCATGAAAGAAGAAGTTATTTTAACCATTTTGCCGCATCAGCTCAGGGAGGTTCTTAAGAGAGAGAATATTGATTTCCAGAGTATTCAGGAAATCAGGCTTCGGGTCGGAAAACCTTTGATTTTGCTGTACAGAGGAAATGAAGTGATTCCTGAGGCGGACGGCAGGCCGTATTACATCACAAAAGATGAAATACGGGAAATGTTAGATTACATCAGTGGATATTCACTGTACTCTTATGAACGTGAGATGAGTCAGGGATATATTACAATTGAAGGAGGGCATAGAGTGGGACTGTCAGGACAGGCTATAATGGAAAACGGAAGGGTGAAAAATTTAAAATACATTTCATCGATCAATGTGAGAATGTCACATGAAATACTTGGATGTGCAGATGGACTATTGCCTTATATTACTTTCCACAGGCGATTATATCATACACTTCTTGTCTCGCCTCCAGGTTGTGGAAAGACGACACTACTTCGGGATCTGATACGACAAATTTCAGAAGGCAATGAGTTTATTAAGGGAATGTCTGTCGGTGTTGTCGATGAACGTTCAGAGATTGCCGGCTGTTACAGAGGTGTGGCACAGAATCATCTGGGAATCCGTACAGATGTACTGGATGGGTGTCCAAAGGCTGAGGGAATGATCATGCTGATTCGTTCGATGCGTCCCGAAGTCATTGCAGTTGATGAAATTGGAGGGAGTGAAGATGTACATGCTATTGAATATGCAATGCATTGCGGCTGCCGTATGCTTGCAACAGCTCACGCTGATTCTATGGAGGAACTACAAAAGAAACCAGTATTTGATCGGCTGATACGGGAAAAAAGATTTGAACGTTATGTATTACTTGGAAATGAGCCACAGATAGGAACGATTCAGGAAATTTATGATGAGAGAGGTTCGCTTCTGTATCAGGATCAGGAGGAAAAAACTGCTATATGTTAAAGTTTCTTGGAAGTCTTTTTATAGTAAGTTCTATGACCGGGATTGGAATCTGGAAAGCAGAAGAAGTGAAACACTCCTATCAGGCGTTAGGAAAAATATATCATTTGATTGGAATGATGAAAAATGAATTAAGTTATGCGGGCTCGGAATTTGGAGAAATGTTCGAATGTCTTTCGAAAAAAGTAGATGCACCATATCGAAATTGGCTGCTTGGAATGAAAATACAGATGGAAAGAAGAGATGGAAAGACATTTTCTGAAATATGGGAGGATAATGTCAATGGTTTTTTGAAGGAAAGCGGACTTGGTATGGAAGCTTTAAACCATTTAAAAATGCTGGGCAGAAATCTTGGAGGAGCCGATCGGCAGATGCAGATCTGGTCCATGGAACGTTATTTGAAACAAATAGAATTACAGATGGACGAGATGAGAAAAGATATTCAAATGCGAATGAAAGTGCGAATCTGTCTAGGAGCAAGTGCAGGCATATTGATTACCATATTCTTGATATAACAAAGGAATATTTAGTTGTAAATGAAAAACCATGAGCTGCGAATGTGAATCAGGAGGTAACTATGAGTGTCAATTTAATCTTCAAAATTGCAGCAGTTGGAATTCTTGTGTCTGTTATAAGTCAGGTGCTCAAACACAGTGGGAGAGAGGAACAGGCATTTCTGACAAGCCTTGCAGGCCTGATTCTTGTATTATTTTGGATTGTACCTTACATATATGAACTTTTTGAATCGATCCAAAGATTGTTTACATTGTAAAAGAGCAGTGAGCGCGAAAAGGAAAGGCGGCATCTTACATGAGTATTTTGAAAGTAGGGGTTCTCGCAGTTGCCGGAGTTCTTCTGGCAGTTCAGTTTAAAAATGGGAAAACAGAATATAGCACTTATATAAGTGTTGTATTGGGAATTTTAATTTTTGGCGGAATTTTGGGATATCTGGAAATATTGATCCATGCATTTGATAAGTTGGAAGAGGATTTGGATTTAGATTATGCATATGTCGCAATTTTATTGAAAATGCTTGGAATTACTTATGTGTCGGAACTTGTGTCTGCAATCTGTAAAGATGCAGGATATCAGTCAGTTGCACTTCAGATTGAAATATTTGCAAGGCTTGGGATCATGGTTTTGTGTATTCCGATTCTTATGACACTTCTGGAGGTTGTACGAGGGTTTCTGGGGTAGAGCGTATGTTGATAAGAAAAATATCGGACGTGGAAAAATTCGCGAAAAATTCCCGGAGATTTATGTGTCGGAGATTTATGGGATTAGGGATGCTTTTTTTGTGCTTCTGTATGGAGTTACTTATTGGGAGAAATGTTTATGCATCACAGCTGCAATCAGGCATAAACGATGAAACTGCACTGACTTCAAGTGTTGTCTGGCAGTTTGCAGATCAGTACGACTACGGCGAAATTGATGAGACATTAAAAGAACTTTTCCCCAAGGAAAGGCTGGATTTTAAAGAAATACTTATAGGAGTTCTGTCCGGTGATATTACATTTTCAGCTCAATTATTGAAGCAGCTTGTTAAAGAACAGTTCTCCTATGCATTTGCGAGCAGCAGGCAGAACCTGATACATATTCTCATGCTGGCGATTATGACGGCAGTATTTACGAATTTTGCCCGGGCATTTGGAAATGGTCAGGCGGCAGACACGGGCTTTTACGTGATGTATCTTATGATTGTGGCACTTTGTCTGAATTCCTGCCAGATCATCATGGACTGGGTGGAGGCAGGAATCAGCAATCTGATACAGTTCATGACAGTATTTGGTCCTATTTATTTTCCAGCGGTGGCAGTCGCAAAAGGGAGTGTGACTGCAATTTCTTTTTACAGCCTGACGCTTTTTCTTGTATATCTGGTAGAGATGTTTCTGAAGTATGTGGTGCTCCCGGCAATTCATATTTATATTTTAGTAAGTATGCTGAATTATTTGACGAAGGAATCGTATCTGAGCAAACTGGCAGAGTTGATAAAGACTGTACTTGTGTGGATTATGAAGACAATTCTGGCGGGTGTAGTGGGGCTGAATCTGGTGCAGAGCCTTTTAAGTCCTGCTATGGATACAGTCAAGAGAAGTGCGTTGACGAGGGGCACTGAGGCAATACCTGGGATCGGAGATGCGATTGGCGGTGTGACAGAGGTGATTTTTGCTTCGGCAGTGCTTGTGAAAAATGGAATAGGTGTAGTGGGAGCGATTATCTGTTTTGCTCTTTGCCTGATGCCGATTGTACAGATAGGGGCAATCGCACTTCTTTATAAACTGGCGGCAGCTCTGATGCAGCCGGTATCAGATGTCCGGATTATTGGATGTATGGAAACTGTAGGAGAAGGTATGAGGCTTTTGATCCGGGCAGTGTTTACAGTAGGAATGTTGTTCCTTATTACAATTATACTGGTGGCGGCATCTACTGGGACAACATAAAAGCTTTACAGCAAAATGAAACTGTGAAAAGACATAAGACAGAAACAGGAAGGAGAAACAAGTGGTTCAGGAATGTTATGACTGGGTGTGGAAACTGGCTGGATATCTGATTTTTATGACGGCAGTATTACAGCTTGTCCCAGGAGAGAAAGACCGCAAGTACATTCATTTTTTTACAGGACTGGTGCTGATCATTCTGATAGCATCGCCTGTGATAAAATTCTTTACTTCAGATGATCTATTTGTTCAGTTTCAGGATCAGTATGATGCAATGGAGACACAGGTAGAGGAGATGTTAAAGAATACCTCCGGATTGGAATCTGTGATGAAATTTCAGGATAATAGAAACGCAGAAGATGAGCTAAGTGAAAACGTGGAAGGGGGAGAGCCCGGTGAAATCCAGGTGGAGGAGATCCGAGTCGGACACGGCAGTGAAAATCCGTAAGGTGTTTGAACATTTAAAGCATGGAAAGGTAAAAAAAGACCAGCTTCTTATCGTGTTTTTGGTGGGAATTCTTTTACTCGTGATTTCAATTCCTGCCGGAACTAAGAAAGACAGCAATACTGGAACTAAGAAAACACTGGCCAATTCGTCAAAAAGCAGTGTCGGAACGACAAAGCAGAGTGAGTATACAGCTTATATGGAAGAACGACTGGAACGGATTCTCTCCCAGATTGACGGGGCGGGACAGGTGCAGGTGATGATTACCTGGAAGTCTGATGGTGAAAAGGTGGTTGAAAAGGACAGAAAGTCCAATGAGGAAAATGTGTCCGAGCAGGACAGTCAGGGAGGCAGCAGGACAACGAGCAGCCATGACACGCAGGAGACGACAGTCTATAATAGTGGAAGCAGTACTTCCGGTGTACAGGAGCCTTATGTCAGCAAGGAGCTTTCCCCTCAAGCACAAGGTGTGATTGTGATTGCGCCGGGCGGAGACGATGCAGTAGTCGTAAAAAATATTACGGAAGCTGTGCAGGCATTATTTGAGATAGACACGCATAAGATTAGAATAATGAAAGGCGGGAGGGTGAAGTAAGTGAAACGAATCTTAAAAAAGAATCAATTGATCATTGCGGCTCTTGCAGTGATGATCGCAGCAGCAGGATATCTGAATTATTCCGGAAGATTATTACCGGGATCTCAGAATACGAAGGAGGCAGGCAGTGACCTTGCGAATAAAGAACTTCTGGATATTTCTGATGAAGATGTTGCCAGTGCTTCCGGGGATATCAAAAGCCAGGACGGCGATGAAGGCGAAGTAGATGGCAATCCAGGCGAAGCGGTCTTAACTTCAGGGGATGCTCAGGCAGTGGCTGCACAGGCGAAGGTCACAAGAGAACAGGTGCGTGCCAAGAACAAGGAGACGCTTCAGAGCATCATTGACAGTGACTCTTTAAGTGATGCCCAGAAGCAGGACGCTGTGGCGCAGATGGTAGCCATGACAGAGATTGCAGAAAAAGAAACGGCAGCAGAGACAATGCTGGCGTCAAAAGGCTTTCTTGATTCTGTAGTCAGTATTTCAGAGGACTCTACAGACGTTGTTGTCAATGCATCAGAACTGACGGAAGCAAACCGGGCTCAGATTGAAGACATTGTAACAAGGAAAACAGGCGTGGCAGCGCAGAATATTGTAATCACTCCAGTATATGCAGAAGGGAAATAATCGATTTACGCAGACTTGTTACTTTGCGATAAGGCGGCTATCTACAGCCGCCAAATTTTCGTTGAGGAAAATGTCTCCTTATGCTATAATGTATGTCGCTGATTGAAATATGAGATAAGTCCACATTTGTTCATAACTTTAATAAATGTAAAAAATATGATGCAGATATGAAGTGTGAAGATGGGACAGTTTAGATAGGAGAATTCAAATATATGTCAAAGATAAAGGACGATGTTAAGAAACAGATTGAGAAAAGACGGACATTTGCGATCATTTCCCATCCGGATGCCGGTAAGACGACTCTGACTGAGAAGTTTCTGCTATATGGAGGGGCAATCAATCAGGCGGGAAGTGTAAAGGGAAAAGCAACATCAAAACATGCAGTTTCTGACTGGATGGAAATTGAGAAAGAAAGAGGTATTTCAGTTACTTCTTCTGTATTGCAGTTCAATTATGGAGGATATTGTATCAACATTCTGGACACACCGGGACATCAGGACTTCTCAGAGGATACATACCGTACTCTGATGGCAGCAGATTCTGCGGTCATGGTCATTGATGCATCCAAGGGTGTTGAGGCACAGACAAGAAAGCTGTTCAAAGTATGTACGATGCGCCATATTCCGATTTTTACATTTATCAATAAGATGGACCGTGAGGCGATGGATACATTTGAACTATTAGATGATATTGAAAATGAACTGGGAATCGCGACCTGTCCGGTCAACTGGCCAATCGGCTCCGGTAAGGAGTTCCGTGGTGTCTATGACCGTGCTACAAAGAGTGTGGAATTATTCTCAGATACAAGAAAGGGTACAACACAGGGAGAAGTGCAGATTGTGCCGATCGACGATCCTTCCCTGAATGGACTCATCAGTGAAGAGCAGAAAGCAAAGCTGGAGGAAGAGATTGAACTTCAGGATGGAGCCGGAGCAGAACTGGATCAGGAGATGGTAAGTAAAGGAGAACTTTCACCGGTATTCTTCGGATCTGCTCTGACGAACTTTGGAGTAGAGACATTCTTGAAGCATTTCCTTAAGATGACTACATCACCGCTTCCAAGAAAGTCTGATAAAGGTGAGATCGACCCGATGGAAGAAGGCGATTTTTCTGCATTTGTATTTAAGATTCAGGCAAATATGAATAAAGCACACCGTGACCGTATCGCATTTATGCGTATCTGTTCCGGAGAATTCGAGGCAGGTATGGATGTATTCCATATGCAGGGAGGCAAGAAAGTACGACTTTCCCAGCCACAGCAGATGATGGCCAGTGAGCGCCACATGGTGGATAAAGCTTACGGTGGAGATATTATCGGTGTCTTTGATCCGGGGATTTTCTCTATCGGAGATACATTGACAACCTCCTCTGACAAGTTCAGCTATGAAGGAATCCCGACTTTTGCACCGGAACATTTTGCAAGAGTGCGTCAGGTCGATACGATGAAACGTAAACAGTTCATCAAAGGAATTAATCAGATTGCGCAGGAAGGTGCGATCCAGATATTCCAGGAGTTTAATACAGGTATGGAAGAGATCGTTGTAGGAGTTGTAGGAGTTTTGCAGTTTGATGTTTTAAAATATCGTCTGGAGAATGAATATAACGTAGATATCAGACTGGAGAATCTGCCATATGAGTATATCCGCTGGATTGATAATCCGCAGGACTTCGATCTTGCAAAACTTTCAGGTACTTCTGATATGAAGAAAGTAAAGGATTTAAAAGACCGTCCGCTTCTTCTTTTTGTCAATGAGTGGAGTATCCGCATGACCCAGGAGCGTAACGATGGACTGGTTCTGACTGAATTTGCCCGATAAGGTTTGTAAATATTTACCGTGAGCCTTTGCAAATGTATGCGAATGTGGTAAAATGCTTAAAAAGGACGTATAGAAAAACCGAAAGGATTGGTAGATATGAGTAAAGAAGAAAAGAAAACTTATACAATAAAGTCAGATGAGAATCTGGGCGAAGTAAAGATTGCCGATGAAGTTGTAGCAATTATCGCAGGACTTGCAGCTATGGAAGTAGAAGGTGTTTCTTCTATGGCAGGGAATGCGACAAGAGAGCTGATCGCAAAGCTTGGAATGAAATCTTTATCCAAAGGTGTAAAAGTAGATGTCCTGGACGGCATCGTGACTGTGACACTGGCTCTTAATATGAGCTATGGATACAGTATTAAAGATATTACAGCAAAAGTGCAGGAGAAGGTAAAAGCTGCAATTGAAAATATGACAGGACTTGAGGTTGCGGACGTGAATATCCGTGTAGCCGGAGTTGATGTGCCGGAGGAAGCATAAGTGAAGAGAACAGAGATGAGGGAACACATTTTCAGAATGGTGTTCAGCTATGAATTTAACAGTGATCAGGAGATGCCGCAGCAGATGCAGCTTTATTTTGAACAGCTTGACCAGGAACCAAAAGAGGAAGACATGGCATATATCAGAGACAAGGCTCTGAACATCATCTTGAAATCTGAAGAGATTGATGAGATGCTCAATGAACATGTGACAGGCTGGAAGACAAGCCGCATGAACAAGGTAGATCTAAGTATCTTAAGACTTGCGGTCTATGAGATGAAATATGACGAGGACGTACCGGTAGGAGTTGCAATCAACGAAGCGGTAGAGCTCGCAAAAAAATACAGTGGTGATGAAGGCCCGGCATTTATCAATGGTGTGCTGGCCCGGCTGTCATAAATAACAGACTGATATACGCCTGACGGGGGATTGAGTAGAACATTACATGTTGCCCCGCGGGCGAATCTTGAATATAGAGGTGTGTAATGACACGGAATGTATATACGGTAGGCCAGGTGAATGCTTACATCAAGAACATGTTTACACAGGATTACATGTTGAACCGTATCTATGTGAAGGGCGAGGTATCTAATTGTAAATACCATACTTCAGGACATATATATTTTTCACTGAAAGATGAGTCTGGAACGATTGCCTGCGTAATGTTTGCCGGGCAGCGCGGCGGGCTCTCTTTTCGTATGTGTGAGGGACAGCAGATCGTAGTGTTCGGACAGGTCAATGTCTATGAAAGAGGAGGTTCTTATCAGTTATATGCAAGGGAGATCCGTTTGGATGGAGAAGGTGTTCTTTATGAGCGTTTTCAGGCTCTTAAGCGTGAGTTGGAAGAGATGGGAATGTTTGCTTCGGAATATAAGATGCCGATTCCTGCATATGCACGAAGAATCGGTATTGTGACAGCACCGACCGGAGCTGCGATCCGGGATATTATGAACATTTCCAGACGAAGGAATCCTTTTGTACAACTTATTTTGTACCCGGCACTTGTGCAGGGAGAAGGCGCGAAAGAGAGCATTGTAAAAGGTATACGTATGTTGGATCAGGATGACATAGATGTGATCATTGTCGGACGAGGCGGCGGATCCATTGAAGATTTGTGGGCGTTCAACGAAGAAGAAGTTGCAAGAGCAATTTTTTACTGCCGGACACCGGTGATTTCTGCAGTAGGGCATGAGACGGATACGACTATTGCAGATTATGTGGCAGATCTTCGAGCACCGACTCCTTCTGCAGCAGCAGAACTGGCAGTGTATGATTACTGGAAGACACAGGAACAGGTAGATGTAAGAAGAAGTCAGTTACAGGGCTATCTGCGAAGAAAAATGGAGGTATCTAGACTTCGAATCGAGAAGTATGAGACGAAGTTAAAGTATCTGCACCCTGAGCATAAGCTTCAAGAAGACAGGCAGAGACTGGCGGATACAGAAGAAAAGCTGCATATGCTGCTGCATCGCAAAGTAGAGCAGTACAGACACCGGTTTGCAGTTTATATGGAACAGATGAAAGGATTATCTCCACTTCAGAAACTGAATCAGGGATATGCATATATTGAAGATGTGGACAAAAAAGCAGTCCGAAGTATCGAGCAGGTCAGATGTGGTGATCATCTGTCGGCATATGTGACAGATGGATCCATTCAGATGACAGTAGAGAGTGTAAAGGAGGAGCGCCATGGCTAAGGAAGAAAAAACACTGGATGAGATGTTTCAGGAACTGGATAAACTGATCCAGGCTATGGAGGAGCCGGAAGTATCTCTGGAAGATTCTTTTCAGATGTATCATCAAGGCATTGATATGTTAAAGGCATGCAATGACAAGATGGATAAAATCGAAAAGCAGATGCTTGTATTGGATAGTGAAGGAGAGACACATGAGTTTGAATCTTGATTTTAAAGTACAAAAAGAGCAGAAAGTCAGGGAGATTGAAGATTCTCTGCAGAATTACCTGCCAAAGCAAAAGGGATACCAGAAAATTATTATGGAAGCTATGGAATATAGTCTTCTGGCCGGAGGAAAGAGACTTCGTCCGATGTTGATGAAGGAGACTTATACTTTGTTCGGCGGTCACTCAAAAGTAATTGAGCCATTTATGGCAGCGATTGAGATGGTTCATACATATTCTCTTGTACATGATGACCTTCCGGCAATGGATAATGATGAATATCGAAGAGGGCGTAAGACGACGCATGTTGTATACGGAGAAGACATGGCGATTCTGGCGGGAGACGCTTTGTTGAATTATGCATTTGAGACAGCAGTCAAAGCATTTGTTCTGGAACCGGAAGATAGTCTGACAATCGGAAATGCAATCCGCGTACTTGGTGAGAAAGCCGGAATTTACGGAATGCTTGGAGGTCAGGTCATCGATGTAAAAGAGACCGGTCATGCTGTTTCAAAAGATGTGTTAGATACGATCTACGAATTGAAGACCGGAGCACTTATCGAAGCTGCTATGATGATTGGAGCAATTCTTGGTGGAGCAAGCAAGGAAGAGGTAAAGACGGCAGAGCGTATTGCAAGTCTTGTTGGACTGGCATTCCAGGTGCAAGATGATATTCTCGATGTGACAAGCACCCAGGAAGAACTTGGCAAACCGATACATAGTGATGAAAAGAATGAGAAGACTACTTATGTAACATTACTTGGCATTGACGATGCAAAGAAAGTGGTCGAAGAAAAATCCGAAGAGGCGATCAGCCTGCTTCGGACACTTCCGAATGAGAATCCATATCTGGAAGAATTGCTTATGGAGCTGATTCACAGGAAAAAATAGAGGGGGACCAGTATGCTGGAACGAATACAAAAGGAAAATGACATAAAAAAACTAAACAGTGAGGAATTGGAGTGCCTTGCAGGAGAGGTCCGTGAATTCCTTGTAGAGAAGGTCAGTAAGACAGGAGGACATCTGGCTTCCAATCTTGGCGTTGTAGAGCTTACGATGGCATTGCATCTGATCTGTAATCTGCCAAAGGATAAGATTATCTGGGACGTTGGACACCAGTCCTATACACATAAATTACTGACCGGACGAAAAGAAGGATTTGAAGATTTAAGAAGTTACGGCGGTATGAGCGGATTCCCGAAGAGAAAAGAAAGTCGGTGTGATGCATTTGATACAGGGCACAGCTCTACTTCGATTTCTGCAGGACTTGGTTATGTGAGAGCAAGAGATTTAAAACATGAAGATTATACCGTTATCTCTGTGATCGGCGATGGTTCTCTGACCGGAGGTATGGCATATGAGGCGCTGAACAATGCATCGAATTTGAAGACGAATTTTATTGTGGTACTCAATGACAATCATATGTCCATTTCAGAAAATGTAGGCGGAATGTCCAGATATCTGGCAAATCTCCGGACGGCAGATATCTATACCGGACTGAAAAAAGGTGTGACAAATGCTTTGCAGCAGTTGCCGGTCATGGGAGACCGTATGATTGACCATATCCGGAAGACGAAGAGCAGTATCAAGCAGCTCGTGGTACCGGGCATGTTCTTTGAGGATATGGGAATTACTTATCTGGGGCCGATTCCGGGGCACAATTTACCAATGCTCTGCAAAGCTCTTAAGGAAGCGAAGAAAGTGGAAGGCCCGGTACTCCTTCATGTTATGACAACAAAAGGAAAGGGCTATGAACCTGCAGAGACAGCACCGGATAAATTTCACGGGATCGGACCTTTTGACATAGAAAGCGGTAAGGTACTTGCAAAAAAAGAAGGAGATACTTATACAGATGTGTTTGGTAAAGTGCTTTGTGACGAGGCATCCAGAAATCCAGATATTGTGGCAATCACAGCTGCCATGGCAGATGGAACCGGACTTGCCAGATTTAAGAAGCATTATCCGAATCGTTTTTTTGATGTTGGAATTGCGGAAGAACACGGTGTAACATTTGCTGCGGGACTGGCAGCAGGAGGATTAAAGCCTGTATTTGCAGTTTACTCTTCATTTTTGCAGAGAGGATATGATCAGTTAATCCACGATGTGGCACTGCAGAATCTGCCGGTGGTATTCGGGGTAGATCGTGCGGGTCTTGTCGGAAGCGATGGAGAGACTCATCAGGGGATATTTGATCTGTCATTTTTATCCAATATTCCCAATATGACCGTTATGTCACCGAAGAATAAATGGGAATTAGCCGATATGTTACGGTTTGCGCTTCAGATGAATTCGCCAGTGGCAATCCGCTATCCGAGAGGAAAGGCTTACGACGGATATGAAGGATGCCGGGAAAGAATCAGTTACGGAAAGAGCGAATGGATCTTTGAAGGAAAAGAAATTGCAATTTTAAGCGTCGGTCATATGTTCGAGGAGGCTGTGAAGACAAGAGATAAACTGATTGAACAAGGATATGAGCCGACACTTATCAATATGCGTTTCATTAAACCGA
Organism: Dorea sp. Marseille-P4042; assembly: GCF_900290215.1. Lineage (NCBI taxonomy): Bacteria > Bacillati > Bacillota > Clostridia > Lachnospirales > Lachnospiraceae > Dorea > Dorea sp. Marseille-P4042. Next base: position 546,449 of record NZ_OLMI01000001.1, on the reverse strand, counting down.
TCGATGAGGCAATGATCGAAAAAGTCTGTCAGACACACAAACTGATTGCAGTGATTGAAGAAAATGTCCAGACCGGAGCATGCGGAGAGCGTGTATCAGAATACGTGATGCGAAAAATGCTTCCGTCACACGTCCTGACACTGGCACTCCCGGATGATTACATTGAACATGGAAGTGTTGATGTGCTCCGCAAGATGACAGGAATTGACAGTGAGAGTATGTCTGAAAAAATTATAGAGACGTATAAGGAGTTATAGAAGATGAAAGAACGTTTGGATGTGTTGCTGGTGAAGAGAAATCTTGCCGCGTCCAGAGAAAAAGCAAAAGCCATTATCATGTCTGGAAATGTTTATGTGGACAACCAGAAAGAAGATAAACCAGGAACAACATTCCCAGAAGAATCTAAGATTGAAGTGCGTGGCCATACACTGCCTTATGTCAGCCGCGGCGGACTTAAGTTAGAAAAAGCAATGAAAGAATTCCAGGTATCTGTAGAAGGAAAAGTCTGCACAGATGTAGGTTCTTCTACAGGTGGATTTACAGATTGTATGTTGCAAAATGGCGCGGTCAAGGTGTTTGCCATTGATGTAGGTCATGGACAATTAGACTGGAAACTTCGCCAGGACGAGCGTGTAGTTTGTATGGAGAAGACGAATATCCGTTATGTGACACCGGAAGATATCGGTGAGCCGGTTGATTTTTCATCAATTGATGTATCCTTTATTTCCCTGACAAAAGTGCTGAAGCCGATTCGTGATTATCTGACAGACAAAGGACAGATTGTAGCACTGATCAAACCACAGTTTGAAGCGGGAAGAGAGAAAGTCGGTAAAAAAGGAGTTGTGCGCGAAAAGAGTACACATATTGAGGTTGTGACCATGATCTTGGACTATGCGTCTACCCATGGATTTCATGTGATGGATCTTACATTTTCACCAATCAAAGGACCGGAAGGAAATATTGAATATCTTGTCCAGTTAGAAAAATGTGAAGAGCCGGGCGATATAAATGAAAAAATTCAGATTGAAAAAATTGTAGATGAGGCATTTGGAAACCTCGCAAAAAAGGAATAAAGATATGGCAGAGAGAGTGTTGATTGTAACAAATGATGGCAAAGATGCAGACTATGCAATAACGAATCAGGTCAAAGAGTATATGACACAGGCAGGAAAGATATGTCTGCAGTGTCCAAAAGATGAGAATAATGCCATTGTTTCCGAGCAGATACCACCGGATCTTGATTATGCGATCGTTATTGGGGGTGACGGAAGTTTTATTGAGGTGGCGCGTGCTCTGCGTGGCAGAGATGTCCCGATTCTGGGAGTCAATATGGGAACATTAGGATATCTGACAGAAGTAGAGTTAACGAATATTGAGGGAGCTCTGGAACGTGTTGTGAAAGGCAGATATACGGTAGAAAAACGAATGATGTTAGAAGGCAGCTTTGACGGAGAGCGAATGGATCTGGCTTTGAATGATATTGTAGTTGCAAGAAAAGGGGCTGTTCGAGTCATTCATTTCCGACTTTTTGTAAATGGAGAATTGTTGAACTCCTATGAAGCAGATGGAGTGATCATATCTACCCCGACAGGATCTACGGCGTATAACCTTGCAGCGGGAGGTCCGATCGTAGAGCCGACGGCATCCATGATCGTGATCACACCAATCTGTCCGCATGCGTTAAATACAAGCAGTATTGTATTGTCAGCAGAAGATGAGATCGTGATACAGATCGGAGAAGGAAAACATGGAATCCCAGATGAGGCATACGTGGCATTTGACGGTGTGGATGAAGTGGAGCTGACTTCCGGTGATATGGTAGAGATCCGCAAGGCAGAAGCCCAGACAAGAATTATAAAATTGAACCAGGATAGTTTTCTGGAAACGCTTCGAAGGAAGATGAAAGGAAATTAGAGATATGAAAGTAAACAGACATGCTAAGATCATTGAACTGATTGGCAAATATCATATTGAGACCCAGGAGGAATTGGCAGATTATCTGAACCGGGAAGGATTTAAAGTGACTCAGGCAACGGTGTCCCGAGATATCCGGGATCTGAAACTTACCAAGATTCCAGCTGAGAACGGCAAACAGAAATATGCGCTGCATCAGGAAAGTGGCAATGGCATGAGTGAAAAATATATCCGTGTTTTAAGAGATGGATATGTGTCGATGGATATGGCACAGAATATTCTGGTCATCAAGACGGTGGCTGGAATGGCGATGGCTGTATGCCTGGCTATTGATGCTATGAACTGGAGCGAGGTCGTGGGAAGTATTGCCGGAGACGACACAATTATGTGTGCAATCCGCACGACAGAGGATACTCCGAAGGTGATGGATAAGATTCGTAAAATTGTTCGGCAGGAGGAATAGATGTTACAGAGTTTACACGTAAAGAATCTGGCATTGATTGATGAGATAGAAGTAGAATTTGCAGAAGGGTTAAATATTCTGACCGGTGAGACGGGAGCAGGAAAATCTATTATTTTGGGTTCTGTAAATCTGGCACTGGGTGGAAGATACACAAAAGATCTGATCCGTCAGGGGGAGAATTATGCACTGGTGGAGCTGGTCTTTACTGTGACGGAAAAAAGCCGTCTGAAAGCTTTGGAGAAACTTTGTATTTATCCGGAGGATGGCCTTTTGATCTTGAGCCGGAAATTAATGGATGGCAGAAGTGTAAGCCGGATCAACGGTGAGACGGTAACAATTGCTGTTTTAAAGGAAGTAGCTGCTATTCTGATCGATATTCACGGGCAGCATGAACATCAGTCTCTGTTATATAAAAAGAACCATCTCGGGTTTGTCGATGCATTTGCGTGGGATTATCTTGCAGATATAAAAAAACAGGCAGCTTCGGCTTATCAGGAATATCGTACATGTAAAAAGACTCTGGATGAGGCTGATATGGACGAATCAAGCCGTGCAAAAGAATTGGATTTCTTAAAATTTGAAGTATCTGAGATTGAAGATGCCATGTTAAAAGAAGGAGAAGATGAAGAACTGGAGACAACCTTCAAACGCATGGAAAATGGACGAAAGATTGCTGAGAGTACTGCGGCTTCGTATGCTTATACGAGTGGGGAAGCCGGAAGCGCAAGCGAATGCCTGAGCCGCGCGATCCGGGAGCTGGCACCAGTCAGTAATCTTGATGAGAGAGCAGGAAGTCTGTACAGCCAGCTGATGGAGATAGACAGTCTGTTAAATGATTTTAATCATGATCTTTCCGATTATCAGGATAGTCTGGAGTTCTCAGAAGAAGATTATATGACAATTACTGAGCGCCTTAATGAAATCAACCGTTTGAAGACGAAATATGGCACGGATATTGCAGGGATTCTGGATTATGGAATAAAACAACAGAAAAAGATACAAAAACTGGAAGATTATGAGAATTATATTGCAGATTTAAAGCGAGATCTGGAACAAAAAGAGCAGAAGCTTGAGAAAGTGACAAAGAAGCTGACGAAGATCCGAAAAGAGCAGGCGCAGATTATGGAACAGGCGATTACAGAAGGTCTTGCAGATCTGAATTTTGAAGATGTGAAATTTTCTATTGCATTTGAAAAGTCTGGTTCTTATTCTGCAAATGGTTCTGATGACGTAGAGTTTATGATTTCTTTGAATCCCGGACAGCCGGTGCGTCCGCTTGTGGAAGTAGCCTCCGGTGGAGAGCTGTCCAGAATTATGCTTGTGATCAAAAGTGTTATGGCTGACAGGGATGAGATTCCGACGCTGATTTTTGATGAGATTGATGTGGGGATAAGTGGAAGAACAGCACAGAAAGTGTCTGAGAAGATGGCGTTGATCGGCAGAAAGCATCAGGTCATCTGTATCACACATCTGGCACAGATTGCGGCTATGGCAGATCATCATTTTATGATCGAAAAAAATGTGTCAGATGGTCAGACAAAGACATCTATCAGGGAACTTAAGGCGGAAGAATCTACCGATGAACTGGCGAGAATTCTTGGCGGTGCTAAGATTACGGACACGGTCAGACAGAATGCAAAAGAAATGCAGGAACTGGCAGCGCAGATCAAAAAATAAAAGAATTGAAATTCAAATAATACACATACTAAGACAGGTGTTCTGATTGAGGAACACTTGTCTTTATTTATATCAGATGTGAGATGCTTTCCGCCGTTGTAGATGTAAAGCAAAAAAATCAGTATCAGTGGCAGAAAATCCATACTCATCTGATATAGCCTCCGGCAGGATGCTGATTGAGATTTTTTTGTAAAAAACATGGGAGGATCAGAGTGTATGAAAAAGTATTGGTATCGGCGGATTTTAATTATGGCATTGGTGTTTTTTGTATCGGTAGGTGGAAGCTATCTTTTGATCGAGCAGAAAAAAGATGCCATGAGGCGAGAGGTGAGTGCTCAGACCTCTGAAGAAGACCTGGTAATTCCAGGTGGCATGCCGGTAGGGATTTATATGAAAACAAAAGGTGTTATGGTATTGGATACACAGAAAATCAAAGGGGAAGACGGTGCAGAATATGAACCGGCGCTTCATATTGTAAAAGCCGGAGATTACATCACTGGATTTAACGGCAAAGATATCAATACTAAAAATGAACTGGTCGAAGCAGTAAGTTCCTTTTCGGAACAAAAAGCAAAATTAGATATTTGCAGGAAGGGGGAGACGATTCATGTAAAAATGGATATGATTCAGTGTGAAGATGGGACGAAAAAACTCGGAATCTGGGTGCGGGATAATGCACAAGGACTTGGGACCATTACTTATCTGGACTCGGACAGTCATTTTGGCGCGCTGGGACATGGAATCCATGATATCGATACAGGGGAGCTTCTTAATATTTCCGATGGAACACTATATCTGACAAGTGTTAAGGAAATCCAAAAAGGTGTGAACGGGACACCTGGTGGTATGGAAGGAATCATTGTTTATAATAATTATAACGTGCTTGGAAAAATAAAGAAGAATACAGAGGCAGGAATTTTTGGAACTATTGACCGGGTTGATGTCCTGTTCGCAAATCAGACTCCAGTACAACTGGCAAAAAAAGAAGAGGTAGAAGAAGGGCCTGCTATCATTCGCTGTGCTGTGGATGGAGAAATAAAAGAATATGATATTTTAATCACACAAGTCAATCTGTGGTCGGGCGAAGTAAATAAAAGCATGACAATCGAAGTGACAGATCCGTCGCTTTTGGATGAGACGGGCGGGATCATCCAGGGAATGAGCGGCAGTCCAATCCTCCAGAACGGAAAACTAATCGGCGCAGTAACTCACGTTTTTGTCAACAATCCGACAAAGGGTTATGGCATTTTTGCAGAATCTATGATAAATGAGTCGGAATAAAAAATACCGTGTCGAGAAGTGATAGAACTTTCCGACAGCAATTTCTTGATTCGAAAAAAGGAGAAAATTATAATAAAATCCAACGAGAAATAAAATCGAGGAGGATTTTGGAATATGGGAGAAATAGCTGTTGCAATCGCAGACGATAATGAGAGAATTCTGGATCTGCTTGGCGAAATGATTGAAAATAACAAAGAGATGAAGCTGGTTGGGAAAGCCAATAATGGAGAAGATGTATATACACTGATTAAGGAAAAACAGCCAGATGTTGTACTATTAGATCTGATTATGCCGAAAATGGACGGGTTAAGTGTTATGGATACTGTCAATCGGGATCATGATATCAGAAAACATCCAAGTTTTATTATTATCACTGCAGTGGGACAGGAGCGGATTACAGAAGATGCATTTCGTAAAGGTGCTTCTTACTATATTCTGAAACCGTTCAGTAATCAGATGGTGCTGGACAAGATCCGTGAAGCTGGAAAATATCATGTGCCGGAAGCAAAATCATTTGCACCGGTTGGAAATGCAGAAGCTTCGGAGCCGAAGATAAATCTGGAAAATCGTGTAACGGATATGATACATGAGATAGGGATTCCAGCGCATATCAAAGGATATCATTATCTGAGAGATGCGATTCTTATGGCAATTGAAGATATGGATGTATTAAATGCAGTGACAAAAGTATTATATCCGACTGTTGCAAAGATGCATCAGACGACGGCAAGCCGTGTGGAACGTGCAATCCGTCACGCAATTGAAGTGGCGTGGAGCAGAGGAAAATTAGATACTTTGGACGAGCTGTTTGGATATACTGTGAATGGAGGAAAGGGGAAACCGACCAATTCTGAATTCATCGCACTTATCGCAGATACGATACGTTTAGAATATAAACATAGATAAAAGGCTTTTCTTCTGAAAAAAAATACTGTATAATGATTCATATATCGTGGAATCGGGAGGAAATCACTATGAAAAAAATACTCTTTGCCACTTCAGAAGCAGTGCCATTTATTAAGACCGGAGGTCTGGCAGATGTGGCAGGTTCTTTACCGAAATTCTTTGATAAAGAAAAATATGATGTAAGAGTCATGCTTCCAAAGTATATGTGTATGAAAGAATCCTGGAAGGAAAAGCTTCAGTATAAGACGCATTTTTATATGGATCTTGGCTGGCGGACACAGTATGTCGGGGTTCTGGAGACAGAGTATGAAGGAGTCACCTTTTATTTTATCGATAATGAATTTTATTTTAATGGTTTTGCACCATATGGAGAGATGTATACAGATGTTGAGAAGTTTTCATTTTTCTCAAAGGCAGTATTGAGTGCTCTTCCGGTCATTGATTTCAGACCGGACATCATTCACTGCCATGACTGGCAGACGGGACTGATCCCGATATTTCTGGATAATTTTCGGTATTCCGGTGAATATTACCGCGGAATCAAGACTGTGATGACGATACATAATCTGAAGTTCCAGGGGATGTGGGATGCAAAAAAAGTGCGTGACATTACCGGACTTCCGGAGTATTATTTTGTACCGGACAAGCTGACATCTTATGATGATGCCAACATGTTAAAGGGCGGTATCGTCTATGCAGATAAAGTGACAACTGTCAGCAGCTCCTATGCAGAGGAAATTAAGACTCCGTTTTACGGAGAAAAGCTGGAAGGGCTGATGCAGGCCAGGTCGGCAAGCCTTTCCGGTATTGTGAATGGAATCGACTATGATATATATAATCCGCAGACAGACAAGGATATTTACAGGAATTACAGTGTAGAGAATTTCCGGAAAGAGAAGATTAAGAATAAAATTGAACTTCAAAAAGAGCTTGGACTTGCACAGGACCATAAGGAGCTGATGATCGGTATCGTATCCAGACTGACAGATCAGAAGGGATTTGATCTGATCGCTTGTGTGATGGATGAACTGTGTCAGGATGCAATTCAGATTGTTGCGCTTGGAACAGGTGAGGAGCAGTATGAGAATATGTTCCGCCACTATGCATGGAAATATCCGGATAAAGTATCTGCGAATATTTATTATTCAGAGGCAATGTCTCACAAGGTCTATGCGGCATGTGATGCATTTCTGATGCCGTCACTGTTTGAGCCTTGTGGTCTGAGTCAGCTTATGAGCCTTAGATATGGAACGGTTCCGATTGTCAGAGAGACTGGAGGACTTAAGGATACGGTAGAGCCATATAATGAATATGAGAAGACTGGAACAGGATTCAGCTTTGCAAATTATAATGCACATGAGATGATGGCAACTGTGCGTTATGCAGAAAAAATATATTACGACAAGAAGAGAGACTGGAATAAGATTGTAGAACGTGGAATGAGTAAGGATTTTTCATGGAAGAGTTCTGCAAAACAGTATGAGGAATTATACGATGACATGTAAGATAAGGGACATTTTAAAAGATCAGACACCACAGGTTTCATTTGAAATCTTTCCACCGAAGACAGATGCAGGATATGACAGTGTGCTTTCCGCTGCTGAGAAGATTGCGGCATTAAAGCCGTCGTTTATTAGTGTAACTTATGGAGCAGGCGGTGGAACAAGTAAGAACACTGTAAGTATTGCATCTCATATCAAAGATGATTTTGGAGTAACAAGTCTTGCGCACCTGACGTGCGTATCGTCTACAAGAGAAGAAGTACATCGGGTCATTGATAAGTTAAAAGAAAAGAACATTGATAATATATTAGCGCTTCGCGGAGATATTCCGAAAGATAATGCATTTCCACTTCCGAACCAATATCGTTATGCATGTGAACTGATTGAAGATATCAAACAGCAGGGAGATTTCTGCATCGGGGCGGCATGTTATCCGGAAGGCCATGTGGAGACGGAGCATAAGAAAGACGATATCAGCAATCTGAAGACGAAAGTAGACTGTGGAGTTGATTTCCTGACAACACAGATGTTTTTTGATAATAATATTTTTTATAATTTCCTGTATCGTATACGTGAAAAAGGAATTTTAGTTCCGGTACTTCCGGGAATCATGCCGATTACGAATAAAAAGCAGTTAAGACGTTCTATGGAATTATCCGGGACAGCAGTTCCGCAGAGATTCCTGGCAATTATCGATCGGTTTGGAGATGATCCTGAGGCAATGAAGCAGGCGGGAATTGCGTATGCAACAGATCAGATTATTGACCTGATTGCCAATGGTATCAATCACATTCATGTGTATTCTATGAATAAACCGGATGTAGCAGCAGCAATCATGAATAACCTGTCAGCAATATTAAAAGTAGAAGATTAGATTGGATGTTGGAACATGGATAAAAGGACATTAGAAGCGGTCCGTTATCTTGGATATGGAAAACATGCGGTAGACGATCAGACGTTAGCCTTGATCCGGGATTCATTTGAAGACCTGGAACGGGTCGCTAAGAGGAGAATCGTCTATCGCATCTTTGAGTTAAAGGTATCGGACGAAGAACACTTGAATATTGAAGGACTTGAAATTACAAGCAGGAATCTGGCAAAGAATATGAAAGGTTGTACCCAGGTCGTGATGCTTGGTGCAACGCTTGGAGTAGAAGTTGATATGCTGATGAAGCGTTATTCTCTGACAGAAATGTCCAGAACAGTTGTTTTACAGGCCTGTGCAGCAGCAATGCTGGAGGAATATTTAAATAACTGGCAGAAAAGTCTGAAAGAAGAGATGACCTCACAGGGATATTTCCTGCGTCCGAGATTTAGCCCGGGATACGGTGATTTCAGCATTTTACACCAAAAGGATATTCTCGGAATGCTGGATTGTGCAAAGAAGATCGGACTTACTATGACTGAAAGCAGTATGCTGACACCGACGAAATCAGTAACAGCAGTTATAGGACTTGGCAGGGAAGAGGTTCACTGTCATGAAGAAGGATGCGAATCCTGCAGTAAAAAAGATTGTATTTACCGGAGGAATTAACGAATGATATTAGACAGATTAGGGAAAGAACTCATATATTTTGACGGGGGGACCGGAACTCTTCTGCAGGAGCGGGGATTAAAACCGGGAGAATTGCCAGAAACATGGAGCCTGGAACGTGCAGATGATATGATTGATATTGCAAGACAGTATTATGAGGCTGGAAGTGATATTGTGCTAAGTAACACATTTGGCGCAAATGCACTAAAATTTCATAATTCCAGACATAAATTAGATGAAATCGTAAAAGCAGCAATTGAAAATGTGAGAAAAGGAGCTAAACTAGGTGTCAAAGATGGCAGAGAGACTTATGTAGGACTTGATATCGGGCCGACAGGAAAACTCTTAAAGCCAATGGGAGATCTGGATTTTGAAGATGCATATCAGGCGTTTGCAGAGGTGGCAAGACTTGGCGAAGAAGCAGGTGCTGATCTGATCCATATAGAGACGATGAGTGATACTTATGAAGTGAAGACAGCAGTACTTGCTGCAAAGGAGAATACTTCACTTCCGGTATTTGCAACTATGATCTTTGATGACAAAGGAAAACTACTGACCGGAGGAGATGTTCCATCGGTTGTAGCAATGCTGGAAGGGCTCCGCGTAGACGCACTTGGAATCAACTGCGGCATGGGACCGGAGCAGATGATGCCGATTCTGGATGAAATTTTACAATATGCTTCTGTTCCCGTCATTGTTAAGCCGAATGCCGGGCTCCCAAAACAAAAAGACGGAGAGGTGTATTACGACGTAGAACCTGAAGAATTCGGGAGATTCATGGCTGAAATCCTGAAACGTGGTGCCAGTCTGATCGGCGGCTGTTGCGGAACAACTCCGGCGCACATCCGTGCCATGGTGGAAGCAACGAAAGATCAGAGGGACATTACAGACCGGCCTGGAAAAGAATTTATGAACCGGACAATCGTATCCTCCTATGGGCGAGCTGTGGAACTTGGCGGGAAACCGATGATCATCGGAGAGAGAATCAATCCAACAGGTAAGAAGAAATTCAAACAGGCACTCAAAGACCATGATATTGATTATATATTAAGAGAAGCTATTTCACAGCAGGATGCAGGAGCACATATCCTGGACGTCAATGTAGGGCTTCCAGATATAGATGAACCGGCTTTGATGCGTGAGGTGGTGCAGGAGCTTCAAAGCGTAACGAGTCTTCCGCTTCAAATTGATACGGTAGATATAAGTGCTCTGGAAGCAGCTATGCGAATTTACAACGGAAAGCCAATGGTCAACTCTGTCAATGGGAAAAAAAGTTCCATGGATGCAGTATTTCCACTGATTCAGAAATATGGCGGGGTGGTTGTCGGTCTTACTCTCGATGAAGATGGAATTCCGGCAACAGCCGAAGGGCGTGTAAAGGTTGCAGGCAAAATTATCGAAGAGGCAAAGAAATATGGTATCGATAAGAAAGATATTGTAATTGATGTTCTTTGTATGACGATCAGTTCTGAGCCGACAGGAGCAATCACTACGCTGGAAGCTCTGAGGCAGGTACGAGAAAAATATGGAGTTTGTGCGGTACTTGGTGTATCAAACATTTCCTTTGGGCTTCCATACAGACCGGCAGTGAACTCCAATTTCTATACTATGGCAATGCAGTCAGGCTTAAGCGCAGGAATCATTAATCCGCTTTCAGAGGATATGATGCGTTCTTATTATTCTTTCTGTGCGCTGATGAATTATGATGAAAATTGTGAGAAATATATTGAACAGTATGGAAGTCAGAAAGTGCAGGCTGTGACACCTGCCACAAAGGCGGAGATGACGCTTAAGACTGCCATTGAGAAAGGCCTGAAGGAAGAAGCACATCACATAACAGCAGAGCTTGTGAAAGATAAAGCTCCACTGGATATCATTAACGAGGAATTGATCCCGGCACTTGACCAGGTCGGAAAAGGATTTGAAAAAGGAACCGTATTTTTACCACAGCTTCTGATGAGTGCTGATGCAGCAAAGATAGCATTTGCAGTTTTGAAGGATGAACTTGCCAGGAGCGGTGAGAGCGAGCAGGCTAAAGATAAAGTCATTCTTGCTACCGTAAAAGGAGATATTCATGATATTGGCAAGAATATTGTAAAAGTTCTTCTTGAAAATTACAGCTTTGATGTGATCGATCTTGGAAAAGATGTTCCGCCGGAGGAGATTGTCGAGACAGCAATAAAGGAAGATGTCAGACTGGTGGGATTAAGCGCTCTGATGACTACAACTGTAGTCAGCATGGAAGAGACAATCAGACAGCTTCGCAAGAAAAAACCAGAATGCAAGGTAATGGTCGGCGGAGCGGTACTGAATCAGGATTATTCGGATATGATCGGAGCAGATTTCTACGGAAAAGATGCGATGCAGTCCGTTTATTATGCACAACAATTATTTGGAGGAGAGAAATAGACATGAGTTTAATATTACCAGAAAATTATGATCCACACATGACCGTGCGCGAGACACAGAAGGCAATTAAGTATATCCGTGATACATTCCAGAGAGAATTCGGAAAAGAAATGAATCTGGAGCGTATCTCAGCACCGCTTTTTGTTGAGAAGAGCAGTGGTCTTAATGATAACCTGAATGGAGTTGAAAGACCGGTACAGTTTGATGTTGCCGGAATTCCGGGAGAGACCGTAGAAGTTGTACATTCTCTTGCAAAATGGAAACGTATGGCTCTCAAAAAATATGACTTTGAGCCAGGCGAAGGACTCTACACAAACATGAACGCTATCCGGCGCGATGAGGAACTTGATAACCTTCATTCCTGCTATGTTGACCAGTGGGACTGGGAAAAAGTTATCCGTAAGGTGGACAGAACAGAAGAGACATTAAAGACAACCGTACGTCATATCTTTAAAATTATCAAACATATGGAACATGAGGTGTGGTACAAATACCCGCAGGCAGTGAAACATTTACCGGATGATGTAACATTTATCACGACTCAGGAACTGGAAGACAGATATCCGGACAAAACTCCAAAGGAGAGAGAGAACCTGATTACAAAAGAATATGGCTGTGTATTTCTGATGAAGATTGGAGATAAGCTTGCAAGCGGTGAACCACATGACGGACGTGCACCGGATTATGACGACTGGCAGTTGAACGGAGATATTCTGTTCTGGCATGATACATTAGATTGTGCACTTGAAATCTCCAGCATGGGTATCCGAGTAGATGAGAAATCTCTTGCTTCCCAGCTTAAGAAAGCAGGCTGCGAGGACAGACGAGAGCTTCCATACCACAAAATGCTTCTTCACGGAGAACTTCCATACACAATCGGAGGAGGTATTGGACAGTCCAGACTGTGTATGCTCCTTCTCGACCGGGCGCATGTAGGCGAGGTGCAGGCAAGTCTCTGGCCGGAAGAGATGAGACAGACATGCAGAGAGCATGACATTATCCTTTTATAGATTATAAAAATGTAAACGGATAAATTTCGTTTGCCAGGAGAAAAGGAGATTCCACCAAAAGAACTGGAAGAAATTGAATTGAAATAAATTCAACGGACGTTGACAAACGAAAGATGACTACTTATAATTATAAGTTAGTGAATTTTTGAGGAGGAAATTATGCAGAAATACGGAGTTAACGAATTAAGAAGAATGTTCCTTGAATTCTTTGAAAGCAAGGATCACCTGGTACTTAAAAGTTTTTCACTGGTGCCACATAACGATAAAAGTTTATTGTTGATCAATTCCGGTATGGCACCAATGAAGCCATACTTTACAGGACAGGAGATCCCACCGAGAAGAAGAGTGACAACCTGTCAGAAGTGTATCCGTACAGGAGATATCGAGAATGTAGGTAAGACAGCTCGTCATGGTACATTTTTCGAGATGCTTGGTAACTTTTCTTTTGGAGATTATTTTAAGACAGAGGCAATCCACTGGACATGGGAGTTCCTTACAGAGGTTGTAGGACTTGATCCGGAGAGATTATATCCTTCTGTATATGAGAATGACGATGAAGCATGGGAAATCTGGAATAAAGAAATCGGTGTCCCTGCAGAGCGTATCTTCCGTTTCGGAAAAGAAGATAACTTCTGGGAGCATGGTTCAGGTCCTTGTGGTCCATGCTCAGAAGTTTATTATGACCGTGGTGAAAAATATGGTTGTGGAAAACCAGGCTGTACAGTAGGCTGCGAATGTGACCGTTATATGGAAATCTGGAATGATGTATTTTCACAGTTCAACAATGACGGACATGGGAACTATTCTGACCTGGCTCAGAAGAACATTGATACAGGTATGGGACTGGAGCGTCTCGCATGTGTCGTACAGGATGTAGACTCCATGTTTGATATTGATACAATGAAAGCATTGCGTGACCATGTATGCGCTATGTCAGGAAAGCATTATGGCATCGACCACGAGACAGATGTTTCTCTTCGTGTCGTAACAGATCATATCCGTTCTGTTACATTTATGATTTCAGACGGAATTATGCCATCTAACAGTGGCCGTGGTTATGTACTCCGCCGTCTGCTCCGCCGTGCTTGCCGTCACGGAAGACTTCTCGGTATCGAGAGAGCTTTCCTTGTAGAGCTTGCACAGACTGTTATTGATGGTTCAAAAGATGGATATCCGGAGCTTGAAGAGAAGAAAGACTTTATCTTCAACGTGATTGCAAAAGAAGAGGCTCAGTTCAATAAGACAATTGATCAGGGACTTTCTATTCTTGCAGACATGGAAGAAGAGATGAAGAAAAATGGTGAGACAGTTCTTTCCGGAGAAAATGCATTTAAACTTTATGATACTTATGGATTCCCAATTGATCTGACAAGCGAGATTCTGGATGAGAAGGGCCTGACTTATGATAAGGAAGGGTTTGAAAAAGCTCAGAAAGAGCAGCGTGCGAAATCAGAGGGAACATTTGGTACTCACAGCTACACTGGAAAAGACGCTACAGTTTATGATGAACTGGATGCAGAGCTTGCAACAGAATTCGTAGGATACGAGAATCTTGTATGTGATGCAAAAGTGACAGCACTTACAAGTGAAGAGGAGATTGTAGACGCATTATCCGATGGCGAGAAAGGTACAATTATTGTTGATAAGACTACATTTTATGGAACAATGGGTGGTCAGGAAGGTGACATCGGTACCATTAAGACTGCTGGTGGAGAGTTCGTAGTAGAGAATACAATTCACCTTGCCGGAACAAAGATTGGACATGTGGGATATGTAAGCCATGGAATGATCAAAGTCGGTGATCCAGTATCTATGGAAGTAGATAAAGAGAACCGTAATCTGTCAGCAAGAAACCACAGTGCAACACATCTTCTTCAGGCAGCTCTCCGCCAGGTACTTGGAACACATGTTGAGCAGGCAGGTTCTTATGTAGATGCTGAGAGACTTCGTTTTGACTTTACACATTTCTCAGCATTGTCAAAAGAAGAGTTAAAGCAAGTAGAAAATATTGTAAATGAAAAGATTGCAGAATGCTTACCGGTCGTAGCTAAGAATATGCCAATCGAGGAAGCAAGAAAGACTGGAGCAGCAGCCCTTTTCGGTGAGAAATATGGTGATGTTGTCCGTGTCGTAAGCATGGGAGATTTTTCAGTAGAGTTCTGTGGAGGTACTCACGTATCGAATACAGGAGTTATCAGTGCACTTAAGATTATTTCTGAGACAGGTGTTGCAGCAGGAGTCAGACGTATTGAGGCTCTGACTTCAAAGGGACTTCTGAAATATTATGATGATATGGAAAAGAAACTTCAAGAGGCAGCAGCTCTTGTGAAAGCAACTCCGAACCAGTTATCAGATAAGATCCGTCATCTTCAGGCTGAGAATAAAGATCTTCACAGCGAGCTTGAGAGCGTGAAGAGTAAGATGGCAAAAGAGGCAATGGGAGATGTATCTGATCAGGTTACAGAAGTAAAAGGTGTAAAACTTATTGCTGCAAAAGTAGAGGATGTAGATATGAATGGACTTCGTGATCTTGGAGATCAGTTGAAAGAAAAACTTGGTGAAGGTGTGATCGTTCTTGCATCCGCGGCAGGTGGAAAGGTAAGCCTTGTTGCAATGGCAACAGATGAGGCTGTGAAGAAAGGTGCCCATGCCGGAAATCTGATCAAAGGCATTGCCGGCCTTGTTGGAGGTGGCGGCGGTGGACGTCCGAATATGGCACAGGCTGGAGGAAAGAATCCAGACGGAATTGACGCTGCAATTGCAAAAGTAAGTGAAGTCCTGGAGAGCCAGTTATAGACATTTGATCAGACTTTTCAGGGGTAGTTTATGGAGCAAAAACAAGAACAGAAACAAGAGTTAAAAAAGAATTTGGGCGCAGTGACAGCGATGGCAACCGTTGTTGGAAGCGTTATCGGGTCTGGGGTTTTCTTTAAACCCCAGGCTATTTATACAGCGACAGGCGGCGCTCCTGGACTTGGAATGCATGCCTGGCTGATTACCGGAATTGTAAGTATCGCGGCAGCATTGACATTTTCAGAAGTTGCAATCATGATTCCGAAAACAGGTGGAATCGTAGCCTATCTGGAAGAAATTTATAATCCGATGATTGGATTTTTGGCAGGCTGGGTACAGATTTTATTATTTTATCCGGCCATGATATCTGCCCTTGCAGTGGCAGGAGGTCAGCAGATGGCGTTTTTTATCGGGGACGGTTATATTGCTCCGGTAGCAGTTGCCATGATTATCATTATCATCTTTCTGAATTCTATGGGATCCAAGATAGGTGGCAGTGTACAAGTCATTTTTACAGTCTGCAAGATGATTCCGTTAATCCTTTTGATGATTTTCGGGTTTGTGCGCGGGGCAGGAACGAATCCAGTCTTTACTCCGATGGTAGGCGAAGGACTAAGTCCGATGGTCGTTCTCGGTCAGCTTATGATCGCGATTTTATTTGCATTCGAAGGCTGGACCAATGTAGGAGCAATTGCGGGAGAGATGAAGAATCCGGGAAAGGATCTTCCTGTTGCCATCGTTGGCGGAGTATCACTGATCATGGCAGTTTATTTTATCATTAATCTTGCATATCTGTGGGTACTTCCGGCATCCGAACTTGCAACACTGACTGCACCGGCATCAGCTGTAGCAGTGAAGATTTTAGGAAAACTTGGAGGACAGATTGTATCAATCGGAATCATTGTTTCCGTATTCGGAAGCTGTAACGGATTTATACTTTCCGGTTCCCGTGTGGCATATTCTCTTGCGGCAGAAGGAAAATTTCCATTCCACAAGACATTTGCAAAATTGAATGGAGCACAGGTTCCGGCAAATGCAATTATGCTTGTCGGAGGCATCGGTGCATTTTATGCATTAAGTGGTCAGTTTAATCTGCTGACAGACCTGGCGGTATTTTCAAGCTGGACATTCTACACACTGACATTTCTCGGTGTGATCAAACTCAGAAAAGACCGTCCAAATGCAGTGAGAACCTATAAAGTGCCGTTATATCCTATTGTTCCGCTCATTGCGATTGCCAGCGGAATCTTTGTTATTATCAATCAGATTTTTCTGGCAGGGCACAGATCGACCATAATTTCCATTGCCAGCATAATTGTTATGCTGCTTGGACTGCCGGCATATATGATAATAAAAAAAGATTGTAAAAACATATTGACGTAACGTAAATTTATGATATAATCGTATGTGTGCAAAAAATATACCCGAACAGTCGTATAATGCACAATATAGGACTGGAGGGGAGGTTAGGTGTGAGACTATGTCAAATGTAATCGTAAAAGAAAACGAGACGTTAGACAGCGCTTTACGCAGATTCAAAAGAAACTGTGCAAAGGCTGGAATTCAGCAGGAGATTCGTAAAAGAGAGCATTACGAGAAACCAAGCGTAAGACGTAAAAAGAAATCTGAAGCTGCTAGAAAACGTAAGTATAACTAATATGTGCAAAAAACGGAGTGTCTTTTGACACTCCGTTTTATATCAGCTGGGAGTTATCTCCCAGCTGATATAGCCTCCGGCAGGATTGCAGAGTGCAAAGCACGGATCAGTTCGTGGGTGTAATTATAAAGATTTCAGTTCCTGATATACCCGTCCAATCGGAAGCCCTACCACATTATTGTAATCACCTTTTATTCCTTTTACATGAATAGAAAAAACACCCTGTATACCGTAAGCTCCGGCTTTATCTAACGGATCACCGGATTCTACATAGCGGTGAAGGTCTTCTTTATCAATCGGATAGAGCGTGACATCGGTCTGGCAGTAAAATGTCTTAATAGTCTTTTCCCCTTGCTTTTTCTGAATCAGTGAAACACCTGTGTAGACCTGATGTGTGCGGTCTGCAAGCATGGACAGCATATCGTAGGCTTCCTGTTTATCAGCAGGTTTTCCAAGAATCTCATCACGATAAACAACAATCGTATCGGATCCAATGACAGTATAATCGTCAGAATCTGTAATTTTAGCGTAGACATTTTCCGCTTTTTGGTGAGCCAGTTCCATAACAACATCGGACGGCACTTCTTTTGTAATCTTTTCGTTCACGTCAGACGGAATCACATCAAATTCAAGACCCGTGCGTGCAAGCAGTTCCCGCCTTCTCGGTGACTGTGATGCAAGAATATATCGCATAATAAATACCTCATTTCTTTCTGATTTCAAATATCAGGATACTATTTGCAGTATACCTGATAAATACCACAAATATCTGCAATTAAGATTTGCGTTAAATAAATATTTTATAGTACTCACTTTGATATTTATGGTAAACTGAAAAGAGGAAAGATGCAAGAGAAAACTTATGGAGGAAGATTATGTATATCAGTGAGATTAAGACCGGTGCGCCGACAGACGTAAGATGCCCGCTGGAACGCCGTATGTACGAGACTTTAGATAAATTGAGGATCTCATATGAGCGTGTGGACAATGACCCGGCAGCGAGCATGGAGGAGTGTGCAGAGGTGGACAAAGTTCTTGGAACTGAAATCCGGAAAAATGTGTTCTTATGTAACCAGAAAAAGACAACATTTTTCCTGCTTGTCATGCCGGCAAATAAATCCTTTGACACAGCAGCTTTCAGTAAGAAACTGGGTGTATCCCATATGTCATTTGCACCGCCGGAGAAAATGCTTAAGCATCTTGGAACGACACCGGGATCAGCCAGTGTGGCAGGACTTCTCGTGGACGAAGACGACTATGTGCAGGTAATTGTAGATAAAGAAGTGGCAGAGAGTGAATGGTTCGGTTGCAATCCGGGAATTAATACAAGTCATTTGAAATTTAAGACACAGGATTTATTACAGAAGTTTTTGCCAAAGATTCACCACAGAGCAAGGATTGTAGATTTATAACAGAAGAAAGAAGAAGTAACATGAAATCAGCAGACGATTTGAGACAGTTATTACAAAATATTGATAGAAAAAGTTATCCGGCTTATAAGGGTACGAAAGGAGTATATCGATTTGGCAAATATGCATTGGGAATCGATCATGTACAGGGAGATCCGTTTGCGGCACCGTCCAGCCTTCATATTGAAGTTTCGGGAAAAGTGGCTGCATTTCCAGAATATCTTTATGACGAAAAATGGAAACAGATCGCACTTGAGGATTATCTAATCCGTCAGTTTGGCACAGCAATCGGAAAATATTCATTTCAGGCGAAAGGATCCGGAAAGAGTGGAATTATTTCTGTGACTAGATGTGGTCAGGAAATTCTAAAGCGGAGCGCCTGTGAGATCAATCCGGCAAATGGAAACATTCGCATGCGATTTGAGGCTGGATTTCCGGCAAATGGAAGAACCATCAATGCAAGAGAGCTTTCAAAAATTTTATTCGATTATCTCCCGGAGTGCGTGGAGAGTTCTCTTTTCTATGCAAGACAAGATAAGAAAAAAGTGGAGCGTGTCATGGAGCTATCCGTAGACCAGCAATATATCCGTGAGCAGTTAAAAGAACAGGGACTTGTAGCGTTTGTGGCAGATAAAGCCGTTCTTCCGCGTGAGTCGGGTGTCTCAGCAAAGCCGATGAAAGGAGCTGTGCCATTTGCTTCGCCGGAATCGATGAAAGTGACCATGGATTTACCATACGCAGGCAAAATCACAGGTATGGGCATCAAAAAAGGAATCACCTTGATTGTTGGTGGTGGCTATCACGGAAAATCTACCCTTCTAAAAGCGCTGGAAATAGGCGTATATCCGCACATTGCAGGTGATGGCAGGGAATATGTCATTACAGAGTCAGATGCAGTGAAAATCCGCGCTGAGGACGGCAGAAGTATCAAGGACACAGACATTTCTATGTTCATCAATGACCTGCCAAATGGGAAAGACACGAAAACATTTTCCACGGAGGATGCCAGTGGAAGTACATCCCAGGCGGCAAATGTAGTGGAGGCCATGGAGGCTGGCGCTGCAGCGCTTCTCATCGATGAGGATACGTCGGCGACCAACTTTATGGTGCGAGATGAACTGATGCAAAGAGTGATTCACCGGGATATGGAGCCGATTACACCATTTATTGAAAGAATGCGTGATTTATATGAAAATCAGGGCATTTCCACAATTCTAGTTGCGGGAAGCTCCGGGGCATATTTTCAGGTAGCAGATGTGGTGATTCAGATGGATCGGTATGTCCCGAAAGAAATTACAGCCCTTGCAAAAGAGGCTGCCAGCCAGTATCCGGCACTGGAATTGCCAGAAGGAAATGTGAAACTACCAGAGTCCAGACGATGCCCGAAGAAAAATGCAGGGTTAGTTCATAAAGGACGTATCAAGATTAAGAACATGGGAAGAGACGGTGTAGTCCTGAACCATGAAAACATTGATCTTCGATATGTGGAACAGCTTGCAGATCCCGAACAACTTACCTGCCTGGGGTATCTTCTCCGTTATATGGAAGAACAGGAATTTGACGGCAGAAAAGAAGCCGGACAGATTATCAAACGACTGGTGAAGAAGCTGGAAGCGGAAGGATTTGCAGCGGTCTGTGAGAGTGGAAATGTTCCGGGCAATCTGGCAATGCCGAGAAAACAGGAGGTATATGCATGCGTGAACCGATATCGGGGCATGAAGTTGTAAAGAAAAAGAGAGACTGCAATAATCTGGAAAAAGAAACTGCGGGTTTAGAAAAGGTAAAAGTAATCGCAAGAATTCACACAGATTTTCCGACTAAATTCGGGATTCCAAGACAGAGTGGGCTTTCCGATGCGACTGGACTTGTTGTATTTGAGCCGGAGTTTCGCCAGCCGGATGCTTTGAGAGGAATCGAAGAATACACACACCTGTGGATTCTGTGGGGATTTTCGGAAGTAAGACAAGAATCCGGTACATGGAAAGCGACCGTACGGCCTCCGAGACTTGGAGGAAATGAACGAGTCGGAGTATTCGCCTGTCGTTCTCCTTACCGCCCGAATCCAATCGGACTGTCTTGTGTAAAACTGGAACGAATCATTTCTCATGAAAAGTACGGAATGTGCCTGCTTGTATCAGGAGTAGATATGATGGACCAAACACCAATTTACGATATCAAGCCGTATCTGCCGTATGTGGATGCACACCCGGAGGCAAGTGGTGGATTTGCGCATAAAAAACAGACCTATCATCTGGAAGTGCATATACCTGATGAGGGTATGAAAAAGATTCCGGAAGAAAAGAGAAAAGTCGTGATGCAGATACTGAGTCAGGATCCAAGACCTTCTTATCAGAATGACCCGGAGAGAGTATATGGCATGGAATTTGCTGGGTTTGAGGTGAAATTTCGTGTAGAGGGAAGCACACTTTACGTGGTAAGTGTGACGAAAAAGGAAAAGGAATGAAATAAGATAAATATTCACATTAAAAAGATCATTTACGAAAAAGTGTAGATGGTCTTTTAAGTGCATTTTATGAAAGAAGTATATCTTGATTTCTTTACTGAGAAAAATTTATGAAAAAAGAACTTGCAATATACCCTTAAGGGGTATATACTGTCACTGTAATCAAGAAAGGTGTGCATACTATGGAAGAAAAGAAAGAATGTTGTTGTCATAAGAAAAAGGAGCGGACAGAAAAGGAATACAAGGATCTTCTGAACCGCTTAAGCCGGATTGAAGGCCAGGTACGAGGAATTAAGCGTATGGTGGAAGAGGACGCATACTGTACGGATATTCTGATTCAGGTTTCAGCGGTCAATGCGGCGCTGAATAGCTTTAACAAGGTGCTTCTTGCTAATCATATCCGCACTTGCGTAGCGGAAGATATCCGTGCAGGGAAAGAAGAGACAATCGATGAACTGGTTGCCACGCTCCAAAAACTTATGAAGTAATAGTTAGGCAGGTGTTTTAATGATGGAACAATATACAGTGACAGGAATGAGCTGTGCGGCCTGCAGTTCCAGAGTAGAGAAGGCTGTGTCAAAGGTGCCGGGTGTTACATCCTGCTCGGTCAGTCTTCTGACGAACTCCATGGGAGTCGAAGGAACAGCAACGTCAGCTCAAATTATAGAAGCAGTGGAAAATGCCGGATATGGTGCATCGCTGAAAGGTGCAGCAAATGAAAAGACAGGCAGTGCTGCCGGAAACAATGATGATTTTTTGAAAGACAGAGATACACCAGTATTGAAGCGGAGGCTGATTGCTTCTTTATGTTTCCTTATACCACTTATGTATCTGTCCATGGGACATATGATGTGGAACTGGCCATTGCCAGGATTTATGGCGGACAATCATGTGGCAATGGGACTGGCTCAGTTGCTTTTGACTACGATTGTTATGGTCATCAACCAGAAGTTCTTTATCAGCGGATTTAAAGGACTGATTCATAAAGCGCCGAATATGGACACACTGGTTGCCCTTGGTTCTACAGCTTCTTATGGATACAGTGTTTATGCGCTGTTTGCTATGACAGATGCGCAGATGCGCATGGATATGGATGCCGTGATGTCATATATGCATGAATTCTATTTTGAGTCTGCAGCTATGATCCTGACTCTTATTACGGTTGGAAAGATGCTGGAGGCACATTCCAAAGGTAAGACGACAGATGCTCTTAAGAGTCTGATGAAACTGGCTCCGAAGACGGCAGTACTGCTCCGCGATGGAAAAGAAGAAACAGTTTCCATTGAGCAGGTGAAAAAAGGAGACATTTTCATAGTAAGACCTGGTGAAAATATACCAGTAGATGGTATTGTTCTGGAAGGAAACAGTGCGGTCAATGAGGCAGCTCTGACCGGTGAGAGCATTCCGGTAGATAAGGCGCCAAATGATACAGTATCTGCTGCGACAGTCAATCAGTCCGGTTTCTTAAAATGTGAGGCTTCAAGAGTCGGAGAGGACACAACACTGTCCCAGATTATTCAGATGGTCAGCGATGCGGCGGCAACAAAAGCACCGATTGCAAAGATTGCAGACCGGGTATCAGGTGTATTTGTACCAACGGTTATTACAATCGCAGTGATTACGATTGTTGTGTGGCTTTTAGCTGGTCAGAGCGTCGGATTTGCTCTTGCTAGAGGAATTTCCGTACTTGTTATCAGTTGCCCATGTGCCCTTGGACTTGCCACTCCGGTCGCAATTATGGTTGGAAATGGTATAGGCGCGAAAAATGGAATTATGTTCAAGACAGCCGTTTCTCTGGAAGAGACAGGAAAAATGGAAATTGTTGCTCTTGATAAAACCGGAACTATAACAAGTGGCGAACCTCAGGTCACAGATATTCTCCCTGCAAATGGAGTAAGTGAATCTGAATTACTGGTTCTTGCATACATTTTGGAGAAGAAGAGTGAACACCCACTTGCAAAAGCAATCACAGGACGTGTAGAATCAGAAGTAGAGCAGTCTGAGCGCGAAAAATTGACAGAAGTATCTGACTTTCAGGCAGTTCCGGGAAATGGACTTTCCGGTAAAATAGGTGGCGCAGAAGTTCTTGGTGGAAACTTGAACTATATCGGACAGTATTCCGAAGTATCTGAAGAAATGAAGCGTCAGGCAGAACATTTGTCCGAACAGGGGAAAACCCCACTATTCTTCAGCCAGAACGGAACATTTATGGGAATTATTGCAGTGGCTGATGTTATCAAAGAAGACAGTCCGAGAGCGGTAAAAGAACTTCAGAACATGGGAATACACGTTGTTATGCTCACAGGTGACAATGAGCGTACTGCAAAAGCAATCGGCGTGCAGGCAGGTGTTGACGAGGTGATCGCAGGCGTACTTCCGGAAGGAAAAGAAAGCGTGATCCGAAGACTTAAGACAAAAGGAAAGGTTGCCATGGCCGGTGACGGTATCAACGATGCACCGGCACTTACAAGAGCAGATATGGGAATCGCAATCGGAGCCGGAACAGATATTGCCATTGATGCAGCAGACGTTGTATTGATGAAGAGCCGTTTAAGCGATGTACCGGCAGCTATCCGCATGAGCCGTGCAACACTTCGGAACATTCATGAAAATCTGTTCTGGGCATTCTTCTACAATGTCATTGGAATCCCATTGGCAGCAGGTATCTGGTATCCATTATTCGGACTGAAACTGAATCCGATGTTCGGTGCGGCAGCCATGAGCTTATCCAGCTTCTGTGTTGTTACAAATGCACTGAGACTGAATCTCTTCAAAATGTATGACGCAAGCAAAGATAAAAAAATAAAACATAAAAAAGAAAGTAAAAAGAAACAGGAGGAATCAACCATGACAAAGACAATGAAAATCGAAGGAATGATGTGCGGACACTGTGAGGCAAGAGTAAAGAAAACTCTGGAATCAATTGACGGTGTCAAAGAGGCAGTTGTAAGCCACGAAGCAGGAACAGCCGTAGTGACACTGGAAAAAGAGGTTGCTGATGAAGTGCTTAAAAATGCAGTAGAGGCACAGGACTATCCGGTAAAAGGAATTGAGTAGAAGATATTTTTGTATATATGTGTGAATATAAATGTAAAAGGATGGTGAGATTTTGTTATGCCAATGTTGAAAGATGATTACCAGAAGACAGAAAAGATTAACGGTGTAATTTATAATATGTCTCCGGCAGCCAATTTCAGACATGGAATTGTAAATGGAAACATTTATGGAAAAGTGAGAGAAGGGCTGAAGGATAGTTTATGTCTGGTATTTATGGAAAACCTGGATTATAAATATCACCCGGAGGTAAACGATGACTATGTTGTACCCGATATTATGCTTGTCTGTGATCGAAAAGGTCTGAAACACAGTGCATATCATGGAACACCAAAGTTTATTGTAGAGACATTGAGTCCGGCGACAGCACTCAGAGACAAGACGGAGAAGAAAGAGATTTATGAGCAGGCAGGAGTAAGCGAGTATTGGATTGTCTCACCAAGGGAGCATGCAGTAGAGATATATTATCTTGAAGAAGGAAAATATAAATTAGTGTACAGTTATATTCTTCAGGAGGATAAGGACGAAAAAGATTATAATGCCGATACGATTATTACCTTGCGGGAGTTTCCGCATATAGCCATGACATTGGAAGAGATTTTTGATAAGGTAGATTAAAAATGAAGTTATAAAACAATCCCTCCATCATATATTTACTACAAAAGTATGTGTTGGAGCACGGATTATGAAAAAATTTCTGGTGTGGTTAATCTGCTTGATTCTACTGACACAACCGGTTTTGGCGCAGTCTGAAAAACTGATTATTCTGAATACGAATACGGGACAGAATACAGACGCAGACACTGGCCAGAACGCTGGAGCAGGAGAGCAGAATTCATCGGATACAACAGAAAATACAGATAATGTAAATACGCAGCAGACGGGAAATGTGGACATCTCCGCACCGTCTGCTCTTTTAATGGAAGCATCTACGGGACAGGTAATTTATGAAAAAGATGCAGATTCCAAGAGACCGCCGGCAAGTGTCACAAAGGTCATGACATTGCTGCTGATTTTTGATGCGCTGCAAGAAGGAAAGATACATTTAGAGGACGAGGTGACAACGTCAGAATATGCGGCTTCTATGGGTGGCTCCCAGGTATTCTTAGAACCTGGTGAAGTGCAGACAGTAGAGACACTGATAAAATGTATTTCCGTAGCCAGTGCAAACGACGCCTGTGTGTGCATGGCAGAGTACATTTGTGGAAATGAACAGGAATTTGTAAATCAGATGAATGAGCGGGCGAAAGGCCTTGGCATGGAGAATACACATTTTGTCAACTGTAACGGACTTGACGCAGAGGGACATGTGACGACGGCAAGGGACATTGCGTTAATGTCCAGAGAGCTGATCCATACATATCCACAGATTTTTGATTACTGCAATATCTGGATGGAGGATATCACGCACACGACGAAAAAGGGCTCTACACAGTTTGGACTTACAAATACGAACAAAATGATCCGGCAATACGAATATGCGACTGGGCTTAAGACGGGGTCGACCAGTCAGGCAAAGTTCTGTATTTCTGCAACAGCAAGGAAAGATAACACGGATATGATTGCTGTCATTATGGCGGCAGATGACAGCAAAGCAAGAATGCGGGACGCGATTGCACTGCTGAATTATGGATTTGGAAAATGTCAGAAGTATCAGGAAGATAAAGTAAACAAAATACCGAATGTGCCGGTAAAACATGGAGTTGAAAAGAAAGTCGGCGCCGCGCAGATGGAATTATTTTCTTATGTAGATGTGACAGGTGCAGATTTATCTACGATAAAGAAAATAGTAAAATTAAAAGAGAATGCGACAGCACCGGTCAGACAGGGGGATAAAATAGGCGAAGTAATTTATTCGCTGAATGGAAAAGAGATTGGCAAAGTAGACATTCTTGCAACAGAAGATGTAGAAGAAATCAGTTACGGAAGTGCCATGAAAGAAGCCGTGCGTGGGTGGACATTATAATTAGTCATTGCTAAATGAAAATAATTGTGATTATATTATATTGACAGCGAAAATATCCGGGCACCTTAAAGCAATAGGATATTTTTAAATTACTAGAAATGAGAGAACAAACGAGGAGAGAAACATATGGAACTGGGTCTTGTATTAACACTATGTGGTCTGGGAGCAGCGTTCTGGCTTCCGGCGATTATTATAGGCTTGATTTCACATGGAAAAAAGAAAAACTGTACGATGAATACGGTCGGACTGGTCATAAGAATCAACAGCAAATCATCGGGTGATGGAAGTTTGAGCTTTTATCCGGTATATGAATATTATGCAAATGGAATGAAATATACGAATGAAGGTGCGTCCATCAAGCACTGTGTTCCACAAGTTGGTGCAAAAGTTCCGGTCATGTACAATCCGGCAAAGCCAAAGCAGTCTTACATTCCGGGATATGATAATAAGGTCTATAAGATTCTTGCGATTGTATTTGGAATTATTGGGTGCATACCGATTCTTGTCTGTACTGGAATTTTGTTTTTTACAGGCATATAACAGATTTGAAAATAAAAGGAAACGAAGAAGCCTCTCTCGGAAAATGAATGAGAGAGGCTTTCCTATACTTGAAAATATATTTTGAAAATCAAATTTGGTGTTAAAATATCAGGTTTATAAACGTGTAAATCGGTCTAAATCGCTCTTGTATATTCAGCCAGCCACTTGCGTTCATCTTCTTTCATATGTGGTGCAAGTGTCTCGTATACGCGCTTGTGGTAAGCGTTTAGAAGTTCTTTGTCTTCGATGGTCATCATTTCAGGTACGACTGCGTCCAGATCTATCGGTACAAGTGTAATTGGTTTAAAGTATAAGAATCTTCCATATGTGGTTGTCTCACCTTCGCAGATCATCAGTTCATTCTCCGTACGAATTCCGTGAGAACCGGCAATGTAGACACCTGGTTCGTCAGTGATGATCATTCCCGGCTCCAGGGCAATGTCCTGAATTGGAGCCTTATTTCCGAGATAACGGCGGAATCTTGCCGGTTCTTCGTGAATGTTCATAAGATAGCCAACGCCGTGTCCGGTTCCGTGATTGAAGTCTAATCCACGTTTCCAAAGTGGAAGACGTCCGATAACATCTAAGCTTCCACCAGTAGTACCGTACGGAAACACTACATTTGCCAGATGCAAGTTACATAAAAGAACGGAAGTAAAGTCTTCTTTCATATTCTGTGGAACATTTCCAAATGCAAAGGTTCTTGTAATGTCTGTGGAGCCTTCCAGATAACCGCCGCCGGTGTCTGTAAGGAAGAGACCATTTTCCGTGACTGGTACATTGCTATCTTTGGTTGCGCTGTAGTGAACAATTGCTGCGTGTTCGGCAGAGGCACAGATTGGCTCGAAGCTCTGCCAGAGATATTCGTCCTGTTCTTTCCGAAATTCTTCCAGCTTGTCGGCTGCACTAAGTTCCGTGACAGGAGATTCAGAAGAGATACCAACGTGTGTCTTTAGCCAATGCATAAAACGAGTC
The DNA here is from genome assembly GCF_900290215.1 of Dorea sp. Marseille-P4042. Lineage (NCBI taxonomy): Bacteria > Bacillati > Bacillota > Clostridia > Lachnospirales > Lachnospiraceae > Dorea > Dorea sp. Marseille-P4042. The sequence goes on along the minus strand of NZ_OLMI01000001.1, from coordinate 518,895 downwards.
ACAGCAACCCCATCTTTGATGTGAGCCTGTTCGATATTGTGAAGTTCTGTTTCATTTTTTACAGATTTCATCAATACGGAAGGATTTTCGCTTTCGACAACAGAGACTCCTTCTGGAATGCAGTTACGAAGCGCATAGTTAATACGGGACGGGTCTAAAAGGACAGTCTCTTCTGAATCCAGATGCTTTAAATCTTCGTAAATATCATTGTATGGGTGAAATGTAATTCCGGCAGCAGTCAGGTTATTATACATTTCTTCGGTCAGCTTCTGCTTATCAACGTATAATTTCATCTCATCCATGGTGATGATGGCGTAGGAGAGAAGAAGGGGAAAATAGTCAATGTCCCGTCCACGCAGATTGGTAATCCAGCAAATGTCATCCAGGGCAGCAACGACATGAGTAGTAGCCCCGTGTTGCTTGATAGCTTCACGGACGCGGGCAAGTTTTTCCGTTGTAGAAGCACCGGTGTATTTTAATTCCAAGGCAAATGCCGGTTTTGTTGACAGTGCCGGTCGGTCTTTCCAGATCAGGTCGATCAAATCTTCGGAAGTAACAATATGACCATGCTTTTTCTCGGCAATTTCCTGATATGCCTTTCCGTTTTTCATAGAGATGACACGTCCGTCAAAACCGATTGTACCATGTTCCGGTAAATGTTTTTCCAAGAACTCGTTGATACTCGGGACACCTGGTTCCAGCATGCGATAGAGAGTAACCGGAGTGCCTGAAAGCTGTTGCTCGGCCTGTAAGAAATAACGTCCGTCTGTCCAAAGTCCGGCGTGATCTAAAGTAATAATCGCGGTTCCGGCGGAACCATCAAAGCCTGTAATAAATGTTCTGGCCTGAAAATATGCCCCGACATTTTCACTTTGATGAAAATCATCAGTCGGAACAATATAGATATCGTATCCGCGCTCCTTCATAAGTTTTCTCAGCGCGTCAATATGTTCTGAAACCGTCATGATAAAAACCTCCTCGACATGATTTCTAAATCAGTATATAATAATGCAAGGGTGTAAAGATGCATCATAGTTGGGCCTTTTAATCCCGACACCATCATCATTATATAGTATAAATGGACAAAATTCCAGCAAGGAGCTTTTTTTAATGTTAAAAGGAAATGATTTAGAGAGTAAAAAATATTTTTTGTTTGATATAGACGGGACATTTGCCATAGATGACACGATTTATAACGGCAGCCAGGAGTTGCTTGATTATATTGAAAGCATTGGTGGACGAGCTTTTTATATTACGAACAATTCGGTCAAAAGCCGAAAAGATTATATTGAGAAATTTAAGAAATGGAATATTTCCGCAGTAGAAAATCAGTTTGTGACTGCATCTTATGCAACATGTAAGTATCTGAAGGAGCACTATGAAGATAAGAAACTGCTTGTAGTAGGAACGCCGTCTTTTGAAGAGGAGTTAAAAAGCTTTGGACTAAAGCTGACCCACGAGGCAGAGGAAGATGTAGCATGCGTAGTTGTGGGATTTGACAGAACACTTGTCTACGAAAAAGTCGAAGAAGCATGTAAGGCATTATTTCGTCCGGAAGTGGATTTTGTCGGAACAAACCCAGATTACCGGTGTCCAACTGCATTTGGCTTTGTCCCTGACTGCGGAGGGATCTGCGAGATGTTGAAAGTGACAACAGATCGGACACCTTACTATGCAGGTAAGCCGAATGCACAGATTGTAAAAATGTGTATGGAGCAGGTAGGTGCGAAACCAGAGGAAGTGCTTGTAGTTGGCGATCGCCTTTACACGGACATTGCATGTGGAATTAACGCGGGAGTGGAAACGGCTCTTGTGTATACAGGAGAGGCAAAGCCAGAGGATCTGGTGGCGACAGAATTTATGCCGGATTATGCATTTGAAAATATCCGAAAGCTGTATGAGGCATTTCGGAAAAGCCGGGAAGCGGTGACGGAAGGAAAAAATCCAGACATACAGATGTGTTCAAAACAGATATAAATAAACGTGTGATAAACAAACGTAAATAAATGGAAGAATAAATCAGGAGAATATCTATGTCGACAACAGGAATCATAATCGGAATACTGGTGGCAGCAGTACTTCTTGGATTTGCAGAAATGTATCGGGAACTTCATACATTTCGGGTGACTCGTTACCAGGTGGCGTCACCGAAGCTTGCAGGGGAGAAAACATGGGTCTTTTTAAGTGACCTGCACAATCAGGTCTATGGAGTGAATAATTGCAGATTAATTGATGCAGTGAAAAAAGAGTCACCGGATCTGATTCTAATTGGTGGGGATATGTTAGTTGGAAAGAACGGACATTCCTATGAACCGGCCCTTGCCTGTGTGAAAGAGCTTGTGAAAATTGCACCAGTCTACTATGCAAATGGAAATCATGAAGAGCGTATGAAATTAAAACCACAGAAGTATGACCAGTCTTATGCTTTATATCGGGAAAAGTTGCTGAATCTGGGAGTACATCTTTTGGAAAATGAATCGATAGTTTTAAGTGATGAATCAAAAGTCCGCCTGACAGGGCTTGAGATTCCACTGGAGTGTTACACGCATTTGAAACGAAGAGAGATGCCAGAGGGAGCAATAAAAGAGCGGATCGGAAATCGGGATCCGGAAGCATTTCAGGTTCTTCTCGCACATAATCCTTCCTATATGAAAGAATACCTTGCCTGGGGAGCAGATCTGATCCTAAGTGGGCATCTGCATGGAGGTATGGTGAGAATTCCGGGAATCGGAGGTGTGATCGGACCGGATTTTGTATTATTTCCGAAGTATTCAGGAGAAATGCGGTGCGTGGGAGACCAGACTGTCATTGTAAGTAAAGGGCTTGGAACCCACACCATTCATATCAGGCTCTTTAATCCGGCAGAGGTTGTTGTTCTGAGTTTAAATAATTGTTGAGAAATGTGAGAGAATCAAGTATAATAGATTGTCAGACCTAAAAGTCATGGAAATTTATGGAGAGTAATGAGACATGGGAATCCCGGTAAAATTGCAGGTGTTCGAAGGACCTCTTGACCTGCTGTTACATTTGATTGATAAAAACAAAATAGATATTTACGATATTCCTATTGTGGAGATTACAAACCAGTATATGGATTATATCAAAGCCATGGAACGGGAAGATCTCAATGTGATGAGTGAATTTCTTGTCATGGCAGCGACGCTTTTGGATATCAAGTGTAAGATGCTGCTTCCAAAGGAAGTAACAGAAGATGGGGAAGAGGAAGACCCAAGACAGGAACTGGTAGAACAACTTCTTCAATATAAGATGTACAAGTATATGTCCTATGAGCTTCGTGACCGAGAGCTGGATGGCGGCAGGACGATGTACAAAGATCCGACTATCCCGGAGGAAGTCATGGATTATGTGGAGCCGGTAGATTTGGACGAACTTTTAGGGGATCTGACATTGGCAACACTGAACCGTGTTTTTCAGGACGTGATCAGGCGTCAGGAAGACAAGATCGATCCGGTAAGAAGCAAATTTGGTAAATTAGAGAAAGAAGAAGTTACGGTTGAGGAAAAGCTGGAGACTGTGACAGATTATGCGAGGGAACACAAGCATTTCAGTTTCCGCACACTTTTGGGCAGCCAGAAGTCCAAGATGCAGACTGTCGTAACATTTCTGGCAGTGTTGCAGTTGATCAAGGAAGGAATCCTGATCGTACAGCAGGAACATGCATTTGATGATATTATGATTACTGCAAATCTTTAACGAAGTGTAGTATTAGTTGGGGAACCGTCTGGATGGTTTTGACAGAAGTAAAAGTGGTTCCCTTAAGAAAAGTCGTCAGATTTATATCAGCTGGGAGATGACTTCCACCTCTATAGGTGGTGAGAAACAAGCTGGTATCAGTGGTGGGAGTCAATCCCCCAGCTGATATAGCCTCTGGCAGGGCGCACATTGTCCGGTGGACAATGGTTTTGCGCCGACCGAAACGGAGTGTAGACTTGCACAGGTGCGCAGTAGAAGTATGTCATGCAATTGCAGGACGCGCACCTCGCAGCAAGAATGCCGAGGCATTCTTGAAAGATGGAGTGACTAAGAAATTATATGGGTAAAAAAACGGAGATAGGTAAGATGGAGGCTGTGATAGAGGCCATTTTATTTACAATGGGCGAATCAGTGGAACTTAAGAAGATTGCGGCGGCGATTGAGCACGATGAAGCGACTACAAGAAAGATCATTCATCGGTTGCAGGACAAATATGAAGCAGAGGACAGAGGTCTTCGTATTATTGAGCTGGAAGACTCCTTTCAGTTGTGCACGAAGCGGGAGATGTATGACTATCTCATTCGTATTGCAAAACAGCCGAAGAAATGTGTTCTGACAGATGTTCTGCTGGAGACATTATCAATCATTGCATATCGTCAGCCGGTGACAAAGCTTGAAATCGAAAAGATTCGTGGAGTCAAATCAGATCACGCGGTAAATAAACTGGTAGAATATAATCTTGCCTGTGAAGTGGGAAGACTGGATGCACCGGGACGGCCGATTTTATTTGGTACAACAGAAGAATTCTTGCGAAGATTCAGTATTCAGTCTATCGAAGATCTTCCGAGCATGCAGCCGGAACAGGTAGAAACATTTAAAGAAGAGGCAGAGGAAGAAGTACAGCTTAAATTAAATGTATAAACAGATATAGTAAATGAAACAGATAAAGTAAAGAAGAGATACATATTTGTGTGCAGAGTATCATAATCTGTAAAGATAACGGTGCTTCAGGGTACTGGATATGAATCAGATCAAAATAAAAATTATCGCAGTCTTACTTTTGCTATGTATATCTGCCGCCTGGCTGGCAAGATATGAAATTCAGGAATCGGGTCAGAATCTATCGGGTCAGATGGCTGACAAAATGAAACAAAATACAGACGAGCCACAAAATCTATACGCCCAATCGGCAGTCCTTATGGATGCTGACAGTGGGCGTGTTTTATTTGGAAAAGAAGAGGAAGCCATAAGGCCTATGGCAAGCACCACAAAGATTATGACCTGCATCATAGCACTGGAGCATATGACAGATAATGAGATAGTCACAGCGTCTGCATATGCTGCCAGTCAGCCGAAAGTTCATCTGGGTGTCCGGGAAGGGCAGCAGTTCTATCTGAGAGATATTTTATTCTCTCTTATGCTGGAATCGCATAATGACAGCGCAGTTATGGTTGCAGAAGAGATCGCCGGAAGCGTGGAAGCATTTGTAAAAATGATGAATGAAAAAGCAGAAGAACTGGGGCTTACTAAGACACATTTTGTAACGCCAAACGGACTGGACGGAGAGGATGAAGGTGGCGTGCACGCCACAACAGCCATAGAACTGGCGGAAATTATGAAATATTGTATTATGGATTCTCCGGAAAAGGAAATGTTTCTGGATATTACCGGAACGAAAGAATACCATTTCCGGGATCTTAAAGGAACTTCTTCTTATACATGCGCGAATCACAATGCTTTTCTGACTATGATGGACGGGGCGATTTCTGGCAAGACCGGTTTTACGGCAGATGCAGGATATTGCTATGTCGGTGCACTCAGACGTGATGAACGGACGTTTATCGTGGCATTACTTGCCTGTGGCTGGCCGAATCATAAAGGATATAAATGGAGTGACACGAAGAAACTTATGGAATATGGACTTTCGAATTATGAGTACCGGAACGTATGGCAGGAGCTTCCAAAGCAGGAGATTGTTGTAAAAGATAGTGGTAACGACCAGAACATTTATCAGAAAAACAGCGTGGCTGAGGTTGAAATTCAACAGAAGCCGGAAATATTAAAAGTATTATTAAGAACTGATGAAAATGTAGAGATTTCCGTGCAGATGGAAAAAGCTTTGTCTGCACCGGTAGAAAAAGGGCAGAAAGTGGGAGAAGTGCGGTATATATTAGATAAAAATATTATTGGAAAATACGATGTTTTGACAAGAAGCGGGCTTAAAAAACGGACATTTTCCTGGTGCCTGAAAAGATGTATGGAGCGCTTTTTCTGCTATACAAGATGGAATACATTCTTCGTGGATTTGCGTTGACGGAGATTGAAAACCATGATACAGTTAACATTGTCAGGGGAAACAATTCTTACACACTTTTTCTTGTTTTTTCTATTGACAATTTGCGGCGGTTATAATACTATATTAATCAGATACCGAACATTCGTTCGGAGAACATCAAGGAGATTTAATTATGGCGAATAATGAAGATAAGAAGAAAGCCTTAGATGCGGCTATTGCAAAGTTAGAGAAGGATTTTGGTAAAGGTACGGTCATGAAGCTTGGAGACCCGGCAGCCCAGGTATCAGTGGAGACAATTCCGACAGGATCTTTAAGTCTGGATATTGCACTGGGACTCGGAGGTGTTCCAAGAGGACGTGTGGTTGAGATTTACGGACCAGAGTCCAGTGGTAAGACAACAGTTGCACTGCATATGATTTCGGAAGTTCAGAAAAGAGGCGGGATTGCAGGGTTTATTGATGCTGAACATGCCCTTGATCCGGTTTATGCGCGTAACATTGGAGTAGATATTGATGAACTTTACATTTCACAGCCTGACAGTGGAGATCAGGCGCTTGAGATTGCTGAGACAATGGCGCGTTCCGGCGCGATGGATATTATTGTCATTGACTCTGTTGCAGCACTTGTACCGAAGCAGGAGATTGAAGGAGATATGGGAGATTCCCATGTAGGACTTCAGGCAAGACTGATGTCCCAGGCACTACGTAAGCTGACCCCTGTTATCAGCAAGTCTAACTGTGTGGTAATCTTTATCAACCAGCTTCGTGAGAAGGTTGGTATTATGTTCGGTAATCCGGAGACTACGACCGGTGGACGTGCATTGAAGTTCTATGCATCTGTCCGCATGGACGTCAGAAGAATCGAGACGCTCAAGCAGGGCGGAGAGATGATTGGTAACAGAACCCGTGTGAAGATTGTGAAGAATAAGATCGCACCTCCGTTCAAAGAGGCAGAATTTGATATTATGTTCGGAAAAGGTATTTCAAAAGAAGGAGATATTCTGGATCTTGCAGTAAATCTTGGACTTGTCAACAAGAGTGGTGCATGGTTCTCCTGTAATGGAGATAAGATCGGCCAGGGACGTGAGAATGCTAAGATTTATCTCACAGAGCATCCGGAACTTATGGAGTCTTTGGATAAGCAGATTCGTGCACACTATAATTTTGACGGATCAGCATCAGAGGAAGCGGATACAAAGGAAGGAAAAAGCAGTAAAGCTGACAGTGCGGTCAAAGTAGCAGCAGAGGCAGAAAAAGAGGACTAACAGATGGTTGTCACAAGAGTTGAAGCTGTGACAAAGACAAAGTATAAGGTATATGTAGATGGACAGTTTGCTTTTATATTGTATAAGGGTGAACTGTCCCGTTTTCATATAGCCGAAGATCAGGAATTGTCGCAGGAAAGCTATGAGAAGATTCGAACAGAGGTTATATTAAAAAGAGCAAAGCTTCGGGCAATGCATCTTTTGAATGATATGTGGCGTACAGAGGCGCAGCTTAGGGAGAAACTTACGCGTAATGAATATCCGGCAGATATCGTGGAGGCTGCAATCAGTTATGTAAAATCTTTTGGCTATATCAATGATTATGAATATGCAAGAAGTTTTATTGAATCAAGGAAAGAACGAAAAAGCAGGCGGGAGATTTATATGCAGCTTGTGGGAAAAGGAGTGTCCAGAGAACTAATTGATGAAGCATTTGAAGAGAGCTATGAGCGTGAAGATTCTACGGAGGCAATTCGCAGACTGCTAGAGAAAAAGCATTATGATCGGGAGAATACGACGCCGGAGGAAAAGAAAAAAATAATGGCTTACCTTGTCAGAAAGGGTTTTGGCTATGATGATATCAGAAGAACCATGCAGATATATGAGTGTGAGATGTACAGTTGATATAAAGAAAACATATTTAAATTATAGAAGTTTTCAATGGTTAAGCTTGACATCTTTCACAAAACAGTATAGAATTTAACTGTTGTATTTGTACAATGAAAACTAAATAAGGAGGTGCTCCTGTGCCGATAGGAATAGTAATTGCTGTTGCAGTAGTGCTTGTCATTGTGTCAGCAGTCATCAGTCACTTTGTAACCGTTTCTAATCTGAAGAAGAATGCGGAATCTAAGATTGGTAATGCGGAGAACAAAGCGCGTGAGATTATCGATGATGCAGTGAAGACAGCCGAGGCTAAGAAGAAGGAGTCTCTCTTGGAAATTAAAGAGGAATCAATCAAGAATAAGAATGAACTTGAGAGAGAGTCAAAGGAACGCAGATCTGAATTACAGAGATATGAGAAGCGTGTACTTTCCAAGGAAGAAGCTTTGGATAAACGGTCTGAGGCAATTGAGAAGCGCGAAGCAAGCTTTACAGCAAAAGAAGAACAGTTGAAGCAGCGTGAGAAGAAAGTTGACGAGCTGAGTCAACAACGTGTACAGGAACTAGAAAGAATCTCAGGACTTACCTCCGAACAGGCAAAAGAATATTTGTTAAAAACTGTTGAAGAAGATGTGAAACATGATACTGCGAAGATGATCAAAGAGATGGAAGCGCAGGCAAAGGAAGAAGCAGATAAGAAGGCAAAGGAATGTGTTGTCACTGCTATCCAGAGATGTGCAGCAGATCATGTAGCTGAGACTACGATTTCTGTAGTTCAGCTTCCGAATGATGAGATGAAGGGAAGAATTATTGGTAGAGAAGGACGTAATATCCGTACTTTGGAGACACTGACAGGTGTGGAACTGATTATCGATGATACCCCGGAAGCTGTTGTATTATCAGGCTTTGATCCAATCAGACGTGAAGTTGCGAGAATTGCGCTTGAGAAGCTGATCGTTGACGGACGTATACATCCGGCAAGAATCGAAGAGATGGTAGAAAAAGCGCAGAAAGAAGTCGATTCTATGATTCGTGAGGAAGGAGAGTCAGCTGCACTTGAAGTTGGTGTTCATGGAATTCATCCAGAGCTTATCAAGCTTCTTGGTAGAATGAAGTTCAGAACAAGCTATGGACAGAATGCGTTGAAGCATTCTATTGAAGTGGCACAGTTATCCGGACTTCTTGCTGGAGAAATCGGTCTCGATGTCAGAGTGGCTAAGAGAGCCGGACTTTTACATGATATCGGTAAATCAATCGATCATGATGTGGAAGGATCACATATCCAGATCGGTGTTGACCTTTGCAGAAAATACAAAGAGTCCGCAACCGTTATCAATGCGGTTGAAGCCCATCACGGCGATGTAGAGCCGGAATCCCTGATTGCATGTGTTGTACAGGCTGCTGATACGATTTCTGCAGCAAGACCGGGTGCAAGAAGAGAAACATTAGAAACATACACAAACAGGTTAAAACAATTAGAAGATATCGCCAATCAGTTTAAAGGCGTTGAGAAATCTTTTGCAATTCAAGCAGGTAGAGAGATTCGTATCATGGTAGTTCCAGAACAAGTATCTGATGCAGACATGGTATTGCTGGCCAGAGATATTGCGAAACAGGTTGAATTTGAACTTGAATATCCAGGTCAGATTAAGGTAAATGTAATTCGTGAATCAAGAGTTACAGATTATGCCAAGTAGAAGATAAATGATAAGGAATCATCACATATAAAGCATAAAAGCTTATGGTGATGGTTTCTTTTTTTGTATAATAAGAAATTGCTATAATAGTCCTAAAATGCTACAATTATGGTTGATAGTAAATAAAAGGAGATGTATGTGATGGATTTCAAAGAATATATCGTACAGAGAATCGAAGAGATGCCGCTTGTGACGCTGGCAACGGAGGAAAAAGATGGGGCAGTCTGCATCGATTTTACAAAAGTGGATGAGAAGATGTACAATGGAGTTCTGATTGGAAATACGGCAAATGCTGCGAAGATTCTGACAGAGGAATATATGACGGCTGTGACACCGGACGCAGAAAAAGATCAGCTGCTGTGGTTCACTTATGAAGGTATGACAGAAAAAAATCTCAAGAAGAAAATGAATATGATGGAAGCATTTGTATCATCTATATAAGAAAGGTGGCTGAATTATGAGCGAAGAAGTGAAACGTATCGGAAGAGATCTGGCATATGAGGGAACAGTCATAAAAGTTTATAAAGACCATATGAAATTTGCAAATGGTAACACGGCAGAATGGGATTTTATCCATCATGACGGGGCAGCCGCAGTTGTTCCGGTCATGGATGATGGAAAAATTCTCATGGTTACCCAGTATCGTAATGCGTTGGAGCGAGATACGCTTGAAATCCCGGCAGGGAAACTGGATGCGCCGGGAGAGCCTGGAATTGAATGCGCTTCCAGAGAACTGGAGGAGGAGACGGGATATCGTTCAGAGCATCTTGAATGGTTGATTACACTTCGGACAACAGTGGCATTTTGCGATGAGAAGATCGATATTTACGTTGCGAAAAATCTGATTCCGTCACACCAGCATCTGGACGAGGATGAATTTATCAATGTGGGAGCTTACACCATTGCTGAATTAAGAAAAAAGATTTATTCCGGTGAGATTGAAGATTCCAAGACGGTGGCAGCACTTCTCGCATATGCGGACAAATATGGAAAATAGCAATCTGCAGACATCAGTGTTTGCATGAGATGGAAAAGCAGATTTTTGAACAAAGAAGAGTCACAACAAGTAAATAAGAATATCTAGAAAGTCCAGGCATATAAATAGAGGGAGACTACATGCAAAAGTATCTGAACAGGAGGTTACGTGTGTGAAGATACAAAGAAGGCAAAGGTATCCTATTCTGATTTATATGCTGGGCTTTTTTCTTGGAATCATATATTTGAATGTTGCTTCGACCAGGTATGTTGTGGATGTGGGAATCTGGAGCGAGTGGTTCAGAAGCCAGTATCTTGGCTATGATTTGAAATCTTTTGATTATATGTGGTATGTAGCGCAGATACGCCTGCTTCCGGCAGGCGGACTTGCAATACTTGGTGGGACAAAGTTCCGGAAAATAGCAGCTTATCTGTTCCTTTTATGGGCTGGACTGGCAAGTGGCATGATTCTGACATCGGCACTTCTTATGCTGGGAGTCAAAGGATTGATATTATGCGTTATAAGTATGCTTCCGCATTTTTTGTGCTATATACCGGCTTATGCAATGCTTTTACTATATTTATTCCGATATCCGGTGAGCGAATGGAATTCTACGAAGACGTTAAGTTTTGTATTATTTCTTACTATGGGAATTGCATTAGAGTGTCTGGTCAATCCGGTATTGTTGAAAATGTTTTTGAGAACATTATAAAAACTAGCATTCTTTTATGTGTTGTAATGAGAACTCAAAAGCATCTGGCGTAAATGATGGCTTATATACAAAATCCCGGTTACGAAAAGGAATATCTGGCTTGCCAGAAGGCAATGCAGGTATCCCGGGATTCCCCAATATGCTGTAAAATATAAGACACCAATGATCCGAATGAAAAGACTTAGCGTATTTAGCAAGAAAGAAATGCCGGTTTTTCCGAGACCATGGATAATGCTGATGAGTGCACTGTTGGCGTATAAAAATGGACACATCCAGGAAAGGGTACGTATGAACTCTCCGGCAAGAGAGCTATGGAAGAGCAGTCTTCCTAATGCGGGACCAAGTAGAAAGAATCCGGCCAGGCATCCAGTTCCAAGAAAAATGCAACCACAGATGGAACTTCGGATCATTTTCTTTATACGTTGTACGTTTTTTTGAGTCTGGGCTTCTGTGATAGCAGGTAAGAGCATTGTGGAAGCAGAATTAGTAAGAGCGGATGGAAACAGGATACAAGGAAGAGCCATGCCTGTCAGGACACCATAAGTACTCAGGGCATCTGAGGTGGAAAGCCCATAAATTAGTAAAGAAGCAGGGATAGAGACTGCTTCGATACTTTGCAGTATATTTAAAAGTATACGATTACCGGTAAGTGGAAGAGAAAGTTTTATAAGCTCTTTTGCATCGGAAAATATTTGCTGTAAGGAAAGGGAAGACGGAATAAGAAAATAAAGCCCAGGTTTATTACGAACGCATTTTAAACTATAAAGGGCAGAAGCTATTTCACCGAATATCAACCCCAGAACAGCAATCCAGATGCCGGAAAATCCTTCTGTGTGGTTTAAAAACTGACAAATAACGAGAACACTGAAAATACGTACAGTTTGTTCTAATAATTGAGAGGATGAAGGAATTTTGGTGTCTTTTAGGCCGAGGCAGTATCCGGTAATACAGCTATGTATAGCACTGAAAGGAAAAACGTAAGAAAGCAGAATCAGAAGATGTTCACATCTTCGGTCACCAAGTACAGAGCCAGCTAAAAATGGCGCGAATTTTTGCAGAAAAATTGTAAAACAGCAGGAGACGGACAACGTGATGAGAAGTCCGGTATAGAGAAGCTGGCGGGCTTCTTTTTTTCTGCCCTGAACAAGACGGCTGGCAACACTGCGGGAGAGAATCGTCTGGATTCCGGCACAAGTTGCGGAATAGCCAAGAGCATAAATGGGGAAAATAAGCTGGTAAAGTCCGACCTGAACCGCTCCAAATGTATGGCTTAGGAAAATGCGATAAAAAAACCCCATAAATCTGGTGAGCAGCCCTGTAACGGTTAAAATAAATGTCCCTTTGATAAGTGGATTGTGTAACTCCATGAAAGTACCTCCAAAGATGCCTTTATTTCTTTATTATATACGTAGGAAAAGCTTGACAGAACGGAAAATGAGTGATATTCTACTTAAAGTAAATCCCCAGTATTTTGCTAGGGATTGGAAAAGAAGGTGAAAATATTGAAACTGTCGACAAAAGGAAAGTATGGTCTGCGAGCCATTATCGATTTGGCGAGATTTAGCGAGAAAGAACCGGTATCCATCGGCTGCATAGCCACGAGACAAAAATTGTCTGAGCGATATCTGGAACAGCTTTTTGCATTACTGAAAAAAGCAGGGCTTGTAAAAAGTATCCGGGGAGCGTCCGGAGGATATGTGCTTGCCCGTGATGCGTCAGAAATATCGGTAGGTGATGTACTGCGTGCCCTGGAAGGCAATCTGGAACCAGTAAGATGCGCAGCATTTTATTCAGAAGAAGGGTGTATGGCTTCAGATGAATGCGTCACAAAGTATGTATGGCAGAAAATCAACGACAGTATTAATAAAACCGTAAATGAAATCAAGCTGGATGAGCTTGTAAAAGAAAGCAAAGAACTGAATCCGGAGGGCGTTATCCACGGAGAATGCAGTCAACAATAGAGAAAGAAGGGTAATGTAAGATGTCTAAATTAATTTATCTTGATAATGCGGCAACAACAAAGACAGCTCCAGAGGTTGTAGAGGCTATGCTTCCTTATTTTACAGAATACTATGGAAATCCTTCCAGCGTATATAGCTTTGCAGCACAGAATAAAGAAGTGATCACACAGCAGAGAGAAATCATTGCAAATGCGCTCGGTGCCAAAACAGAAGAAATTTACTTTACAGCAGGTGGCTCAGAGTCTGATAACTGGGCATTGAAAGCAACTGCAGAGGCTTATGGAAATAAAGGAAAACACATCATCACAACAAAGATTGAACACCATGCAATTCTTCATAGTGCCGAGTATCTTGAAAAGAGAGGATACGAAGTAACTTATCTGGATGTAGATGAATATGGTATAGTGAAATTAGATGACCTGAAAGCAGCAATACGTCCGGACACAATCCTGATTTCTGTGATGTTTGCAAATAACGAGATTGGTACGATCCAGCCAATCAAAGAGATTGGTGAGATTGCTCATGAGCATGGTATACTATTCCACACAGATGCAGTACAGGCATTTGGACAGGTTCCAATCAATGTTGACGAATGTCATATTGATATGTTGAGTGCCAGTGGTCACAAATTAAACGGACCTAAGGGAATTGGATTTCTTTACATCCGTAAAGGGGTTAAGCTCCGCTCATTCGTTCATGGCGGAGCTCAGGAGAGAAAACGTCGTGCCGGAACAGAAAATGTACCGGGAATCGTGGGAATCGGAACAGCAACTGAGCGTGCGATCCGCACGATGCAAGAACGTACAAAGAAAGAAACAGAAGTACGTGATTATCTGATTAAACGTGTTTTGGATGAGATACCGTATACAAGACTGAACGGACATCCGACAAAGAGACTTCCGAACAACGCAAACTTCAGCTTCCAGTTCATCGAAGGAGAGTCACTTCTGATCAGATTGGATATGAAAGGAATCTGTGGTTCCAGCGGATCTGCATGTACATCAGGATCTTTAGATCCGTCCCATGTACTTCTGGCAATCGGACTGCCTCACGAGATCGCACACGGATCACTCAGACTGACTTTGAATGAGGAAATCACAAAAGAAGATATCGACTACGTGGTAGACAGTCTGAAAGAAATCGTGGCTTATATCCGTCAGATGTCACCACTTTATGAGGACTTCTTAAAAAAACAAAAATAGATAATAAATCACAAACGTCAGGAGGAAATATAAATGTATTCAGCAAAAGTAATGGATCACTTTGAACATCCAAGAAATGTAGGAGAGATTGAGGATGCCAGTGGAGTAGGAACTGTTGGAAATGCAAAATGTGGAGATATTATGAGAATTTATCTGGACATCGACGAGAACCAGATCATTAAAGATGTAAAATTCAAGACATTTGGATGCGGAGCTGCAGTTGCAACAAGCAGTATGGCAACTGAGATGGTAAAAGGAAAGACGGTTCAGGAAGCGATGGAGGTTACGAATAAAGCGGTTATGGAAGCACTTGACGGACTTCCGCCGGTAAAGGTACACTGTTCCCTTCTTGCAGAGGAAGCAATCCATGCAGCACTGTGGGACTATGCACAGAAGAACGGTATTACAATTGAAGGACTCCAGAAACCAAAATCAGATATTCACGAAGGTGAAGAGGATGAGGCAGAAGAGTATTAAATCGCAAAGGTAGATGTGATGGAGAAGAAAAAAGTAGTAGTAGGAATGTCCGGTGGTGTGGATTCATCGGTGGCTGCCTGGCTTTTAAAGGAGCAGGGATATGATGTGATCGGTGTGACCATGCAGATCTGGCAGGATGAAGATGAATTCAAGCAGCAGGAAGAAGGCGGATGCTGTGGACTTTCTGCTGTGGAAGATGCCAGACGGGTAGCTGCCCGTCTGGGCATTCCTTATTATGTTATGAATTTTAAAAATGAATTTAAAAAATATGTCATCGATTATTTTATCGATGACTATTTGCATGGAAGGACACCGAATCCATGTATTGCCTGTAACCGTTATGTAAAATGGGAGTCTCTGCTTACAAGAGCGATGGAGATTGGCGCAGACTATATTGCGACCGGTCATTATGCACAGGTAGAACAGCTTCCTAGTGGAAGGTATTCTATTAAGACTTCCGTGACGAGCATGAAGGATCAGACTTATGCGCTATATAATCTGACACAGGATCAGCTTAGTAAAACACTGATGCCAGTCGGAAAGTACAGCAAAGACGAAGTACGTAAGATGGCTGAGAATATCGGACTTCTGGTTGCTCATAAACCAGACAGTCAGGATATATGTTTTGTTCCGGATGGAGACTATGCCACATATATAGAAGAAAACACTGCGGCAGGTTCAATTCGACCGGGGAACTTCGTGACTTCCGATGGAACGATTGTAGGACAGCATAAAGGAATCATACATTATACAGTGGGGCAGAGAAAGGGCCTTGGATTATCTCTGGGACATCCGGCATTTGTACTGGAGATCCGTCCAGAGACAAATGAAGTAGTTGTGGGAACCAATGAAGAATCCATGTCCAGATATGTACGTGCTAATCATGTGAATTTCATGTCGGTTGCTGACATTGATGGGAAGAAGCGTGCGTGGGGAAAGATCCGCTATAATCATAAAGGTGCATGGTGTACAGTCGAACGTACAGGAGAAGACGAAATTTTATGTACATTCGATGAACCGGTACGTGCGATCACACCGGGACAGGCACTGGTGCTTTATGATGGAGAATATGTTCTTGGAGGAGGAACGATTCTATGAAAACAGATGCACATATGCACAGCAGCTTTTCTTATGATGCAGAGGTCTGTCCAAAGAAAATGATAGAAGCTTCCATCCAGAAGGGTTTAAAAGCCATCTGCTTTACAGATCATTATGACAAAGATGACGATCAGTGGGGCGAGGGAGAGCAGATTTTTGATGTAGATGAATATTTTACAACTATGACAAGGCTAAGGGAACAATATCGGGATCAGATAGAGGTCCGGATAGGGGTTGAACTTGGTCTCGGACCGCATCTTGCAGAATATTACAGCAGGTTCGTTCCAAAGTATCCATTTGATATGGTGATTGGATCGGTCCACTCGGTTCACGGCGTAGACCCGGCGTCCGAAAAGCTGTTTGAAGGAAAGACTGATGCGCAAGTATACAGGATGACCTTTGAGGAGAGTCTGGAGGATATCAGACATTTTCATGATTTTGATGTTATGGGACATCTGGATTATGTGGTAAGATATGGTAAGAACAAAGAAAAAGAATATTCGTATAAGATGTTTGCAGATGAGATAGACGCTCTTTTAAGAGAACTGATCGAACATGGCAAAGGACTTGAGCTTAATATGGCAGGACTCAAATATGGACTGCCCTTCGCACATCCGCATCCGGATATTTTGAAGCATTACAGAGAGCTTGGAGGCGAAATTGTTACAGTTGGTGCAGATGGGCACCGGCCAGAGCATATTGCATGGGAATTTGACAAGGCGTGTGATATTTTAAAAGGGTGTAATTTTAAATATTATACAGAATTTAAGGAAAGAAAGCCGATTTTTTTGACACTTCGATAGAATTCGAAAAGAGACTTGAATTTTTGTACTTTATTTAGTACAATGAAAGAGGTTGATGAATCTTTAACAAACTTTTGTTGAAGAGATCAGCATAAAATGCAAAGAACTAAATTTAAAACTTTAGGAGGAATTAATCATGGCAGTAAAAGTAGCGATTAATGGTTTTGGACGTATTGGACGTTTAGCTTTCAGACAGATGTTTGGAGCAGAGGGATATGAGGTAGTTGCAATCAACGACCTGACATCTCCTAAGATGCTTGCACACCTGTTAAAGTATGATTCTTCTCAGGGAAGATATGCTTTAGCTGATAAGGTAGAGGCTACAGAGGATTCTATCATTGTTGACGGAAAAGAGATCAAAATCTACGCAAAAGCTAATGCTGAGGAACTTCCATGGGGAGAAATCGGTGTAGACGTTGTTCTGGAGTGTACAGGATTCTATACATCTAAAGAAAAATCCATGGCACATATCAAAGCAGGAGCTAGAAAAGTTGTTATTTCCGCACCAGCTGGAAAAGACCTGCCAACAATCGTATATAATGTAAACCACAATGAGTTAAAACCAGAGGATACAGTTATTTCTGCAGCTTCTTGTACAACAAACTGTCTTGCACCTATGGCTAAGGCACTGAATGATCTTGCACCGATCAAATCTGGTATCATGAGCACAATCCATGCTTACACAGGAGATCAGATGACTCTTGATGGACCACAGAGAAAAGGTGATTTAAGAAGATCTCGTGCAGCAGCAGTTAATATCGTACCAAACAGCACAGGTGCTGCAAAAGCAATCGGTCTTGTTATTCCAGAGCTGAATGGAAAACTCATCGGTTCTGCACAGCGTGTACCAACACCTACAGGATCAACAACAATCCTGACAGCAGTTGTAGAGGGTAACGTAACAGTAGAGCAGATCAATGAGGCTATGAAAGCAGCTTCTAATGAGTCATTCGGATACAACACAGATGAGATCGTATCCAGTGATATCGTTGGAATGAGATATGGTTCACTGTTCGATGCAACACAGACAATGGTTATGCCGCTTGACAACGGAACAACACAGGTTCAGGTTGTTTCCTGGTATGACAACGAGAATTCTTACACAAGCCAGATGGTAAGAACAATCAAATACTTCTCAGAGCTTGCATAAGATTTCGAGTATTTCATAAAGACTCACAAAGGGTCCGGTCTAATATGGACCGGATCCTTTTTAAGTAATAGAAATATAATTTTATTGCTTAAAAAGCATTTGGCAGAACAAGCCAGAGTATATTCATTTTGAGAATGGAGAGAATGTTATGTTAAATAAAAAATCAGTAGATGATATCAATGTAAAAGGGAAAAAGGTTCTTGTAAGATGCGATTTTAACGTACCACTTATTGATGGAAAAATTACAGACGAGAACCGTCTTGTTGCAGCACTTCCTACAATTAAAAAGCTGATTGCTGACGGAGGAAAGATCATCCTTTGCTCACACCTTGGAAAACCTAAGGGACAGCCAGTACCGGAGTTATCTCTTGCACCAGTTGCAGTACGACTCTCAGAGCTTCTTGGACAGGAAGTAAAATTTGCAGCAGATCCTGAGGTTGTAGGAGCTAACGCAAAAGCAGCAGTAGCCAATATGAAAGACGGAGATGTCATCTTACTTGAGAATACACGTTACAGAGCAGAAGAGACAAAGAATGAAGATGCTTTCAGCAAAGACCTTGCTTCTCTTTGCGAAGTATTTGTAAATGATGCATTTGGCACAGCACACCGTGCGCACTGCTCTAACGTAGGTATTACAAAATATGTGGACACAGCAGTTGTAGGATATTTAATGCAGAAAGAGATTGATTTTCTCGGAAATGCAGTAAACAATCCAAAGAGACCGTTTGTAGCAATTCTCGGTGGAGCAAAGGTATCCAGCAAGATTTCTGTAATTGAGAACTTGATCGATAAAGTTGACACACTGATCATTGGTGGTGGTATGTCTTACACATTCAGTAAAGCTCAGGGCGGTACAGTTGGAAATTCACTTCTTGAGGCTGACTACTGCCAGTATGCACTTGACATGTTAAAGAAAGCACAGGAGAAAGGTGTAAAACTTCTTCTTCCTGTAGATACAGTCATTGCAGATGATTTCTCCAATGGAGCAAATAAAAAAGTTGTAAAAAGCGGTGAGATTCCGGACGGATGGCAGGGACTTGATATTGGACCTGAGACAGAGAAAATTTTCTGTGACGCAGTAAAAGATGCTAAGACAGTTGTATGGAACGGACCAATGGGCTGCTTCGAGATGCCGAACTTCGCACATGGAACAGAGGCAGTTGCAAAAGCACTTGCTGATACAGATGCAGTTACAATCATCGGTGGTGGAGATTCCGCAGCAGCAGTGAACCAGCTTGGATATGGCGACAAGATGACACACATTTCCACAGGTGGCGGAGCTTCTCTGGAATTCCTGGAAGGAAAAGAATTACCGGGTGTTGTAGCTGCTAACGATAAATAAGTGACGAAAACCAAGTATACACTCGTATCCAATGTTTTTCTTTGATTAATTTCAGAAAAATACTGAACAATAAATTTCAAATTAGGAGATAAAATCATGGCAAGAAGAAAAATTGTTGCAGGTAACTGGAAGATGAATAAAACTCCAAGCGAGGCAGTTGCTCTTGTAAATGAGTTAAAACCTTTAGTTGCAAATGACGAAGTAGATGTAGTGTTCTGTGTACCGGCAATTGATATTATTCCAGTTGCTGAGGCAGTAAAAGGGACCAACATTCAGGTTGGCGCTGAGAATATGTATTTTGAAGAGAGCGGGGCTTACACAGGCGAGATTTCACCAGCTATGTTAGTAGATGCAGGTGTCAAATATGTTGTTCTTGGACATTCTGAGAGAAGAGAGTATTTTGGTGAAACAAATGCTGATGTCAATAAGAAAATCCTGAAAGCATTTGAGCATGGTATTACACCAATTATGTGCTGTGGTGAGACACTGGAGCAGAGAGAGCAGGGTGTGACAATGGATTTCATCCGCCAGCAGGTGAAAGTCGGATTCCAGAATGTGACAGCAGATCAGGCAAAAACAGCAGTTATCGCTTACGAGCCAATCTGGGCAATTGGAACAGGTAAGACAGCAACAACCGAGCAGGCTGAAGAAGTATGCGCAGGTATTCGTGCATGTATCGCTGAAATCTATGATGAGGCAACAGCAGAAGCTATCCGTATTCAGTATGGCGGATCTGTAAATGCTGGAAATGCAGCAGAATTGTTCGCACAGGCTGATATCGATGGAGGACTTGTAGGTGGAGCATCTCTGAAAGCAGATTTCGGGAAAATTGTAAATTACAAGTAAGATTTTGAATCGCAGGGGGCGGCAGACACTTCCTGCGATTTTTACCCTGACTCGTCAAAGAGTCTTAAGGTATGATCAGTTTACGAAAATAAACAGCGCTAGAGGATAGTATTATGATATATAAAGAAATACCAATTCAAGTGGAAGGTTCTGATAAGACGAGTCGAGCACAGTTTTATATACTGGATACACTTCCGGACGAGATGAAGATCCAGAAACGGCCGATCATTCTGATTTGTCCGGGTGGCGGATACCACAAAGTCAGTTACCGGGAAGGAGAACCTCTTGCCATGCATTTTTTGAGTCTGGGCTATCATGCATGTGTGTTACAGTATTCTGTGTCACAGGAGGCATTTTATCCGACACAGCTTTTGGAAGTGACAGAGAGTGTCAGACAGATTCATGAACATGCAAAAGAATGGTATATTGACACAAAGAAAATTGTACTGGCGGGAGCTTCAGCAGGAGGACATCTGGCGGCTAATTACTGTGCATTTTGGAAACGCGAGTTTTTGGTGGAGAAAAGTGGTATGCAAAGAGAGATGTTAAAGCCAAGAGGCCTGATCCTCTGTTATCCGGTTATCACATCGGATCCGAAATATGCGCATACGCCAAGCTTCCAGAATCTTCTTGGAGATACAGTAGAGGAAGAGGCTTGGAACTTATCTTTGGATCATCAGATTACAGATTCCATGCCGCCTTGTTTTATCTGGCATACAGCAACAGATCAGACAGTACCGCTGCCGAATTCTCTGCTGCTTGCCATGGCATTATGGAAAGCAGGCATTTCGGTGGAGCTGCATGTGTATCCGGAAGGGATTCATGGACTCAGCCTTGCCAATGAACTGGTAGAATGTCTGGATGGCAGGGGTGTACAGGAGGAATGTACAAGCTGGATTTCACTTGTTGATACATGGCTTGACAGACTTATGAAGAAAGAAGGAGAAGAATAATGAGCAAGAGACCAACAGTTCTTATGATTTTAGATGGTTACGGTTTAAATAATAATCAGAAAGGAAATGCTGTAGCTGAAGCAAAGACTCCGGTTGTGGATAAGTTAATGGCAGAGTATCCATTTGTAAAAGGATATGCAAGCGGACTAGCTGTCGGACTTCCGGATGGACAGATGGGAAACTCTGAAGTCGGACATCTGAATATGGGGGCCGGACGTATTGTGTACCAGGAATTGACAAAAATCACAAAATCTATTCAGGATGGAGATTTCTTTGAGAACAAAGCACTGCTTGCTGCGTGTGAAAATGTAAAGAAAAATGATTCTGCACTTCATTTGATGGGACTTGTATCAGATGGAGGAGTACACAGCCATATTGAGCACATTTTCGGACTTCTTGAGTTGGCAAAAAGACAGGGACTTAAGAAAGTTTATGTACACTGCTTCCTGGATGGACGTGATACACCACCGGCATCAGGAAAAGAGTATGTAGAGCAGTTAGAAGCTAAGATGAAAGAAATAGGTGTTGGTGAAGTAGCGTCTGTTATGGGACGGTATTATGCGATGGATCGTGATAATCGCTGGGATCGTGTAGAAAAGGCATACCGTGCAATTGCATACGGAGAAGGCGAAAAGGCAACAAGCGGACCAGCCGGAATCCAGGCATCTTATGATAAAGATACAACAGATGAGTTTGTTCTGCCAACAGTTGTTGAAAAAGATGGAGCTGCGCTTGCAACAGTCAAAGAAAATGATTCCATCATCTTCTTTAATTTCCGTCCAGACCGTGCGAGAGAAATTACAAGAACATTTTGCGATGATAAATTTGAAAGCTTTGACAGAGGCGTTAGAATTAAGACAACATTCGTATGCTTTACAGAGTACGATGTGACAATTGAAAATAAACTTGTGGCATTTGTAAAAGAAAAGATTACCAATACATTTGGTGAATTCCTTGCAAAGAATGGACTTAAACAGGCACGTATCGCCGAGACAGAGAAATATGCACATGTGACATTCTTCTTTAACGGTGGAGTTGAGGAGCCGAATGAGGGCGAGGATAGAATCCTTGTGAAATCTCCGAAGGTGGCAACTTATGATCTGAAACCGGAAATGAGTGCTTATGAAGTATGTGACAAATTAGTTGAAGCAATTGAATCTGATAAATATGATGTGATTATCATCAACTTTGCAAACCCGGATATGGTCGGACATACTGGCGTAGAAGGAGCGGCAATCAAGGCTATTGAGGCGGTTGATGAGTGTGTAGGAAAAACAGTTGAAGCAATTAAGAAGGTAGATGGACAGATGTTTATCTGTGCAGACCATGGAAATGCAGAACAGTTGATCGACTATGAGTCAGGCGAACCATTCACTGCTCATACAACAAATCCGGTTCCATTTATTCTTGTAAATGCAGATCCTGCATATAAATTAAGAGAAGGCGGATGCCTTGCAGATATTGCTCCGACATTGATTGAATTAATGGGAATGAAACAGCCGGCAGAGATGACCGGAAAGAGCCTTTTAGTGAAATAGTCGGTGAAAAATTGTAAGGGGCAGAACATGAATCGAGATCAAATTAAATTTCTTGCAATCATTACCATGACATGCAACCATATTGCAAATATATTTCTGACACCGGGAACGTTACTATTTGAGGTTATGATCGACATTGGGTATTTTACTGCAATTACGATGTGCTATTTTCTGGTGGAAGGTTACGGTTATACCCATGATAAGAAAAAATATGAGGAGCGGCTGCTGCTGTTCGGTGTGATATCATTCATACCATTTTGTCTGGCATTTGGCATGGTCCAGATGAATATGCTGTGTACCTTATTTTTGTGTTTCCTGATTCTTAAGGTTATGGAAATGTCCACTTTAAAATGGGAAAAATGGATTGTAATATTAATTTTAATCTTTGTATCCCTGTATTCAGACTGGGCATTACTGGCTCCTGTTTTTACAATTTTATTTGCAAAAAGTAAAGGAAATCGAATAAAAACAGCAATATCATTTGGAATCGGAGCCTGTTTATTTGCAGGATTTAATTATTTGTCAAATTTAGAGAGTATGAATACGGGCAATGCGCTGATTCATGCATTGTGTTCAGGTATCGGACCGGTTGTGGCAGGAATCATCATTTTATTCTGCTACAATGGAAAGAAATCTAATCATGCAGGGAAAGCGTCAAAATGGTTTTTTTACATATACTATCCGACGCATCTTCTTTTCTTGTGGGCAGTACATCAGCTTTTCATGTTGTAGAGAAGTATAAATAACAGGAGTACAGGAATATGAGCAAAAAATATGAGATATTTTTATTTGATCTGGACGGAACTATCACAGATTCTGCTCTTGGAATCACCAATTCAGTCATGTATGCATTGAAAAAGTTCGGCATCGAAGAGACAGACCGGACAAAATTATATAAATTTATCGGTCCGCCGCTTACAGAGTCCTTTGAGAAATTTTACGGTTTTACAAAAGAGCAGAGTCTGGATGGAGTAAAGTATTACCGGGAATATTATCATGATAAAGGCATCTATGAGAATCGTGTTTATGATGGATTAGAAGAAGTTTTAAAGAAGATAAATGAAGCCGGAAAGCAGGCAATTGTTGCAACATCAAAACCGGAGAAATATGCAAAGATTATTATTGATCATTTTCATCTGACTAAATACTTTGCATGCGTTGCAGGTATGGAGATGGACGGTGGAAGAGGAACAAAAGCTCAGGTCATTACCTATGCTCTTGAGAAAAATGATATTACAGACAAGTCTAAAGTACTTATGATCGGTGACCGCGAACACGATGTCGTCGGCGCCCATGAAAATGGACTTGACTGTCTCGGCATTCTCTATGGATTTGGAAGCCGCAAAGAATTTGAAGAAGCCGGAGCCAATTATATTCGTGGAAATGTAGAAGACATTTTACAATTCGTATAAAAATTTATTCGCCAATATTAATCCAGAGAAAATTATTATTTGTCAAAGGCACGCTCGCGCTACCTTCCGCTGGTAGCGGTACATAAGGCGCTAAAAAACACCGCCTAAGTACCGACCGCTCCAGAGTACCTTTCTCCAAATAATAATTTTCCTGGATTTTCTATATTTTGAACAAAATTATAAGGTGATTTTCGCTTTTCGAAGGAATTATAAAGTGTAGTGATATTAGTGAATAAAAAGAATCCGGCAAGGTGATGTTATCTGACGGTAGAGTGATTTCTGATACATCTGCGAGTATAGTCTCATATATTTTACATTGTCTGAGTCCATACGGACGAGTTTGTAAAATATATGAGAAATAAACGACGCAGCAGATGTCAGAAATCATTCGTGTCAGGAACACATCTAGCTGGATTCTTTTTTATGTATCACTACAAATTATAAATTACGCCTCTAAATTCTTGTTTGCTGTGGAAAGCATCAGTTTAATTCGATTCAACTGATTTACTTCACTTGCGCCCGGATCAAAGTCGATCGCTACGATATTTGACTGTGGGTAGCGTCTTCGTAACTCTTTAATAACACCCTTGCCCACTACATGGTTTGGCAGGCAGGCAAATGGCTGCGTACACACGATATTTGGTGCACCGCTGTGGATCAGCTCTAACATTTCGCCGGTCAGGAACCAGCCTTCACCAGTCTGATTTCCAAGAGATACAATGTCAGAAGCCATCTTTCCGAGATCACGGATATCTGCCGGCGGGTTAAAATGTTTGCTCTTCTTAAATGCTTCGGTAGCCGGAGCGCGGAACCAGTCTATGACCTTGATGCCCCAGTTTGCAATAGTTGCTTTTGATTTTGCAAATCCAAGCTTTTCTACTTTGAAGTTCTGATTGTAGAAGCAGTACTGCAGGAAGTCCAGAAGATCTGGGACAACAGCTTCAGCTCCTTCACTTTCCAGCAGATCAACCAGATGATTATTAGCTGCCGGAAGGAATTTGACAAGAATCTCACCGACAACGCCGACACGTGGTTTTTTAACATCTAAAAGTTCGATATTATTGTCAAAGTCTTCGATGATCTGACAGCATAACTTCTTGAATTTTCGTCTGGAAGGATAGCCGGAAGAGACAAACTCTTTACATACTTCCGCCCATTTTCTGTGCATTGCATTTACAGATCCCACAACAGCTTCGTATGGTCTTAAACGATACACACATTTCATAAAGATATCACCAAATACTACGCTGTAAATACCACGAAGTACGAGAGCGGGTGTGATCTTAAATCCAGGATTTTCTTCCAGCCCGCTTAAGTTGATGGAAATAACCGGAATATATTCGTAACCGGCTTTTTTTAGGGCACGGCGGATAAATCCGATATAATTGGAAGCACGGCAGCCACCACCGGTCTGGCTGATGATGACAGCAATCTTGTGTGTATCATATTTGCCGGAAAGGATGGCCTCCATGATCTGTCCGACAACCATAAGGGACGGGTAACATGCATCATTGTTAACGTATTTAAGCCCCACATCTACTGCCTGTTTGTTGTCATTTGGAAGGACTTCGATGTTGTATCCGGAAGCTTTAAATGCAGACTCCATCAGTTCGAAGTGGATCGGTGACATCTGTGGGCAGAGAATCGTGTAATTCTCGCGCATTTCCTTTGTGAAAGATACTTTTTCAATAGCTGCGGAATGAATCGTACGTTTGTCATTTCGCTGTTCTCTGACGCGGATAGCAGCCAGAAGAGAGCGGACACGGATCCTTGCAGCACCTAAGTTGTTGACTTCATCAATCTTCAGAGATGTATAGATCTTATCTGAATGATTTAAAATATCCGCAACCTGATCGGTTGTGACTGCATCCAGTCCGCAACCGAAAGAGTTGAGCTGAATCAGATCCAGATTGTCTTTTGTCTTTACATAGTTTGCCGCTGCATACAGACGGGAATGGTACATCCACTGATCCATCACGTTGAGTGGGTGCTCAGCTGGATTTAAGTGGGAGATGGAATCCTCAGTCAGCACAGCAATATTATAAGAATTAATCAGTTCTGGAATGCCATGGTTAACCTCCGGGTCAATGTGATATGGACGTCCTGCCAGTACAATACCTCTGTTTCCGGTCTCATCCAGGAATTTGATAACTTCCTCCCCTTTTCGACGCATATCTTCACGGCATGCTGCAAGTTCTTCCCATGCTGCATGGACGGCAGACTGGATCTCCTGATCGGAAATATCAAATTTCTTTCCAAGTTCTTCCACCAGGCGATAGGAGATCGTATCCTCGCTGGCAAAAGAGAGGAATGGGTGCATAAAATCAACTTCTCCATTTACAATGGCATCAATGTTATTCTTGATATTTTCGGGATAAGAAGTAACAATCGGGCAGTTGTAATGGTTGTCAGAGTCTGCAAATTCATTGCGCTCGTAAGGAATGCTTGGGTAGAAAATGTGTTTCACACCTTTGTTGATCAGCCATTGTACATGTCCGTGAGCCAGTTTTGCCGGGTAGCATTCAGATTCGCTTGGAATGGACTCAATACCGAGTTCATAAATGCTTCTTGTAGAAGCAGGAGAGAGTTTGACAGAGAATCCAAGCTGATTGAAAAATGTGAACCAGAACGGATAGTTTTCGTATATATTTAATACACGGGGGATTCCGATTACACCGCGTTTTGCAGATCCTTCCGGCAATGGTTCATAATCAAAATAACGTTTTAATTTGTATTCAAATAAATTTGGCAGCTTATTCTCGGATTTTGCTTTTCCGAGTCCGCGTTCGCATCGATTTCCGGTAATGAACTTACGTCCGCCGCTGAAATGATTAATCGTCAGACGACAGTTATTTGTACATCCTTTACATTTTGTCATAGTTGTAGAATATTCCATGGCCTCAATGTCCTCAATAGAGAGCATAGTCGTGCCTTCGCATTCTACATAACGTTCACGTGCAATGAGAGCTGCACCAAATGCGCCCATAATTCCGGCAATATCCGGACGGATAGCCTCACATCCTGCGATTTTCTCAAAACTTCGAAGGACAGCATTGTTGTAGAATGTTCCACCTTGAACTACGATATGTTTTCCAAGTTCCGATGCATCAGAAACTTTAATGACCTTGAATAACGCATTCTTAATAACAGAATATGCAAGTCCTGCGGAGATATCAGCAACCTCAGCACCTTCTTTTTGTGCCTGTTTAACCTTGGAGTTCATAAATACAGTACAACGTGTTCCAAGGTCGATTGGATTTCTTGCAAATAAAGCTTCGTGGGCAAAATCTTCAACAGAATAATTCAGTGATTTTGCAAATGTCTCAATAAATGAACCACAGCCGGAGGAACAGGCCTCATTGAGCTGTACACTGTCAACGGTCTGATTCTTGATTTTGATACACTTCATATCCTGACCGCCGATGTCCAGAATACAGTCAACATCCGGCTCAAAGAAAGAAGCAGCATAGTAATGAGAGACAGTTTCTACTTCACCTTCGTCAAGGAGAAGGGCTGCTTTGATCAGAGCTTCTCCATATCCGGTAGAGCAGGAGTGTACAATCTGTACATCCTCTGGTAATTTGCTGTAAATATCTTTAATCGCAGTAATTGTTGTACCAAGCGGATCTCCATCATTGTTGTGATAGAAGGAATATAAAAGTGTTCCGTCTTCGCCGACAAGAGCTGCCTTTGTAGTGGTAGATCCGGCATCGATACCAAGGAAAGCCTTTCCTTTATAGGTAGCCAGATCTCTGATGGGAACCTGATCCTTGTCGTGCCGCTTTTTAAACTCTTGAAAGTCAGCTTCACTTGCAAACAAAGGTTCCATACGGTCAACTTCAAATTCCATCTTAATCTTGCCTTCCAGGCGCTTTTGCATCTCCTGGATTGGTACGTCCAGATCCTTTTTTGAGTTCAGGGCAGAACCAATGGCTGCAAACAGATGGGAATGATTCGGGGCAATGATATGCTCATCATCCAGATTCAATGTACGGATAAATGCCTTACGCAGTTCGGAGAGAAAATGCAGAGGTCCGCCAAGGAATGCAACGTGTCCGCGAATAGGTTTCCCGCATGCAAGACCACTGATAGTCTGGTTGACAACTGCCTGGAAAATGGAGGCGGCCAGATCTTCTCTTGCAGCACCGTCATTGATGAGTGGCTGGATATCCGTCTTTGCAAATACACCACATCTTGCAGCAATAGTGTAAAGTGCTTTGTAATTCTTTGCGTATTCGTTAAGACCGGAAGCGTCTGTCTGAAGAAGAGATGCCATCTGGTCAATAAAAGAACCTGTACCACCGGCACAGACACCATTCATACGTTGTTCAATATTCCCGCCTTCAAAATAAATGATTTTAGCATCTTCACCGCCGAGCTCAATAGCTACATCGGTCTGAGGAGCGTAGTCCTGAAGAGCCGTGGATACGGCTATGACTTCCTGAACGAAAGGTACCCCCAGATGCTTGGCAAGTGTCAGTCCGCCAGATCCGGTGATGACCGGAGAGACGTGAATGGCACCAAGTTTATGAATGGCACGACCAAGAAGATCAGATAAAGTCTCCTGGATATTGGCAAAATGTCTTTCATAATCGGAGAACAGTACTTCATTGTCCTGATCTAATACAGCAATCTTAACTGTAGTAGAACCGATGTCAATACCGAGAGTGTAAATGTCGTTTTGAACCATAATTTATGTACTCCTTATTCAATGTTTATTATTAAAAAAGATATGATTAAAATTCATTTGGCAGATTTCTCTTCCTATTATAATGTAATCTGCCAATATAACTAAAATATTATACGACAGTTTGCGCCAAATTACAATTAAGAAATCGTGTTCTTAACATAAAAGAAACATAAAAGAAATATGAAATGTGAATAAAAAATTGTAAAAAATGTAAAATTACAGAAAGCTGGGGAGCGTATGATTGACAAAATAATAGCAAGACGATAGAATGGCTATGTGTGAAAATAATTTTAACAGGAGTTAGGACAATATGAATTGGATGGACAAACTGGAACGAAAGATCGGAAGATATGCAGTTCCGAATCTGATGTTGTACATTATCATCATGTATGGAGCCGGATATGTGCTCTACTTGATAAATCCGGCATTTTATGCACAGTATCTCTGCCTGAATGCACAGGCAATTCTGCACGGACAGGTCTGGAGGATCATTACATTTATCATTCAGCCTCCGTCATACAGTCTGATCTGGATGCTGGTGGCATTATCTCTTTATTATTTTATCGGGAAAGAACTGGAACGGGCATGGGGGACTTTCCGTTTTAACCTCTACTTCTTTGCCGGAGTTCTGTTTCATGTGATCGCTGCCATTTTGGTCTATGTACTGACAGGGCTTGTATTGCCGCTTGGAACAGGATATCTGAACATGTCGTTATTCCTTGTATACGCAGCTATGAATCCGAATGCACAGTTCATGCTATATTTCATCATTCCGGTGAAAGCCAAATGGCTGGCGTGGCTGGACGGAGCGTATTTTATCTGGGCAGTTATCCAGGCATTTCTCCCGGCGTATGGAGGAAGTGCCTATGGAATATACTATAAAGCAAATGCACTGGCGGCAGTTGTCTCAATCTTGAATTTCCTGATATTTTTCCTGAATTCAAGAAATGTAAGACCATACCGTCCTTCACAGGTGAAGCGCAAAAATGATTTTCACAGACAGGTTCATAAGGCACGCCCGGTCAATTACTATAAAGACGGTGCAAGACATAGATGCGCAGTCTGCGGAAGAACCGAACTGGATGACCCAAAACTGGAGTTTAGATATTGTTCCAAGTGCAATGGAAATTATGAATATTGCCAGGAGCATTTATTTACTCATAAACATGTAATTTAGAAATTGAACAACAAAAGGAGAACAGGAATGAAGAAAACAAAGATTGTCTGCACAATGGGACCGAATTCAAACGATGAGAATATCATGAGACGGCTTGTAAAAGAAGGCATGGATATCGCAAGATTTAACTTTTCACATGGCTCACATGAAGAACAAAAAGGCCGTATGGATATGTTGAAGAAGATTCGCGAAGAAGAGAAGAAACCAGTGGCAATCCTTCTGGATACAAAGGGACCGGAAATCCGTACAGGTGTTTTGAAAGACGGAAAGAAGGTATTGTTAAAAGAAGGCGAGACAATCACTCTGACGAATGAAGAAATCGAAGGAGATGAAACAAAAGTTTCTCTGACATACAAAGGTCTGGTCGATGATGTGCAGATCGGGAACATGATTCTGATCGATGATGGTCTGATCGGACTTAAAGTAAAAGAAAAGACGGAGACAGATATTATCTGTACAATCGTTAATGGTGGTGAACTTGGCGAGAGAAAGGGAGTCAATGTCCCGAATGTTCCAGTCAGACTTCCGGCAATTACAGAAAAGGATAAAGAAGACCTGAAATTCGGTGTTGAGCAGAAAATTGACTTTATTGCAGCATCATTTGTAAGAAATGCTGAGTGTATTTTGGAAATCCGTTCTTACTTAAATAAATGCGGAGCACCATATATTCCGATCATTGCAAAGATTGAGAATTCGGAGGGAATTGATAATATTGATGAGATTATCCGCTGTGCAGACGGTATCATGGTTGCCAGAGGAGATCTCGGTGTAGAAATCCCGGCAGAAGAAGTTCCATATCTCCAGAAATTGATCATTCAGAAATGTAATGATAATTACAAGCCGGTCATTACAGCAACTCAGATGCTGGATTCTATGATCCGTAATCCACGTCCGACAAGAGCAGAGGTTGGAGATGTGGCAAACGCAGTTTACGACGGAACAGACGCTGTCATGCTTTCAGGTGAGACTGCACAGGGAAAATATCCGGTTGAAGCACTGAAGATGATGGTACACATTGTAGAAAATACGGAGCAGCATCTGGATTATAAGGAGATGCTGGAAAAAGCAGGTGCGCACAGAATGAGAAATGCTTCCAGTGCTCTGGCATATGCAACTGTAACAACTGCAAGAAATCTGAAAGCAGCGTGTATTATTACACCAACTGTATCAGGAGCAACTGCAAGAGTTGTATCCAAATTTAAACCGAAGACAGAGATTATCGGTATATCACCAAACGAAGAAACACTTCGCAGAATGCAGATTTACTGGGGAGTACGTCCGTATTGCTCTATTAATGCAAATTCTACAGATGAAATCTGTAGCAGCGCGTTAGATCTTGTAAGAGCAAAACAGATTGCAGAGACTGGGGACACTGTAGTCCTGACAGCAGGAATCCCTTCCCCGAATATTTCCGGAAATGTTGCCGGAGTCAGCAATATTATGAAAATAGCAGTGATAGATTAAGAATTATTGAAAACGAACAACAGATGAGAGAGTTCTTTCATCTGTTGTTCGTTTTTTGAATATATTTCTCATTTAAGTACTTGACTGATAGCAAGAAATATACTATAGTGTTCCGTGAGAGAACTACTACAAAAGGACAAAAATGAGAACAGGTGAAAAAATGGAAGATAAATCATATATCGAACGCCTGATGGAATTTGGGCTTACAAGGCAGGAAGCAGGAATTTACGGCTGCCTGATCAGTGAAGGAAAGACGACAGGCTATGAAGTTGCAAAGCAGCTTGGAATATCTAGATCCAATGCGTATAATTCGCTTGCAAGTATGACTGAAAAAGGCGCGGCTTATCTGGTGGAAGAAGGAACAACAAAAAAATATGTGTCTGTGCCATTGGACGAATTTTGCCGGAATAGAATCCGGAGGCTGGAAGAGTCTCAAAGATGGCTAAAGAAGCATATGCCATCTGAAAAAGATCATGTAGAAGGGTACATTACAATAGAAGGTTCTTCTAATATTTTGGATAAGATTCGTAATCTTCTGGCAAAAGCCGAAGAGAGAGTATACATTTCCTGTACAAGAAATTACCTGTTATTGTTCGTGGATGAGCTGGAAAGTCTGATCCGGGCTAAAAAGAAAGTCGTAATTGTGACAGATCAACCTGTGAATTTTAGAAATGCCAGAGTCTATATTGGAAACAATCGTGGAATGCAGATTGGTGTGATTACAGATTCCAGATATGTGCTGACCGGAGAGTATGGAGAAGGAAGCATTAATACATGCCTTTATTCCGGACAGAAAAATTTTGTAGAGTTATATAAAAGTGCTCTTAGTAATGAAATAAAACTTCTGGCAATACGAGAGGAGAACATGCAATGAAGAAAAAACCATTTGTAACAAAAGAACAACTGGATGAAATCATGAAAAAATATCCAACTCCATTTCATCTTTATGATGAGAAGGGAATCCGCAAGAATATGCAGGCACTAAAAGAAGCATTTGCATGGAATCCGGGGTATAAAGAGTATTTTGCAGTTAAAGCAACGCCGAATCCGTTTCTGATTGATATTTTGAGAGAGTATGGATGCGGATGTGACTGTTCTTCTTATACAGAACTTCTCCTTTCAGATGCAATGGGAGTAAAGGGAGAGGACATTATGTTTTCTTCCAATGACACACCGAGAGAAGAATATGAACTTGCACACAAGTTAGGAGCAATTATTAATCTGGATGATATTACGCATATCGATTTCCTTGAAGAGACAATTGGCGAGATTCCAGAAACGATCAGTTGCCGGTATAATCCGGGCGGACTGTTCAAGATTAGTAATGATATTATGGATAACCCGGGAGATGCCAAGTTTGGTATGACAACTGAGCAGCTTTTTGAAGCATTTAAGATTTTAAAAAGCAAAGGTGCGAAGGAATTTGGAATTCATGCCTTCCTTGCAAGTAATACTGTAACAAATGAATATTATCCGATGCTTGCAAAAGTATTATTTGAAGTGGCTGTAAAGCTTCAGAAAGAGGTAGGCATTCATATCAAATTTATTAATTTGTCAGGCGGTATCGGAATTCCGTATACACCAGATCAGGAGCCAAATGATATCCGTGCGATTGGAGAAGGTGTGCGGGAAGTTTATAATGAGGTTCTTGTGCCTGCAGGCATGGGAGATGTAGCTCTTTATACAGAACTTGGAAGATTTATGTTGGGACCTTATGGCTGTCTTGTAACAAAAGCAATTCATGAGAAACACACCCATAAGGAATATATTGGGGTAGATGCATGTGCAGTGAATTTGATGCGTCCGGCTATGTATGGTGCATATCATCATATTACAGTCATGGGAAAAGAAGATGCGCCGTGTGATCACAAATATGATGTAACCGGTTCCCTTTGTGAGAATAATGACAAATTTGCAATTGACCGTATGCTTCCGAAGATTGATATGGGAGATGTTCTTGTGATTCATGATACAGGAGCACATGGATTTTCTATGGGATACAATTATAATGGGAAATTAAAATCCGCAGAGGTGCTCTTAAAAGAAGATGGAAGCACACAGCTTATCCGAAGAGCTGAAACACCAGCAGATTATTTCGCAACCTTTGATTGTTTTGATATTGGAAAAAAATTAATAAAATAAATGTTGTATTTCACGCAGTTGTGTGTTACAATTAATCTCGGCTTGAAAAAGCTGGGATATGCGGATGTGGCGGAATGGCAGACGCATCAGACTCAAAATCTGACGTAGGTGACTATGTACGGGTTCAAGTCCCGTCATCCGCAGTTGATTTATGAAAGAGCATCGAAGACTTAAAGTTTTCGGTGCTTTTTTGCCCTTGCACATTTATTAGATATTCATTATAATAAAACCGATGTTTTTAGAGGAACAAAAGAAGAAAGAATGAAATGACGAAAGGAAGAAGATTATGGGATTTACAGTACAGGATATGCTTGATATGAAATTATTTCAGAAAGCGAATCTGCTCTGGGGCAAGGGTGGTATTGGCCAGGAAATCCGTGGTGTTACGATTATTGAATCTCCAGATATTGTTCGTTTTATCAGTGGTGGAGAGGTCCTTCTGACAGGATTGAATGCATTTCAGAGTTGTTCCCCGGAAGAGTTCCGCAGTTATATCGCGGAGCTTGCAAAGAAAAAAGTAAGTGCACTTGTGATTAAGCAAGGAAGAACCGTAGACTTCATGGAGGAAAAGATGGCGGTCATACAGGAGTATGCTCAAAAGACAGAAACTCCTGTCGTTGAGATTCCGTTTGAAATGCCATTTCGAGAAATTCTTAATACGATCATGGAGCATATTTTCAGTGAGGAAGTTATCAGACTTAAGTATTTTAAGACAACTCATGATAATTTTACGGCGCTGTCACTTTCTTTTCATTCCATGGAAAATGGAGTGCAGCGTATTGTAGACATTTTGTCAAAACTGATTGGAAACCCGGTGGCATTGTTTGATCAGAATCTGGAATGCCAGGCGACAACAGATACAAGAATCCGTGAATTTGAAATTCAGCCGGACGCAAAAGAGTATTCTTTGGACTTTTATTCAAATTATAAATACCGGAGACAGGAAATTACATTGGAGGAAAAACCGGAAGAAAAGATCGGGCAGTATCTTGTGCGATTGAATGTTATGTATAATGCGAGAATGTATCTGGTTGTTACTGAAACAGAACATCCGGTCAACGGTATGGATTTTATTGCAGTTGAGAATGCAGTAACAGCGTTGAAGCAGGAATTGTTCCGTCAAAGTTCACTGGCAGATCTTGAGAAAAAGTTCCAGAGTGATATTATGAACAATATTTTGAATGGAAAGGTTCACTCAATTCAGGAACTTCGAAGGGACAGTTCCCTGCTTGGAATTTCTATGGATGCGTTCTACCGTATTATTGCGTTCAATCTCGGATATGGCTCAAATCGGGTCGATCTGAATGACACGGTGAAATACACGAATATATTGAACAATGCGATCGCTATTGAATTTCCGAATGTGAAGATTCAGAATGATATGGACAGAGTCATTGTGATACAGGAAGTAGATCCGGCGAGAAAACAGGAAGAATATCGTCACGAATTGAAAGAAATCGTCATGAAGATTCAGAAGCGTGTGGCAAGTGCGAAAAAAGATTTGAAAGTCCGTGCCGGAGTCGGACGAATGATAGAGGGGATTGAACATATTCCGAGCAGTTTTAAAGAGGCAACGGATTCATTGATGTTTATTGATATTCTTGGAGATGAAAATGAAGACAGTCAGTCCAAAATTATGATTTTCTCCGACATGGGAATTTTCAAACTGCTTTGTCAGCTCAGTGATGAGAAAGAAATGATGGAATATGTACCAGAATCTCTTCAAAAATTATATCATTACAAAAAACAGCAGCGTCAGGATCTGATCCTGACACTTAAGACTTATCTGGAACACAACCAGAATCTGACAAAGACAGCTCAGGACTTGTATATACATTATAAGACGGCGGCCTATCGTATTGAGCGGATTTCGCAGATCACAGGCATAGATTTTGATAACCCTAATGAAGTACTATCTGTCCGAATTGGCTTAGTTGTATGTAAAATGATGGAAAATTTAAAAAAATAGCAGTTTTTTGAGAAAGTAACAGAGATTTATCAGTTGTTGATAAATCTCTGTTACTTTTTTGTCCAATTATGCAGATGCGTATTGTTAAAAAAATATCTATAATATGAGACATAGAAAAACAAAGATTCACAAGGGAGGAGGAATTCGGATGAAAGCAAATATAAATCGTGTGGTTTCCAGATTAGAAGACATTTATCAGTGTGGTAAAAAAGAAGATGGAACGTACACGAGAATGGCATTCTCCGAAGAAGATGTAAAAGGAAGAGAACTTTTTGCATCTTGGGCAAAGCGCCTTGGCATGACATGCCATGTGGACGAAGCTGGTAACCTGATTGCTCATATGGATGGGCAGGATAATGATCTTCCGGCAATTATGATGGGTTCACATCTTGACACAGTTCCGGACGGAGGTCGATACGATGGAGTGACTGGCTGCGTTGGAGGATTGGAAGTATGTGAAGTGTTAAAGGAACATGGAAAAGTTCCGAAACACCCGATCGAGGTGATTGTGTTTACCGATGAAGAAGGATTCCGTTTTGGAAAAGGACTTCTGGGAAGCAGTTCACTTTGTGGACAGGACCCTGATGTCAGTGATGATGAGCTGGATATTTACGGTGAGCCACGAGGCGAAGTGATGAAATCATATGGAATCACAAGTGCAAATGTGATGAAAGCCAAAAGAGATCCAAAGACGGTACACAGTTTTATCGAACTTCATGTAGAACAGGGATCCAGACTTTATAAAGCACATACACCGGTCGGCGTTGTATCATCGATTGCAGGTGTGAATCGATATGATGTGACTGTAGCAGGCGAGGCAAATCATGCAGGAAGTACTGCGATGGCTGACAGAAAAGATGCACTCGTTGCTGCGGCTGGATTCATCAACAAGGTTCCGGAAATTGTAAAAGAGTATGGAAATGAATTTACTGTTGCAACAGTCGGAACCATTAAAGTTACACCACATTCCGTTAATGTAATTCCAGGAACTTGCACTTTCAGCCTGGAGATTCGTGACCAGAGCGCAGAAGTTATGAAACTGATTGAAAATCATCTCAGACGGCTTCTTGAGGACATCTGCAAAAAATATGGAGTTACGTCTACATTTGTTCCGACATCTTATCATGATCCGGCACCAATGTCGGAATTAGTAAGAGGAACGATAGAGGAAGCGGTAAAAGAGCTTGGAATTGATTATACAGTCATCCCAAGCGGTGCATTTCATGACTCCCTGATCATGACAAGCGTATTCCCGACAGGAATGATTTTCGTGCCTAGCAAAGACGGAATCAGTCATTCCAGATATGAATACACAGCACCGGAAGACATTGAGAATGGCTGCAATGTTTTGTTAAATACAGTTTTAAAACTGGATGAAAAATAAAAGTCGAAAGACATGATGCATTTTAAGGAAACCTAAAAAAAGAAAGGCAGGTAAAAAAACTATGGCAAAGAAAAAAATTGGTATTATCGGTGGCGGAATCTCAGGAGCAGGACTGGCTTATCACTTAAGCCTCTACGAAGGAGAAGCTGATGTGACAGTATTTGAAAAGGACACAATCGGTGGAGCTTCTACAGCAAAATCAGCCGGAACAGTATGTCTTTTTGATGATTCCCTCAAGAACAGATACTGGGACGTTAGACTTTATGGTTTCGAGTCCTACCTGAAAATGGAAGCGGAAGAGAAAGGTTCAGCAGGATTTGATAAGACAGGAACTCTTGTAGTAGCAACAAATGAAGAAGTAGAGAAGGTCATTAAGACAGGAATCGCTCTTGCAAAAGCAGCAGGATATACAGGAGAGTATATTACAGATAAAGACCGTATCAAAGAAATCCTTCCAGATATTTCTACAGAAAATATTCTTGGAGCAGGATATACAGAGGATGACGGATATTTTGATGGAACAATGATTTCCAATACATATATGAAAAAAGCTCAGAAAAATGGCGTAACTGTAAAGACAGGCGTGAAAGTTACAGATGTTAAGATCGTAGATAACAAAGTAAAAGGTCTTACAACTGACGATGGAGCAGAGTATGAGTTTGATGTAGTTGTTGACTGTACAGGTCCATGGAGCAAAATTACAGGAGAAATGGTTGGACTGAACGTACCAATCTGGCATACAAAAGCGGAAGCATTCTTCTTATGCCCTCCAGGAAAGAAATTAGACTACACATTCCCAGTACTGAAATACCCAGAGTTCTATGCACTGAGAGCAGGAGACAACATTTTTATCTGCAAATCTCACTTATCTATGGATCTGAACAATCCGATGCATGCAGGACAGTGGGATCCAGACAAATTACCTGCAACAGGTGGAACAGACGATTACTTCATCGACTTCCTTCTGGATCAGTTGGATGCTAAGGTTCCGGGAATCGTAGACAGCGGACTTGTATCTTCCTGGTTATCCTACCGTGCAGAGCCAAAGGATTTCTGGCCGGTACTTGGTAAGACACCAGTAGAAGGATACATGCTTTCAACAGGATTTGGTGGAAATGGAGTCATCGAGGTTCCGGCAGCAACACGTGATCTTGCAAAACTGATCATGCGTGACGAGAGCACACCACTTCTTGAGAACTGGGCATTCGAGAGACTTCTTGAAGACTAATAAGCAAATGAAAGTTACTATTGAAAGTAACAGATGAAAGTAAAAATAATAGGAGGAAACTATGAATATAGCAGTTCTTATTAAGCAGGTTCCGGTATCTAACGATGTATCTGTAGACCCGGAAACACATGCACTTGTACGTGCAAGCTCTGAAGGAATGATCAATCCGGCAGATCTGAATGCCATTGAAGAAGCAATGCAGTTAAAAGAGCAGACAGACGGAAAAGTTGTAGTATTTACGATGGGACCACCGGATGCAGAAAAAGCATTGCGTGATGCGATGGCACTCGGATGTGACGAAAGCTGCCTGATCACAGATAGAGCAGTTGCAGGAGGAGATACCGTAGCAACAGCAAAAGTATTAGCAAAAGCAATTCAGTTATATGGTGAATTTGACCTGATCTTAGGAGGTGCCCTGTCAGCAGACGGGGCAACCGGACAGGTGGCAGCAATGGTTGCAGAAGAATTAAATCTTCCACATGTTGTAGAAATCCAGTCTGTAAAATATAAGGAAGATCAGGCAGGAAAAGTTGAAGTTGTAAAGAAAATGCACGATACAAGTTTCAGGATTGCCTGCGCTACACCGGCAGTATTATCTGTAAACTTTGGCTGCAATGAGCCAAGACTTGCAACACTTAGAAGTAAACGTGCGGCAAAAACAAAACCACTTGTTACCTATACAAATGCTGAACTTGGATTTGCAGCAGAGGAAGTTGGAATCAAGGGATCACCGACAGTTACTGTTGATTCCTTCCAGCCGGAGACAAAGAGAAGTGCTAAGATGCTTACAGGTACACCGGCAGAACTTGCAAAACAGCTTTATGACCTGATTGAAGAGGAGAAAGGAAAGTAGACCTATGGCTAATGGAATTTGTGTTTATGCAGAAAGTTATAATGGTGAATTAGAGACGGTAGCTGCAGAACTGGTTTCAGCGGCAAAAGGTCTGGCTGAGACAACAAAAGAAAAAGTTCAGGCAATCGTTCTTTCCGACCATGCAGAAGAACTTGTAAAAGAATTAGATAAGCTTGGTGTAGATGAAATCTATGCAGTAAAAGCAGATCATGATATCACACTTCAGGATGATGCAGTCAGTGCTGCAATTGCTGAAATGTTAAAGAAAATCGAGCCATCCGCAGTGCTTGTTCCGGCAACACCACAGGGACGCTCTATTTTCTCAAGAGTAGCGATGCGTCTTGGTTGTGGTATGACTGCGGACTGTACAGAGGTTCTGGCTGCTCAGAGAGAAGACGGTTCTTTCTATATTAAACAGAACAAACCGTCCTACGGAGAAAATGTATTTGTTACAATTCTTACAAAAGAAGGTATTTATCCGCAGATGATGACAGTAAGACCTGGTGTCTATGCAGCCTGTGAGGCAAAAGAAAGCGGAAATGCAAATGTAACATTTTTTGATGATATCAAAATTGAAAAATCTGGAGTTGAGATTCTGGAAGAACTTCCGGCAGAAAATACAACAGACAGTATTCTCGGAGCAGAAGTTGTTGTTGTCGGAGGGCGTGGAGTTCTGGAAGATGATAACTTTGAACTTCTCGAGAAATTTGCTGAGAAAGTCGGAGGAGCAATCGGAGGAACAAGACCAATGGTTGATTCAGAGATGATTCCGTTCAATCACCAGATTGGACAGACAGGACTGACAATCCGTCCGAAGATCTGTATCTCCTTTGGTGTATCCGGAGCAATTCAGCATACAGAAGGAATCAAGGATACAAATTTATATGTTGCAGTCAATACAGACGAAAATGCTGCGATTTTTGGAGTTGCAGATTACGGAATCCGGGCAGATTTAAAAGAAATTCTGGAGAACTACCTGACACTGTAATGTAAAGACAGACATTACTTACCTCAATTTTAGAATATACGCATGCTTTAAAAGGCATGACAGAAAAGAAAGCTCATCGCCGGGCTTTCTTTTTTTGCCATGAGAGTCTTGAATGGAACAATTTGATAGAAATGTATCAAATTTGGCGTTATTTTATTTGTTTTGATAATATATAGCTTTTAAAAAAAACGGATTTGGTGTATAGTAATAAGGTAGTTTGTTTATTAACAAGGAGACTATATGAGCGAGAATACAAATAAAAAAATTGTGCTCATCGATGGGCACAGCATATTAAACAGGGCATTTTTCGGACTTCCGGATCTGACGAATTCCGAAGGACTTCATACGAATGCAATCTATGGATTTCTGACGATCATGTTCAAGATTCTGGATGAAGAAAAGCCGGATTATCTGACGGTCGCATTTGACGTGCATGCGCCGACATTCCGTCATAAGATGTATGACGCTTACAAAGGAACAAGAAAGCCGATGGCAGACGAACTGAGGCAGCAGGTTCCGGTTATTAAGGAAGTCCTTTGCTCTATGGGGATTAAGACTATAGAGTGTGCGGGATTGGAGGCTGACGATCTTCTTGGAACACTGTCCAGACGATGTGAAGAAAAAGGAATGGAAGTGTCCGTTATTTCCGGAGACAGAGATCTTCTGCAGCTTGCAACGCAACATGTTAAGATCCGCATTCCAAAGACAAAGCAGGGTCGTACTGAAGTGGAAGATTATTATGCGGCAGATGTGAAAGAACGTTATCAGGTGACACCGAAGGAGTTCATTGATCTGAAAGCGCTGATGGGCGACACGGCCGATAACATTCCAGGAGTTCCAAGCATCGGAGAAAAGACAGCGACCAAGATTATCACAGAATATCATTCAATCGAGAATGCATATGAACATGTGAGTGAACTGAAGCCGCCACGAGCGTCCAAGGCACTTGCTGAGCACTGGGATATGGCAGTTATGAGCAAGACACTTGCCACGATTGAAGTGCATGCGGATTTTCCGTATGAACTGTCTGAGGCGAAGCTTGGTAATATATTTACAGAAGAAGCATATGCATTTTTCCAGAAACTACAGTTTAAGAATCTTTTGTCCAAATTCGATGTTACTGCACCGGCAAATCAGGTGGAAGACGGATTTGAACAGATTACAGATTATAAGAAGGCAGAAAAGGTTCTGAATCAGGCAAAAGAATCCACATGTGTTGGAGCGGTGATCTTCCAGAATACGGAAAATGTACTTCCGCTTTTTGCAAATGAAGCGGCAATTGGCGGTATCGGTCTTTGCTTTGATGAAGAGCATGCATACTGTATTGAAGTGACTGAGCAGATTACAAAGGAATTCCTTCTTGAAAAGCTGAGTAAGCTGAATGAAAGTTGCGGACGTTTTGTCATGTTCGATATCAAAGAAGCTATGAAGTGGCTGACAATCAAAAATCAGAAGCATTGCTTTGATGCAACGGTTGCGGCTTACCTTTTGAATCCGTTGAAGAATGATTACACATACGAAGATGTGGCAAGAGAGCAGCTTAATATTGTAATTGAAGAAAAGTCAGAAGCTTATGTGAAGGTTTGCTATGAAGCATATACAGCGTTTAAGGGCAGTGACTTGTTATACAAGAAGTTAGAAGGAACACAGATGCTGCATCTATTTGAAGATATTGAGATGCCGCTTGTATTTACTCTTTATGATATGGAAAGAAATGGGATCCGTGCTGAAGGCGAAGCATTGAAAGTTTATAGCAGCCAGCTTGGCGGACGGATCAGTGAACTGGAAAAAGAAATTTACGAAATGGCAGGGGAATCGTTCAATATTAATTCACCAAAGCAGCTTGGCGTGATCCTTTTTGAAAAGCTTTTACTTCCGGGAAGTAAAAAGACGAAAAGTGGTTATTCCACTGCGGCAAGTGTGCTGGACAAGCTTGCACCGGATTATCCGATTGTAAGTAAAGTGCTGGAATACAGACAGCTTACAAAGCTAAAATCTACGTATGCAGATGGTCTGGTCAATTATATTGAAGAAGATGGACGAATCCACAGCAAGTTCAATCAGACAATTACAGCGACCGGACGGATCAGCAGTACGGAGCCGAATCTTCAGAATATTCCGGTCCGGGTAGAACTGGGACGGCTGATCCGGAAGGTATTTGTGCCGGAGGACGGATACATTTTTGTGGATGCCGATTATTCTCAGATTGAACTTCGTGTGCTGGCACATTGTTCCGGTGACGCAAATCTGATTGAGGCTTACCGGGAAGAAAAGGATATTCATAGAATTACAGCTTCTCAGGTATTTCACATTCCTTTTGAAGAGGTAACTCCACTTCAAAGAAGAAATGCGAAAGCGGTCAATTTCGGTATTGTATATGGGATCAGTTCTTTTGGATTGTCTGAGGACTTGAGTATTGGCAGAAAAGAAGCTGCAAAATATATTGAAGATTACTTTAAGACATATCCGGGAATCAAGACATTTCTGGATGATACTGTGGCACATGCAAAAGAGATGGGGTATGTTGTGACATTGTTCGGAAGAAGACGTCCGGTTCCGGAACTTTCTTCCAGCAATTTTATGCAGCGTTCCTTCGGAGAGAGAGTGGCAATGAATGCACCAATCCAGGGAACCGCAGCAGATATTATGAAAATTGCCATGATCGGTGTGAACCGTAGACTGAAAGAGCAGAATCTGAAGTCCAGACTTGTACTTCAGGTACATGATGAACTTCTCATAGAAGCTTACAGACCAGAACTTCCGGAAGTAGAAAAAATCCTCCGGGAGGAGATGGAGCAGGCGGCATCCTTAGATGTACCGCTGGAGATAGATATGCATACAGGAGAAAACTGGTACGAAGCAAAGTAAGGGGTGGAGATTATGAAAATTATAGGTATTACTGGCGGAGTAGGAGCAGGAAAGACACAGATACTGGAATATTTAAGTGACAAATACGGAGCTTCCGTTTGTCAGACTGATAAGGTGGCAAAGAAATTGCAGAAAAAAGGCGGAATCTGTTACGATCCGATCGTAGAACATTTTGGTACAGAAATACTGGACGAAAAAGGGGAGCTTGACAGAAAGAAGCTTTCAGATATCGTGTTCGGTGATCCCAAAGAGTTAAATGTACTCAATGAGATTGTACACCCGGCGGTAAAAGAGGAAGTAAATAAAAAAATCAAAAAAGAAGAACGCAAGAACACGAATCTTCTGATTGTAGAATCGGCTGTTCTTGTAGAAGATCATTATAATGAGATCTGTGATGAGCTCTGGTATATATATGTGGAGGATGCAGTGCGCAGAAACCGTCTTTACTATTCCAGGGGATATGATAATAAGAAGATTGATGAGATTATTGCAGCACAGCTGCCAAAGGAGATGTTCCTGAAAGCCTGTGACCGTGTAATTGATAATAGTGGAATCTTTGCAGAGACAATGATCCAGATCGATCAGATTGTAAAGGAATTATAGACAGATCTCATACCTAAGATATACGGAAGGAATTTACATATATATGAGACTATGCAGTATTGCCAGCGGAAGCAGTGGCAATTGTATCTATACGGGAGGAGAGCATACACATCTTCTTGTAGATACAGGAATCAG
This sequence comes from Dorea sp. Marseille-P4042, assembly GCF_900290215.1. Lineage (NCBI taxonomy): Bacteria > Bacillati > Bacillota > Clostridia > Lachnospirales > Lachnospiraceae > Dorea > Dorea sp. Marseille-P4042. The sequence goes on along the minus strand of NZ_OLMI01000001.1, from coordinate 475,350 downwards.
CAAAAAAAGAGTAGAGGAAGGTCTGAAAGCTCTGGATATCAAGGGAGAGGAGCTTAGCGGGATTCTGATCACTCATGAACATATTGACCATGTGCAGGGTCTTGGCGTGTTCAGCAGAAAGTATGAAGTGCCGATCTATGCGACAAAAGGTACAATAGAAGGAATCAAAAAGATTTCCAGTATTGGAAAGATGCCGGAGGGATTATTCCATGAAATCCAGACGGATGAAACATTTACACTGGGTGAGCTGAAAGTAGAACCATTCAAAATCTCTCACGATGCAAATGAACCGTCCGGATACCGGATCGGTGACGGGAAAAAATCCGTTGCAGTCGCAACAGATCTTGGAAAGTATGACGATTATACCGTGGAACATTTGAAAAATCTGGACGCAATCGTGCTGGAGGCAAACCATGACTTAAAGATGCTGGAGGTCGGTCCATATCCATATCCGCTCAAACGAAGAGTGGCAGGAGACAAAGGACATTTATCAAATGAATTGTCAGGAAGGCTGTTATGTGATATATTACATGATAACCTGAAACATGTTGTTCTTGGACATCTCAGTAAAGAGAACAATTATGAAGAGCTTGCCTATGAGACGGTGAAGTTAGAGGTTACTTTGGGAGATAATCCATATAAAGGGGACGATTTTCCAATCACTGTTGCAAAGAGAAGCAGTGTGTCAGAGATTATTGATCTGTAACTGTTTTGTAAAAAAATACTAGTCAAAAATGATTGATCTGTAACTGCCTTACAAAAAAGCATAGTGTCAGAAATTTTACTGACACGGAGATTACGAGGAGGAACACCATGAAGAAATGTATCATTACTGTAGTTGGAAAAGACAAGGTTGGAATTATTGCGGGAGTATGTCAGTATCTTTCTGATATTTCTGTAAACATATTAAATATTTCCCAGACAATCGTAGAGGGGTATTTTAATATGATGATGATTGTAGATGTCACAAATTGTACAAAAGAAATTGCAGTAGTTGTTAATGAGATGGAAGAACTTGGAAAAACAATTGGCGTAGATATCCACTGCCAGCGGGAAGATATCTTTGAAAAAATGCATCGTTTGTAATCTTGAATAAAGCGGAGGATTGGACATGATTAATTTTTACGAAGTAAATGAAACCCAGCAGATGATTGAACATGAGAACCTGGATGTGAGAACAATCACACTTGGAATCAGTCTTTTGGACTGTATTGATTCTAATCTGGATAAGTTGAATCAGAAAGTATATGAAAAGATTACAACAGTTGCAAAGGATCTGGTTGTGACAGGTAATCAGATTGAACAGGAGTACGGAATTCCGATTGTCAATAAACGTATTTCTGTAACTCCGATTTCATTGATCGGTGGTTCAGCATGCAAGAAACCGGAAGACTTTGTGGAAATTGCAAGGACATTGGATAGGGCAGCGAAAGAAGTCGGTGTGAATTTTATCGGTGGTTATTCTGCATTAGTGTCAAAGGCTATGACAAAAAGTGATGAGCTTTTAATCCATTCTGTTCCACAGGCGCTTGCCTGTACGGATCGGGTGTGCAGTTCTATTAATGTAGGATCTACAAAGACAGGTATCAACATGGACGCAGTCCGTCTCTGCGGAGAGATTGTAAAAGAGACTGCAGAAGCAACGAAAGACAACGATTCTCTTGGATGTGCAAAGCTTGTTATATTCTGTAATGCACCAGATGACAACCCATTTATGGCGGGGGCATTTCTTGGCGTGACAGAAGGCGATGCGGTAATCAATGTAGGAGTCAGCGGACCGGGGGTTGTAAAGCATGCCATAGAGCAGGTACGTGGACAGGGGTTTGAAGAATTATGTGAGACAATCAAGAAGACTGCATTTAAGGTAACTCGTGTCGGTCAGCTTGTAGCAGGAGAAGCGTCAAAACGTCTCGGTGTTCCGTTTGGAATTGTCGATCTGTCACTGGCACCTACTCCGGCGATTGGAGACAGTGTCGCTGAGATTCTGGAAGAAATCGGTCTGGAACGTGTCGGTGCACCTGGAACAACAGCAGCGCTTGCAATGCTGAATGATCAGGTGAAAAAAGGCGGTGTTATGGCATCCTCTTATGTAGGTGGACTTAGCGGTGCATTTATTCCGGTCAGTGAAGATCAGGGAATGATCGATGCGGTAACGATAGGCGCGCTGACAATGGAAAAATTAGAGGCTATGACTTGTGTATGCTCTGTAGGTCTGGACATGATCGCTATTCCGGGAAAGACGAAAGCATCTACGATTTCAGGAATTATTGCCGATGAGATGGCGATTGGAATGATCAATCAGAAAACAACAGCAGTACGTCTGATTCCTGTTATAGGAAAAGACGTTGGAGATACCGCTGAATTTGGCGGATTGTTAGGATATGCACCGATCATACCAGTGAATGAATATGATTGTAGCGCATTTGTGAGCAGAAAAGGAAGGATTCCGGCTCCGGTGCACAGCTTTAAGAATTAGGAGGAAATTGACAAGAATGGGAAAGGTAGCAATTGTTACAGACAGCAACAGTGGAATTACACAGGAGGAAAGTAAGAAATTAGGAATCCATATTCTTCCGATGCCATTCTATATTAACGGAGAATTATTCTATGAAGATATCACATTGTCCCAGGAAGAATTTTATAAAAAACTGGCAGAGGATGCAGAGATATCTACCTCACAGCCATCTCCTGGAGATGTGATGGATTTGTGGGAAGAGCTTTTGAAAAAATATGATGAAATCCTTTATATTCCGATGTCAAGCGGACTTAGCAGTTCCTGTGATACAGCCATGGGACTTGCTATGGAATTTGAAGGAAAAGTCCGTGTGGTAAATAATCAGAGAATTTCTGTTACTCAGAGACAGTCAGTTCTTGATGCGATTGAAATGGCAGAAAAAGGGATGTCTGTACAGGAAATCGAAGAAGTTCTGATGCGTGAAAAACTAGAGTCCAGTATTTATATTACAGTAGATACACTAAAGTACTTGAAAAAAGGTGGACGTATCACACCTGCAGCGGCAGCTATCGGTACTGTATTGAATTTAAAACCGGTTCTTCAGATTCAAGGCGATAAGCTGGATGCCTTTTCGAAAGCGCGTGGATGGAAATCTGCAAAGAAGACGATGCTTGATGCAATGGAAAAAGATTTGAAAGAACGGTTTGCCGGAGAAGAAGTACATCTCGAGGCTGCCTATACATGTTCTGCTGAAGAAGCACAGGAATGGAAAACAGAGATAGAGGCAAGATTCCCGGGATATGATGTGGTGATGAATCCGCTGTCACTGAGCGTATCATGTCATATTGGACCAGGGGCAAGGGCAATTGCCTGCAGTCGTAAAATTAAATTGTAATAAATGAAATTACAATTTTAATGTATGGACTCATACGGGAAGGAAAACTATGGAGATTACTGTAAGAGAATTTCGAAGTGAGGATACGAAAGAAGCGATTGCAATCTGGAATGAGGTTGTAGAGCAGGGAAAAGCATTTCCGCAGATGGAAGGTCTGGGAATGGAAGATGGAGAAGCTTTTTTTAAAGAGCAGTCTTATACAGGTATTGCGGTTAACGAAAATGATGAGATCGTCGGACTTTATATTCTTCACCCGAATAATATTGGCAGATGCGGACACATCTGTAATGCCAGCTATGCGGTAAAAAGTACCGTAAGAGGGCAAGGCGTTGGAAGAGAGCTTGTGACTGATTGTCTGGGAAAAGCGAAGGAAATTGGATTTCGCGTTATACAGTTCAATGCAGTTGTAAAGAGTAATACAACTGCACTGGCACTTTACAAAAAACTTGGATTTACACAGCTCGGGACAATTCCAGGTGGATTCCTGAACAAAGATGGTGTGTACGAAGATATTATTGTACATTACAAAGAACTATAATGAAGCATCTGGCTTGCGAATGATCACGATATCATTTAATTTTAAATTGTATTTTTTTGCGGAAGCACAGAAAGATCATCACGAAGTACGAGAAATATGGTGATTTGCTGTGCTTCTTCCATATCTGGGACGAAATCTCAAAATGAATTAACGAAGGAAGGGTAGTTATGAATCAGGTTAAAGTAACAGAGCGTGTACAAAAACAGTTGTTTGAATTACAGGATTTACAATATCGGGATTTTCAGGCAAAACTCTTGCCGACAATAGAGAAAGAAACGGTTATTGGTGTGCGAATGCCTGTGCTTCGCAAATTTGCAAAAGGATATGGAAAAACAGAAGAAGCAAAAGAATTCTTGAAAATTCTTCCACATCAGTATTATGATGAAAATAATCTGCACGGGCTTTTGATTGAACAGATTAAGGATTATGACAGATGTCTGGCAGAGCTGGAACGATTTTTACCATACATCGATAACTGGGCAACCTGTGATATGCTGGCAGTCAAAGTAATGAAAAATCATCTGGATACATTTATAGAAGAGGTCTGCCGCTGGATGAAATCAGACCGCACTTATACAATTCGATTTGGTATCGGTATGCTGATGCGTTATTATCTGGGAGACGAATTCCGGATCGAATATCCCAGGAAAGTAGCTTTGGTTCAGTCAGACGAATATTATGTGAATATGATGCGGGCATGGTATTTTGCAACCGCGCTCGCAAAGCAGTATGATCAGATACTCCCATTTATTGAAGAACGCAAACTTGATGTGTGGACACACAATAAGTCCATTCAAAAAGCTATTGAAAGCTATCGGATTACTTCGGAACAGAAAGTATATCTGAAAACACTCAAAATATGAAAATCATTTTCAAATTATCTTGACATATCGATTACTTATGGTAAAATGAAAATGGTTTCCAAATTGAGAGGGAGTGACAAAATGGTAAAAGCCCCATATAAAACAAAACAAATGACGGAATTACATATTTTTTTAAAATCTACAAAAGGCAGACATGTAACAGTAAATGAGATTTGCGATTATTTTAAAGACAAAGGCATATCTGTTGGAACAACAACAATTTACCGACATTTGGAAAAAATGGTGAAAGAAGGCAGTGTTGCAAAATATGTAGTTGACGGAACAAGCAGTGCATGTTTTGAATACGTTGGAGAATATAATCAGGATGAGAATCTTATTTCTTATCATTGCAAATGTGAAAAATGCGGGAAGCTGATTCATCTTCAGTGTGACGAAGTTGAGAGTCTTAGAAAACATATGATAGAATATCATGATTTTCAAATGGATCCAATTCGTACAGTTTTTTACGGAATTTGTAGTGAATGTAGAAATCAACCATAATAGAATTTGAGAAAGGAGAAGGAAATGACAGGGAAAAAGAAAAAATGTATTGCAGCAATTATATGTATACTTTTTGTGTTTGTGACATTTGCTTCTCTTTTCTATATTGTAAAAGAAGCAGACCACGAATGTACAGGTGAAAATTGTCCTATTTGTGCCTGTGTGCATCAGGCACACCAGACATTGAAAAATCTAGGGACAGGAACGATTATCTGGTCGGGTACAATTTTTACAATATTATTTACACTATGTGTTTTTATGCAGTATGTGTGCATGATTCTTAACACATCTCTTGTTAGCCAAAAAGTGAGATTAAATGATTAAAATAAAACCTTCAGTAGTCAGAAAGGGTGTGGAAAAACCGTACCTTTCTGTTATTGTACTCTTTTTTATGTAAGATAGTATATAAGACAGTGGAGGTTTTATTTTTATGAAAAAAATTATATCAATTCTATTAATTACAGTTATGGTGATTCTGTGCATATCGGCTTGCGGACAGAAAAATTCCAGTACAAAAGAAGATAATCATACCGTGCAAAATAGAGGGGCAAAGATTAAAGTCGTAACAACTATTTTTCCAGAGTATGATTGGGTAAAAGAAATTGCAGGCGATGAAATATCCAATATGGATCTGACAATGCTTCTCGATAATGGGGTGGATCTTCATAGTTATCAGCCGACGGCATCGGACATTATGAAAATTTCAGATTGTGATTTATTTATATATGTTGGAGGAGAATCCGATGCGTGGGTCGATGATGCATTAAAAGAAGCGGTCAACAAGAATATGAAAGTAATTAATTTACTGGATGTATTGGGTAATACAGTAAAAGAGGAAGAAGTAAAGGAAGGAATGGAAGCAGAAGAAGAGGAAGAGTCAGGTGAAGAGGAAGAAGAGCCGGAGTATGATGAACATGTATGGCTTTCATTAAAAAATGCAAAGACTTTAACAAAAGCAATCGCTGAAGATCTCTGTGAGATTGATGAGGAACACAAGGACATATACATGCGAAATGAAAAAGCATATGAAGAAAAACTGGATACTCTTGACAAGGAATATCAGAGTACTGTCGATGCTGCATCTCAGAAGACACTACTTTTTGGAGATCGTTTTCCGTTCCGTTACCTTGTAGATGATTACGGGCTGGATTATTATGCAGCATTTGTCGGATGCTCGGCAGAGACAGAAGCAAGCTTTGAGACGGTTAAATTTTTATCAGAAAAAGTGGATGAACTTGGATTAAAAAATGTTATAACAATTGAAAAATCAGATCAGAAAATTGCAAAAACAATCGTTGAAAATACAAAAGACAAAAATCAGAATATTTTAACCTTAGATTCTATGCAGTCTACACTATCAGATGATGTAAAGAATGGAACGACTTATTTATCAGTTATGGAAAAAAATCTTGAAGTATTAAAAGAGGCTTTACAGTAGGAGGAAATATGGCACAAATTATTTGTCGGAATTTAGCAATCGGGTATGATGGTAAGGCAATTGTGCAGAATATGAATTTTTCTGTAAATACAGGTGAGTATCTTTGTGTAATTGGTGAAAATGGAGCTGGTAAGTCTACATTTATGAAAACTCTGCTCGGTCTTCAGCCGCCAATACAGGGAGAAATTTTGTTTGGCGATAATTTAAAACAAAATGAGATTGGTTATTTGCCACAACAGACAGAAGTGCAGAAAGATTTTCCGGCATCCGTGAGAGAAATTGTTCTCTCCGGATGCCAAAACCAACTTGGATTGCGTCCATTTTATAATAGAAAAGAAAAAAGTTATGCAGAAGCGATTTTGAATAAGTTACAGATTACAGATTTGGCTGAGCAATGTTACAGGGAATTGTCCGGAGGACAGAAGCAAAGAGTTTTACTTGCCAGAGCCTTATGTGCAACAAAAAAGATGTTATTGTTGGATGAACCAGTGGCAGGACTTGATCCAAAAGCCGCGAAAGAAATGTATTATTTGATTCAAAAAATCAATCGGGAAGAAAATATTACAGTTATTATGATTTCACATGATATACAGATTGCGGTAAACTATGCCAGTCATGTCATGAAAATTGGTCCGAATATTTTTTATGGAACCAGTGAAGAGTATAGAAGGGGAGGAGCGGACAATGGTGTCTAAATTGGCTTATTATTTTCAATATCCGTTCGTAAGATATGCTTTAATTGTTGGAGTACTGATTGCATTATGTTCTTCACTGCTTGGGGTTACGCTTGTCTTGAAAAGATTCTCCTTTATAGGAGATGGCTTGTCCCATGTTGCTTTCGGAGCTATGGCAGTAGCATCTGTTTTAAATCTTACGAATAATATGTTGTTTATACTGCCTGTCACGGTTATCTGTGCAATTTTATTATTGCGGACAGGGCAGAATACAAAAATAAAAGGCGATGCTGCAATTGCTATGATATCTGTTGGAGCATTAGCAATTGGTTATCTGCTTATGAATATTTTTGCAACGGGTCCGAATTTGTCTGGGGATGTGTGCAGTACGTTGTTTGGTTCAACATCTATTTTAACATTAAAAATAGAACAAGTCTGGTTATGTGTAGTTATGGCTATTGTAGTAGTCATAGTTTTTGTGGTATTTTATCACAAGATTTTCTGTGTAACATTTGACGAAACATTTGCAAAAGCTACAGGAATACAGACGGATAAGTATAATCTTCTGATTGCAGTGATTACAGCAGTGATTATAGTTCTTGCAATGAATCTGGTCGGTTCACTTTTGATTTCGGCACTTGTAATATTTCCGGCATTATCTGCCATGCGTATTTTTAAAACATTTTTTAAAGTGACAGTATGTTCGGCAGTGCTGTCTGTTTTTTGTGCAATTGTCGGAATGTTGTTATCGATTCTTGTTGGAACACCGGTTGGCTCTACTGTTGTGGCAACAGATATCGCAGCTTTTTTTATTTGTTGTGTAATTGGAAAATTTGCAGGAGGAGAATAGTGTGAAATTGTTAAAAAAACGGAGTATTACATTTTTATGTATCTGTATATGTGTGATAGGAGCCACTCATTGTGGCAAAAAGCAGGAAGACCAGAGTAACACAGCAAGATCAGTTGAACAGGTCATGGATGAACAGATAAATTCTGAAAAAGGCAATGATCAGAAAGATGCAAAGAATACAGAAAATGTGCAGAATGAAGTAGAAAAATCAAATGAAGATGATTCTTCAGATTCAGATTCAGATGTAGATTATGATCTTACGCAGATGGACAGTGATATGGTATATGCAACGATTTATCAACTTATGGTGGATCCAGACGATTATATCGGTAAAACATTTCGTATAAAAGGTACTTATTATGCAGCTGAAAATCCAAATAACGAAGAATATTATCATTGCTGCATTATTAAAGATGCAATGGCGTGTTGTGCTCAGGGACTTGAATTTGTATGGGGAGATGGCTCGCATGCATACCCAGATGAATATCCGGCAGAAGATGCAGAAATTGAAGTCCAGGGTACGCTTGAAGCTTATAAGGAAAAGAATGATGATACCACATATTGCAGACTTGCAAATGCAGATATGAAAATTATTGAATAAACGAAAAGAAGTAAGAAAATGAAAAATCTAAGTCAGAAAATAATCAAATATGTTATGAAAAGTAAAAAAAGAAAAGTATATTGTGTTTTGGGTCTGGTCTACTTTCTGGCAGTTGTATTTGTTATGAATGATGCCTGGCTATATCAGACGCCAATTGCGAAACTTACGAAGGTTGAGACGCGGATGACCGGAGAAGGGAAAAGCACTCGTGGAACGAAGGAGAAAAAATACGAGCAGAATATTCAAGGAGTTGTTCTAAACGGGAAAAATAAAGGAAAAAAAGTTTCGTTTTCTCATGAATATACTTATACAGGTATGTTGAAGCAAGGATACCATAAAGGGGAAAAAGTTTTCCTGAATGGTTCCAAAGATGATGTTGGATCGGGAATACGAGGTGTAAAAAGGGATACTGAGATTGTCATACTGCTTGGATTTTTACTTCTGCTTCTTCTTATTGTAACCGGAAGACATGGAGCATTGACTGTCGGGACAGTCATAATAAATCTAATTATATTTTTCGTGGGATTCTGGAAATGTGGAGACAGTTCGAATGTATTATCGCTTTGTAACAAATTGGTAATACTTTTTGCAGCAGCTACTTTGATTGGGCTAAATGGAATTAATAGAAAAACATGGGCAGCATTGTTGTCCACATTGTGTGTGCTCGCAATGATTATGGGGATTTTTGATCTGGTAATGAGACATATGGAAGAACTGGATTACTCCACAATGGAGTATCTTGGAAGCATTGATAATCCGGATGAAATGTTTCATGCAGAAATATTATTGTCCGGGTTGGGAGCTATTATGGATGTATCCGTTGCAATTTCTGCCGCTTTGAGTGAAATTGTCCGGAAAAAACCAGATGTAACATTTTTTGAATTGTTTAAATCAGGAAGAGAAATTGGATATGATATTATGGGGACGATGATTAATGTACTGTTATTTGTATTTGGCTGTGGACTGATTCCAATGTGTCTGATTCGGATGAATAACAGTGTGCGGTTCGTTACAATTATTAAACTTCATATTCCGTGTGAATTATGTCGATTTTTTGTTGAGAGTATTGGTATTGTATTGGCAATACCGGTATCGATTATTGTAACATCTGTTATGATGAAAATGTCTGTAAAGAAGGTGAAAAAGATATGCTGATAATACTTGGATTGATTTTGATTAGCTTGATTGTAATTGTCGGAGGAGACAGAGGAGTTGTATCTTTAATTGCTCTGGTCGGGAATTTACTTCTGCTTAGCTTTGCAATCTGGCTTATGGCAACAGGAGTACCGGTTCTATTTGTTACGGTTGGAGCGGGAATCGTGATATCCTGCATTACATTATTTTATCAAAATGGAACGAATGTAAAGACCTGGAGCGCATTTATTTCTGTGGCTATTACAATGCTGGTTTTATTTTTTGCCATTTATGTTGTAATATGGAGTACTGAGGCTGGTGGATTGAATGAAATCCAATCTGTTGGAGATGACATTTTATATTACAATATGGATTTGAATATCAGTATGCGAAATGTGATGGTTTCAGTTATTTTGCTCAGTACACTGGGGGCAATTCTCGACATGGCTCTGACAGTTACGACTTCTGTATATGAGGTGAAAAATCATAAATCCGAGATGAAATTTACAGAGCTTGTAGAAAGTGGAATGAAAATCGGAAGAGAAGTGATAGGAACAACGGTAAATACATTGCTGTTTGCATATCTTGGAGAATCACTATTGTTATTTACCTATTTGAAAATGCAAAATTATTCGTTGGAACTTTTGCTGAATTCAAAAATATTGTTTCAAAATTTTGCTTCTATGATTTTCGGTGCAATTGCCTGTGTAATGGTGATGCCGATTGCGGCAGTGCTAATGGCAAAAATGCTTGCTGTAAAATAGAAATTCAACTATACTGAAGAAAAGATTCTATTTTAAATGTAGGAGATAGGAAATGAAATCAATTTCTATTTATGCAGTGACAAGAAATCAGAACATAGAACAGTTACAAAAACTGGAACGGCAACTATCAGGAAGGGAGTATTTTCTGAAAATGCGTACATGGGAACTGGAGAGTATGAGATCTCTTGTCCGTGAACTGGAAGCGCATATGGATGAAGTATACGCCCTTCGTTTTTTTATTCCTTCCAGATTCCGAGACTTGGAAAGGAATTTGATCTGCTTCAGATCAAGGACGAGCAAATTGTGAATATTGAACTGAAAAGTGGCGCAGTATCCGATGAGACGATCCGGAAGCAGTTGACTCAGAACCGTTATTATCTGTCTGTGCTGGGGCGCCCGATTTATTCTTACACTTACATCAGCAGTCAGAACCGGCTTGTAAGGCTGACGAACCACGATCATATTGTGGAGGCTGACTGGACTGGCAGCAGTTGTGCGGGAACAGGAAAAACGCTGTTGCTTTATGATATTGCCATGAAATTATCGCAGAAGCATAAAGTATGTATGATTCACTGTGGAGAGGCCGGAAAAAAATGGGAGATTCTACATGAACGATTACGTCGGATTGACTTTTGGCCGGATAATCAGAAAAAAATACAATGAACTTAGAAGATTACAGCGCTATTCTTGTAGATGAAGTACATTTGCCGGAAGTACAGATCTTTCGCCTGACAAACCGAATCCGGACCAATGCAGAGTATCTGGCAGTGGTGCTTAACGACCGGTATTATTATGACGAAGAAGGCTATCTGAGATCAAGCACACAGGCAAGAAAAGAAATGTCTGATGTTCGAAAACTTTTTCATGACTTGAATCAGGCAAAAGAAAGTCTGGCTTTGATTATACTTGGGAATAAAGAAGTGTATGGCAGACAGTTGAATCTATTGCAGGGATAATAAAATATTTTTTCAGGCAATAAAAAGAAAAAAACACAAAATGTCACTGAAATGTTATAATCAAAATATGTTTTAATTGATAAAAATATACTGTAATCTGGCTGAGACGAGACGCCAGATTGCAGGGGGTAAATAGGAGGAATATTATGGGATTAATAAAAGCAGCTCAAGCCGCAACAGGGACGGTCATGGCAGATCAGTGGAAGGAATTCTTCTATTGTGATTCTCTTGATAACGATACACTGCTTGTAAGAGGAAAAAAGCGCACAGGAAGCCGTTCCTCAAATACAAAGGGCAATGATAATATTATTTCCAATGGCTCTGGAATCGCAGTGGCAGATGGTCAGTGTATGCTGATCGTTGATCAGGGTAAAATTGCGGAAGTGTGTGCGGAACCGGGCGAGTATACATATGATACTTCATCAGAACCAAGTATTTTTGCGGGGAATTTAAGTGACAGTATCAAGAATACATTTTTGACAATCGGAAAGAGATTCAGTTATGGCGGTGATACGGGGAAAGATCAGCGCGTATATTATGTGAATACAAAAGAAATTACAGATAATAAATTCGGAACGGCGAATCCGGTCTGGTTCCGTGTGGTAGATAAACGCATTAATCTGGATAAAGATATCGAGATCCGCTGCAATGGAGTTTACTCTTTTAAAATTACAAATCCGCTTTTGTTTTATACAAGTCTTAGCGGTAATGTAGCAGATTGTTATGAGAAAAATGAAATTATGCCACAGCTTAAGACAGAATTCGTTGATGCGCTGCAGCCGGCATTTGCTAAGATTGCAGAGATGGAGATACGCCCAAGCCAGATTCCGGCACATGCCACCGAGATTGGTGACGCCATGAACGAGATTTTGACGAAAAAATGGTCTGAGATCCGTGGACTTTCTATTGTGTCTGTTGCATTTAATCCAGTCACACTTAAAGAAGAAGATGCTGAGGCAATCCGTCAGGCACAAAATACATCTATGTATACAGATCCAAGCATGATGGCAGCCACACTTGGTATGGCACAGGCAGAGGCAATGAAGAATGCGGCCAGCAATCCGAATGGTGCTATGATGGGATTTATGGGAATGAATATGGCGAGTGGCGGCATGAATATCCAGGGACTCTATGACCAGGGAGCCGCTCAGAAGCAGGCGCAGCAAGAGCAGCAGGTACAAAAAGAGCAGAATCAGGCAAATGGACAGAATCCACAGGCGGGTGAACCCCAAAATCTGAAAAACAAAGCAGCAGCCCCGGCAGCAGGTGGAGAGATAGCGTCCTGGACTTGTTCCTGTGGTCAGGTCAACAATGGCAGATTCTGTATCGAGTGTGGTAAGCCAAAACCACAGGATGACGATAGCTGGACTTGCAGCTGTGGAACGCTCAACAAAGGAAAATTCTGCATGGAGTGTGGAAAACCGAAACCGCAGAAATTACACTATCGCTGCGATAAATGTGGCTGGGAACCGGAAGATCCTGCAAACCCTCCGAAATTCTGTCCGGAGTGCGGAGATCCGTTTACAGATGACGACAGAAGTTAACTCCAACAGGATCGCATAAAAAGAGACTTTGTAAGGAGAAGCATGAATGTCAGAGATAAAAGAATACAAATGTCCGGCATGTGGCGGTGCCATGGAATTTGACAGCAAAAGCCAGAAAATGAAGTGTCCGTACTGTGATACAGAAATCTCCGTGGACGAATATGAATCGTTGATCGCAAAGGCAGATCAGGTAGTTGCCGCGGATGCAGCATCAGATGTCGAGACAGAACAGAAGAAGGCCGAAAACTATACTGCACATGACTGGAATCAGGATGAGATTGATAATATGGTTGTCTATATCTGTCAGTCTTGTGGCGGTGAAATCACGGCAGATAAAAATACAGGCGCTACAACTTGTCCGTTCTGCGGAAATCGTGTTGTTTTAAAAGGACAGTTTGAAGGAGCGTTAAAAACGGATTATGTCATTCCATTCAAATTAGATAAAAAAGCTGCAAAAGAAGCTTATTATAAGCATCTGACAGGAAAAGCATTTATCCCGTCTGTGTTCAGACAGGAGAATCATATAGATGAGATTGTAGGTTTATATGTTCCGTTCTGGGTATTCAATATCGAATCAGAAGCTGATATATCCTATGACGCAGAAAAAATCCGTGTCTGGAAGTCCGGGGATACCGAATATACAGAACACAAATATTATAAAATCCGCCGGGGAGGCACAATCTATTTTGAACATGTGCCGGAAGACGGTTCTGTAAAAATGGATGATGCATTGATGGAATCACTGGAGCCTTATGACTTTAAAGATGCTGTATCATTTAAATCTGCGTACCTGGCAGGTTATGTTGCTGACCGATACGATGTAGACCAAGATGAATGCATGAAACGGGCGAAAAAGAGAATCAGACGGAGTACGGAAGATTCTTTTCGGGAGACTGTCAACGGATATTATGCACTTTCTACGCAGAGCAGTACAGTAAATATCCGGGATTCCAAGACCAGTTATGCCATGTATCCAGTATGGCTTCTGAATACTACGTGGAAAGGACAGAAGTACACATTTGCCATGAACGGACAGAGTGGAAAGATTGTAGGAGATTTGCCGGCGGACGAAGGTGCATTCTGGAAATATGTAGGAACAAGAGGGATTCTTATCAGTGTGATCCTTTATATCATCATGATGGTTGTCATGTTTTTGTAGGAGGGTGGGAATATGAGAGAAAATAAAATAACAAGAAAAATTTTCACCCTGCTATGTGTACTGACATTGATAGTCGGGCTTAGCATTTTGAACATCCCGGTATGTGCTGAAGAAATTCCACAGGATCGTCAACTTCCCAGACTGGTAGACGATGCAGATCTTCTGACGGACAGTGAAGAGCAGGAGCTTAACACAGAACTGGACGAAATCAGTGAAAAACAGCAATGTGACGTCGTTGTAGTGACGGAAAATTCATTAGATGGAAAAAGCGCGCAGGATTATGCGGATGATTTCTTTGATTATAATGGATATGGATACGGTGATGAAGACAGCGCTGTTCTGTTTCTTATTGGGATGGACGAACGGAAATGGGTAATTACTACATACGGCTATGGTATCACTGCATTTACGGATTATGGACTGGAATATATGGAAGATGAGTTCTTGTCTTATTTAAGTGATGGTGAATATTTGGAAGCATTTTCAAAATATGCCACACTTTGCGATGATCTTCTTACCCAGGCGAGAGATGGGCATCCATATGATGTAGACAGCGATGATGATAAGCCAGGTGTTTTCACTATGATCTTCTGGGGCGTTGTGGATCTGCTCATAGGATTTGTTGTTGCATTCATAATGGCGCAGGTGAAGAAAAGCAAATTAAAATCTGTCAAAAATCAAGTTGCTGCCAATGCGTATAAGAAACAAGGCAGTATGAAAGTGACAGCAAAAGAGGATCGATATATCAATAGTATTGTGACAAAACGCCTGATTCCAAGAGATGATGAGGATCACGGCCACAGTGGCGGAAGTACAACACATGTCAGTTCTTCCGGCCGGTCACACGGTGGACGAAGTGGTGGTTTTTAAAAATCATTTTACTTAAAGCGTAAGTCGAATGATCTGTTTTTGGTATTCATTTTTATAAGGGGTATGATACTTGTCTGTCACAACACTTTCGTACAGATCTGATGCAAAAATATTCTGCTCCAGCATATGGATATCTATACCGGCAGGCTGTGATAATTTCGAGATAACAGGAATGCCGGTATTTTTTTTGATAGAAGTAAGTACCCATGAGGATTCTTGGCGGAAACCAAGAAGTCTGGCGTATCCACACCTGGAATCTGCTGCCTGATCCGGTACATCACATTTGCTGATGCCGAGTAAAATGTGGATCAGACATCTGCTGATGCGGGAGTAAGTTACATTTTTTGTTTTTATCAGGTCGCAGAATTGAGTGAAAGTCAAAAAATCATTTCTAAATGTGATGATCCGGTTTGCAATCTCCGGTGTAATATCCAGATATCGCGTCAGTATATCTTTTGTTTCGGTCAAAAGCTTTGCTTTTAAAAGCAAGGAAAAATCATCTGCAAACACAGGAAAGCATTTGTGATAGTTTTCTTTAAAAATCTTGTGACAGTTTTGTGGCAGTTCCTGAAGTATATGATTAATAGCAGGAGTGTGATTCGCATTTTTTGTAAGTTCACAATCCTGTAATCCCTGCCGGAGTGCAGAGGCAGAGCTGAAAAGGCCACCGAGTGTCTGATCATGATATCCGGCTCCTTCGCGCGTAATTGTTACTGGTTCGATAGAACTGTTCAGACAGGAAAGCGCTTTTAGATATTCAATAGCCAGGATGTTATTTGGCGAATCCAGAATCGCGCTGATCTGTTCGGGAATACAGGATAAGGATTTGTTTTTGCCTAAATATTCTATAAAAGCCAGTTTTCTTGCGGCAGGAAATGCATTTCCATTTTTTAAATGTTTCTGAAGGAGAACTTTGTAAAGCTCGGGTTCCTTACAAAGAACATCGGCAATCTGTTGCAATATTTTTATTTCGCCGCACTCACTTCCAAAGCACAGATAATCTACACAGCCGAGAGTTTCAAGGAGGCTGACCGCACCGGTGGCAAAGTATTCTGCACTTCCGGTTGCGTAACAGACTGGTAGTTCTAAAACTACGTCGGCACCACATGCAAGTGCCATCTGGGTACGCAGATGCTTTGGCATGATGGAAGGAATTCCACGCTGAACATAGTCGCCGCTCATAATAATAATTGCAGCATCAGCTCCTGTGATTTTCTTTGCTTTTTCTAGATGGAATTCGTGCCCTTTGTGAAATGGATTGTATTCCGCGATAATTCCAACAATTTTCATACACTTTCTCCTTGTCACTGTTAATAAAATTTATTATACTATAACTATGTTTTGCTTGCAAATGAATGACAACAGGCAGGAGGGTATGTATGGAAGAGGAACAGATGCTGACAAAAGAACAGATTCTTGATATGCTTGATGCAGGTCAGTACAAAGAATTAAAAGAAGAACTGGGAAATATGTACCCCGTCGATATTGCCGAGACACTGGAAGATTTTGAGCAGAAACCGCTCGTTATGGTGTTCCGTCTCCTGGCAAAAGAAGAGGCTGCAGAAACATTTACTTATATGAACAGTGACATGCGTGAGGTACTGATCGGAGCACTTACCGATTCCGAGTTGGAAGAGGTCATGGAAGAGATGTATCTGGACGATACGGTCGATGTCCTGGAAGAGATGCCTGCGAATGTTGTGGATCGTCTTTTGATGGCTACCGATGAAGAGACAAGAGCCCAGATCAATCAGCTTTTGCAATATCCGGAAGACAGTGCCGGAAGTATTATGAATGTGGAGTACATTGCACTCCGCAAAGAGATGACGGTCGAAGAGTCTATTTTAAAAATCCGTCAGGTTGGTCTGAACCGTGAGACTATCTACACTTGTTATGTTACGGAAAAACGAAAACTGATCGGACGGGTCGATGTCAAAGAACTTCTGACAACCGGTGAATCTAGAATAATCGAAGAGATTATGGATACGAATGTGCTTTACGCGCATACAACAGACGATCAGGAAGATGTAGCTATGATGATTAATAAATATGGTCTTATTGCCCTTCCAATCGTGGATCATGAAATGTGCATGGTCGGTATCGTAACTGTTGACGATGCCATGCTTGTAATGCAGGAAGAGACAACAGAAGATATCAGTATCATGGCCGGTATGTCTCCAAGTGAAGAGACTTATTTTGGAACATCTGTTGTGGAACATGTAAAAAGCAGACTTCCATGGCTGTTATTTCTGATGCTTTCTGCGACAGTGACACAGATGATCATGAACAGCTATGAAAACGCACTTGTAGTTATGCCACAGCTTGCCGGTTTTATTCCAATGCTGACAGGAACCGGTGGAAACTGCGGTTCACAGAGTTCTACGTTGGTTATTCGTGGATTGTCTGTAGGAGAAATAGAATTTCGGGATTTATTCAAAGTTATATTTAAAGAAGTCCGGGTGGCAGCAGTGGTCAGCGTGATACTGGCAGTTGTGAATGGAATCAGGATCATCGTTATGGGACAAGGAGATGCGCTCATTGCATTATCCATTGGTGGAACCATGATCTGTACCGTCCTGATTGCAAAAGTCGTAGGCTGTACCCTTCCGATGCTTGCTTCCAAGATTGGACTCGATCCTGCAATCATGGCTACTCCGCTTATTTCTACCCTTGTAGATATCAGTACAGTAACCGTATACTTCATGATCGTCAGCCAAGTATTTCATTTGTAAAGACGTTTTGTATTTAACGTAAACAATTCTAATGTACTGAATTTAGTACGCAGATACAACTTGTCCATGCCAATTCTTTGTATTATAATGAAAACGTTGAAATAACTGAATACAAACGAAAGGAGTCTTTAAGTCATGGGATTTATTGATGATATTAAAGCGAGAGCAAAAACAAGTAAAAAGACAATTGTACTTCCGGAGACAGAGGATATCAGAACATATGAAGCAGCAGAAGCAGTTCTGAAAGAAGGAACAGCAAACCTGATTCTTGTCGGCAGCGAAGAAGAGATTGCGAAGAACAAAGGTTCTTTTGATATCAGCGGAGCAACAATCGTAGATCCTGCAAAGAGCGAGAAGACAGACGCCTACATCGCAAAACTTGTAGAATTACGTGAAAAAAAGGGAATGACAGAGGAAAAAGCAAGAGAACTTCTTCTGACTAATTATCTCTACTATGGTGTTATGATGGTTAAGATGAAAGATGCTGATGGAATGGTATCCGGAGCATGCCACTCAACGGCAGATACATTAAGACCAAGCCTTCAGATCCTGAAGACAAAACCGGGAACAAAGCTCGTAAGCGCATTCTTTATTATGGTAGTACCAGATTGTGAGATGGGTGCCAACGGAACATTCCTGTTTGGTGATTCCGGACTTGAGCAGAATCCGGATCCGGAGAAACTTGCAGCAATCGCACTTTCATCCGCAGACTCCTTTAGACTTCTGACAGAAAAAGAGCCAGTTGTAGCACTTCTTTCACATTCAACAAAGGGAAGCGCAAAACACGCTGACGTAGATAAAGTTGTAGAGGCTACAAAGATTGCAAAAGAGAATGCTCCGGAAGGACTTCTCATTGACGGAGAATTCCAGCTTGATGCAGCAATTGTTCTATCAGTTGGAGCATCTAAAGCACCGGGAAGCCCGGTTGCGGGAAAAGCGAATGTACTGATCTTCCCAGACCTTGATGCTGGAAACATCGGATACAAATTAGTTCAGAGACTTGCAAAAGCAGAAGCTTACGGTCCTCTTACACAGGGAATCGCAGCGCCTGTCAATGATCTCTCCCGTGGTTGCAGCGCTAAGGATATTGAGGGTGTAATCGCAATTACAGCAGTTCAGGCAATGGCAGAAGATAAATAAATTTCATATCTTTAATGATCAGTCATATGCATTTTGCACAAAAAATATGCATATGGCTGAAATTTTTTCAAATTAGGGATAGACATTAGGGACGAAAGTCCTTATTATATAAATTAAGAATTCTAATCTAAAAGAGAGGTAAATGAAATGAATGTATTAGTAATCAACTGTGGAAGTTCTTCACTGAAGTTCCAGCTCATCAACTCTGAGTCAGAGAAAGTACTTGCAAAAGGACTTTGCGAGAGAATCGGAATTGATGGAAGCCTTACATACCAGCCAGCAGGCGGTGAGAAGGTTAAATCTGACAAAGCTATGCCTACACATACAGAGGCTATTCAGTTTGTAATCGACGCATTAACAGATGCCGAGACAGGTGTTGTTAAGAGTCTGGATGAGATTGGGGCAGTCGGACATCGTGTCGTACATGGTGGAGAGAAGTTTGCAAGCTCTGTTGTAATTACTGATGAGGTAAAAGCTGCAATTGAAGAGTGTAATGATCTTGCACCACTTCACAACCCGGCAAACTTAATCGGTATCAATGCATGCCAGAAGTTAATGCCTGGAACACCGATGGTAGCTGTATTCGATACTGCATTCCATCAGACAATGCCGGAGAAAGCTTACATGTATGGTCTTCCATATGAGTATTATGACAAATACAAAGTAAGAAGATATGGTTTCCATGGTACAAGCCACAGCTTTGTATCTAAGAGAGCTGCTGAGCTTGCAGGAAAATCTTACGATGATCTTAAGACAGTTGTCTGCCACCTTGGTAACGGTGCAAGTATCTGTGCAGTAGAGAATGGAAAATCCGTAGATACATCTATGGGTCTTACACCGCTTGAGGGACTTGTAATGGGAACACGTTCTGGAGATATTGATCCGGCTATCCTTGAGTTCGTAGCTAAGAAAGAGGGACTTGATATTTCTGAGCTTATGACAATGCTCAACAAGAAGTCAGGTGTATATGGACTTTCCAACAACCTTTCAAGCGACTTCCGTGACCTTGAGAACGCAGCTAACGAAGGAAATGCTCAGGCTAAAGTAGCTCTTGAAGTATTTGCTTACCGTGTTGCAAAATACGTTGGAAGCTACGTGGCAGCTATGAATGGTGTTGATGTAATTGCATTTACAGCAGGAATCGGAGAGAACTCAGGTACAGTTAGAAGCGCTGTTCTGAAATATCTTGGATACCTTGGAATTACAGTAGATGAGAAAGCAAATGATACTCACGGAGAAGAGATCACAATTTCTACACCAGATTCAAAAGTTCTTGTTATGGTTATTCCTACTAACGAAGAGCTTGCAATCGCGCGTGAGACAGTAGCATTAGTTTAATCTGAAACTATTGTAAAAAGTTATTGATTTGATTATTTACACCCTTCCGTACGAATACGGAAGGGTGTATGTCTGTAATAATTACAAGATGTAGAATATTTTCCGGACAGAACAAAGTATGATGTATAGTTCGAAAAGAAGATGTGTATAAAAATATTTGGAATAATCAAATAATAATTTCTAAAATGTAGTTGACAAACAGCTTTTCCATGATATAATAGACAGGTATGAATAGGGGTGATTAATATGTTGATTGACCTATCCAATGTCTTATCCGAACCACACAGATCTGTTGATGAGACAGTTCCATGTGAACTTAAAATATTTCGGAATGGGCTTGGTGAGTATCCGGTCACTGAAAGTTCTGATATTCATGTAAAGATTAATTATATGGAGAACGGAAAACTTCAGATAGAAGGAACTTGCAAGCTGACTGTAGAGATTCCGTGTGACAGATGTCTAGAACCGGTGGTAACAGTGTTTGATCTGAATATTTCACGCATTACAAAGGGAAATGTCACAGATGAGAGTGAAGTGGAATCAGAGGATTTAGACGAAGCAAATTATATTGACGGATATACACTCGATGTTGATCAACTGGTCGGCAGCGAGATTCTAATAGGGTGGCCGACGAAGATTCTGTGTAGCGAAGACTGTAAAGGGATTTGCAACGTATGTGGTCAAAACCTGAATCAGGGAACTTGTAACTGTGAAGATACGAGTCTTGACCCTAGAATGTCAGTTATCCGCGATGTTTTTAAGAATTTTAAGGAGGTGTAACCTATGTCAATTTGTCCAAAGAACAAATCTTCAAAAGCTAGAAGAGATAAGAGAAGAGCTAATTGGAAGATGAGTGCTCCGAACCTGGTAAAATGCAGCAAGTGCGGCGAATTAATGATGCCTCATAGAGTCTGCAAGGCTTGCGGAAGCTACAACAAAAAAGAAATCATTGCTCAGGACTAATGAGCAAGAAATGAACAGAAAAACTGTATTTCAAGAGTTGAGAGTTAATCAGCTTATGAAATACAGTTTTTTTATTTTATTCAAAAGACGTATGGTTCTTACTTTTTTATTGGGTTTTTGGCAAATAGTGGACAGAAAGGAACAATTAAGGTATATTTAAAATAGTTATTTTTACCATCGTTTTAGTCATATGAATCAATTAAACAACATTATGATGTCCGAGTTTGGAAACTTCAAGCTGGGCGATTTGGGAATCGCACGTACGATGGAAAAGACTACAGGCGCCTGCCATTTGTTCCGGAAAAGAAATGTTAGAAGCAATTACAGCCTGTAAGCTTTCAAAGGAAAAGGAAATTGAGCAAACAGAAGTCTATGAGGATGAGTGCTGGGATGACTATGATGGAGAGACGATTGGAAGTTAAGGATTGAAAAAATGAAATTCTGTGGTATAGTAAAACCTGAGTAAAATAGAAGTAGAGGGACAGATTATGAATGACATTTTATACCGCGCAGCAGCGTATCTGCTTATTATTGCACTTGGAGTTTTTCTGAAGAAAGTCGGATTTTTTCATGAACAGGATTTCCGTACACTTGCAAAAATTTTGTTAAATATCACGTTGCCATGTGCAATTATCTATTCATTTTCAAAAGTAGATTTTCAGATTTCGCTTTTAACAGTGACAGGATTTAGTCTTTTTGTTGGAATTCTTATGATGTTTATTGCGTTTTTTACATCGAGAATAACAGGAAAAAAAGAGAATATTCCGTTTGATATTTTGAATTTGTCAGGATACAATATCGGAAATTTCTGCCTGCCGTTTGCACAGAGCTTTTTAGAGCCGCTCAGTCTTCTTGGCATCACACTATTTGATATGGGAAATGCTTTTTATTGTAACGGTGGGGCAAAGGCAGTTGCGGAAGTATTTAAAAATTCTATACATAGAGTGCCGGGAACAGAGACCGGTACCAAAATGCAGTTAAAAAATTCGCTGAAGACTATGGGGCGGGCATTGAGTAGATCCACACCGTTTCTTGTTTATTTTGGGATGTTGATCGTTTTGATTCTTGGGATTCCGATTCCCAGACTAGTATTGTCGGTTACACAGATTGGCTCCAATGCCAATGCATTTACGGCGATGCTGATGATCGGGGTCGGATTCAAACTGAATATTAAAAAAGATGGAATCAGTCATGTGATCCGGATTTTGTTCACGCGTTATGCAGTGACCATATCATTTGCTGCGATTGCTTTTTTCTGTCTGCCATTCCCACTGCAGATCAGACAAGCGCTTGTTCTTGCATTTTTAAGCCCGATTGCCAGCGCTTGTCCGGCTTATACAGATGCTCTGGGAGAAGATTATGAGCTTTCCAGTACAATTAATTCCATTTCGATGCTGATCAGTATCGGACTGATCACAGCTGCATTGATTGTCATGTTGTAAAGATACGTGTTGATTTTTCCGGTGATGTTTAGTAGAATATTACCAGTAGAGACAGGAGGAAATATCATGTCAGAAATTACAACAGTAGTACTGGATGCTATGGGTGGAGATAATGCTCCGGCTGCAATGATTGACGGCGCAATTGATGCCATTTCCAAGGAAAAGAATGTAAAAGTCATTCTGGTCGGTATTGAAGACGTCATAAGAAAAGGTCTGGAAGGCAAGACCTACAATCCAGAGCAGATCGAGATCGTGAATGCGACAGAAGTGATCGAGACAGCAGAGCCGCCGGTACATGCTATACGCAGGAAGAAAGATTCTTCCATCGTAGTCGGGATGAAGCTTGTAAAAGAGGGAAAAGCAGATGCTTTTGTGTCAGCCGGAAGTTCAGGCGCGATTCTTGTGGGCGGACAGGTGATCGTTGGCAGAATCAAAGGTGTTGACCGTGCGCCATTAGCTCCGCTTATTCCAACGGAAAAAGGAGTTTCTCTTTTGATTGACTGTGGTGCGAATGTAGACGCCAGACCGGCACATCTTCTTCAGTTTGCCAAGATGGGTTCCATCTATATGGAGAATGTTCTTGGTATAAAGGATCCGAAGGTAGGTATCGTGAATATCGGTGCGGAAGAAGAGAAGGGCAATGCACTGGTCAAAGACACATTTCCACAGTTAAAAGAACTTCCGGGAATTAATTTTATCGGAAGTGTGGAGGCGAGAGAGATTCCACATGGCCAGGCAGATGTAATTGTCTGTGAAGCATTTGTGGGAAATGTGATCTTAAAGCTTTATGAAGGACTGGGGGCTGTTCTTGTCGATAAGATCAAAGGCGGTATGATGTCCACTCTTCGAAGCAAGATTGGCGCGCTTCTTGTAAAACCGGCGCTTAAGACGACTTTGAAGACATTCGATGCTACAGAGTACGGTGGAGCTCCGCTTCTGGGACTGAACGGTCTTGTAGTTAAGACCCACGGAAGTGCGAAAGCAAAAGAAGTGACGAATACGATCATTCAGTGTGTCACATTTAAACAACAGAATATCAGTGAGAAAATCAAAGCAAGTATTCAGGCGGAAGAAGCTGCCACTGAATAAAAGAATGAACAAACAAGCAAAAGGAGACGTAATTATGGAGTTTGAAAAACTGAAAAAAATTATTGCAGAGGTCTGTGATGTTGACGAGGACAAAATTACAATGGATTCTACATTCAAGGATGACCTGGACGCAGATTCCTTGGATGTATTCCAGATTGTTACAGCTATAGAGGATGAGTTTGAACTTGAGATCAGTGATGAAGATGCTGAGAAGATCGTGACGGTAGGAGATGCTGTTGAGCAGATCCAGAATGCAACTGGAAACAACTAAGATATAATAAGTGAGAAAGTCCGGAAAAAGGGCTTTCTCTCTTTCTGACTATAGGAGAATGAGCATGAAGAGAAATTTAAAAGAACTAGAACATAGAATCGGATATACATTTCAGGATTTTGCGCTTCTTAAGAAGGCGATGAGTCACAGCTCCTATGTGAATGAAGAGCATCTTCCGAAGTATGAATGTAATGAGCGCCTGGAATTCCTGGGTGATGCAGTACTGGAACTTGTGTCCAGTGAATTTTTATTTTTTGAACATCCGACAACTCCGGAAGGAGAATTAACAAAGACCCGCGCCAGCATGGTTTGCGAACCGGCACTCGCATTTTGTGCACGGGAGATTGAACTTGGAGAATATCTGCTTCTTGGAAAAGGAGAGGATGCAACAGGAGGAAGGAAGAGAGAATCTGTTACTTCTGATGCTATGGAGGCACTGATTGGTGCAATCTATGTAGACGGTGGTTTTGCTAATGCAAAAGAGTTTATCAACCGATTCATTTTAAAAGACCTGGAGAATAAAAAGCTCTTTTATGATAGCAAGACTATCCTGCAGGAAATTGTGCAGGCACATTTTAAAGAAGAACTTTCTTACCATCTGGTTGGGGAAGAGGGGCCGGATCACGATAAAACTTTCCAGGTCGAACTTCAAATCGGAGAACAGGTCTATGGAATCGGAAAAGGACGTACAAAAAAGAGCGCAGAACAGGAAGCTGCCTACAAGACCATTCTGAAGCTCCACAAAAAGAATATAAAGTAGGTGTTGTATGTATTTAAAAAGCATAGAAGTGCAGGGGTTTAAGTCCTTTGCAAATAAGATAAAATTCGATTTTCACAACGGTATTACAGGCATTGTCGGACCAAACGGAAGTGGTAAGAGTAATGTAGCCGATGCGGTGCGGTGGGTACTTGGTGAACAGCGTGTCAAGCAGCTTCGAGGCGGCACAATGCAAGATGTTATCTTTTCCGGTACAGAGAACCGTAAACCGTTAAGCTATGCGTCTGTAGCAATCACATTGGATAATTCAGATCATAAACTTGCGATTGATTTCGAAGAAGTTACGGTAACAAGAAAGTTATACCGTTCTGGTGAAAGTGAATATCTGATCAATGGCAGTGCATGCCGGCTGAAAGATATTAATGAATTATTTTATGATACAGGTATCGGCAAAGAAGGATACTCCATTATCGGACAGGGACAGATTGACAAGATCTTAAGTGGTAAACCGGAAGAGCGGCGAGAGTTGTTTGATGAGGCTGCCGGCATTGTAAAATTCAAAAGACGTAAGAGTATGTCTGTGAAGAAGCTGGAAGAGGAACAGCAGAATCTGATCCGTGTCAATGATATTCTTTCAGAGCTTGAGAAGCAGGTCGGCCCATTGGAACGGCAGTCTGAGAAAGCACGAGAATATCTGAAGAAAAAAGAAGAACTGAAGACTTATGATATCAATATGTTTCTGTTAGAGGCAGACCGCCTGAAAGAGCAAATCCGGGATGTGGAAGCAAAAGATAATCTGACAAAGGCTCAGATGGGAGAAGCAAACCGCTTGTATGAAGATACAAAGCAGGAATATGAAAGTATTGAAGAACAAGTCGATACGATGGACGCGTCTATTGAGACTTATAATCGCAAGCTTACTGAGACAAGCATGTTAAAACAACAGTTGGAGAATCAGATTGCTCTTTTGAAGGAGCAGATCCACAGTGCCAGAATGAATGATGAGCATTACGCGAATCGGGCCCAGTCCATTGAACGGGAACTTTCTGAGCGTGAGGAACAGCTTGGTACTCTGATTTCGGATCAGACAAGACTCCAGGCAGAATTAGATTCCGGTCGAAAAGCAGAAACACTTGAAAAAGAGAATCTGAACAAGCTTCAGATCCGTATTGCAAGTCTTAGTTCTGATATTGAAAAGAACCAGAATGATATTCGGGAAATTCTCGGAAACCGTGCATCCACAAAAGCTCAGATCCAGAAGTTCGATACTATGATGGAACAGATCCAGGTGCGGAAATCCGGACTGAACCAGAGATATTTTGGTGCGCAAAGTGAAGCCGGTTTTCAGAAAGAACAATATGAGACATTTTATGCGGAATTAAAAGAAGTATCAGATCAGATTATTTCCTTTGCAGAAGAGAAGAAGAACTATGAATCACAGATTCAGGAACTTCAAAAGTCTCTAAATGAAAAAAATGAGCGGATCCGTGCAAGTCAGAGTGCTTACCACAGAGAGCATTCACGCCTGGAGTCTCTTAGAAATATGACTGAACGCTACGACGGATACGGTAACAGTATTAAGCGTGTTATGGATAACCGCAGTCATGAAAAAGGGCTGTTAGGTGTTGTTGCAGATATTATTAAAGTAGAGAAAAAATATGAGACAGCCATTGAGACGGCTCTTGGCGGCAGTATCCAGAATATTGTTACAGATAACGAACAGACAGCAAAACGTATGATTGAATTTTTGAAAAAGAATAAATTCGGTCGTGCAACATTCCTCCCACTGACGCAGATCCGTTCCTATGGAGGAATCGCTCAGCCACAGGCATTGAATGAAGAAGGAGTTATCGGTCTTGCAGACACTCTTGTTATGGTGGAAGACAAGTATCTGGAACTGGCAGGCTCTCTGCTTGGCAGAACACTGGTTGTCGATCATATTGACCACGGACTTGCCATTGCAAGAAAATACAGACAGTCTATTCGAATTGTAACGCTGGAAGGTGATCTCATCAATCCGGGCGGTTCTATGACTGGTGGAGCATTCAAGAATTCCAGCAACCTTTTAAGCAGACGCCGTGAGATAGAAGAGCTGGAGCAGGCTGTCCAAAAACTCCGCGCTGATGTAGCAAAGACAGAGCAGGAGATCGCGGAGCTGAAAAACAATCGTTCCAGTTACTATGATAAAATCGAACAGATCAAAGATTTACTACAGAAAGCATATGTCCGCCAAAATACAGCGAAGATGAATGCCGATCAGGCAAAGAGCAAGATCGAAGCAGCGAATCAGACTGCGCTGGAAATTCAGGAAGAGACACAGCAACTGGATCAGGAGATCAGTGATATCATGGATAATCAGCAGTCCATCAATGTAGAGCTGGATACGTCTGAACAGTTAGAACGTGACCTGAATAAACAGATTGAAGAAGGGCAGACAAAGTTAGATGATTTGAAACATCAGGAAATATTACAGCAGCAGGCTTCGGAAAATGCACATTTATCCTGTGCTGCTACAGAACAAAAGGTTCTGTTCGTAATGGAAAATGCAGAACGTATTCAGGAAGAGATGCAAAAATTCCGCGAAGAGTTGAAGGGGCTGGAAGCAAGTAAAGGCGGTACGAGCAAAGAAATCGAGGAAAAAGAATCTCAGATTCAGGAACTGCGCCAGACGATTGAGAATTCCGGAGAATTATTTGTGGAAATTCAGGATGAGATTGAAAAGGCGAAGAAGACACGTGAAAATCTAAACCAGCGCCATAAAGATTTCTTACAGAAGCGTGAAGACCTCTCCAGGCAGATTTCTGATCTGGATAAAGAAATCTTCCGTCTGGAGAGTCAGAAAAACAGTTATGAAGAAGCTGCCGAGAAGCAGATCAATTATATGTGGGAAGAGTATGAACTCACTTATAATCGTGCGATGGAGCTTAGGAATGAAAATTTAACGGATGTTGCAAAGATGAAAAAGCGTATTCAGGAATTAAAAGGAGAAATACGCGCTTTAGGAAATGTTAATGTCAATGCCATTGAGGACTATAAAAATGTATCGGAGCGATATGAGTTCTTAAAGACGCAGCATGATGATCTCGTGGAAGCAGAAGCAACACTGGAAAAAATTATCGCAGAATTGGATGAAGCGATGCGAAAGCAGTTCACAGAGCAGTTCGCACACATTTGTCAGGAATTCGACCACGTATTTAAGCAATTGTTCGGAGGTGGAAAAGGTACATTGGAACTGATGGACGATGAAGATGTTCTGGAAGCAGGAATTCGTATTATTGCTCAGCCGCCTGGAAAGAAACTGCAGAATATGATGCAGTTATCTGGTGGAGAGAAGGCTCTGACAGCAATCTCATTATTATTTGCAATTCAGAATCTCAAGCCGTCCCCGTTCTGTCTGCTTGACGAGATTGAGGCAGCACTGGACGATAGCAATGTTGACCGTTTTGCACAGTATCTGCATAAGCTTACAAAGAATACACAGTTCATTGTCATTACGCACAGACGAGGTACAATGACTGCGGCAGACCGTCTGTACGGAATCACCATGCAGGAAAAAGGAATTTCGACACTTGTGTCCGTCAGTCTTCTGGAAGATGAACTGGACGATTAGAGAAAGCGCAGGTAAGATAGAACGTAGAAGTATGTCATGCAATTGCATGACGCGCACCTCGCAGCAAGAATGCCTCGGCATTCTTGAATGGCAGGGGGGCGGCCTTGAAAGGAGTAAAAGTATGGCAGAAGAAAAGAAAGGTTTTTTCAGACGACTTGTCGATGGTCTCACAAAGACAAGAGATAATATTGTGTCCAGTATGGACAGTATTTTTAACGGATTTACACATATTGATGAGGACTTTTATGAAGAACTGGAGGAAGTCCTCATCATGGGCGATCTCGGAGTTCAGGCAACGTATGATATTCTGGACAAATTAAGAGAAAAGGTAAAAACCCAGCATATCAAAGAACCTGTTGAATGCAGACAAATCCTGATTGACAGCATCAAAGAGCAGATGGACGTCGGAGAAGCTGCTTATGAATTTGAAGAGAGAACTTCGGTGGTCATGGTCATTGGAGTGAATGGTGTCGGAAAGACAACTACGATTGGTAAATTAGCTGGAAAACTCCGC
This sequence comes from Dorea sp. Marseille-P4042, assembly GCF_900290215.1. Taxonomy (NCBI): domain Bacteria; kingdom Bacillati; phylum Bacillota; class Clostridia; order Lachnospirales; family Lachnospiraceae; genus Dorea; species Dorea sp. Marseille-P4042. The sequence continues at coordinate 446,291 of NZ_OLMI01000001.1, read as the reverse complement.
AGTCAGAATAAAAAAGTTGTGCTGGCTGCCGCAGATACATTTCGTGCTGCAGCGGGAGAGCAGTTGAAAGAGTGGGCGAACCGTGCACAAGCAGAATTGATCGGAGGCCAGGAAGGTTCTGATCCTGCAGCCGTTGTCTATGACGCAGTTGCAGCTGCCAAGGCAAGACATGCCGATGTACTTTTGATTGATACTGCCGGACGGCTTCACAATAAGAAGAATCTGATGGAAGAGCTTCGTAAAATGAATAAAATCATTGACCGTGAATTTCCGGACGCATATCGTGAGACACTGGTAGTGCTAGATGCCACAACAGGTCAGAATGCACTTGCTCAGGCAAAGGAATTTAATGAAGTTGCTGATATTACCGGTGTTATCCTGACAAAAATGGATGGAACTGCAAAAGGTGGTATTGCAGTTGCAATCCAGGCGGAGCTTGGTATTCCGGTAAAATATATCGGTGTCGGCGAGACGATTGACGATCTGCAGAAATTTAATTCTGATACATTTGTAAATGCATTGTTTGATGTAAAAGGAGAGAATGAAGTATGTTAACATTAGAAAAATTTGAAGAGGCAAGCGAAATTGTAAAAAACGTAACTCTTCCGACGAAACTGGTATACAGTGAAAACTTAAGCCAGCAGACGGGCGGTAAGGTTTATCTGAAGCCGGAAAATATGCAGTATACAGGAGCTTATAAAGTGCGTGGCGCATATTATAAGATCAGCACAATGTCTGAAGAGGCAAGAGCAAAAGGACTGGTGGCTGCATCAGCCGGAAACCATGCACAGGGTGTTGCATACGCAGCACAGAAATTTGGATGCAAGGCTACAATCGTTATGCCAACAGTAACACCCTTGATCAAAGTAAATCGTACAAAAAGCTACGGCGCAGAGGTGATTCTTTACGGAGATGTCTATGATGATTCCTGTGCGTATGCCGAAAAACTGGCCCAGGAGCGCGGAAGTACATTTGTGCATCCGTTTGATGATCTGGACATCGTAGCAGGTCAGGGGAGTATTGCAATGGAAATTGTGCAGGAGCTTCCGACCGTCGATTATATTCTTGCGCCAGTTGGCGGCGGCGGATTGATTACAGGTGTATCTACACTTGCAAAAATGTTGAATCCAAAGATTAAAGTGATCGGTGTTGAGCCTGCTGCTGCGCCAAGTATGACAATGGCACTTGCTTCTGGCGAGCCGGCCACATTGGACAGTGCAAATACCATAGCAGACGGTACTGCAGTAAAACGTGTCGGAGACCACATTTTCGAGTATGCAAAGAAGAACATCGATCAGATGCTGACTGTAGAAGATGATGAGCTTGTCGGAGCTTTCCTCGATATGGTCGAAAATCATAAAATGATTGTTGAGAATTCCGGACTGCTGACAGTTGCAGCACTCAAGCAGTTAGATTTGAAAGGAAAGAAGGCGGTTGCAATTTTAAGTGGAGGCAACATGGATGTTATCACAATGTCTTCCATTGTACAGCATGGACTGATTCAGAGAGACCGTATCTTTTCGGCATCTGTATTACTTCCGGATAAACCGGGACAGCTTGCGCTTGTTGCTCAGACGATTGCTGATGCCCAGGGAAATGTTATTAAACTGGAACATAACCAGTTCGTTAGCACCAACCGTAATGCTGCCGTGGAGCTTCGTATTACAATGGAAGCTTACGGTACAGAGCATAAGAACCAGATTATGAAAGCTCTGGAAGAAAAAGGATTCCGGCCAAGAGAGATCGGTGCAAAATTGTATTAGCTGGGAGTTAATCCCCCAGCTGATATAGCCTCCGGCAGGATTGCAGAGGTGCGCAGTAGAAGTATGTCATGCAATTGCATGACGCGCACCTTGCAGCAAGAATGCCGAGGCATTCTTGAATAAAAATAGCATAGAAGAGAAAACCAGAAAGAGCAAGATTCAAAAAAAGTTTCGGGTTTTCTCTTTTTGCTATGGGATTTTTGAAGGATTTTTGTTTTGTCTCTTGACATATGAGATTGGATTGTATACAATTATACACGAAGTGCATTATATAAAAAGAAAGGTGACTTTTTAGTGTCAGAAAGATTCCAGGAGGTCACGAAGAAGGTTAAAATTATGGAAGAGTATCAGGACCGTTCTCTTAGAGGAAGGGTATTTGAAAAATTGAGGGAGGATATTTTATCTGGTGTCTATAAGGATTGTGATGAACTTAGGGAGATTACAATCGGTGAGGAGATGGGAGTCAGCAGGACTCCGGTCCGTGAGGCACTTAGGCAATTGGAACTGGAAGGACTTGTAAAGATTATTCCTAATAAAGGAGCCTATGTAACAGGTATTACGCCGAAAGACGTTCAGGATATTTACATGATTCGTTCTATGTTGGAAGGTATGTGCGCCAGATGGGCGACAGAGCACATCACTCCAGAACAGATTGAGCAGCTGGAAGAAATTGTTCTTTTATCTGAGTTTCATTTGAAAAAGGATAAGGACAAAGTTGTTCAGGTGTCAGATCTTGACGGTAAATTCCATCATGTTCTATATGAAGCATCCAACAGCCGGATTATGGAACATACGTTATCGGATTTTCACAAATATGTAAAGATGGCACGTATGTTGTCTGTAGGCGCAAAAAACCGGGCTGAGAAGTCCATCGAGGAGCACAAGGCAATTTTGGAAGCAATCAAAAAAGGAGATGCTGATGAAGCGGAAAGACTTGCAAATCTGCACATCATGCATGTAATGGAAAATCTTCATATCGAAATTGAAGATTAATGTTTCAAATTAAAAGAATCATATAAGTAAAGTTTATATAGTGGCAGGAGGACAAAAACATGGCGAAAATTAAAATGACAACACCAATTGTAGAGATGGACGGAGATGAGATGACAAGGATTCTCTGGAAGATGATCAAAGAACATCTTCTGAATCCATTTATTGAGCTAAATACAGATTATTATGATCTTGGACTTGAACATCGTAATGAGACGAATGATCAGGTTACATTTGATTCCGCAGAAGCAACAAAGAAGTACAAAGTAGCAGTAAAATGTGCAACAATTACACCGAATGCTGCGCGTATGCCAGAGTATAATCTGAAGGAAATGTGGAAAAGCCCGAATGGTACCATCCGTGCAATTTTGGATGGAACTGTATTCCGTGCACCGATCGTTGTAAAAGGAATCGAGCCATGCGTTAAAAATTGGAAAAAGCCAATTACCATTGCAAGACATGCTTATGGTGATGTATATAAAAATACAGAAATCAAGGTTCCTGGACCTGGAAAGGTAGAGCTTGTGTATACAGGAGATGATGGAACACAGATCAAAGAACTTGTCCACAAATATGACGGACCAGGGATTGCTCAGGGAATCCATAACCTCTGTGGTTCTATCGAGAGCTTTGCCAGAAGCTGCTTCAATTACGCATTAGACACAAAGCAGGATCTCTGGTTCGCAACAAAAGATACAATTTCTAAGAAATATGACCACACATTCAAAGACATTTTCCAGGAAATCTTTGATGCAGAATATAAAGAAAAATTCGATGAAGCCGGTATCGAATATTTCTACACATTGATTGATGATGCTGTAGCGCGTGTTATGAAATCTGAAGGAGGCTACATCTGGGCATGCAAGAACTATGATGGAGATGTTATGAGCGATATGATTTCTTCTGCATTTGGTTCTCTTGCCATGATGACATCCGTGCTTGTATCACCGGAAGGATATTACGAGTATGAAGCTGCTCACGGTACAGTACAGCGTCATTATTACAAGCATTTAAAAGGTGAAGAAACTTCTACGAACTCTGTTGCAACAATCTTTGCATGGAGCGGAGCTCTTCGTAAACGTGGTGAACTGGATCAAAATCAGGAGCTGATGGATTTTGCAGATAAATTAGAGAAGGCAACGATTGATACAATTGAGGAAGGAAAGATGACAAAAGATCTGGCTCTTATCACAACACTTCCGAATCCAACAGTGTTAAACAGTGAAGACTTTATTAAAGCGATTGCTGAAAAGTTAGTATAGAAAGAGTTGAAATGCATGGAATACTGGGATATTTATGATAAAAACAAACAGCTGACCGGGCGAAAAATGAAGCGCAATGACTGGTGCCTGAAAGAGGGTGAGTATCACTTGACAGTGTTAGGTGTGATCCGCCGTCCAGATGGAAAATATCTGATTACCCGCCGCGTTCTGACAAAGGCATGGGCACCAGGCTGGTGGGAAGTTTCCGGAGGCGCTGCACAGGCAGGCGAAAGCTCCGAGGAAGCGGTACGTCGTGAGGTACTGGAAGAAACAGGATTGGATGTAAATGGCTGTGTGGGCGGTTATATGTTTACCTATCACAGAGAAAATCCTGGAGAAGGCGACAATTATTTTGTAGATGTTTATCGTTTTGAAAAGGATTTTAAAGAAGAAGACCTGCATCTTCAGACAGAAGAGACTGCAGGATATAAGATTGCAACAGCTGATGAGATCAAGGCTCTGGCTGACAAAGGAATCTTCCTGCATTATGATAGTATCAAACGTGTTTTTGAAGAGTAGAAAAATGAGCTGGCTTATTCGGCCAGCTCTTCCCATTTTTCATATAAAGTTTCAAGTTCAGTGTCAATTTCTGCACGTTCTTTCGCAAGTTCCTGACATTTTACTGAATTCGTATAAACTTCCTCCTGCGACATCAGAATATCAATTTCAGCACTTCTATCTTCCAGAACACCGATTCGTTCTTCTGTCTTTTTGAATTCATTAGCGCGTTTCCGTTCTTTTGCCTGAGCTTCTTTTTGTTCCTGCCAGCTTAACTTTGAATCAGAGGCCAAGTCAAAAGCTGCAGAAGAGGAATTATTTTCTAAGCGAGACGTATTGGAGTATGCGGCTGTCAGTTCTTCTTTTTTCTCAAGATAATAATCATAATTTCCAATATAATTTACAAACGTATGATTAACAAGATCCATGATACGTGTTGCAGTCTGATTGATAAAGTAACGGTCGTGTGAAACATAAAGAACCGTTCCTGTGTATTTATTCAGTGCATGTTCCAGAATCTCTTTTGATGTAATATCCAAATGGTTGGTCGGCTCATCGAGAATCAGGAAGTTCGCTTCAGAAAGCATCAGCTTTGCAAGGGACACGCGTCCACGTTCGCCACCGCTTAAGTCACCAATAAGTTTAAATACATCATCTCCGGTAAATAAAAATGCTGCCAGCACTTTACGGATCTGCGTGTTATTAAGATTAGGATAGTCATCGGAAATCTCCTGGAAAATAGTTTTTTCCATATGCAGAACGTGATGTTCCTGATCGTAGTAACCAATCTTTACATTAGAACCGAGACGGAAACTTCCAGAATCAGCTTTGAGTACCTGATTTAAAATCTTAAGGATTGTTGTTTTTCCGGTTCCATTGTCTCCAATGATCGCGACATGTTCCCCTCGCTTGATTTCGAAGCTGATATTTTCAAATAAAATCTGTGGTGGAAATGCTTTGCTTAAATGCTCGACAATTAAGACATCATTACCGCTGACACAGGAAGGTTCCAGTGTTAAGTGCATATCTGTATGCAGTTCCATCGGTTTTTCAACCGGGGTCATCTTATCCAGCATCTTTTCACGGCTTTCTGCACGCTTAATGGATTTTTCACGGTTGAAGGAGCGAAGCTTTTCAATGACCGCTTCCTGATGCTTAATTTCCTGCTGCTGATTCAGATACTCTTTCATTCTGGCTTCGCGGAGCATTTCCTTTTTCTTGGCGTAATCTGTATAATTGCCCATGAAAGTGGTAAGCTTGCCCAGTTCGATCTCGACGACTTTTGTTACAACCCGGTTCAGAAAATACCGGTCATGAGAGACAATCAGTACTGCACCAGGATAATTCAGAAGATAAGTTTCCAGCCATGAGATGGAATTTAAATCCAAATGGTTGGTGGGCTCGTCCAAAAGCAGAATATCCGGCTTTGTGAGGAGCAGTTTTCCGAGAGAGACACGGGTTTTCTGACCTCCGGATAAAGTCGCGACCGGTTTTGCGAATTCTTCTTCTGTAAATCCAAGTCCTTTTAAAACACCAGTAATCTCACTTTCGCAGGCGTATCCATTTTCACGTTCGAATGCTGCTGTGAGCCGCTGGTATGTATTCATACGTTCTTCCAGACGTTCGCCGCTTAAATGCTTCATTTCCTGTTCAATCTCACGAATCTGCCGCTCCATGTCGAGAATATCGGCTTTTGCAGTGCGTACCTCTTGATAGATCGTATGGTCATTATTCATATCCTGATGCTGTGCCAGATATCCCATCGTCTTGCCGCGTGTCAGAACAACATTGCCGCCGTCCGCCTGTATCTCACCAACGATCATCTTAAGAAGTGTTGTCTTTCCAGCACCGTTCGGTCCTACGAGAGCTGCTTTTTCGTGGTCTTCTATATGAAAGGAGCCGCCGGAGACAATTACTTCTTCTCCAAAGGCTTTTTTGATATTGTGACATGCAAGTATCATCCTATCCTCCTTGATAAAAATCCTGTGACTTTGAGAAATAAAGATGCCGCAGGGCTGCGACCGGCGCTGCGACCGCATAATTTTGGCATCATCTTATACTATTATAACGAAAATACTACAAAAAACAACTAAAAAGTTTGACATTATACTAACGATTGCCTATAATAATGAGTAGAAATTTTTGAAGGAAGGAGGTGCGGATCATGCAAAACAGGGGAATTTCACAGGCAGTTATCCGTAGATTACCCAGATATTATAGATACCTTGGGGAGCTGATCGAGCAGGGAGTAGAACGAATCTCTTCCAATGAGCTTAGTAAAAGAATGAAAGTAACAGCTTCCCAGATTCGTCAGGATCTTAATAATTTTGGTGGATTCGGGCAACAGGGGTATGGCTATAATGTAAAATATCTGTACTCAGAAATCGGAAAAATTCTTGGATTGGAACAGGATCATAATATTATTATTATTGGTGCTGGTAATTTGGGGCGTGCACTTGCGAACTATGCATCATTTGAAAAGCGGGGATTTATCTTAAAAGGATTGTTTGATATCAATCCGGAGCTTGACGGGCAGGAAGTTCGTGGTGTTCCAATTCATATGATGGACGAGCTTCCGAAATTTGTAGATGAGAACAGTATCGATATTGCAGCATTGACGATTCCAAAGGATGAGTCAATCAAAGTCGCAAAATTTCTGGCAGATCACAATGTTCACGGAATATGGAATTTTGCACATACAGATCTGAATCTCCCGGAAAGTGTGATTGTTGAGAATGTACATTTATCCGAGAGTCTGATGAGGCTGTCATATAATATATGCCGCTACAAGGAAGAACATAATTAAGGAGATAACGTGTAAAGACAGGTTTGTTCAGATAGCATCCTGGCTTTGCACGTTTCTTTCTATCAGGAGGAATCAAAACTATGAGATATTTGCCAGATGCTAAACAGATGAAAACGGCAGATTCATTTACGATAAATGAACTTAAAATCCCGTCCCTGGAACTTATGGAACGGGCTGCCAGAGCATGTGTAGATCACATTAAAGACTGGAAAATTAATTTAAATAAAATATGTGTCCTCTGTGGTTCTGGAAATAATGGCGGGGACGGCTTTGCGATTGCCAGAATGTTTGCATGGGAAGGGTGTGACGTAACAGCAGTTCTGGTCGGAAACAGAGATCACTGCACACCAGAGACTGCCTATCAGATAGAACAGTTGAAAAATACAGGAGCACAGTTTAAGGAGCAGTTTGAGCAAGAAGCATTTGAAAGTGAACCGTATACTTTAATTATCGATGCAATTTTTGGAGTTGGACTTTGCCGGGAGGTTGGAGGCAGATATGTGCAGATTATAGAGTGTGTGAATCAGTCTGATGCAGTCCGTATGTCCGTGGATATTCCTTCCGGAATTTGCGCAACTACAGGAAATGTATTAGGAACTGCAGTGCGTGCAGACTATACTGTGACAATTCAGGAGACGAAAGTTGGTCTTGTACTTGATCCGGGAAGAAGTTATGCAGGAATCTGTGTATCCGAGGATATCGGAATTGTATCACTTCCACTGGAAAGAGATGAGGAAACAGTTTGTACACTGGAGGGAAGTGATTATGCAGCACTTCTTCCGAAACGAAATGCGGACTCTAATAAAGGAACTTACGGAAAGCTTCTTATGATCACCGGAAGCAAAGGTATGTCAGGTGCTGCATATCTTGGCGCACTTGCAGCTTACAGGACAGGTACCGGGCTGGTGCAGATCTATACTGCTAAAGAGAATCGCGTGATCTTACAGAGTCAGATTCCGGAAGCGATCATTACAACTTATGAAAAATATGATGTCAATGAACTACATCGCTTGATTGACTGGGCAGATGTCGTAGCTATAGGTTCCGGACTTGGAACAAAGAAGACTGCAAGGAAGATTTTAAAAGAAACGATTGCATATACAAAGAAACCTTGTGTCATAGATGCAGACGGACTCAATATTTTGTCTGAACATATGGATTATCTGTGTGGTGCAGATTGTGAACATTTTATCTTTACACCGCACATGAAAGAATTTGAACGGATCAGCGGTTTGAAGATTGCTGAAGTAAAAAAAGATCGTATTGCAGCACTTCGTACATTTGTTAAAGAATATGACGTTACCTGTGTACTGAAGGATTCCAGAACAACCATTGTAAAGCCGAGAGAGCGGGTAGCGGTAAATCTATCCGGCTGTGCGGCTATGGCAAAAGCCGGATCCGGGGATGTGCTGGCAGGCATTATCGCATCGTATCTCGCACAGGGACTTTCTGAATGGGAAGCAGCGCTTCTCGGTGTTTATATTCACGGAAGAGCTGGTGAGATTATAGAGAAGGAACAAGGCGCATACAGTCTTCTCGCAAGGGAACTTGCACAAAAGGCAGGAACAGCCATGACGATACAGGAGGAAAACTAGATTATGAAACAATACAGCAGAGTATGTGAACGAGTGGATCTGGATGCAATTTTTTATAATTTCCAGATGATGAAAGCAAATATCAAAGATGGGGTACAGATGATTGCAGTTATCAAAACAGATGGATACGGACATGGTGCAGTCCAGATTGCCCGGTTACTGGAACCGGTAGACTATATCTGGGGCTACGCGGTTGCAACACTGGATGAAGCTGTCGTCTTGAGAAAAAATGAAATAAAAAAACCAATTCTTGTGCTTGGATGCATTTTCCCGGATCAGTGGGAAGCAATGATTGAAAATGAAGTCCGGATGACCACTTACACAGTAGAAATGGCGAAAGGAGTTTCGAATCTTGCGGTCAAAATGGGAAAAGATGCATATATTCATATTAAGCTGGATACCGGAATGTCAAGACTTGGTTTCCAGATTCATGAAGACAGTGTAGATGCAATTGAAGAAATTTCAAAAATGCCGGGACTTAAATTAGAAGGAATGTTCACACATTTTGCAAAAGCAGATGAAACAGACAAGGCATATACAGATGTTCAGATTGGAAAATACAACTATATGCGTGATGAACTTAAAAAGCGAGGTGTCACATTTCCGATTTACCACTGCTCAAATAGTGCCGGTATCATTGATATTAAGAAAGCGAACATGGATCTGGTACGTGCCGGAATATCCATTTATGGATTGTATCCTTCCGAGGAGGTAGAAAAAAAGAATGTTCCGTTAAGACCGGCCATGGAACTGATCAGTCATGTCTCTTATGTAAAGACAGTTCCGGAAGGAACTCCGGTCAGCTATGGCGGAACCTATGTGACAGAAAAAGAGACTTCTCTTGCGACCATTCCGGTCGGCTACGGAGATGGATATCCCAGAAGTCTTTCTAACAAAGGTTATGTACTGATCCATGGCAAAAAAGCACCAATCCGCGGAAGAGTTTGTATGGACCAGTTTATGGTCGATGTGACAGATATTCCAGATGTAAAATTTGGTGATAAAGTAACACTGGTCGGTAAAGATGGTGAAGAATTTCTTCCGGTGGAGACTTTAAGTGATCTGTCTGGAAGATTTAACTATGAATTTGTCTGTGATCTAGGAAAGAGAATTCCAAGAGAATACATTCAGAATGGGCAGGTCACAGAACAGGTCGATTATTTTGATGTGTAGATGTGTAGATGTGTAATAGTAAGAAAGGGTAAAAGCCCAGACTGGGATGCCTGCGAATGGATTTTGCTTTATTCTTGCATGAAATATAAGAATACTTCCGAAAAAGCTGGAAATACTTGTAGTATCATAGTAAAATCGGAGTGTGGACATTGTGCAGGTAAGACGTGGTGATATCTATTATGCAGATTTGAGTCCGGTGGTCGGCTCAGAACAGGGAGGGATTCGTCCGGTGCTGATCATTCAGAATGACGTAGGAAACCGTCACAGCCCGACTGTCATATGTGCGGCGATTACTTCCCGTATGAATAAGGCGAAGCTGCCGACTCATGTAGAGATAGATGCAAGAAAATATCAGATTGTAAAGAATTCTGTGGTATTATTAGAACAGATCCGAACCATAGACAAACAGCGCTTAAAGGACATGGTTTGTCACCTGGATAAAGAAATGATGTACAAAGTAGATGAAGCAATCAAAGTCAGTTTTGAGCTTCATACATAATCAAAGGAGTGAAAGAAAGTAGAATTATGGACGAGGCCAGACAGGGGACCACGGATAAGCTGATCCGTAATGTGTTCCGATACATGGATAAGAATGCCCGGGATATCATGACTCACAGGAAGAATATTGTGGCGATAGATGAGGAGGAATCTCTGGAAGATGCACTGCATTTTATGCTGGAGACAAATTATTCAAGATTTCCGATTTACAGAGAAAGTATTGATGAGATCATCGGTTTTATGCATTTACGTGAGGCCATGACATGCTATTTGAAAAACAATTACAGAAATGTTCCGGTCAAAGAATTACATTCTTACATAAGACCTGTAGATTTTATACCGGAGTCTAAGAATATTGACCGCCTTTTTAAGGAGATGCAGGCAAAGAAAAACCACATCGTAATTGTTATGGATGAATATGGGCAGACTTCCGGTCTTGTGACACTGGAAGATATACTGGAAGAAATTGTCGGAAATATTATGGATGAGCATGATGTGGAAGAAGAATTGATCATTGTACTTTCTGCCAGTTCCTATATCGCGAGCGGTATGCTGGAGCTGGAAAAACTGGGAGACCTTTTGCATGTTACATTTGACACGGAGGAGTACGGAACACTCAATGGCTTTATGATCGACAAGCTGGAACGTATCCCGAATGAAGGCGAAGAGTGTATTGTAGTATATAAGAACTACCGATTTACCGTTCTGGAAGTGAATGATAACACAATTCAAAGAGTAAAGATTGAAAAACTTCTGATGGCGTGATAGAATAAAGAACGTGTGAAAACAGATAGAAAAGAGGAATAGAAATGTCAGGACATTCAAAATTTGCCAATATTAAACATAAGAAAGAGAAAAATGATGCAGCAAAGGGTAAGATCTTTACGAAAATCGGAAAAGAACTTGCAGTTGCCGTAAAAGAAGGTGGAAGCGCTGATCCGGCTAACAACAGCCGTCTGCGTGATGTTATTGCAAAAGCAAAAGCTAACAATATGCCGAATGATACCATCGACAGAAATATCAAAAAAGCCGAAGGGGATGCCAATGCAGCAAACTACGAGCACATTACATATGAAGGATATGGTCCGAACGGAACTGCTATCATCGTAGAGGCTCTGACAGATAACAGAAACCGTACAGCTACGAATGTAAAGAATGCATTTACAAAAGGTAAGGGAAATGTAGGAACACCTGGATGTGTATCCTTTATGTTTGATAAAAAAGGTCAGATCATTGTAGATAAGGAAGAGTTCAACGGGGATTCTGATGAACTCATGATGACCGCACTTGATGCCGGAGCAGAGGACTTCTCAGAGGAAGAAGACAGCTTCGAGATCTTTACAACACCGGAAGATTTCAGTGCTGTACGTCAGGCTCTTGAAGAAGCTGGAATTCCAATGGCAGGTGCAGAGGTTACAATGATCCCTCAGACATATGTCGAACTGACAGATGAGAAAGACATCGCAAATATTCAGAAGACTCTGGATATGCTTGATGATGATGATGATGTTCAGGATGTTTATCATAACTGGGACGAGTAAAACATAAAAAGGGGATAAGGTTATGAGTAATTACAAGATTGAAACAAAATGCATCCAGTCCGGTTATGAGCCGGGCAATGGAGAGCCGCGTGTACTTCCGATTTATCAGAGTACAACATTTAAATACAATAGCAGCGATCAGATGGGTCGTCTGTTCGCATTGGAGGAATCCGGATATTTTTATACAAGACTGCAGAATCCAACCAATGATGCAGTGGCAGCAAAAATCTGCGATTTGGAAGGCGGAGTTGCAGCAATGCTGACATCTTCTGGTCAGGCAGCGAACTTCTATGCCATTATGAATATCTGTGAAGAAGGAGATCATATTGTATGTGCTTCTGCATTATATGGCGGTACCTATAACTTGTATGCCCATACAATCAAAAAGATGGGTATTGATGCAACATTTGTTGATCCGGAATGTACGACAGAAGAGTTAAATGCCGTATTCAAAGAGAATACAAAAGCTGTATTTGGTGAAACCATTGCCAATCCGGCTCTTGTAGTATTAGATCTCGAGAAATTTGCAGCGGCTGCTCATGCACATGGCGTACCGTTTATTGTGGATAATACATTTGCAACACCGGTCAACTGCCGTCCGTTCGAGTGGGGTGCAGATATCGTAACACATTCTACTACAAAATACATGGATGGACATGCCACATGTGTCGGAGGAGCTATCGTTGACAGTGGTAACTTTGACTGGGCTGCCCATGCAGATAAATTTCCGGGACTTACAACTCCGGATGAGACATATCACGGAATCGTATACACAGAGAAATTTGGAAAAGCTGCGTATATTACAAAGGCGACTTCTCAGTTAATGAGAGATTTAGGTTCCATTCCATCACCTCAGAATTCATTTATTCTGAATCTTGGGCTTGAAACGCTTCCATTACGTGTGGAGCGTCATTGTGAAAATGCTCTGGCAGCTGCAAAATATCTGCAGGCACATGAAAAAGTAGCGTGGGTAAGTTGTCCGATGCTAGAAGGTGATAAACATTATGCACTTGCTAAGAAATATATGCTAAACGGAACTTGTGGAGTGATTACTTTTGGTCTGAAGGGTGGAAGAGAGGAAGCAGTCCGCATGATGGACAGCCTGAAGATGATTGCAATCGTGACCCATGTTGCAGATGCAAGAAGCTGTGTTCTCCATCCGGCAAGTCACACACACCGTCAGATGAATGATCAGGAGTTAAAAGAAGCTGGAGTACAGCCGGATCTGATCCGTTTCAGTGTTGGAATTGAAAATATTGATGATATTATTGCTGATTTAAGTCAGGCACTTGAACAGGTATAAAAGTATTCAAATACCTCCATACTAAGAAAAAAGTATGGAGGTATTTTTTATGGAAAAAGAAACAACTGAGGAAAAAAGAAATGAAATGAAAGAAACCGGCAGCATGAAACTTGACTCTAATAACCGGAAACATAATGTACGTCTTCTGACAATTATTGGAGAGATTGAAGGTCATGAAGCAGTATCCGGGAATACAAAAGCGACAAAATACGAACACCTTTTGCCGATGCTGGCTGAAGTAGAAGACAGCGAAGAGATTGATGGACTTCTGATCCTTTTAAATACAATGGGCGGGGATGTAGAAGCAGGACTATCTATTGCAGAGATGATTGCTTCTATTAGTAAACCGACAGTTTCTCTAGTCCTTGGAGGCAGCCATTCTATCGGAGGACCGCTGGCAGTGGCGGCGGATTACTCGTTTATCGTCCCGAGCGGAACTATGATCATACATCCGGTCAGATCAAATGGCATGTTTATTGGAGTACAGCAAAGTCTCCAAAATATGATCCGGACTCAAAAACGCATTACAGGGTTTCTTGCAGCTCATTCCCATATGAACGAAGAACGTATCGAAGAACTGATGCTTAATCCGACGGAACTTGTCAAAGATGTCGGAACACTTCTGGAAGGAGAAGATGCGGTCAGGGAAGGTCTGATTGATGAAGTTGGAGGAATGAGCCATGCATTAAGGAAACTTCACCAGATGATTGACGAAAAATAATCATTCATGTATACTATAATGTGATATGTTTTGCGCATAAGGGGGAGTAAAAAATATGGCTGCAAAGTCAAAAAAGAAAACTGGCAGAAAGCAGACAAAGAAAAAAAAGACCGAACAAAGTTTTTTAGGGGAGGAAATCTTTGTCTGGGTTACTCTGGCAGTCAGTATTTTGCTATTGATCAGTAATTTTGGATTTGGCGGAAACATTGGCGATCATGTATCCGGGGCTCTAAAGCACGGCTTTGGGATCGTTGCCTATTTTGTCCCATTTTTACTGTTTGGAATCGTATCATTTTTAATATCAAATAAAGAAAATAGAATCGCATATATAAAATCTGCGCTTGCGCTGGTTTTTATGATCCTTACCTGTACACTTTTAGACCTGATCCATGAGATGGGCGGAAGACTTGGCAGCTTTATTGCAAACCTTCTTATACCCGCAGTCGGAGTGGCAGGTACATATGTAATTGTAATAATCTGTATGATTATCTGTGGAGTGATCATTACAGGGAAATCTGCTTTAAAGGGAGTAAAAGCAAAAGGTGATCAGGCCTATGGCCGCGCAAGAGAAGATGCCAAAAGAAGACGTAAAATTTCAGAAGAACGTAAAGCCAAGCGTGCTAAGATGCGTGAGCAGGAACAAAAAGCTGCCAAAAACACAAACTCTAACGAAAAACGATCGGATCACCGCGTAACGGGAGTTTCTCTGGCAACCAGACTTTCTGATAAGTTCCAGTCACCGGAGATGAAGGAAATAAAGAGTAATCCGGAAATGATGTCGGCAGAAGATAAAAAACAACATCCGGATTTTGTGATCAACAGGGCTCCCGATATTCCAATAGAAGATATTCCGGAAGAATCAGATGTGACGGAGGAAGCTTTTGATTTTACACAGGCAGACAAGAATCCGACAGACTCTTCTTCGGGAAGTTCTGTGCGTAAAAGTAAGATGGGGGCAGCTCCGGTTGCCGATGAAGTTGCGCGTGTTGCAGCAGAAGCTGCGAAGACAACAGCGGCCGTAAGAACAAAAGCATATAAAATGCCACCGGTATCACTTCTGAATCGTGGTAGTGAAGGACGTCAGGAATCGGATGCAAAGCTTCGGGAAACTGCTATGAAGCTTCAGGAGATTCTGGCGAATTTTGGAGTAAATGTAACAGTTACAAATGTAAGCTGTGGACCTGCTGTCACGCGTTATGAGCTTCAGCCGGAAATGGGTGTGAAAGTAAGTAAGATTGTCGGACTGGCAGACGATATCAAGCTGAACCTGGCCGCCGCAGATATTCGAATCGAGGCACCGATTCCGGGAAAAGCAGCTGTAGGAATTGAAGTTCCAAATAAGGAAAATTCTACAGTCATGCTTGGGAATCTTCTAGCGTCCAAAGAATTTAAAGACAGTACCTCTAAAATATCGTTTGCAGTTGGAAAAGATATCGGAGGTAAGGTTGTCGTTACAGATATAGCAAAGATGCCACATGTGCTGATCGCAGGTGCTACAGGTTCCGGTAAGTCTGTCTGTATTAATACATTGATCATGAGCATCCTTTATAAAGCAACTCCGGATGAAGTCAAATTAATTATGATCGATCCTAAAGTTGTAGAATTAAGTGTTTACAAAGGCATTCCACATCTGATGATCGACGTGGTGACAGACCCGAAAAAGGCAGCTGGTGCTCTGAACTGGGCAGTAGCTGAGATGACAAGGCGTTATCAGGCATTTGCGTCATTGAATGTACGTGATATCAAAGGATATAATGCGAAGATTGAATCTATGCCGGATCATGCAGATGAAGCAAAAGGACATAAGATGTCGCAGATTGTCATTATTGTAGACGAGCTTGCAGATCTTATGATGGTTGCTCCTGGCGAAGTTGAAGAAGCAATTTGCCGGCTGGCACAGCTTGCAAGAGCAGCAGGGATTCATCTGGTCATTGCAACACAGCGTCCGTCTGTCAATGTTATCACAGGATTGATTAAAGCAAACATGCCGTCAAGAATCGCGTTTTCTGTAACTTCTGGAGTTGATTCCAGAACCATCATTGATATGAATGGCGCTGAAAAATTACTTGGAAAAGGAGATATGCTCTTTTATCCATCCGGTTATCAGAAACCGGTACGAGTCCAGGGAGCTTTTGTATCGGATAAAGAGGTGCAGAAAGTTGTTGATTATTTAATTGACAAAAATGGAAATGCCAATTACGATGAAGAAGTTGTCAATCATGTAAATACATCCAATATTGGCATGGTATCTTCAAACGGACCAGGTGCCGATGAAAGTAATGGGCGAGATGCCTATTTTATAGACGCAGGTCGTCTTATCATTGATAAGGACAAGGCTTCCATAGGGATGCTGCAGAGAGCGTTCAAGATTGGCTTTAACCGTGCAGCACGTATTATGGATCAATTGTGTGAAGCGGGGATTGTCGGTGGCGAAGAGGGAACAAAACCGCGCAAAATCCTCATGACACTAGAAGAATTTGAACAATACATACAAAATATAAATACTACTGAATAATCAGAGGAGGTCAGTATAGACAATGAAATGCAGGTATTGTAAGGCAGAAATACCAGAAGGGGAATTATATTGTAAAAAATGTGGGCGAGAGGTACAGATTGTACCAGATTACAATCCACTTGAAGAAATGCTAACGGCTCAGATCCAATTAGATGGCAATGAGCAGGAATCGGAGTTCGATCAATATATAAATCAAAAACGCAGAAATAATAACAGGACAGGACAATCTGCTGGCAGAAATACAGGTTCAACTGGACGTGGTGCAGGAAGAAATACAGGAAGAAGTGCATCACGAACAACAGCGGCTATGACTGGAAGAAGAATGACCGGGAATACTACGGGGCAGATGCTAACTGAAAAAGAAAGAAGAAAACGGCAGAGCGCAAAAGCAGCAAGAAAGAAAGCTTTGCGCAGAAAAAGACGGATCGTCCTGCTTATTATGGCTGCAATCGTAGTATTGGCAGGTGCCGGATTCTATGTTGTATATCAGAATTCCTATAACGGGATTATGAAAAAAGCACAAAAAGCCGCGCAGTCAAAAGATTATACCACTGCAGAAGCTTATTATAAACAGGCAATTTCCAAAAATACTAAAAAAGCAGATGCTTACACAGGTCTTGCAGATGTCTATCTGTTACAGGATAAGGCCGATGAAGGTACAACATTATTTGAAGAAGCAGTTAGCAAGCAATCTGGTAATGTTGAACTTTATAAAGCTTGTATGGATTTTTATTTGAAATCAGATCAGAACATGAAAATTCCAGAACTTTTGGATTCTGTCAGTGACTCCATGTTGGAGAAATTAAGCGATTATGTTGTAGATGAACCAAAGTTCAGTCTGGAGGATTCTACGACTTATGATGATGTCCAAAAATTACTTTTGACTGCAGATAAAGATATAATCTACTATACAACGGATGGTACAGATCCTGATCTGACAAGTACGAAGTACACTAGTGAAGGCATACAGATCAGCGAGGGTGAGACAACCATAAAAGCAATTGCTGTCAACAAAAAAGGGGTGCCGAGTGCAATCGGTAAGAAGACTTATACGGTAGAATTCCCTGTAGAAGATGCACCGGCGGTCTCCCCGTCAACAGGCCAGTACGATGAAGCAGTTCAGATTGAAGTAAAAGTACCGGAGGGATATACTGCATATTACACGACAGACGGTACAGACCCGACAACAGCATCTACAAAATATACCGGGCCAATCGACATGCCAAAGGGAGAAACTCTTTTTAAAGTCGTACTTGTCAATGGAAAGGGGCGTATGAGTGGTATTACCACTAGAAATTATATGTATGATAACCAATAATTGTAATCTTATTATGTAAAAAAAGAAAAAATTACCAGAAAAATATTGCGTTAAATTATTATCAATGCTATAATGCAACTGTGATAATTTTTTAACGCAATTATTTTATGGAGGAGAAAAATCATGGCAAGATTTACATTACCAAGAGACATTTATCATGGAGAAGGCGCTTTAGAAGAGCTGAAGAACTTAAAAGGTAAAAAGGCAATCGTTGTTGTCGGTGGCGGCGCAATGAAACGCCAGGGATTCCTTGCAAAAGTTGAAGACTACTTGAAAGAAGCTGGAATGAAAGTTGCTCTTTTCGAAGGTGTAGAACCAGACCCGTCTGTTGAAACTGTAATGAAAGGTGCAAAGGCTATGCAGGAATTCGAGCCTGACTGGATCGTAGCTATGGGTGGTGGATCACCGATTGATGCAGCAAAAGCTATGTGGGCTTTCTATGAATATCCGGAAATAACATTTGAAGATCTGATTACACCATTCAGTTTCCCGGAATTAAGACAGAAAGCAAAATTTGCAGCAATCCCTTCAACCTCCGGAACTGCAACTGAAGTAACAGCATTTTCTGTTATCACAGATTATGCAAAAGGAATCAAGTACCCACTGGCAGATTTTAACATCACACCGGATGTGGCAATTGTTGACCCGGCTCTTGTAGCTGAACTTCCTGTAAATCAGGTTGCTTACACAGGTATGGACGCCTTGACACATGCGATTGAGGCATATGTATCTACATTGAACTGTCCATATACAGATCCGCTTGCACTCAAAGCAATCGAGATGGTATTTGATTATCTTCCGGCATCCTACAGATGCAATATGGAAGCAAGAGCAAAAATGCACGATGCACAGTGCCTGGCTGGAATGGCATTCTCTAATGCATTACTTGGAATCGTACATTCTATGGCTCATAAAACAGGAGCTGCATTCTCTACAGGACATATTACACATGGACTTGCAAATGCAATGTATCTTCCATATGTAATCAAATATAATGCAAAAGATCCTGTAGCAGCTAAGAGATATGCTGAAATTGCAAGGTTTGTAGGACTTGGTGGAGCATCTGAAAAAGCACTCATCAACAGTCTTTGTGAGAAGATCAATGAATTCAATGTTATCTTAAATATTCCGGCTACATTAAAGGATTTCGGGATCAAAGAAGATGAATTTAAAGAAAAAATTGCTACAATCTCTGAAAATGCTGTGGGTGATGCCTGTACAGGTTCTAATCCAAGAACAATTGATCCAGCTACAATGGAAAGACTGTTTACATGCATTTATTATGGAACAGAAGTTGATTTTTAATTAACGATAATGTTAAAAAAATAATTTTAATAAAATAATGATGAAACGGCAGGTATTGTAATAATATTTGCCGTTTTTGGTGCGTTTTTCTGAATTTATTTTAGAAATTAAATTCACAGCAAGTTACTTGATATTTTCATAACAATGTTGTATCATTAAATAGATGATTATTATTATTCCCGGTATTTCAATGGGGGTTAGAATTAGGAGGAAGCAAGATGTATAAGATATTAAAAGCTGAAAAATTAGCTGACAAGATTTATCTTATGGATGTTGAGGCACCACGTGTTGCAAGACACTGCCAGCCTGGACAGTTCGTTATCGTTAAGATGGACGATAAGGGAGAACGTATCCCACTTACAATCTGTGACTATGACAGAGAAGCAGGTACTATTACAATCGTATTCCAGGAAGTCGGAGTATCTACTGTAAAGATGGCTGACTTAAAGGCCGGGGATTCATTCCGTGATTTCACTGGACCTCTTGGTTGTGCTTCAGAGCTCGTTGGAGAAGACATAGAAGACTTGAAAAAGAAAAAAATCTTATTCGTAGCAGGTGGAGTTGGAGCTGCTCCTGTATATCCACAGGTAAAATGGTTACATGAACACGGCGTAGCAGCAGATGTTATTGTCGGAGCAAAGACAAAAGATATGCTGATCCTTGAAGATGCTATGGAAGCTGTATCTGGTAACTATTACCCATGTACAGATGATGGTTCCTACGGACATGCCGGAATGGTTACAACAATGGTCGAAGAACTTGTAAATAATGGAAACAAATATGATGTATGTATTGCAATCGGTCCAATGATCATGATGAAATTTGTCTGTCTCCTTACAAAGAAACTGGAGATCCCGACAGTTGTCAGCATGAACCCGATCATGGTTGATGGTACAGGAATGTGTGGTGCCTGCCGTCTGATCGTTGGAGACGAAGTGAAATTCGCATGCGTAGACGGACCAGAGTTTGACGGACATCTCGTTGATTTTGATAACGCTATGAAGAGACAGCAGCTTTACAAGACAGAAGAAGGTCGTGCAATGCTGAAATTACAGGAAGGTGACACTCATCATGGTGGATGCGGAAACTGCGGAGGTGACAAATAATGGCAAATGTATTAGAGAGAGTTCCTGTAAGAGAACAGGATCCAAAAGTAAGAGCAACAAACTTCGAAGAAGTATGTTATGGATATAACAAAGAAGAAGCAATGGAAGAGGCACAGCGCTGTATCAACTGTAAGAATGCAAGATGTATCCAGGGCTGTCCTGTATCTATCAATATTCCAGGATTTATTAGTCATGTAAAAGAAGGTAATATTGAGGAAGCTTATAAAGTAATCGGAGAGTCCTCAGCACTTCCTGCTATCTGTGGCCGTGTATGTCCACAGGAGTCCCAGTGCGAGAGCAAATGTATCCGTGGAATCAAAGGTGACCCGATTTCGATCGGTAAACTTGAAAGATTCGTTGCTGATTACGCTCTTGAGCATGACATTAAACCTGCAAAACCTGAGAAGACAAATGGACATAAAGTTGCAGTTATCGGTTCTGGTCCGTCCGGACTTACATGCGCCGGAGACCTTGCAAAGCTTGGTTATGAAGTAACAGTATTTGAGGCACTTCATGAGCTTGGCGGAGTACTTGTATATGGTATTCCAGAGTTCCGTCTTCCAAAAGAGAAAGTCGTAAAGAAAGAAATCGAAAAAGTAAAAGAATTAGGTGTACATTTTGAGCCAAACGTAGTAATCGGTAAATCAACAACAATCGATCAGTTGATGGAAGAGGAAAACTTTGAAGCTGTATTCATCGGTTCCGGAGCAGGTCTTCCGATGTTCATGGGAATTCCGGGAGAGGCATCAAACGGAGTATTCTCTGCAAACGAGTATCTGACAAGAAGCAACCTGATGAAAGCTTTCGATGATTCTTATGATACACCGATTGCAGCAGGTAAGAAAGTTGCAGTTGTCGGTGGCGGTAACGTAGCAATGGATGCTGCCAGAACAGCACTTCGTCTTGGAGCAGAAGTACATATAATCTACCGTCGTGGTGAGGAAGAACTTCCAGCCAGAGTTGAAGAAGTACATCATGCAAAAGAAGAGGGCGTTATCTTTGATCTTCTTACAAATCCAAAAGAAATTCTTGCAGATGAGAATGACTGGGTAAAAGGAATGAAGGTTGTTAAGATGCAGCTTGGAGAGCCTGATTCATCAGGAAGACGACGTCCGGAAGAAATTCCAGGATCAGAGTACGAGATTGAACTTGATACAGTTATCATGTCTCTTGGAACATCTCCAAACCCATTGATTGCTTCTACAACAAAAGGTCTTGAGACAAACAAGAGAAAATGTATCGTTGCAGAAGAAGAAAATGGACAGACATCAAAAGCATGCGTATTCGCTGGCGGAGATGCTGTAACAGGAGCAGCAACAGTAATCCTTGCTATGGGTGCCGGAAAAGCCGGAGCAAAGGGAATTCATGAATTATTAAGCAACAAATAAATTATATCAGCCGGGAGATGACTCCCACCACTATAGGTGGTGAGAAACAAGCTGGTATCAGTGGTGGGAGTCAATCCCCCAGCTGATATAGCCTCCGGCAGGGCGCACATTGTCCGGTGGACAATGGTTTTGTGCCGACCGAAACGGAGTATAGACTTGCAGAGGTGCGCAGTAGAAGTATGTCATGCAATTGCATGACGCGCACCTCGCAGCAAGAATGCCGAGGCATTCTTGAATGGGGACGTAGTAAAACTTTAAAATACTACGTCCCCATCATTGATGAAGGGTGTCCCTTTTTTCATAAAAGGGGTGCCCTTAATTTATGAAGTTGACTTTTTTATTGACACTTCTAAGTCTTTTGTATAAAATAATATCAGAATTAGTTTAGCCTAACCTCTGTAGATTAATTTAATACTGTTATTCTAGGATATCGAGATTCTGAATATAATACTAATAGATAATAAAAAGGAGTGTTTGATACATGACAATTTTCTGGGGACTAATGATACCGTTCATCGGAACAACTCTTGGGGCATTATGCGTATTATTTATAAAAAATGAATTAAAACCTGTGATTCAAAAGTCTTTACTTGGTTTTGCAGCGGGAGTTATGGTTGCAGCCTCTGTATGGTCACTTTTAATTCCAGCTATGGAAATGTCTGATTATCTTGGACAACTGGCATTTTTACCGGCTGCTGTTGGCTTTCTTGTCGGCATTGTATTTCTTCTTGCATTGGACCGCCTCATTCCACATCTGCATCTTGGGAGTGAAGAATCAGAAGGTCCTAAAGCTTCATTAAAGAAATCGACGATGCTGATCTTGGCAGTTACAATTCACAATATTCCGGAAGGAATATCTGGTGGCGCAGTATTTGCAGGACTTCTTATGAATAATTCAAAAGTGACACTTGCCGGAGCATTTGCACTGTCTATCGGCATAGCAATTCAAAATATACCAGAGGGCTTTATTGTTTCACTGCCTGTCAGAAGTGAAAAAGGGCGGATAAAAGCTTTTTTATATGGTATGTTTTCTGGGATTGTGGAACCAATTGGCGGTGGAATAACAATTCTGCTTGCATCTAAAATTACACCATTATTACCGTATCTTCTTGCATTTGCAGCGGGAGCTATGATATATGTAGTAGTAGAAGAATTAATTCCAGAATCTGCCGAAGGCACTCACAGTAACATCGGGACCATTGGTTTTGCACTTGGCTTTGTACTGATGATGATGCTTGATGTGGCATTTGGTTAAATAAAGGAGTTTATATGAAAATTACACTAATTACCGTCGGAAAAATAAAAGAAAAATACTTAAAAGATGCAATTGCGGAATATTCAAAAAGATTAAGCCGCTATTGCAAACTGGAAATTATAGAAGTTGCAGATGAAAAAACACCAGATAACGCCAGTGAAATTGTAGAAGCCGGAATCAGAGATAAGGAAGGCGAACGAATTTTAAAATACGTAAAAGATGATGCTTATGTAATCACACTGGAGATTAACGGTAAGATGTTGACCTCAGAAGAGCTTTCTGAAAAAATTGATACACTAGGTGTACAGGGCACAAGTCATATTATTTTCATAATTGGTGGTTCTATAGGACTTGGGAATGCAGTTCTGAAACATTCTGATTATGCACTTAGCTTTTCGAAAATGACTTTTCCACATCAATTGATGCGTGTAATTTTGCTAGAACAGATTTATCGCAGTTACAGAATTATAAACGGAGAACCATATCACAAATAAGAAATACGAATCTTTCGAAGAAGTTGAAGTATAAAAAATACTGATTTCTACGGAAGATTCGTATTTTAAGGTTTATAGCCTAAAAATCGGTATTAACTGAAAGCCCCATTTTTTATTCATCCCATCCTTCGTAAAATCGAATATTAACAGAAATATTACGAATGAACTCGCCATCTTTTAATTCGATATCTTCTTCGTCGGAAACATATGGAATGAAAGGATCTTCTTCTGTAAGTTCCAGACTCAGCCAATTTCTGGCTGCCTCATTGGAATCATCAATTGCATCATCTAAAGTGTCGCCTTCGCCGTAACAACATTCCAGATCCGGGAAATAGCTTTTGTATCTTCCTTCTTCAGTTTTTCGAAATACTGCCGGATATATAAATTTCATATCTAATGTCCTTTCTATATATTATTACAAGTCTTTTTCCATTATAGCATGATTTGTGCTATGATAAAAGAAATGATCATAATTTTTTAGATAACAGGAGGATATCATCATGACTAAAACCGGAGAACGTGAAATTGCCAAAAAGGAAAATGTAAATGGTGGAGCAGGTTATGTACTTATGGAAGCTCTTTTGAATGAAGAAGAACGAGCAGAGCACTGCCGAATCTTTTCACAGGTAACGATTCATCCAGGGTGTGAATTAGGATATCATGAACATCATGGAGAGACAGAAACTTATTATGTGCTTTCTGGTAGTGCAACATATATCGATAATGATAAAGAATATGAAATCAAAGCAGGAGATGTAACATTTTGTAAAGATGGGGATGGTCATGGAATTAAAAATCATGGAACAGAACCAATTATATTCATCGCCCTTGTGTTAAAAAAATAGTCATTATATCAACTAAGCAGGAGACACCATGTTAGAAGAAACACTCGCACGAAAACTGATAGAACATGTGACAAAATATACAACTTATAATGTTAATATTATGAATGAAAAAGGAATTATAATTGCCAGTTGTGACCCCAAACGTGTTGGTTCTTTTCACGAAGCAGCATATCAGATTCTTCACACCTCTGAAAATATAATTACGGTTGAAAATGACTTGGATTATCAAGGTACTTTAAAGGGGATTAACATGGTCATTGAAATAGATGACAAACGTGAAGGAGTAGTAGGCGTAACTGGGAAGCCAGATGAAATTCGTCCAGTTGCCAATATCACGAAACTTGCAATTGAAACATTATTAAAGTATGAAACCCAGAAGCTACAATCTATCAGAAGACAAACAAAAAAAGAACGTTTTATAGAGATGATTACAGGTGAGCAAAATGCTGATCCGAATGGTCTTCGAAGACTTGCAGAAGAATTGAGTTACAAAGAAGAACTTATACGTATACCTATTCTTTGTTATCTTGAAGATCCTAAATATCAAAAAGTACTTTTAGAATCCATAAAGCAAGGAATTCTGCATAAAAGCGAAGACATCAGTTTTCCTTTGGAAGATCAATATATATTAATTTTTAAAACAATTGATTCAAAAAATAAACGTTTTTTTGCTGAATACAAATATATGCTGGCAGAATATTTGCAGCCAACCTTACAATGGATTAAGAAAAAAGAGATTTCCTGCAAATTTTACATAGGAACATTTCAAAATAATTTTCCTCAGTATTATTATGCTTATCGGCATTGCAAGTGGTTGGAAAATAATATCAAGACTGAGCATAATAGTATATATTTTTATGATTATATTTCTGAATATATTCAGGCAATTGTTCCGATTAATGAAATGAATCAGATATTCAATGTTTTTGGGAACTTTTTGCCGATCGATATACAAAAACACTGTCTGGAACTTGTTGATACGTTGATAGATACAAACTTCAATACAGCTAAAGCTTCCGAAGAGCTTTTTATGCACAAAAATACATTTGCATATCAATATAATAAACTTCGAGATATGCTAGATGTTAATCCTCAAAATTCAGCAAAAGATAAATGGTTTTTAATATTCTTATATATATATCTATCACGAAGATAAGTATTCGATATATGTAATCGTATGAACTTGAGTCTTTATGTAATGTCAAATCAAGAACAAATGTTTTGTGATATGGTAACAATTTTTATGCTTTGATTTGTGGTAAGAGCTTTTGTTGTTCGAATCTTTTTTTGTTAAACTCTTTCTTAAGAAACATGATAGGAAATATCAAATAGAAAAGGGGGATTTATATGACAGGTTTACCACTTATCATCGCATTTATTATTGCGATAGTTCTTATGATTTTGGCAATTTCAAAATTCAAGATTCATCCATTTCTTGCAATTATGGCTATTTCATTAATACTTGGTCTGGTTGCGGGAATTCCGCTTACAAATGTAACCGAAGCAGATGGAACTGTAAAAACGCTGGGTCTTGCGAATGTAATTGGACAAGGTTTTTCAGGAACATTTACAAGCATTGGTATTGTAATTATTCTTGGAGCATTGATTGGAACAATTCTCGAAAAAACTGGTGCAGCATTGAAGCTTGCAGACATGGTAATACACCTTGTCGGTAAGAGCCATCCGGAATTAGCTATGGAATTAATGGGCTGGGTAGTATCAATTCCGGTATTCTGTGATTCTGGATTTGTTATTTTGAATCCAATTCGTAAAGCACTTGTTAACCGAACAGGTGCATCTTCCGTAGCAATGTCAATTGGGCTTTCATCTGGACTTTATATTGCACACGTATTTATTCCACCTACACCCGGACCAATTGCAGCTGCATCAACGATGGGAGTAGGAAATAATCTTTTACTTGTAATGGGAATGGGTGCTCTTTGTTCTGTTTTTCCATTAATAGCAGGTTATTTCTTTGCAAAACATATTGGAACAAAAGTAACAGCAAATGATGAAGCCAACCAAAATGAAGTTCATAAAACTTATGAAGAACTTGTTGCTGAGTATGGAAAACTTCCAAATGGTTTCAATGCACTTGCACCAATTATAGTTCCGATTATTCTGATGGCAATTGGTTCTATTGCAAGTATGGCAGGTCTTACTGGTACAATAAACAGCATTCTGCAGTTCCTTGGAACACCGATTATTGCTCTTGCTGTTGGAACTATTTTTGGCATCATTCAGTTGTCAGGAGCCGGAAAAATGAATGAGTTCTACGAACTGACAAATGAGACATTAAAAACTGTAGGACCTATTCTTTTTGTTACAGCGGCTGGTGGAGTACTTGGTAAAGTCATTTCCTCTACAGATATGATTAATTATATTACACAAAATGCTACGTTACTTGAAAAGATTGGAATTTTCTTCCCATTCTTATTAGCAGCTATTTTGAAAACTGCACAGGGTTCATCTACTGTTGCAATTACAACAACTGCAGGAATCGTGGCACCACTTCTTCCGGTTCTTGGTCTTGGAAGTCCGGTTCGAACAGTTCTTGCTGTAATGGCAATTGGTGCTGGTGCAATGACTGTATCCCATGCGAATGATTCTTATTTTTGGGTAGTTACCAATTTTGGTGCAATGACACCTGAAAAAGGATATAAAACTCAGACAGTGGCTACATTGATTCTTGGAATCAGTTCTATGGTAGAAATTTTTATTTTATCATTATTTTTATAAAAATGCAGTTAGAATTCGAAAGACATTTATAAAATTACAGGAGGAAGCTTATGAAATTTTTATTTGCTTCAGATTCATTTAAAGGAACATTATCCTCACAAAAAACTGCAGAACTTTTAACACAGTCAGCCCGGGAGACTTTCCCGGACTGTCAGTGTGACAGTATTACGGTTGCTGACGGTGGCGAAGGTACGACAGACGCAGTACTTGCGGCTACAAATGGGAAAAAAATATCTGTGCAAGTTCATGGACCTCTCTGGGAAAATATTACAAGTAATTACGGTATGCTGGATGAAACTCGTGCAGTAATGGAAATGGCTGTAGCTTCCGGACTGCCTCTCGTTCCAGAAGAGAAAAGGGATCCACGCTATACTACCTCTTATGGAACTGGAGAAATGATCGCAGATGCTCTTAGAAGAGGATTCCGGGATATATCCATAGCCATCGGCGGCTCTGCTACAAACGATGGTGGAATCGGTTGTATACGCGCCCTTGGTGGAAAATTTTTAGATGAGAATAACCAGGAATTAATGGGTTGCGGCGAGGATTTGATGAAAATTAGAAAAATAGATCTTTCTGGACTGAATCCATTGATAAAAGAATGTAAATTCACGGTAATGTGTGATGTCACAAATCCGCTTTGCGGAAAAGACGGAGCTACTTATACATTTGGAAGACAGAAAGGTGCACCCCCCGAGATTCAAAATGATCTGGAAGCTGGTATGTGTAATTACCGGGACATTATTAAAGAGCAATTTGGACTGGATATGGATCAAATTGCAGGTGCAGGTGCAGCTGGTGGTCTCGGGACTGCTCTTATGGTATTTTTAAACGGAACATTGAAATCTGGAATAGAAACTGTACTTGATCTTGTAGATTTCGATGAACATCTGAAAGATGTAGATATCGTGGTAACTGGAGAAGGCGCTACAGACTGGCAGTCTGTATTTGGTAAAGTCATGCAGGGTGTTGGTGTTCATTGCAAAGATCACCATATACCAGCTGTTGCAATCGTCGGAAGCATGGGAAAAGGTGCGGAAGATATCTATGCGTATGGAATCGAATCTATCATCACTACTGTAAATGGTATTATGCCCCTTTCGGATGCATTGGAACATGCAGAAGATTTGTATCTAGGGGCTGCCAGAAGGCTATTTAAGCTTTTGAAAGCCGGGATGCAGATTTCAAAAGCTTAATTATTAATGTTGAATAAATTCAATCATTTTACGAACGGCGGTACTCTTGGCGGCACTGCCGTTTGTAACTAAATAGATTCTTCTAAGTGGCAGCTTTTCTTCCAACGGTATCTGGTAGACATCGCCTTTTGCAAGAGCAAGTTCTGCCATCTTTTTTGGATAAAACCCAATGCCAAGATTATGTACGATGAGCGGCAACATCTGATCGGTAGTTGCAGTTTCCATATCTGGTGCAAAAGAAAGTCCATGTTCTAAAAAGAAACTATTGTATAATTCTCTGGTTCCACTATTTTCATCCAGACTGACAAATGGAAGAGAAGCAATATCTTTCAGTTTTTGCGTCTGTTCTGCCAATTTTTTATATTTTTTTCCACCAATTAATATTTCACGATAAGAAGCTAATGGGATTTTTTCAAGTGGACCTTTAATATCAAGTGGTGTCGTTACCGCCGCAAAATCCACAATATCACTTTTCAATGCCTGGATTGCCTGTGGCGTCGAATGATTCGAAATACGAAGTCTGACATGCGGATATTGTTCATGAAATTTTTCAAGTCTTGAAAGTAGTACCAGTCTCAGCGCGTTTTCGCTGGCACCGATGGATACTAATCCATTCTCCAGTTCACCATTCTGACGGATTTCTTCTTCGCCAATCTGTAACTGTTCATATGCAATTGCTACATGCTCATATAATTTCTTTCCCTCTGGTGTTAACGAAATACCACGGTTAGACCGTAGGAAAAGAGTGCATTTTAATTCTTGCTCCAGGATATTCATGCAGCGTGTAATATTGGGCTGATTGTTGCCAAGCATTTTTGCTGCTTTTGTAAAGCTCTTATAACGTGCTACAAAATAAAATATGCGGTAATAATCGTAAGTAATCATATCTAGTCCTCTCATTCCAAATTGATATATCCATGATACTAAATATATCTTTTACATTTTGACGTAAGACAACTATAATATATAGCAGATAAAAAATCAATAAGAAAAGAGATGAATAAAAATGGCAACCATATTTCCAAGAGAAGAAAAAGCAGAATACTTATTTGACAAAATTCTGGAAAATTCGCAGGCATGCGAACGGTTGATGGAAACATTTTATGAATCAGTAGAATCTGACGGCGAATATTCAGGAGAAGTATTGCCGCCGGAGAAATTTGCAAAAGCTTTATTTGACGCTTATAAGAATAAAGATCTGACCGCTTTCCTTCTGGCAATCTGTCAGCACAGCATGTTCGATCTTCTTAGAAATGCATACCTTGTTCCGTTTCGTTTTAACGCTGACGGACATACCAATCCTTATATTTTAACGGATGGATCCGGCAATTTGTTAAATGATTGCAAGAAAGCTGTACCTGACAAAATGTATCATAAATTCCAAAAAGTCTACGCACAAAATGATGATGTGAAAATGTATCTGGCAGAAGGATATCGAAAAAGGCATTGTTATGATGAAGTGACTATGGAAGTAAAAGATTATCGAATGGGAGAGCAGTTAGGTGTTTTGCTTGTATATGAACTGCCGGATACTATCAAAATGAAAGAGACTGAAGCTCAGTCTTATGTCGCCGTTATGGATCTGGTTATGCAATTGCAGGAAGAATTGCCAAAATCCATTGTTTATTATGGACAAGAACGTCTTGAAGAAAAAGGTGAGCATTTTGATGAACTTGGAATTTTTCTTCCATTTACACATTTTTCAGAACGACTGGAAAAACATATTGAGACAGCGAAGAAGATTGTTTATCAATATAAAGAATAATTTGTCATATAATCTATAAGAAAGAGGAACTATTCACTTGAAAATGAACGGTTCCTCTTTTAGTTCAGTTGAGAAGACTCCCAATTATATAAGTGACAAGTGAACTTATATAATTGAGAGTCGAATCTTTGAATTTACGTGCAATAACGAAATGTTTTATCTGTCAAAATCCTTGCAAAAATCAATCCAAGCGGCAATGCAAGTATGATCATAAATGCGGCAGCGAACCACTCTGCTGATGTGTGCAGAGACATGATTCCCAGATTATAAATAGCACGGTACAAATAAAGGCCAGGTACCATAATTACTATAGAAGGTACCGTTACAGATATTCTTGGAAATCCCGCAACATTTTTAATCATAGAAGCAAGAATTCCTGCGACAAGCGCGCCGATAAATGCAGCAGCAGCTGGGGGCATATTTGCAAGGTCCACCATTTCCAGACGAAGAGTATTGGCAACTGCTCCGATACATCCGGCTGTAGCTGCCAGTTTTCTTGGACTGTTAAACATAACAGAGAATCCGAAAACTCCACAAAAGCTTGCTGCCAGTCGGAAGAGAATTTGTACCGGGACTTGCAAATTTAATGTTAGAAAATCCACCGGCTGCAATTTTAAGATAAGTGCCATAATCCAGGCAGTCATTGTTGCAACAGTGATAATAATGATTGCATAAGTTAATCGTTCCAGACCTGATCTCATATCCAATTTTGCAAGGTCAATACCGCTGGTAATGAATGGAAATCCTGGAATGATAAATAACATAGAACAAATATATCCTGCTTCATGTTGTTCTGACACCCCAAGTATCAGTTTCATCACTTCAAATAATCCTGCATAGACCAGACAGGCTGATGTTACGGAAACGAAGATACATAAAAATAGTGTAAAATGATGCTTTCCCAGTTTGCATCGGACAAAATTCCCGATACCGGCACCTGCAAATGCACAAAACATTTCTACCGGTCCGCCTCCAAGTAAAAAGGTAAATGCGCCACAGGCAAGTGCGGCTGCAAAACCAAGTGCGGTCGGAGAGTAGAGACCATGTATTTTTTCAATCTGATCCAAATGAGAATGTAATTCCTCACCAGTCATGTATACACCTTCGGATGAAAATTTATTAATAAACTGTTCCAGACGATTCAGTTTTGATGTGTTTACTCCTGTATTTGTAAGACATAAGGACTGCGAGTAACATTCCTCTCCATCGAAACAGGTGTATTCAATGGACATTAATCCGATGTCTGCAGTACAAGTCAACCCTAACTGTTCTGCGAGTGTATTCATAGATTGTCTGACACGCCAGGCTCCGGTTCCACATGACAGAAGCATAAGACCTGTCCGTCCGATCACAGAAGATTTTTCAATAATTCCAGCACTTGTAATCGGGATATCATCAATTGCTTCTGCATAATCATGCCATAAAATTTCCATGTGATTTTTGTGGATCACTTGCATATAAATCACTTCTTTCTTCATTGAACTGACCATATCGTCAGTTTAGTATAAATATTTTCTTCAGCCATATAAATTATGTATGTTTGATATTTTAATTATACATATATAGCATATTATGTTCAGCTTTAGTATAGTCTTTATTTCTTGTTTGTCAATAATTACTTACTGTCTTGTCACATGTAAAAACATGTGTTATAATTGTCTGCAATGAAATTTCAGATCATATGGGAGGAAAAACATATGACAATTGTAGAAGAAATACAAAAACTAAAACAAGAAAAAAATGCAGTGATCCTGGCTCATTATTATGTCAGACCTGAAGTTCAGGATATTGCAGATTACATAGGAGATTCTTTCTATCTAAGCCGTGTTGCAACAGAGCTTTCTGAGAGTACGATTGTATTTTGCGGCGTTTCTTTTATGGGCGAGAGCGCAAAGATCTTAAATCCGGACAAAACTGTTCTGATGCCGGATCCGGCTGCTGACTGCCCGATGGCACATATGGCAGATGTAGAATCTATTAAAAAAGTCCGCGAAGAGTATGAAGATGTAGCAGTGGTCTGCTATATTAATTCTACAGCAGCTTTAAAAGAATATTCCGATGTATGTGTGACGTCAGCAAATGCTGTCAAGATAGTAAAAGCGTTACCGAATAAGAATATCTACTTTATTCCGGACCGGAATCTGGCTCATTTTGTAGCAGATCAAGTTCCGGAGAAACATTTTATCTATAATGAAGGATTCTGTCCGACACATGAGCGTATGGAAGCTGATGAAGTCCGCGAAGCAAAAGAAGAACACCCGGATGCACTGGTGTTATCTCACCCGGAATGTAATACAGAAGTATTAAAATTATCCGATTATATAGGAAGTACTTCAGGAATTATTAAATATGCAACGGAAAGTCCATGTAATGAATTTATCATCTGTACAGAAGAGGGTGTACACTATAAACTCGTTCAGAATAATCCGGATAAACATTTTTACTATCCGAAGACTGTTCCAGTATGTCCGAACATGAAAAAGAATACTTTGGAAAAAGTGCTTCATGTATTGAAGACCGGCAAGAACGAAGTTCATGTCAGTGACAGCCTTCGTGAAAATTCAAAAAAACCTCTGGAACGTATGTTAGAGCTTGGAAAGTAGGCATTTGAATATGAATCAAACAGATAATATGAAAAATGTAAGTAAAAGTAAGGAAAATAATTTGCAAGCCGATGTGGTCATTGTCGGCACAGGCGTAGGCGGCTGCTTTTCAGCCCTGAATCTGTCCGAAGATTTATCCATTATTATGATTACAAAATCAGATCTTGAAAGCAGCGATTCATTTCTCGCACAAGGAGGAATCTGTGTGTTACATGATGACGATGATTATGACAGTTATTTCGAAGACACAATGCGGGCTGGTCATTATGAAAACAGGAAAGAGTCTGTAGATATTATGATCCGCGGTTCACAGGATGTAATTCATGATCTGATTGGGTATGGTGTGGATTTTGCAAAGGAAGATGGTAAACTTCTGTACACAAGAGAAGGCGCCCATTCCAGACCTCGAATTCTGTTTCATGAAGATATTACTGGTAAAGAAATCACAAGTAAGCTTCTTGCACAGATAAAGACACGTAAAAATATCCAGATTATGGAATATACGACGATGACTGACATCCTCATTTCCAAAGGGGCATGTGCCGGGATTGAGGCTGAAACATCTGATCATAAAAAGATTTATATCCACGCTGATCAGACTATTTTTGCAAGCGGCGGTATCGGAGGTCGTTATAAGCATTCTACAAACTTTCCACATTTAACTGGAGATGCCATTGATATTGCAAAAAAGCATGGCATCAGACTGGAACATTTAGATTATGTACAGGTCCATCCAACAACACTTTATTCTAAAAAACCGGGACGTAGATTTTTGATTTCCGAATCTGTGCGTGGTGAAGGCGCTCTTCTGTATGATAAAAACGGAAATCGATTTATAGATGAACTGCTCCCAAGAGATGTTGTCACAAAAGCCATTCAGGAACAGATGAAGAAGGATGGGACAGATCATGTGTGGCTGTCATTAGAAAAGATTCCAAAGGAAATAATCCTAAGTCATTTTCCGAATATCTACCTGCATTGCCTGGAAGAAGGTTATGATGCGACAAAAGAGTGGATTCCAGTCGTGCCGGCTCAGCATTACTTTATGGGGGGAATCTGGGTTGACTCCGATAGTCATACATCTATGCCAAATTTATATGCAGTAGGAGAGACAAGTTGCAACGGTGTTCATGGAAAGAACCGACTTGCAAGCAATTCTCTTTTGGAGAGTCTTGTATTTGCTAAAAGAGCTGCCAGGGAAATCATGTCTGAAAAACAGATGAATAAGGTAACCGCATAAAACAGTAATAAAATGCTATAAAAAAGGAGATTTTCAGAGAGTCATGAATACAATTACGATGAAACTACAGGCTGACCATCTCATCAAAGAAGCCTTAAGAGAAGATATATCAAGCGAAGATGTAACCACAAATTCAGTCATGAAAGAAGCTGTTCAAGGAGAAGTTAACCTGATCTGCAAACAAGATGGAATCATAGCCGGTCTGGATGTGTTCCAGCGTGTTTTTGAACTTTTAGACGAAAAAATAAAGGTACAATTTTATAAAAAAGACGGTGATGAAGTAAAAGTGGGAGAGCTTCTTGCTGTAGTGACCGGAGATATTCGAGTTCTGTTGTCTGGAGAAAGGGTAGCTTTAAATTATCTGCAACGCATGAGTGGAATTGCCACATACACGAATACTGTTGCAAAATTGCTTGTCGGAACTAAAACGAAACTTTTGGATACAAGAAAAACAACTCCGAATATGCGTATTTTCGAAAAATATGCAGTTCGCGTCGGAGGCGGATATAATCACCGCTATAATCTATCTGATGGCGTCCTTTTGAAGGATAATCATATTGGTGCAGCCGGAAGCGTCACAAAAGCAATACAGATGGCAAAGGATTATGCACCGTTTGTTCGGAAAATCGAGGTGGAAGTAGAAAATCTTGACATGGTAAAGGAAGCGGTAGAAGCAGGTGCAGACATCATTATGTTAGACAACATGTCTTATGACGAGATGAAAGAAGCTTTATTAATCATTGATGGACATGCCGAGACAGAATGTTCCGGAAATGTTACAAAGGAAAATATTGAAAAACTGACCGGACTTGGTGTGGATTATATTTCCAGTGGAGCACTGACCCATTCTGCACCGATTCTTGATATTTCCTTAAAAGGACTTCATGTACTTTAATAAAGAAGTCTGTTTATCTGCACAAATCAGAAATTCTTACACAAGCCATAAATATTTTTAATAAGTGTAAATGAAAAATACGCGCTAATTGAGAAATGTTTTCAATTAGCGCGTATTTTCTTGACGTCCTTTTTAAGTATATGCTATAGTGTCTAATGGTTAGATAATACTAACTTTTTTTGAAAATGATTAAAGAAGAATGGAATATGAACTATATGAAACGAATTAAAGAAATTATTTTATTTACCATTGTCTGTTTTATGATAACTTCATGCAATTCAAAAACTTCTGATACAATAGTGGATCAATCTGTCACAGACAAGAACGCCTCTTCAGAGACGCAGGCTTCAAGTACTGATGAACCACAAAGCAGAGATGTCTTTGCGATGGATACTTATATGACACTGACTGCATATGGTGACAATGCAGAAAATGCGCTTGATAAAGCCGAAGCAGAGATTGAACGTCTAGATAATTTGTTGTCTACAGGTGATGGAAATAGTGAAATCTATGCACTGAATCAGAACGGTACAGGAACGATTTCAGAAGATACAGAAATATTGTTAGATGAATCAGAAAAATTGTATACAGATACTGACGGCGTGTTTGACATTACAATTTATCCAGTTATGGATGCATGGGGATTTACAACGCAGAATTACAGAATCCCGTCTGATGAAGAGTTAAAAGGACTTCTTGAAAATGTGAATGCTTCTAAAATTCAATATGACAAAGCTTCAAAGAAAGTCGCTTTGCCAGCCGGTGTGAAGATTGATTTTGGTGGGATTGCAAAAGGATATACATCCTCAAGAATTATGGGTATCTACAAAAAATGTGGCGTTACAAGCGGCATGGTAAGCCTTGGAGGAAATGTGCAGTTGCTGGGAGCGAAGCCTGACGGCTCATTCTGGCGTGTTGCAGTACAGAGCCCGGATGATACCAATGACTATCTGGGAGTTCTTGAGGCGGAAGATAAGGCTGTTATCACTTCTGGCGGATACGAGAGGTATTTTGAAGAAAATGGAAAGATTTATCATCACATTATTGATCCTGCAACGGGTTATCCGGCTGAAAATGGATTGAAGTCTGTGACGATTGTAAGTGATGACGGAACCCTTGCAGATGGATTATCAACATCATTATTCATAATGGGAAAAGACAAAGCCTGTGATTTCTGGAAAGAACACAGCGATAAATTCGATATGATTCTTATGACAGATGACAACGAGTTATACGTGTCAGAGGGAATTGCAGATGTATTCAGTTCTGATCTGACTACGAATATTGTCAAAAAATTATCTGAAAAGTAAAGGGAATGATTATGGAAAAAGAAAAAATCCTGAAGAAAATAAAAGAATATGCTCCGGCTGCTTCTATTGTACTGGTAGCTGCCTGTGTTGGAACTACACTTGGAAACTACTCACCTCCGACTTATGAAGTTCAGGCGAAGGAAACAGTAAATGAAGAACAGGCTGGTCAGACAAATGATGAAGCTGAGACAGTAAAAGGCTCTTTTAATCTACCGGACGGCGTATACAAAGGAACCGGAACCGGTTACGCAGGAGAGATTACAGTCGCAGTTCAGATTCAGAATAAAGAAATCGTGTCCATTGACATATTGAGTTTCTCTGATGATGCAGCATTTTTTAACCGAGCGAAAGCTGTGATTGACCGGATTATTGAAAAGCAATCTCTGGATGTGGATGTTGTTTCGGGCGCCACATATAGCTCGAATGGAATTATAAGTGCTGTAAAAAATGCGCTGACCGGAGAAGAAGACAGCGGTGAAACCGGGCAATCTCAATCCGGCAATCAGGCAGCAGAAGGAAGTTCGAAAACAGTAGAAGCAGTAACGGATGCGGCCGCATATAAGGACGGAGCTTATTACGGAACTGGAACCGGATTTGGTGGAACACTGAAAGTAAAAGTGACCATTTCCGGTGGAAAGATTAATGCAATTGAAATCGTAGAAACAAAAGACGGCAGTGAGTACATAAAAAAAGCTGCCGTGCTTCTGGATAAGATCATAGCCGGGCAGACAACCAATGTTGACACAGTATCTGGCGCGACCTACAGCTCATCCGGATTGATTCAAGCAGTGAGAGATGCGCTAAAGCAGGCTGCAATCGACCTGGCAGATACATCATCAAACTTAGATACCGACAGCACGACGGATAACAATACCGAAGGAATCACAGGTACGATTCCGTATAACGAAGGGATTTATTATGGATCTGCCGAAGGCTACAATGGCGATGTGAAGGTTGCAGTTGTAATACAGAATCACACTATAAAGGCGATTCTTGTAACGGAGAAAAATGATGATGCAGATTTCTTTAACCGTGCAATGACAGTTGTTAAAAATATTATGAAGCAGCAGAGCACAGATGTAGACATTGTATCTGGTGCAACTTACAGTTCCAACGGCTTGATCGGTGCCGTGAAAAATGCCCTGAAAGAGGCAGAAAAAGTCACAAACGGTGAAACCGCAGATACAAAACCGGATACTACTGCATTAGAAAAAGCACTGGAGGAAGCAGAAGCACTTCAGGAAGAGCAATATACAGAAAGTACATGGGCTGTCCTTACGGTTCGTATCCAGGATGCTAAAGCAGTGCTGGCATCTGAGCCGGATCAGACAACAGTTGATCAGGCATTTCAAAATCTGAAACAGGCTATACGTCTTCTGGAGAAGAAAGATGGGAAAGAAGACGAAGGCATTGTTTATAACAATGGTATTTACGAAGGACGTTCTCTTTGTGTGCCGGATGATGATGCGGATTTTGAACCATATAATCTTACACTAAAGATTACTGTACGAAACGATAAAATTGTCGCAATCACAGATATTCAAGGTGATGGTGCCAGTGATAATCAGTCTTATATTCAGAAAGCTGCTTATGGTAAAAACGGAACGACCGGTGTAGTAGACCAGATTTTGAATTCTGGTGTTGCGGACAACATTGACGTAGTATCTCGCGCGACCTGTTCTTCGAATGCAATTATGGAAGCTTGCAAAAATGCGTTGGAAGGGGCAAAAAAATAATGAAAAATTTTATTATACGAGCTAGTTCACTTGCAGTGATTGTACTGATGCTATTCGGCTACAATGAAGTGTTAAATGTCCGTGCAAAGGATGAACAGATTGCAAAGCTTCAGGCATCACTGGATGAAGACACAGCGAATACTGGACAGTCACAGAATTCTTATACAGATGGTACTTATGAAGGAGAAGGAGCCGGATTTGGTGGATCAATCGATGTAAAAGTAACTATTGAAGATGGTCAGTTGAAAAATATAGAAATTATCAGTGCTGAAAATGAAGACGGAACCTATCTGGAAACTGCAAAAGGTGTCATCTCAAAAATTCTGGATGCCCAGACACCGGAAGTTGACGTAATGAGTGGTGCAACATTCAGCTCAACAGGAATCAAGGATGCAGTCGCAGATGCATTACAAAAGGCAGGAAATTAATGTGAATATATTAGAAAAATATCTGACAGATAGATTTACAATAAAACAAGTAAAAAAAATACATATATGGTTACGGACAGGAATACAACTTTTCTTCTTTTTATTGTTTCCTTCTGCATATACTGCGGCCTTTGCAGGAATTAAGTATATTTTTACCCAGATTGGTGCGGGGGAAATGGTTTCAGTATCATCCTTTGTTACAGTTCTGATCGTCCTCTGTGGTTATACGATTATTTTCGGAAGATTCTTCTGTGGCTTTGCCTGTGCATTTGGCACATTGGGAGATGCAGTACACGCAGGGTATGTCTGGTGCTGCAAAAAGCTTAAGAAAAAACCGGTTGTTCTCAGTCAGATGATAAGTACTCGCTTATCTGTATGCAAATATTTGATATTGCTCATGATTGTGTTGATGTGCTATGCCGGAATTTATTCCAAAGCACAGGGAACAAGCCCGTGGGATGTATTTTCCATGATCCATGCAGGTAATCTGAAACTCGCAAACTATATACCGGGACTGATTATTTTATTACTGATCTTAGTTGGCATGTGTGTACAAGAACGCTTTTTTTGCAGATTTTTATGCCCAATGGGAGCAATCTTTTCCCTGCTTCCGGTACTGCCGATTTTTTCACTTAGAAGAGATCGCAGTTCTTGCATTCCAAAATGCAGTGGATGTACACGGAAATGTCCTTCAGATATACAGCTCCCGGATAATGACTCCTGGGAAATCAGCGCTGATTGTTTTCAATGTCAGAAATGTATGGATGTCTGCCCGAAAAGTAATGTACATTGTGCTGTAAATGACCACTTCAGAAAGATAACTCTACGCGGAAACGAAATTATATTTACTGTACTCAGGGCATTATTGTTACTCGGCATATTTATCTTGCTTGGAATCTAGAGAATTATTTGATGATTTATTCTGACACTATGAAGAATCCATCTGGAGAAGAAAAATGAAAATAACTGTAAACAGAAAAAAAGATTTTATACTCATTATCAGTGTATTACTTCTTGCCGTAGCGCTTTTGGGAATCCAGAAAGCATATGGAAACAGTGGGAATACAGTAACGGTCACGGTGAATCATAAAATATATGGCACCTTTAGCCTCGATCAGGACAAGACCATACAGATTAAAAATGAATACGGAATGAATATAGTCCGGATTCAGAATCATGAAGTCTGGATGGAAGAGGCTGACTGTCCGGACGGCTACTGTATGGAGCAGGGACATATCAGCCATAGTCACCAGACTCTGGTCTGCCTGCCACACAAACTGGTCGTAGAAATATCGAATGATTCTGAAAATGAGACATCTGAGGAAATCGATATTGTATCAAATTAATCTTTCAACGAAATGGGGTGAAAAGAGAATGACAAGAAGTCAAAAAATATCTTACTGTGCAGTCTTTACAGCACTTGCGATGATATTCAGCTATGTTGAAGCGAGTTTGCCGATTAATTTCGGAGTGCCCGGAATGAAACTGGGACTTGCGAATCTGGTGATCGTAGCGGGATTATATTATCTGAATGAAAAAGATGTATTAATTATTTCCGTGACCCGTATTTTACTGATGGGGCTGTTATTTGGAAATGGCATGTCCTTAATCTACAGTCTTACCGGTGGAATGCTCAGCTATCTGATTATGATATTAATGAAAGAGAAAACAAACTTATCTGTATTAGTGATAAGTATCAGTGGTGGAATTACACACAATATCGGCCAGTTAATAGCGGCTTCACTTGTAGTAAGTAATTTCCATATCTTTTATTACTTCCCGGCACTTCTGATTGCCGGAACCATTACAGGCTTATTGATTGGAATTGTATCTGAACGAATATTGAAAATCCTGAAGCCTAATTTTTTTGATTAATGGTTAGATGTTTCTAACTATTAATAAATTTTATCAATAACTAATTTTAAGGAGGAGACAATGAAGAAGAAAAATGTCGAGACCAAAGTAATTACTATTATGATGGCTGCTTCCATGGCAGCAAGTATCTGCCCTGCAGTACCTGCACTTGCTGTTACAAAGAATCAAGTGGCTGCAGACGGAACCTACACAAAAACAGCACACGTTACAAAAACAGAAGAGGATGTCGATGATAATTGGAATGAATATGATGTTGAGGTCACTTTATCTGTAGAAGATGGTAAGCTGAAAGATATTTCTGTATCACCGAAAAACGGATATGATTCTGGAAATGATTCATATTTCAACAAGGCTTATAACAAGTCGAAAGGAATTAAAACAAAATTAGCAGGCACAGACGCAACAGAAGATTCCATTAACAGCTGGGATACTGTATCTGGTGCAACCAGAACTTCTAAGGCAATTAAAGAAGCTGCGTTAGAAGCCATCCAGTCAGCTCCTGAGGCGAGCGTAGCAGTGACTGTGGACACAACATCCCTGGAAGCATTTATTAAAAGTGCCGAGGCATTAACTGAAAGTGACTATACAGCAGATTCCTGGAGTGCATTAAAAACAGCACTTGCATCTGCAAAAACAGCACTTTCTGAAAAGAAATCCCAGGATGCTGTGGATAAAGCTGCTTCTGATTTGAATACTGCGATTCAGGGACTGAAAAAAGCTGAAGTTACAACAGAAAGTTATGTTCTTATGAACATTCCCTATGCTGCATTTTATGAGTCAGACGGAGTAACAAGCGTTGATAGTGTATCTTCCGCAACATTAAACAAAACAAGAAATTCAAATCTTGCAGCTGGTTCTTATCACGTTGATCCGAATGGAAGCGACATTACAGGTATTACATTCCCGGTTAAAATCAGTAATCTGGAGGCTCTGAAAAATTATACTCAGATTACCGATAAAAGCTCTGTTTCTATTACTGTAACGAATAAAGGAAAGACAAGTACAACAGAGTATAAAGGAAAAGATGCTTTGTTTGAAAGTGCCTCCTATTCTTATTATATTTTATCTGAAGCCCCATCTTATTACAAAGAGGCAACCGTAAATGCAGATGGAACATTGTCATTTAGTGAAGTGAAAGGTGCTTCTAAGACAACACTGAATGATGTAAAGTCTGAATTCACTACAAATACAAAGTATGGAGATTATCAATTGAATTTCGATAATCTGCCAGATTCTATGAAAACAGTTTTTGGTGTTGTGATCAGCACAAAAGAAGGTGGAAACTATGGCCTTCGCCAGGTAGAAAATATCTGGAGAAACTCTGAACTTGCATGGAGTACTGGCTTTGTGACAACAACACATGGATGCACACTTTCCTATGAGCCGTACAAAGCTATGATGGGACAGACCATTAACAAAGTTACTTATTA
Source organism: Dorea sp. Marseille-P4042 (assembly GCF_900290215.1). Taxonomy (NCBI): domain Bacteria; kingdom Bacillati; phylum Bacillota; class Clostridia; order Lachnospirales; family Lachnospiraceae; genus Dorea; species Dorea sp. Marseille-P4042. The sequence goes on along the minus strand of NZ_OLMI01000001.1, from coordinate 404,698 downwards.
TACAGATGCCGGTATCTATGAACTTCCAATGGATCAGAAAGTGCCAGTAAAATTTGATGGTGAAGTTTCAGCTGCTGATGCTTCTATAGATGTGGAAAATATTCAAAGTTCTGTTACAGTTACGAATCTTCCAGAGGATTTTCAGGAGGAATATGAATTAACAGATTCAGACAAAACGGTTGTTGCTAAAGATTCTTATACTGTAAATGTGACAACTGATGCAAAAGGAAATGTTACAAGAACACTTGTTTTTAACAGTAAGCCTAAAAAGGGAAGATATACACTTACATTAAAAGATAAATCCGGAAAATATGCCGATATCTCTACTACATTTAATATGTATACAGAAGCTGTTCCGGTTCAGTATAATGAAAAGAACGATGCACCGGCATTAGAGAAAACAGATGCTGCATCCGATGAAGATTTTAAGACTTATCTGAAATCAATTAAGTCTGTAACTGTGAATGGAACGTCCTATGCAGCAAGTGGAAGAAGAGCTGTGAAACTAATCAATGAAGATGGTTCCTTAGACCTTACAAAAGATGCTTTCAAAGATAAAAAACCAGGAGATGCTTTTGCAATCACCGTCGTAGAAGATGGATATAAAGCGTATACATTTACATATCAGGTACCAGTTACAGGCAGTGACTATACTTATGTGTATGCAGGTCTTAGCTGGTCTGAATACTGGGCATCCGAAGGCGTACTAGCTGCCGGAAGTACTGAATCTTCCGAAGAGCTGGATTCCCGTGGAGAAGCAGATAAGGGAGCTTTTGACGTTGTAACAAGAGCAACTACAAATCACGGACTGCATAGAGGAAGTTTCCAGTGTACAGCTGTGATTGAGACAAAAGATGGAACTACATATAATCTGGCATACTGGAAGGATAAAGACACCTTTGTAACAACAGACGGGCAGGAAGTTGCATTTGCAAATGTGAAAGCAAACATAAAAGATTACAAAGTTACAGGGCTAAAATATGTTCCTGTAAAAGTAAAGACTTCTGATTATGAAGCTTTCAAAGAAAAATATATTATTGTAGAAAAAGATGGCACATTAGCCGGTGGATATGGTGAAGTAAATCTTAAGTCTTATACAGCAGCCGCTGATGTGACAGAAAATACAAATGGTTTGAAAACTGCTACAAAAAATGCGGATGGAACATTCTCATTCAGCGAAAGAGCAAATGGAACCTATTCCGGATTAAAGGACATCCAGTTAAAAACTGCAACAGACCTTGAGCCGACAGTAAAAGAAGGAGATGGAAGCTTCGGAGAATTTCTTCGTGTTGATTTCAATGGAGATTATGGTGACCTTGGCGCTAATATGCAGGCAGTAAAATGGACTTATTATGGAGATGATGCAACTTACACTAATGCTAAAGCAAGCTATGGTACTAAATTTGCTGCTGATAACTGGATGCATAAATCCATGGGAATCCAGCTTGGTCTGACAGATTCCGTCCGCTGCCAGCTCCCGTCAGGAACAGATGGGACCGGTTACTGGAGTCTGACTATATACGCACTTGGATATGAAGACTACACTTATACATTCCAGGTAAGAGAAGAAAATATCGCACAGCCAAAAGCGGCTGATCAGAAAGATATTGATGCATTACAGGCAAAAGTAGACGAAGCGAAAGGATTGAATAAAGTAAATTATACAGCTGACAGCTGGAGTTCTATGGAGACGGAGCTGACAGAATCGGAAGAATTGTTGAAAAAAGATTCTTTATTAAGTGCGGAAGTTAAAACCCAGCTCCAGCATATGACAGATGCACTTGACAGACTTGTACAAAAAGAGGCTGATCTTACAAAATTAAATGAAGCAATCGGAAGAGCAGAAGGTTCCAATTACAATGAAGCAGATTATACAGCTGACAGCTGGAAAGCTTACACAGATGCATTAGCAGCTGCAAAAGCATTAACAACAAGTGAAAATACACTTCTTCAGTCCGATGTAGATGCTGCTATGGATAATCTGAACAAAGCTATCAGTAATCTTACGAAAGCTGAAACACCTGTTGACCCGAATGTAGTTTCTACAACTTCACTTGAAAAAGCAATCAAAGCAGCAGAAGACTTAAAAAAAGCTGACTATACAGCAGACAGTTGGAAAGAACTTCAGAATGCACTTAGCGCTGCAAAAGCTGCATTAAATGAGAAGAAGGATCAGGCAACTGTAGATGCTGCAACAGAAAATCTGAACAAAGCTATCAGTGCACTTGTAAAAGCAGGTTCTGCTAAGGAGAAAAAGACTCCGGCAGCACAGACATCTGAACTGAAGAATACTTCTGGAACTGATACGAAAAAAACAAGTGGAAAAGTTAAGACAGGAGATCCGGCATCTGTATTTGGCTGGCTGACACTGGCAGTATCTTCACTTGGAGCAGGTGGATTTGCACTGAAGAGAAGAAAAAGAAGAGATGATAAATAGTATGCATAGTGTTGCTGTTGACTAACATTTATTTCTCAATCTACAATAAGAAAAAAGCAAAGAAGGTGCGAGTATGCAGGCTTTGTCAACAGCAGCACCCGGTAAAGTATATACCATCAAATGGATGTTCGGCCTCCCCGAGGTTCTGGATATCATCCGTAACTGTCAGATTGAGGAGGGCAGTGAAATCCGAGTCTTTGAAAAGTTCAATGGTGGTCTGATTATCGGGAACAAACACAAAAGAATCGCAATTAGCGATGATGCAGCGGCAAGAATACAGGTTTAAAGTTGTATTTTATGATACTCTTAAAAAAGTATTTGTCGTAAGAAAAAAGAAGTATGAGAATCCATTTAAGGTGTTTCATACTTCTTTTTCTTATATCTGAACAGCATTTTTATCATTTACATATGCAGATATCAGGGAAAAATCTAAATTATGATATCATATATTTTGAGGATAGCCGTATTACTTTTATTTGAATTTGTCAATAGTTTAACAATTATTTCTTGTATAAAATTACATACAAAACACATGAATTGTACTCTCTAAAATGCAATTTCTCAGTGAAATTGCACAAAATCAAGTACAAGCGCTTTTTGATTAATTGTACTCATTTAAATACTTGCAATCGAAAAAAACCGATGCTATACTGTGCCCGTAAAAAGAAATACATATTTAGGAAAAGGAGATGTAAAGATATGGCACAGTACGAACAGTGGGCAGGATTTAAAGGAAGAAACTGGACACATTCTGTAGATGTTAGAAGTTTTATCCAGGATAACTACACTCCATATGAAGGAGATGACTCTTTCCTGGAAGGACCAACTGAAGCAACCAACAAATTGTGGGGAAGACTTCAGGAGCTTCAGAAAGAAGAGCGTGCAAAAGGCGGCGTTCTTGATATGGAAACAGATGTAGTATCCGGACTGACAGCATATGGCCCAGGGTATATCGATGAGAGTATGAAAGACCTTGAGCAGGTTGTAGGTCTTCAGACAGACAAGCCTCTTAAGAGAGCATTCATGCCTTACGGTGGAATTAAGATGGCAGAGCAGGCTTGTACAACTTATGGATATGAGCCAAATCCAAAACTTCATGAAATCTTTACTAAATATCATAAAACACACAATCAGGGAGTTTTCGATATCTATACACCAGAGATGAAAAAAGCTCGTCATAACAAAATCATTACAGGACTTCCAGATACTTACGGACGTGGACGTATCGTTGGTGATTATCGTCGTGTAGCTCTGTATGGAATTGATTTTCTCCTTGAGAAAAAACAGTATGATTTTGAGCGTTACGCAAGACACGGCATGAAAGGTACAGACTTCCGTCTTCGTGAAGAGCTTGCTGATCAGATGAGAGCACTTCGTGATATGAAAGAAATGGCTGCTGCTTACGGTTATGACATTTCACAGCCTGCAAAAGATGCAAAAGAGGCTGTACAGTGGTTATACTTTGGTTATCTTGCGGCAATCAAGACTCAGAACGGTGCTGCTATGAGTGTTGGACGTGTGTCTACTTTCCTTGATATATATATTGATCGTGATATTAAAAACGGTAAGCTTACAGAGAAAGATGCTCAGGAATTGATTGATCATCTTGTAATGAAGTTCCGTATGGTTAAATTCGCAAGGATTCCTTCTTACAACGAACTGTTCTCAGGAGATCCGACATGGGCAACTCTGGAAGTAGCCGGACTTGGACAAGATGGACGTTCTATGGTAACAAAGAATGATTATCGTTTCCTCCATACATTAAAGAACATGGGTCCTTCTCCAGAGCCGAACTTAACAGTTCTTTATTCTTCAAGACTGCCAGAGAACTTCAAGAAATTTGCTGCTCGCATTTCTGTTGAGACAAGTTCTATCCAGTATGAAAATGACGATGTTATGCGTCCGGTATGGGGTGATGACTACAGCATTTGCTGCTGCGTATCTGCCACAGAGACTGGTAAAGAGATGCAGTTCTTCGGAGCTCGTGCAAATCTTGCAAAATGCTTAATGTACGCAATCAACGGTGGTGTTGATGAGAAGACAAAAGCACAGGTTGGACCAAACTATCAGCCAATCACATCTGAGTACCTTGACATCGATGAAGTACTTGCTAAATATGACGAGATGATGGAGTGGTTGTCCAAGTTGTATGTTGATACACTGAACATGATCCACTACATGCATGATAAATATTACTATGAAGCAGCGCAGATGTCCCTCATCGATACAGATGTAAAACGTTCATTCGCTACAGGTATCGCAGGATTCTCACATGTAGTAGATTCCTTAAGCGCTATCAAATACGCAAAGGTTAAACCAATCCGTGACGAGGACGGAATTGCCGTTGACTTTGAAATTGAGGGAGACTTCCCAAGATATGGTAATGATGATGACCGTGCAGATGACATTGCAATCTGGCTTCTGAAGAAATTTATGCACAAATTAAGCAAATGCCATACTTACAGAGAGTCTACACCGACAACATCTATCCTTACAATTACATCAAACGTTGTATATGGTAAGGCTACAGGATCTCTTCCAGATGGAAGAAAAGCAGGAGAGCCATTATCTCCAGGAGCTAACCCATCATACGGTGCAGAAAAAGCAGGACTCCTTGCTTCCTTGAACTCTGTTGCTAAGCTTCCATATGAACTTGCATTAGATGGAATTTCTAATACACAGACAATCAGCCCAGGAGCACTTGGACACAATGATGAAGAGAGAAGTGTAAATCTTGCACACGTATTAGATGGATACTTTGATCAGGGAGCTCATCATCTGAATGTCAATGTATTTGGCACAGAGAAACTGATCGATGCTATGGAGCATCCAGAGAAACCAGAGTACGCAAACTTTACAATCCGTGTATCTGGATACGCTGTAAAATTTATCGACCTGACTCGCGAGCAGCAGTTAGATGTAATTTCCAGAACATGCCATAAAGAAATGTAATTTTCACACATATAAGACCTCGTGTTTGACAATGCTCTTCGCGGGGTCTTATAATTAATTATGTAAATTTTCAAAATAATAAACCATTATTGAAAATACATTTTTAAAAATATATAGATAGGAGATTGTTATTATGGAAGGATACATTCATTCTACAGAAAGTTTTGGTTCTGTAGATGGACCAGGAGTTCGCTTTGTCATTTTTACTGCAGGATGTCCCATGCGTTGTCAGTTCTGTCATAACCCGGATACATGGAATATGAAAGCGGGTACACTGACTTCTACGGATGACCTGATCAAAAAAGCCCTCAGATATCGTTCTTACTGGGGGGATGAAGGTGGCATTACTGTCAGTGGTGGTGAACCGCTTCTTCAAATTGATTTTCTGACTGAACTTTTTAAAAAAGCAAAGGAAAATGGAATTCATACAACACTAGATACAAGTGGTAATCCTTTCACAAGAGAAGAACCTTTCTTTAGCAAATTTAATGAATTAATGCAATATACAGATCTCATTTTGCTTGACATCAAACACATTGATGAAAAGGAGCATATACGTCTGACAGGGCATACGAATAAAAACATCTTAGATCTGGCAACTTATCTGTCTGATATGAAGAAGCCTGTCTGGATCAGACATGTTCTTGTTCCTAAGCGCAGCGACAAAGATGAATATCTGGACAGACTGCATGAATTCATTCTGACTCTTCATAATGTAGAACGCGTAGAAGTTCTACCATATCATACACTTGGTGCATACAAATGGAAAGAACTTGGTATGGAGTATCCATTAGAAGGAATTGATCCTCCGACTGCTGAGCGTGTAGAGAATGCCAGAAAACGTCTTGGAGCATTTTAAATAATACCAATTTATAATTTGATAAAAGAAACATATAGCTTATGATATTTTAAAGCTGTGTGTTTCTTTTTTACTTCAGTAATGAAAGACATACCTTCATTCATACATTATTACAAACGATATTTTCATAAACTGAAAAATGGAGTTTTATGAGTATAGATTTGGAAAATAGCAAAAGAAAAGCTGCCAAAGCATCCAAATTTCCAGAAGATGTTGTTCTTGGAATGCCTAATGTTGAAATTCTGGGACATTCTGAAATGCGAATTGAAAATTATCGGGGACTGATTGAATATACAGATCAACTCGTTAGAGTTCAGACAAAAATCGGTCAGATACGAATTACCGGAAATCACCTTCAAGTTGATTCTTATACAAATGATGATATGAAAATTACGGGGAAAATTCAGAATATTGAATATCAGACATAAGGTGGAGGATTCATTCATTGCTTTTAAAAATATATCAATATATTCGCGGATATGTAAGAATCCGGATTACCGGTCATCGTATGGAACGTTTTATTAACGCATGCAATTACCGAAAAATAAAAATCTGGGATTTATCAGCCAGCGATGGCTCTTACGAAATGGATCTATGGGTAAAAGATTTCAAAAAGCTGCGTCACATTTCTCATAAAACTTCCACAAAAATTACGATTGTAAAAAAATATGGACTTCCTTTTTATCTGTTTGACCATCGAAGACGCAAGCTTTTCTTTGCTGGCATATTTGCTGCCACCGTTTTGCTATTGATAATGTCTGGTTATATCTGGGATATTGAAATCCTTGGCACACATACACAGACCGAAGAAGTCATAAGAACATTTCTAAAGGAGAATCATGTGAATACCGGCATACGGCGCGGAAACATTGATTGCGACCGTATTGTAAAAGATATTCGGAAAGGATTTGACGACATCATCTGGGTATCTGCATCTATAGAGGGAACCAGACTGATCATTCAAATCAAAGAAAACGAAGATGCTAAAATAGATAATAAAACAGATATAAAAGAGGATATATATCCAAATTCTGATGCTGGGACGGACCTTGTTTCAGATTGCACAGGGACTATTGTACGCATTATCACTCGAAAAGGTATTCCTATGGTGCGGGAGGGAACATCTGTAAATCCCGGTGATATTCTTGTTTCCGGTCAGATTCCTATTCTTAATGATGCAAAAGAGATCACAGGATATGAGTCCTGTCATTCAGATGCTGATATTTTCATCCAGACTCAGATTCATTACGAGAATACTTTGCCCAGAAAATACGTAAAAAAAACAAGTGTAAAGTTCCCCCGTTTGTTCTATCTGTATTTTCGCATTGGTAAATATCGTCTGTCACCATTTTTCATCTGGTCTCCGTATGAACATTATTCAAAAAGCACAATGGAGTCACGGCTGAAACTTCTAGATCATTTTTATCTGCCGGTATATATCGGCGTTGTAGGTCTGACCCCTTATAAACCTGTTATGAAAAAATATACAGATCAACAGCTTCAAGACAAATTGAACAGATATTTCTTAAGATATTGTGAAGATTTAGATAAAAAGGGGGTAGAAATTATTCAGAATGATGTTAAAATAGACACAGGGTCAAAAGAGGGAGCTATATCTGGTACACTGACCATCATCTGCAATACCGGACAGTCCCGACAATCTGAGATTCCGCAGCTTCCGAATGATCCGGAAGAACAAATTGAACAATTAGGAGAATAAGATATATGGGAATTATGGAAACTGTTCTTGAAATCCCGGCTGAGCATGAAGCAAATGTATTCGGTCAATTTGATGCTTTTGCAAAAAAGATTGAGCGCTCCCTTCATGTGACACTGATTTCCAGAGATGGTATTGTCAAGATCATGGGGGACAGCAATGCTGTAGAGCGCGCAAGAAATGTACTCTCACAGCTTCTTGAATTATCCCGTCGAGGTAACACGATTTCAGAACAAAATGTGAATTATACGCTGGCACTTGTCATGGAAGACAGTGAAGATAATGTCTTGGAAATTGATAAAGATATTATCTGTCACACCTTACAGGGGAAGCCGATAAAACCAAAGACACTTGGGCAAAAACAGTATGTAGATGAAATTCGGGAAAAAATGATTGTCTTTGGACTAGGTCCTGCCGGGACAGGAAAGACATACCTGGCCATGGCTATGGCAATCACTGCATTTAAAAATAATGAAGTTGGAAGAATCATTCTGACAAGGCCTGCCATTGAGGCGGGAGAAAAGCTTGGATTTCTTCCGGGAGATCTGCAAAGCAAGATCGATCCTTATCTGCGTCCGCTTTATGATGCTCTTTATCAGATTATGGGAGCAGAAAGCTTTTTAAAAAATTCTGAAAAAGGGCTGATTGAAGTTGCACCACTTGCATACATGCGTGGACGTACATTAGACAATGCATTTATCATTCTGGACGAGGCTCAGAATACAACTCCGGCGCAGATGAAGATGTTTTTAACAAGAATTGGATTTGGCTCAAAAGTTGTAATTACCGGTGATGAGACACAAAAGGATTTGCCAGGTGGTCAGACTTCCGGACTTGATGTAGCTGTCCGTGTTGTCGGCAAGATCAATGACATTGGAGTATGCCGTCTTACAAGCAAAGATGTTGTCCGCCATCCGCTTGTCCAGAAAATTGTAAAAGCTTACGAAGAGTACGAGACAAAGACACAGAACAAATCAAGAAATCGCAGCCGAGAGAAAAGGAGAAAATCATGACATTATTTTATGAAGAAGAAGGAGCATTAAAGCTCCCTTTTGATTGCCAGGCGCTTGCCCGTGAAGTCATAAATGGCGCATTGGAATATATTCATTGTCCATATGAAGTTCAGGTCAATCTCTTACTCACTATGAACGATGAGATTCATGAGATGAACCGGGATTTCCGTAACATTGATCGTGCAACAGATGTACTTTCTTTCCCGATGCTGGAATATGAAACTCCGGGAGACTTCTCTCATTTTGAAAGCGAAGAAGACTGCTTCGATCCGGAGACAGGTGAGCTTCTGCTTGGAGATATTGTGATTTCCAAAGAAAAAGTTATCGCACAGGCTGAAGAATACGGTCATTCCGTCAAACGTGAATACGCTTTCCTGATTGCACACTCGGTCCTTCATCTTTCCGGTTATGATCATATGGAAGAAGAGGAACGTATTGAAATGGAGACTCTTCAGCGTGAAATTTTAAATGAGCTAAATATATTACGTTAACATGGAGTAAATTATGAGTAAAAACAAAAGTGAAACCGGGAAGAACTTTCTCGTTCAGGGTTCCATTCTGGCTATAGCCGGAGTCATAACTAAAATTATCGGAGCAGTGTACCGAATTCCCCTCGTAAATATACTGGGTGATAAAGGTATGGGCTACTACGGAGTCGCATTTCAGATTTACGCGATCGCACTTACACTGACTTCTTACAGTCTGCCCCTTGCAGTATCCAAGCTTGTCTCTGCAAGACTTGCAACAGGACAATATAAAAATGCATATCGCGTCTTTCGGGGTGCCATGACATTTGCAATTGCAGCAGGCGGTATCGTCGGTGCCATCATATTCTTTGGCGCTGATTTTATCGCATCGAATCTGATGGCAATGAAAATGAGTGCGTTAGCTTTGCGAGTACTGGCTCCGTGCATTCTGATCGTGGCAATTCTTGGTGTATTCCGTGGATTTTTCCAGGGAAATGGATCCATGGTTCCGACGGCTGTTTCCCAGATCATCGAACAGATTGTCAATGCAGTTGTCAGCGTAGTCGGTGCTTACATGCTCCTTACGGTTGGTAAAGAAGTTGCTGCCCAGAAAAATAATGATTCTTATGGTGCGGCTTATGCAGCATCTGGCGGTACACTAGGTACAGTAATGGGAGCACTTGCTGCGTTATTATTTTTATTTTTCTTATTTTTAGCTTTCCGGAAGAAATTCCGCCGTCAGATGGAGCGTGATCGTAGAAATAAAACTGAAAGTTATAAGAGAGTTTTTAAAGTGCTTCTGTTAACGATTGCACCTGTTATTTTAAGTGCAACGGTCTACAATCTTTGTGGTGTTGTAGATAATGCTATGTTTGGGACAATTATGTCTATTCAGGGGCATAAAGAAAGCGAATATGCCGCCCTTCTTGGTATTGTAACCGGAAAATACGATACACTGATGAATGTGCCTCTTGCGATTTCCAGTGCCTTTGGATCTTCCTTGATTCCAAGCATTGTTCTTACTGCAAAGACTGGAAACCGCAGACAGGTTCATGAAAAGATTGATATTTTTACGCGTTTTAATATGATTATTGCGATTCCATGTGCAGCCGGATTTATCGTACTGGCAAAACCACTTCTAGATTTATTATTCTTTACAGAGAATAATACTCTTGGCGGTGTATTATTACAGATGGGAGCAATCTCTGTTGTATTTTACAATCTTTCTACTGTAACGAATGCAGTGCTTCAGGGACTCGATAATATGATGGTACCGGTAAAGAGTGCCGCCATCTCTCTTGTTATACATATCATCTCCCTGTTCCTTATGATGGTTGTTTTCAAATGGGGCATTTATGCAGTTGTTTTGAGCAAGATTGTTTTTTCTCTTTCTACCTGTATTTTAAATGCACACGCATTGAGAGAACGAATCGGATATGTTCAGGAGCAGAAGAAAACATTTGTCATACCGGCAATTGCATCGATCATTATGGGGATTGTTACACTTGTTGTACATTTGTTATTTGAATTGTTCGTAGGAACAAGAATTGCAACTATCATTGCATTGTGTGTTGCTGTTGCAGTTTACGGCGTTGCGCTTGTACTTCTTGGAGGTGTAACAGAAAAAGAGCTATCTTCCATGCCAAAGGGACCAATGTTAGTCAAAATATGCAAGAAAGCTCATTTATTCCGTTCCTAGGCTGTTCTTAATGCTGCATGACACGGATCATGAATAGAAGTAAATAATAAAGTCAATACTGTACTTAAAAAGGAGATATTTCCATGAAAAGTAAGTACAGTATTGGCTTTTTAAGTTGTTGTGCATGCCTGATCATTGCCATGACATTTGCATATCAGTTCAGTTATCAAAAAGCAAAGGCGAGAGCTGAAAAACTAAAAATAGAAGAGCAGCAGACCATGGAAAATGAAGATTCATCTTCTGTCACGACCGGCAGCAAGGCTTCCAAAAATGACTGCTATTATCTGATGGAAGTGAACGGATACATTGTTGTGTATTTCAGCGATAAGAAAACACCTTATGAGTATACAGACATTCATTATGATGAACTTCCAGAACTTTTAAGACAGGAAATCAGAAATGGAAAGTACATTGAAAGTACCGCTGAGCTTTATGGCTTTCTCGAAAATTATTCCAGTTAATGTATACAACAGAAATATCGTAAATATACAACGAATGTACAAATGTATCGTTGATTTTTCTGTAGACTTCTTGTTCCGGATAGTGTAAGATAAATAGATGACGTCTTTATTAAGAAAGGAACGAAAGCACATGGACGAAAGCAAAATTGCCCGTATTAATGAACTCTATCACAAATCCAAAGAGGTCGGATTAAGCGATGCAGAATTAAAAGAACAGCTTATCTTAAGAAAAGAATATATTGACAGCGTCCGCCGTAATCTTAGGGGACAGCTTGACAACATTTCTGTCAAAGAGGCAGATGGAAGTATTACGAATCTAGGTGAAAAATATGGAAACAAAAAAGTCCATTAGGCAGATTATCCGTAAGCAACGCAAAGAACTGGATCCTATGATCTGGCAGTCACAGACGGCTGAAATCTGTCGCAAGACATGCGAACTGGATATATTCCGGGAAGCAACAGATATTTATTGTTATATAGATTTTGGAGGGGAAGTGGGGACTCGGCCACTTATGCTGGAAGCCTGGAAACTCGGAAAAACTGTCTGGGTTCCGAAAGTTCACGGAGAAACAATGGATTTTTATGAAATTACTTCTTTTGATGAATTAAAACCTGGTGCTTATGGTATTCTCGAGCCCGATGCCGGAATACCTGCATCGGCAGACGACGGACTTATGATCATGCCAGGAGTTGCCTTTGATACAAACCGCAATCGTGTCGGCTATGGAGGCGGTTATTATGACCGATATCTGGAGTCACATCCTCAGCTTCATACACTGGCACTGGCTTTTGATATGCAAGTCTTATTTGAAGTCCCGGCAGAGGAACAAGATATTAAGCCACAGCTTCTTGTGACAGAAACAAACATTTATCAGGAAGGATAATATTATATATGGAATTACCAAAAGATCCAGTCATGCTTCTTAGCGTGATCAATACAGAACTCAGAGATAAATATCCATCGCTGGACGCACTATGCGAAGACCGCGAAATCACGAAAACATCTATTACAGATACGTTGAAAGGGATTGATTATGAATACGATAACATCAGGAATCAATTTGTCTGATCCTGCACCGCATAAGGAACCGGAAAGACAATATTATTTCATAGAAAAAGCGAAAGAATACGTAAGAAAAGAAGCAGAAGAAGCAGGAAGGCCGATGACTTTCTGCGTCACAACCTTTGGGTGTCAGATGCACTCGGTAATAAAGAATTTAATCTGTATGGCGTCATAATCAAGACCCCCCCCCGTAAACTCGTGATTACGGGGGTGTTTTTATTTGTAGAGCAATGTGTGAGAAAGTCCATTGACGAATACAATTTCTACAATCTTGCGTTCTCTGACTACGATATGGTCAATTACAGAATTCATGAATTGTTTTAAGGATTCCTCATCAAGCGTGGCAAGTTCTTTGTAGTCAACAAATTCTCCACTGTTTATTTTATGCATCAACAGAAATTCAGATGCAGATTTGATGAATGCAACTTGATCCACATTGGTTGCTATCGGAGCGCTTAAGCCTTTAATTTCATTTTCAATCTTTACTCTGTCAGCTTCTAATGACGATTTCATTTCAAGAAATTCCTTTTCGTCCATTCCATCATCACTAAAGAGATATACTTTTTTCAACCGCTCCAAAGCGCGATTTACTTTCTGCAACTTTTCATTTAACTCAGATTGCTTGGAATCGGCACTGGTCTGTTGTTCTTTGGATAACGTTTCGGCAGACCATAGAGCGCTCTTAGACATGCTATAACCGGATATCAACTCTAATGTCTCTTGTAAACTGTCAGTCGAAATCCCGGCTATATTTGAGAAGCTGATATGGGAGAGCAGTACTTGTTCTAATGATTCAGTATCTTTTATGAATTTTCGATTTTTAGATGCATCAACCATAGCAGCGATATAATTAATCATGAACGGACCTATCTTCACATCACTGACGTTTAAGTTGTCGCAATGGTTCTTTTGATACTTTCCAGTACATGCGTAAGAGGATGGTCTGAACCCACTTCCTTTACGGCGGTCTTTTGCTGTTACTTGGTAGTTGACTCCACATTTTCCACAGACAATTAATCCGGCAAACACGTTGCAGTTTTTACGAATTGTATGCATAGAGGATGTATTTAGTTTTAAAGTATTTTCATCCATGCGTTTGTTAACTAGTTCCCATATTCTAGGTTCTACCAATGGTGGAAATGCATTTTCAATGAAAACAACTTCTTCATTTGATTTTTTGCGTCCCCTAGCGCTTTCTCTGTAATTATACCGGTATGCACCTTTATTTATTGGATTTCTCAAGAAGTCAGCAACAGTTTTGGACGTCCATTCGCCACCACGCTTGGTTGGAATGTTATGTGCGTTATTGTAATCTCGAATTGAAACCGTTGAGCCTCCGTTTAGATACATTTCATACATATCAATGGCATATTGAGCTTCTTTCTTGGAATGCACTGGACATTGTTTTTCTTCATCCCAATCCCAGCCATACGGAACACGCGCGCCATTCCATTGTCTGTTCTGTGCCCGTCCTATCATAACGTCTGTCACACGCTCTGATGTCAGTTTTCGCTCAAGTTCTGCAAATACTAGGATAATCTTAAGGATAGCTTCGCCAATTGCGCTAGAGGTATCAAATTGCTCGTTCAGCGAAATAAAGGTTACGTTATTGTATTTGAAATCATCATACATGAGAGAGAAGTCCACAAGGTTTCGTGAGATTCGGTCAATCTTGTACACGATCACATGAGAGACTTGTCCTGACTTTACTTTTCCCATCATTCGTTCAAATGCCGGACGCTTTGTATTCTTACCGGACTTTCCTGCATCTTCGAATATTTCTATGCGATTCTTGTCAATGTGCAGTACATGTTCGCAATAGGCTTTCAGTTCTTTCTTCTGGAATGGGAGAGAGTCTTTATCTACTTGGTATCCTGTTGATACACGGACGTAGAGCGCTACGATTTTCTCATTTTGTTCTGCCATAAACATCATTCCTCCTTAAAAATGAGTATAAAAATAACAGCCAGCAAAGAACATTCGTTCTGCTTGCGTGACTGCCTGGAAGATGATAAACTAAATTTGCGGGATTTGGTATTATCTTCCAGATAGTGCCAATTGGCTCCGGTGTTGGTAGCATCGGGGCTTTTTAATTATTGGATATTAATTTCTTGTTGTTGCATTTGCTGTTTTGTCATATCTTGATTAAAAGCATTGGCATCATTAACTCTTATTTTTACCGGTGATGTCCAATCGGTTAATTCTAATATCTGAGCTACTTTTACGGTGCTACCACTAGGAATCTGATTAACAATGTTATCTATACATTCGTCAATTTCGTCGTTGTAAATATTGTAAGAATATAAATTAATTACTTCATCGTTTTGAAGCGCGATAAAATTGAAGAAAGATGATACTGAACATTCTTCTGATGAATTATTGGTGAAATCAAAATAAACAAGTAAAATCTGTTCTCCAGTATCTTTTGTGTATTTTTCAATGTGATCATATGCGATAGTCTTATCTTCGTAAGTCATATTAATTTTATCTACAATAGTATATCCAAGCTCTTTTCCCTCTTCATCACCATATTTCTCCATCCATTCAGCTTGCGATAATTCATCATCCGATTTTTCTTCTTTTGATGTATCTTTATTTGAATCTGTAGCAGATTTGTTCGTTTTCACGGATTTATCAGTAGATTCGCCACAAGCAGTTACATTGACTGCCATCACTGCAATTAACATCATTGCTACAATTTTTCTTTTCATAGGTTTGTCCCCCCTTTATTTAACTTTCCATGTATGTCCGCAATTCTGACAAACAGCTACGGTCATATTACTAATTCACATTTATTGATTGAAATCTGTGGCATTTCCACAACAGCAAGTTCTTCGACAAATTCACAAGAGTAGTCTGTTTTTATAACAGTTAAATGTGGAATGAAATAGATATAATATCCGCAGTATCTCTTAAACACGCCGTATTTATCACGATAGCACTGGATACATTCAACAAGCTGCCCCTCAGTTACTTGCAAATACTCTGCAATTTCATAGCTATTCTTGCATCCATGTTCGTATGCTTTAATTAAACCTCCGAGACCAATCCTTGCATTATAGCCCCAAAATCTAGCCTGCCGTTCTTGCTTTCTACTATTGGAATCTTCCTGATCTATAATATTTCCAACAGTAGTATGATGATGCCCCAACTCTTCGGCGAGAGCATCCGCTTTTTGTATGGTTGAAATATCGTTTCTGATAGCAATCCGATTTCCTTTTATTCTTCCATCACTGGACTTTAGTGGGAATTCCTTTACAATCAATCCCTCTTTACGAGCTTTCTCTACTAATTCTTCATATGGATTCATTGCGTCACCTCCCGGAAAAAATTAGCTCCAGTTGTCGTCATTATCCATGATATCATCATCATGTTTTTTCATTTCATCTGTTGGCTCAATGTCAGTACGGTCATGCGCTGCGACTGTCATAAGTTCTTCTTCCATTTCCTGAGTGTAAAGAATTGACTTCATATACTGAATAACTTTAGATCTATTAGTAGGAGACAGCAGACGAAACTTACATACTAAATCAATTTCTTCCTTATTAGGTTCTGATATCACATATGTTTCTTGAGCTTGAGCTTTGATTGTATCTACACCAGTAAATAAATCAGCTGGATTTTTCCATCCCATTAAGTCAGCTGGCGTTGTCTCTAGCACTTTTGCAAGAGGTTCCAATACAGTTATAGGAAGTTCTTTAATATCATCATTTTCATATCTATATACGGTCGCCCTATTTTTGCCGAGCTTTGTAGCAACTTCATCTACGCTTAAATTTAATTCAAGTCTTCTATTCTTTATCCTTTCACCTATTGTCATTAAGTTCACCCCTTTCTGCATTTTATTATAATTGATTATTCGCAAATATGCAACTACAAATACCGAAACGCAAAGAAAAATCGCATACCATGCAAAAAAAGTATTGACATGTGCGATAACGTGATGTAACATACAATTAGTCGCACGGCATGCGATAGTTAGGAGGTGACATAATGGTAAACGTGAATAAACTAAAAGCTAAAATGGTTGAATTAGGTACTAATGTAGATGAGCTTTCAGAAAAAGTTGGCATGGATAGAGCAACGTTTTATCGCAGGCTGTCAACAAATGGACAGACATTTCTTATCAAAGAAGCTGATGCTATTGTTCGAGAACTTAATTTAACAAAAGACGAAACCAATGAAATTTTTTTTAGTCAATTTGTCGCATGATATGCAACAAACGAAAGGCAAGCAATGAATGGATTACAACGAAACACAGATTTTCTCACGCCGATAGAAGTTGAACTTGGTGTAGACGAAAACGGAATGACAACAGCTAAGAAACTTTATAATTTCTTAGAGCTGAGTCCTAGTAATTATTCAAAATGGTGCAGAACAAACATCGTAGAAAATAGTTTTGCGGAAGAAAACGTTGATTATTGGGCATTCGTACTTAATGACGAATGGGGCGGACAGGCTACGACAGATTACAAATTAACCGCTCACTTTGCAAAGAAACTTTCCGTAAAAGGAAACAGTGAAAAAGCGGAACAGGCGAGAGAGTATTTCGCAACAGTAGAAGAACGTGTGAAACAGAAAGCAATCGACTTAACACAGCTATCGCCGGAATTGCAAATGTTTAATAAAATTTTCCAGTCAGTAGCGGAACAGCAGTTAGAGCAGAAACGACAAGCCGAGAAAATTGCGGAAGTCGAGAACAGAGTAGATTCCATAAGAGAAGTGGTTTCGCTGAATACGACTTCATGGAGAGATGATACAGGAAAGATTCTTAAAAAGATCGGAACATCGCTAGGCGGTGGACAGATGTACAGTCAAGTAAGAAATGAAAGCTATGAGTTGCTCGAAAAACGAGCACATGCTGACCTTAATCGTAGGCTTGTTAACCGGAAAAGAGCAATGGCGGAGGAGGGAGTCAGCAAGAGCAAGCGAGAGAGACTGACTTATGTTGATATTATCGCAGATGACGTGAGGTTAATTGAGGTATATACAGCAATCGTGAAAGAAATGGCTATTTGTTATGGTGTGGTATAGGAGTGACAAATAATGAACAACTTAGTCTATCTGAAAAATGATGAACCAGTATGTAGTAGCTTGCAAGTAGCTGAAAAGTTTGGAAAAGAACATCGAAATGTATTGCAGAACGTTGATAATCTCATTGCTGAAAATCTAGCAGTGAAAAGCATGTTCAAGCTTTCTTCATATAAAGCTGATAATGGTCAAAGTTATAGACAGTTTTATATGAACAGAGATGGCTTCTCACTTTTAGTAATGGGATTCACTGGAAAGAAAGCGCTGGACTGGAAATTGCAATACATAAAAGCTTTCAATCAGATGGAGAAATTTATCAGAGAAAAACAGACTCAGACATGGATTGAAACTAGAAAAGCTGGCAAGCTGACACGTAAGGCTGAGACAGACACCATCAAGAATCTTGTTAAATATGCAAAAACGCAAGGTAGCCAACATGCAGATAAGTTGTATATGACCTATTCAAAGTTGGCAAACAAAATGGCAGGAGTTTCCAAGAGAGATGAAGCTACGGTGATGCAACTTAATAATCTGTCTCTTATGGAACACATAATTTTATGTGTGATCGATGCTGGAATTATTGATGGGAAACATTACAAAGAGATTTACCAAGATTGCAAGAAGCGTTTAGAGACAGTAAAAGATTTAGCATATCTGGAACAAAGCGCGTAAAAGTTAGAAAGGAGAAAAATGAACGAATTACTAAAAATCAATTATGACACAGAGACTCCAACAGTCTCGGCAAGAGATTTGCATGAAGCTCTTGGAATTAGAGAAAGATTTAGCTTATGGTTCTCAAGATACTCAGATGTATTTGAGAATGAAGTAGATTATCAGAGTGTAGGCAAACCTACGGTTGTAAACAACGGTGCAAAACGCACGATTGATGACTACTTATTATCAACAGACATGGCAAAACATATTTCCATGATGACTAAAACTGAAAAAGGGAAAGAGATGCGTCAATACTTCATTGACCTGGAAAAAGCCTGGAACACACCGGAACAAATCATGGCAAGGGCGCTCAAGATGGCAAGTCAATCAATCGAGTCTCTGAAAGACAGATGTAAATTCCTTGGAGATCAGGTCGTTGAACAACAGCAGATTATCACAGAGCTACAACCGAAAGCGAATTATGTGGATAAGATTTTGCAGTCTAAGTCATTGGTAACTATCACACAGATTGCAAAAGACTATGGCATGAGCGGAAGAAAGTTCAATCAAATTCTTAAGGAATTAAAAATTCAGTACAAGGTTGGTGGTCAATGGGTTCTGTATTCCAAATATCAGAATAATGGATATGTTCACAGCAGGACAATTGATATTACAAGAGCTGGTGGCAGACCAGATGTGACGATGCAGACAGAATGGACGCAGAAAGGCAGATTGTTTCTGTATGAGGAGTTAAAGAAACATGACTATATTCCGGTGATTGAACAGGTGGCATAGAAAGGATTAGCGTATGTATTCGGAATCAGAAAGAAAAAAGATACAAGAAAAAATACAGGATCCCGCAAATGTTTATACAGGAATGAATATGTCGCTCGGATATGCGTTATATGATGCTATGCTGTTGCAATTAAATGAACTCCATCGAATCAGAAAATCAATGGAGTCCATAGAGAAAACTATTTCGGAGCAACAAAACCGATAGTTCGTTTGGGTCTGTCAGGTTCTTTTTCGATAGATGTAAGCAGAAAGTTTAATTGACTCACATGCTGAATAAGGGTTGAGAATTTGCCGTTTACATATCCTTTGAATACCATAAGGACGGATTCCTCATAACTTATTTGAGTAACTTGCATTGTGACTGATTGACCGAAATTGGTAAGCATAATCCCAACTTCATGTTCGGAATCAAGAGAATTCTCAAAATTTACGATATATTTCTTCAATATATCAAATTGAGTGTCTGAATACGAGTAGGCTATCGGCGCAGGTGGAATGTCTGGAAGAGTAACAGTTGGTATATCAAACATAATAATACTTCCTTTCTTAGATAAAACTGCATTGCTAATAAAACCATTATATCGGAAATCATTAGTATTTTCAAGAAAGGAGATGTGGAATGTACGAAAAATTCAAACAACTACTAGAGGAAAGAGGAATTACTGCTTATCGCGTGGCAAAAGACACAGGAATACCCCAAACAACTTTCTGTGACTGGAAAGCAGGAAGAAGTAATCCAAAAACTGAAAAGTTAGAACGAATTGCTAATTATTTCGGTGTAAGTATTGGATATTTCTTTGGATATGAAGATGAGAATACAAATAAATACGGATATATCCCGGAAAGGGAAATCATTATTCATATTGGGGAAAAGGAAAGGCATGGTAATGCTGCCCCGGTAAGAGTATACATTGACGGAGAAAAAATTGAAAATCTCAAAGGATTTCAGTTTGAAGCAAAACTTGGTAAGCCACCGGAGATGATTGTGAAGAAAGCGTTCATAAATGAGTTTTACCGAGGATATGCTCCGAAAGTTGTTAGAACTAATGAAGCACAGGAGGAACAGGAGAATAAAGATGTTGATGCAAGATAAAATCAAAACATTAAGCGGTCAGGTTTATGAGGACATTCAGAGTCTTAGAGAATCTGGTAACTATGATGTAGAGAAGAGACTTGGTGTTGAGATTATGGCGTTGAACGCATTATGTAATGCAACAAAGACGATCGCGCTTAGAGTAACCAACATTTCAGAATTGAGATGCGATAAAAGGATTTGTTCCAGATTGGAAGAGGAAAAAGAATGAAGAAAGATAGTGACTTTTGGATATTCTACTTAATTGGCTGGATAGGAACAATGCTTATTTTACGCATTGTAACAGCTCTATAAGATATGTAGCAGAAAGGGGAAGCTTTATGGACGAAAAACTCAAAAGAATAGAAGCCGAATTAAAAAAACTCGGAATTAATACTGTTGATGATTTGAATAGGGACATCAAAAATCAAGAAAAGCTAGACTTATCTCTTATGGTTTCACAACTTCCGGAGAAAAAGAGGATTGCAGGATGATTGAAGCGGAGATAAGTTGTAGCACATGCGAATTCAAGAATCACTGCATGGAGCGTAGCCGTGAATATCCATGTATTGATTATAAACCGCAGACAAAGGAACAGGAAAGGAGACGGGATGGAGTACGTAGAACTGAGACAAGATACGCCACTGGAGAAACGGCGCAGAGTACATCAGCTTGAAAGAGAGCATGAGGTCCTTACATATAAAAGTATGATACTTGTCATTGGAATACTGGCACTGGCTACAGCCTTTGTGATTATGTGTCGAATATCAATTATGTAGAAAGGAGAACTAAGCATGGGTGTAATGAAAGAAATTCCCGTATTAATGACCGATAAGGATTTTGACTTGGAGTATAACACTCTCAAAATCAAGATGGAAGATGAAAAACAGAAAGGGCATGACTGGGGTATGAGAATATCTTACTTGATCGGCTGGACTACTGGTGAAACAGCTCCAATACATACACCGGAACAACTGGGAAAGATATTTGCTCTTGCAGATTAAAAACGCGCGCTCGGAAAAAGGAGTTTCCCAAAACGCGCAAAATCAAAAAATTACCAATTTCATATTAACACAGGAGGACTTATGAAGCAACCAAAAAAATTAACACTGGCAAATAAAAAGTTGCTTGGTGAACTCGGATTGAATCCGAATGAGTGGATGAATCTGTTCGAAGATGATTTGTACTTACATATTGTCAAAAAGGACAGTTCAGATAGAAAAATCATTGATAAAACAAGGAGGACGATTACAAGACATGAAGAAGATTAAGCTACTGTCTATGCGCATTCAGAATTTCAAGGGGTGTAAGGACAGAACAATAGAGTTTGAAGATAAGACCAGAATTTCCGGGGCAAACGCTACTGGAAAGACAACCATTTTCGATGCATTCACATTCCTGTTGTTTAATAGGGATTCACTTGGAAATACAGACTTTGATATAAGACCGTTGGATGCAGATGGAAAGATGATTGATAACATTGAGATTTCCGTTAAGGCAAGAATTTCTGTAGATAACGATGAATACGAGCTGAAAAAGGTCCAGAAGCAGAAATGGGTAAAAAAAAGAGGGACAGACACAAGAGAGTTCCAGGGCAACGTAAATGAATTTGAAATTAACGGATACCCGAAAAGTCAAAAGGATTTTAAAGACTTCATTTCTGGAATCGTTGATGAGGACGTATTCAACATGATTACAAATCCAAATGCTTTCAATGCATTAGCCTGGAAGAAACAGCGTGAAATCCTTATGAAATTTGTTGGAAGCTTCTCTGACGTGGAAATTGCAGAGGGATTAGATGAGAAGTACGCAAAACTTATCCCGGAGCTGAAAATTGCAAGCACAGAGGATATTTTAAAGAAATATACCAAAGCAAAAATTATTTTCAATAAAGATATGATTGAAATTCCGGCACGTATTGATGAAGTGTCTAAACAACTTGTGATTGCAGATCTTCCAGCACTGGAAGTTGAAAAGACAGCGAAAGAAGTTGCATTACAGAAAGTCGAAGATGAAATTTTTGGTGGTGCCGGAAAGCTTGAAGAAATCAATAAGAAGCGTGAAGAGATTCTTAATCTTAAATTTCATATTTCTGAAATTCAGAATGAAGAGAATCAGAAGCTCTTTGATAAGTCAAAAATCGTTCGAGATAATCTGAATGCGAGAGATCGAGAGCTGTCGAATGTAAAGCGTGAAATTGGAAATCTTTCTGATGAAATTAAGGCAGTTCATAACAAGTATGAAGCACAGGAGCGTGAAAAAGACCGATTGCTTGTGGAGTGGCGCTCTGAAAAAGCAAAGACATTTCCTGAGTTTGTTCCGTTAGACCCGTTGCCGGAAAGAGCAACTATTTGTCCGACATGTGGTCGTGAGCTTGCTGAAGATGTGAAGAAAAAGATATTGGATGATTATGAGGCTAGAGTTGAGGCGCATCAGAACAAGTACAGTGAGGACAAGGCTAAATTCGAAGAGGCTAGGGCAAAGAAATTAGAGCAGATTGAGAAAGACGGAAAAGAGGCAGCAGCTTCCAGGGATAAGCTCAAGGCAAATGAAGCTGAACTTCACAAGAAAATGGACAAGTTGAATATTCAGTTAGCTGATACTCAGAAGAAATATGATGATGCTAAAGCTGAGCTGGACAAATATCCAACTAAGGCTGATATTTCTGAAAACGCAGAATACAAAGCAACTAACGAGAAAATCTCGGCACTTGAAAAAGAAATTGAAGAAATGAGTGCAGAATCTACTGGAAAGACTGAACTCGAAGCGAAAAAAGCAGTTTTGAAAGATGAAATTGCTGAGATTGCTGGAAAGATTATGGCAGCAGACAACACTAAAGTGAAAGAGCGTATCGCAGAACTTGAAGCTGAACAGAAAGTAGTCGGACAGAAACTCGCAGAACAGGAACAGATGATTGACCTTGTGGAAGATTTTATCAGATCGAAAATGAATATGATTTCACAGAAAATCAATGAAATGTTCAAGATTGTTTCGTTCAAGCTCTTTGACGTACAAATCAACGGTGGCATCAAGGAAACTTGCGAATGCACTGTAAATGGCGTGCCACTGTCCAGTCTGAATAACGGCCATAGAATCGTTGCAGGACTTGATATTATCCATTCATTGTCAAATCTGTATGAAGTTAGTTGCCCGATTTTTGTAGATAATGCAGAAAGCATTAATGACTTCAATGTGCCGAAGATGGATGCACAGATGATTCATTTGACGGTAACCGATGATAAGGAATTAAAAGTAGAAAGCGAGGACAAGTAAGATGATTAAAATTGATGAGGGAAAATTCAATGCAAAAGGTGATCTCTTTAAATTAAACGTAGAATTTGAGGTTCTTTGCAGATGCTTTAGAGAGATGTTAGTAGAGCGCCTTGGAGAAGATGAAGCAAACGCAAAGTTCGATGAACTTATTGCAAATTCCAAAATGGCAGAAGAAGAGAGACTAAAACTTGTAAAAGAAAACTTTTCAGCAGGACTTGATAATCTTTTTAAGGAATTAGCTAAGAAACTCAGCGAAGAAGATGAAAAAGTTGAGTCAGAGCCAAAGCGGGAAGAGAAATTAGTACCAGAATTTAAACCAGAAGAGCCAACTGGAAAGAGCGCATTTGCTAATTTCCTTAATGATTTTTTGAAGTTTTAGGAGGCGTGTAGATGTTTATTAAAGTGAAATTTCTGAAAGATGGTTCTCCAGCCGGAAGAGAGTATACATATGAAAGCTCTGACAATATAAGAGCTGGAGATGAAGTGTCTGTCCGTGGAACCGCAGCAGTTGTAACAGAGATTAATGTGCCGGATGAGGAAGTTGCCTCATACCGGAACAAAATCAAAGAAATTGACGAAAAAGTGGAGGAAGCGTAGATGGCAGAGAAAAATGAAGTTGCTAAAAAGCAAGAATTTACCACTGGTTTGAGCCAGTGGACAAACACAATCACCGGACTTGTTTCAAGAGATTTCGAGCAGAATGGCGTTCAGTATGATGAATATTCCAAACAGTGCGCTATGAACGCTATGGGAGCTATATTCCAGTTAGTTCAGAATACAGACAAGGTAGATATGAATAACCTTAATAATTCCAATCTGAGAGAGGTTGTTGCTCAGTGTGCAAGCCTTAAACTTAATGCCAATGCGATGCCGAGAGAGGTTTTCTTCCAGCTCAGAAGCAAGCAAGTTGGCGGTCAGTGGGTAAAAATGGTTGAGATGGGCGTTGAAGGTGATGGAAATGACGCCATGTTGAGACAGTTTGGAAATAATGTCGATACGGTTTATCCAGTGTGGCTTGTAAAAGAGGGTGATGATTTCACATATCCTCGCAGAAGAGGAATTGATATTGAGCCTGCTGAGTGGACTCCAAAAGGATTGTCGGACAAGACAGTAAGAGTTGTGTACCCAGTAAAGCTGAAAGACGGAACTATTGATTATCTGATTGCCGAAAGAGAACCAGTAAGAACAAATTTGATCGCTCACATCAGAAACAATCTTATGAATGAGACTTTTGGTATTTGTGAGAATCGCTATAAAGCTACTGATAAGCAGAAAGCGGAAATCAAAGCTAAGAAAGAAGAAATTCTTTCAGTTTTCAGAGCGTGTGAAACGGTAGATGATATGCTGAAATGCGAATATGCAGTAACGCCATATGTGAGTGCAGCTTGGCTTGATACACCAGAATCAATGATTGTCCGCAAAATGCGGAATAATGCTATCAAAAAATTTCCAAAAGACCTCAACAGTATGGCATCAAACTCATTATTACAGCTGGATGAAACATACAAAGCATCACAGGAAGAGATTGCGCAGAACGAAAACTCGCAGGAATTTGCAGTTGAAGATGAAGCTGTAGTAGCTGAATCTGAAGCTGTTGAAGTGGAAACACCGGAATTTGCAAAGGAGTAGCCATGGTAGTTCAAATGAAAAACTTAGAAGATGCCATTTCTGACATGAAGAATGGTAAATACGACTTTACAAAAGACGGTGAATGTATTCAATGTGGCGCTTGCTGTTCAAATTATTTACCAATGACTAAACGTGAAGTTGCGAGAATCCATAAGTATATCAAAGACAACAATGTAAGGGAATATCAGCATTTATTCCCAGTAGCAAAAGAAGTTGTTGATATGACATGTCCGTTCATGGACGATTCAAAGCTGAAAGAGAAATGCAGAATCTATCCAGTAAGGCCAGAGATATGCAGACAGTTTACTTGTAAGGCTGATAAAAAGCCATTCAAGATGAAAGCCATAAGGTATGAAGTGGTAGATGTTAGGAAGGAATTTTTCGGTGAATAGGGAGGTGCATATAAAATGCCAAATTGGTGTGAAGGAAGTTTGAAAGTTCGTGGAACAAAAGAAAATATGACGAGATTTATTCTTGAAGGCTTACGTCCAGTTGGATTCCTTGGTGAAGAAAAAGAAAAGCTGAAGCTGGATGAATATGGCGATATTAATTCAAATGAAACATGTTGGATTGAAAACACAAGAAGGGGATTTGTCAAAGGTGTAGAAGTTTATCTTTCTGAATATGAAGATGATGAAACCTTTGTTGAAGTCTTTGATTCCAAGTTTGCATGGGGAATTTCAGCAGATGAACTTCTGAAAACATGTGAAAAATATCATGTTGATATGAAAATTCATGGTTTTGAAATGGGGATGGAATTCAATCAGGACATTGAAATTGTTGATGGGAAAATTCTTAAAGACGAAGAACTTCACTTCGAAAATTATCAATGGGATTGCATCTGTCCAAATATGGGCGGTTGATATGACATCAGAAAAGGAAGGTGTTTTTAGTGGTAGTAAAAACAATTAACTCCGGTTCAAGAGGAAATGGTTATGCTCTGATTTCAGGGGAAGATGTTCTTCTCCTGGAATGCGGTGTGCCAGCTAAGGAAATGCTGAAAGCTATTGATTATCAGACTTCCAAAGTAGTCGGATGCATTGCAAGCCATGTCCATTCTGATCACGTTGGCTTTATCAAACAGTATATGCAGTACGGCATCAAAGTTTACACATCAGATGAAGTGCAGTCAGATATTGAAACAATTATGGGTGAAAAGACAATCGGATTGCAGCGCATGAGACGAAAGAATTTTCTTGGTTGCTTTTCAGTTGTCCCATTCCGTGTACCACATGGAGATACGGAGTGCGACGGATGGCTGATTGATACGGCAGAAGGACGTGTTTTATTTATTACCGATGCAGAGTATTGCCCGTATGATTTCTCGAAAATGAACATCAATTATGGACTAATCGAATGCAACTATTCTGAGGATTATCTTAGTACAGATGATAGTGGTTCTAAAAACCACCACGTATTAACTGGACACTTAGAGTTACAAACGTGTAAAAGGCTCGTACAGAGCATTAACAGTAATAGCCTAAGAAGCATAGGCTTGATACATTTAAGCGCTGGAAATGGCAATCCACGGCGTTTCAGAAACGAGATAAGTGAACTGGTTGACTCAGATGTGGACATTTGGATTGCTGAAAAAGGCACTGAGAAAGAATTTCGGCTAACACCGTTTTAGGAGGCAAGATGATTTACGTATTTTAAATGCTGCATGTGCAGTAATGGAATTTGCTTGCTTTAGAATGGCAAGCGACAAAGTATCTAAAGGCTTGTTTTTAACAGCTTCAATTTTATTTGCATTATCAGCGATTTTGCGCTTGATATAGAGAAAGGTGGAATGACTTATTAATAAAGTAATTCTTATGGGGCGCCTCACACGCGATCCAGAAATCAAATACACACAGGGTGGAAATTCTATGGCAATTGCGAGATACACACTGGCCGTAGATAGACGATTTAAAAGAGATGGAGAACCGACAGCAGATTTTATAAATTGCGTTGCATTCGGAAAAGCTGCTGAGTTTACTGAAAAGTATTTTCGACAGGGTTTAAAGGTTGTTGTGACCGGACGTATCCAGACAGGAAACTATACGAACAAAGATGGACAAAAGGTATATACAACAGACGTTGTAGTGGAAGAACAGGAATTTGCGGAAAGTAAAGCTACGAGTCAGCAGAATCAGCAGAAACCAAGCGGACCGGCTCCGGATAACTCAGATGGCTTCATGAATATTCCAGACGGTATTGATGAAGAATTGCCATTTAGTTAAGCCTTAAGGTAGGTGATGTGATTTGATATTGATTAGTGATAAGGGGCAGCAGAAA
Organism: Dorea sp. Marseille-P4042; assembly: GCF_900290215.1. NCBI lineage: Bacteria > Bacillati > Bacillota > Clostridia > Lachnospirales > Lachnospiraceae > Dorea > Dorea sp. Marseille-P4042. The sequence goes on along the minus strand of NZ_OLMI01000001.1, from coordinate 377,299 downwards.
GGAAAGCATCTTGATAAAGAGCGTTACTGGAGAAATCACGGGATAGAGGTATTGTATATGCCTCTTCCCTGTGGAGATTACATAATCGCCGATGATAAGGTTATGGATGTAATCAATCGAAAGAAAGAGCGTGGCATTCCAGTTAAAAAGATGGATTTTCTTGGGACATACAATGTGACTGTTGACACTAAGAAAGACATCCAGGAACTCGTAGGAGATGTTTGTGGAAAGCAACATGCAAGATTCCGTGATGAATGTATTTTGGCTCGAAATAACGAAATTAAGTTATATGTGCTGGTGCAGAATGTTGGTGGATATCTTACCAGAACGAAAGACATATACAATCCGACAATTACTCGCTTGGAAGATTTGCATAAGTGGAAAAATCCAAGATTGTTTGAAATGAAGAATAGTAATGAGATTATCGGATATTACAGCAGTGGCAGACCTAAGTATAAGCGTGTTCAAAAGAATCCAAATGCAACTAAAGGTGAAACACTTATGAAAGCATGTATGACCATGCAGAGGAAGTATGGAGTTGAATTCTTATTTTGTCATAATTCCGAACAGGGCGAAAAGGTAATTGAATTACTCCAGAAAGAGGTGAGTTAGGTGGCAGACGTAAAATGGGTAAAAATCACAACCGATATGTTTGATAATCGGAAGATTAAACATATTCGGAAATTACCGGAAGGTAATAATATTATCCTCATTTGGGTGATGCTTCTGAGCCTTGCTGGTAAATGCAATGCTTCTGGAATGATTTTTCTGACTGAAAATATCCCGTACACAGAAAAGATGTTGGGTGATGAACTCGGATTTGAAGAGAGCGTAATTAAAGTTGCGCTGGCAGCACTTGAAAGTTTTGGAATGATTTGCAGAGACGGAGACCAGCTGTTTATAAGCAATTGGGAAGAGTATCAGAATGTAGATGGAATGGATAAGATTCGAGAGCAGACCAGGAAGAGAGTAGCTAACTATCGAAGCCGTAAAAAACAAGAGTTGTTGCAGGAAAATCCAACAGATTGTGACAGTAACGTTACTGTAACGCATGATAACGCAATAGATATAGAAGAAGATATAGATAATAATATATGTTCATCGACAAGCGAGGAACATGTGCAAACAGACACTCGAAAAGAGGATTTTGAAAAGATTTACGCAATCTATCCGAAAAAACGAGGAAAGTCCAGAGCGTATCAATTATATTGCCAATGGTTAAAAGGAAGAATGATTAACGGCGAAAGAGTTAAGTTGACCAATCGGCAAATGTACATCGGTGTAAGAAATTATGTCAGGCAACAGGAACAAGAGCAACCCGATCAACAGTATTGGAAAAATTTTGACACGCTCATGGGGCAATCACTCCTTGATTACTTAGAAGAGGAGCGTCAGACAGATGAGTGATATGGTTGAAAAGTCAGTTGTATGTGCGATTTTAGTGGATCCTGATTCCTTGAGCACAATATACGAACAGGTGAAGCCGGAAATGTTTGCCAATCCATTTTGCCAAAGCATGTATGTTGAAATTTTACGAGCATATGATACTGATCAGCAGATTTCCATGATTGAGATTGCTCAAAAAGTGCAGAGTGATAATCTGCCACTGGAATACATCGTGGAAGAACTTAAGGGTATCATGCCAGATGTTCACGCTTACAAGATTCGCAATTACGCGAATGCACTGGTGGCTGATTACAAGACTAGGCGTTTGAATAAAACATTATCGCAGACAGTATTAAATGCTGGAACGATTGATAATCAAATCGGCGAATTGATGCAAGAACTGGAAGCCCTAAAAGCGAACGACACTGTAAAGATTCGACCGCTCAAAGATGTGGTCGATGAAGAACAGGGCAAGTATTTCAAGGAACCGGAAGTTGAGCCGTTATATACAGGATTTAACAGACTGGACGATGCTCTTGGCGGACTGGAAGGCGGAGACATGATTGTTGTTGCAGCGCGTCCAGCAGTTGGTAAATCAGCGCTTGTTACTCAAATTTCAATGAAGTTGGCTAAGCAGAACAAAAGGGTTGCGTACTACAACCTTGAGATGTCCGATAAACAGGTCTATGAACGTTTGGTGTCCAGAACAGGCGGTATTGATCTTACGAGACTTCGAAGAGCCAGAAACTTCCTTGGAGATGAGAAAGAGAAATTTAGTAAGGCAAATGAAGAATTGAGAGAATCACCTGTATTTCTTAGAAGTGGTTCTGTATCGGTTGGGGAAATCAGAAATGAATGTAAACACATGGATTTCGATTGCATCATCATTGATTATATTCAGCTCTTACAACCAGATTTCCGATATCAGAACAGGGCAAGCGAGGTTGGCGCAATTTCAAAAGCTATAAAAGCACTTGCTATGGAGTTAAACATACCAATCATAGCATTGTCGCAGCTGAACAGGGCAAGCGAAATGAGAACAGATAAGGAACCTACAATGGGAGAACTGAGAGAGGCAGGAGATATTGAGCAGGACGCAAGTATCATTATCATGCTATGGAATATCTACGACAAGAAGAAAGGCTTAAAGGTTGAGAAGAACCGACAGGGAACATTGATAAAAGAGGTTATTATTTTTGAGGGCAATAACATGATGTTCAAGGAAACAGATGAATCATTAAAAGATATTGCCAAAGGCTTTCGAGAAGTTCAAGACGCCACTCCGTTCGATTAGGTGATATGAATGGCTAGAAAGAATATACAGAGTGGTACGGAAGAATTTGAGCTTTTCAAAGACTTCTGGAATATGTACAAAGACAATGCAACCGTTGAAGATGCAGATGAGTATATCAATAAGATTATTTCTGATGCTGATAATTTTTACAAAAAGTATGGTTCGCCATTTGCAAAGGAACTGGCTGTAGCGTTCGTAAATGAAATAGATAGAAAGATGATGGAGGAAAAGAAACATGGATAAAGTATTGAAGTTAGCAAAAGGACTGGTGGCAGCAATCGAAGAAGAGAGGCAGAAAAACAAGGTGATGCTGAAAGATATCCCGGCTGGTGGAAAGTTTGAGACAGGCATCGGAAGATTCATTGTTCTGGAGCAGAAGGCGGATTGCACGGTAATTATCACAGAAGGATTATATCGTAAAAATGAAGAATTTGACGATGATTGTACTGATTACAAAAAATCTTCTTTGAGAGAACTGTGCGATGGCGAAATTCTCAATGAATTTGTCGCTGAGTTCGGAGAAGATAATATCTGTGAAAATGAAGCAGGATTAGTAACAGTTGATGGTCAGGAAGTTTTTGGAAAGCTTCTGACAAAGGTAAGACCAGTAACATTCGATGAGGGACGTAAATACAATGAATTATTAGTCAACAAGGAACTGCCGGATTGGTACTGGACATGCACCTCTTGGAGTACAGAGGAAAGAGGTTGGGCATATTCAGTAGCGGTTGTTTCCCCGTCCGGTGACTTCAACTACAATAACTACAACCTCAGTATCGGGGTTCGCCCACTTTGTATCTTAAAATCTAATATCTTTGTATCTCGCGTAGAGGAGGATTAATACGATGACATTAAAAGAATTTGGAGAAAATCTTGAAAAGCTAAATGAAGCATATGAACAGTTAAGAAAGAAATATCAGAAACCGGAAATCGGAAAGACAATTGATGTTTCCGGGATTAAGTGGCTGGTGCTGGACAAGCTCGAGAAAGGATATCTTGTAATTTCCAATGAGTTTTATGGATGTAGCAGAAAATTTGACAGTGATTGCAACGACTGGGAAAGCAGTGATTTGAGAAATGAGCTTAACACAGATCTTCGCAAAAAGATTGAGAATGAGTTGGGAGTGGATTCACTTGTTGAATTTGAGCGCAATTTACTTTCATTAGATGGTCAGACTGAATACGGCACTTGTAGAGATTTCGTTTCACTCATTTCTGTGGACGAATACCGAAAATATAGAAAGCTTCTTCCAAATACAGAGAGATGGTGGTGGACACTTACACCGGACAGCACACCTTGTAATAATGATGGTAAATGGCTTCGGGTTGTTTCCCCGTCCGGTGACGTCAACATCAATAGCTACAACCGCAGTAACGGGGTTCGCCCGGTTTGTATCTTCTCCTCTTCAATCTTTGAATCTGAGGAATAGTACAAATGTCAGATGAAGATTTATTGGTAATTGAAAAAGCGAAAGAACTTGCTAAGCATACTTTAAAAGTAACAAGCAATGCTAATAGGTATCCAAAGAAATTCAGATTTTCATTAGTGGATAAGATGCAAAATAAATCGTTGGAAATCTATGAAATGTTATTTGAAGCCAATAGAACCGATATTAAATATTACAAAAGAGATCGTCTTGAACTGCAAACAAAAGCAATTACATATTGCGATGAGCTCAATTTTTATATAGAAATGTCGTATGCTCTCGGGATTATAAATTCTGCTAGTATGGGAAACTGGTCAAGGATGGTTTCTGATGTAAAATATATGGCTATTGCATGGAGAACCAAGGATAGAAAAAGATAAATACATTTTTAGGTTCGTTTCCGTTAAGCGGTTGTTTCCCCGTCCGGTGACATCAACAACAATAACTACAACAACAGTAACGGGGTTCGCCCATTCTGTATTACAGACAGTCAGAGTAGGCATCAAGCCGAAATCAGAGAAATAGATACAAAAAGGAGACGGACCTTCCTCTCAGAGGTAAATATAAAGGAGTACCAATGGATAAGGATATTGTTACAGATTATGGGAATATGTATCACGCTTATAAAAAAGCGAGATCTGGTAAAAAATTTCATGGCAGCACTGCAAGATTTTCTAATATAGCTTTAGATGGTATTAATACATTAAAAAAGCAATTAGAAGGACAGGCGTATACAGTTGATCCGTATAACGAGTTTGAAATATGCGAGCCCAAACGTAGATTAATTGAATCATGTACCTTTAAGGATAAAGTAGTGCAACATACACTCTGTGACAATATTCTGCATCCGAAATTAAAAAATGCATTTATCAAATACAATTCCGCCGGACAGGTTGGAAAAGGGACATTATATGCATTAGACGGATTAAAGAGTCACATGGAATCATTCTACAGTAGACATGGTACAAATGGCTGGATATTGAAATGTGATATTAGACATTTCTTTTACGAAATCGACCATGAAATATTGAAAGACATTGTAGATTATTTCTTCCCTGATCCGTACACAGCATGGATTAATCATACATTAATTGACAGCAGAGAAAATCCAGGTTTGCCACTTGGTAATCAGGCTGGACAGGTGTATGCGCTCCTTATGGTTCACCCAGTCGATTGTATGATAACTGGTGAGCTTGGAATTACTGAATATGGTCGATACGCGGACGATTTTTACTTGATTCATCAGGACAATGAATATTTGAAATGGTGTTTGGAATGTATCAGAGAAATGCTAAAAACACTTGGACTTGAATTGAATGGGAAGACACAGATCATACCGTTTAGGAAAGGAATGCGATATTTAGGATTTCATCATTATATGACGGCCGATGGGAAATATATTCGGAAACTGACCGGAGAGAACAAGCGGAAGAATAAGAAGAAATTTCGAAAACTGGTAAAAGATGTGAAAGCCGGGAAACTCACGGAAGAAAAATTCTATGAGAAATATAATTCATGGAAGAACCATGCATTGCATGGAAATTGTATCAAGTTGGTTCACAGTATGGATCTGTATATAGAGGAATTGATGAAAGAGGTGACAGAGTGACACGACAGGAACAGGAGAATCAGGAGCAGGAACAATATCTTGCGGAGTGGTCTAAAAAGCAGAAAGAGAAGCGAGAAAAGAAGAAACGGAAGTTTTGGTTTAGGAGGGATAGAAAGTGAAATATAAGGTTGGAGATAAGGTAAAAGTAAGAAGTGACTTGAAATGCGAGGAGTATTATGGCGGTGTTCTATTCGCTTCTGAAATGAATAGATTTAAAGGAATGGAATTTACAATCACAAGAGTTAATAATGGTGGATATTATGAAGTACTTGAAGTAATATATAATTTCACAGATGAAATGCTTGAACCTGTAGAAGAGATGAGTGCGGAAGAAGCAATTAAAATTCAAGCTGAAATGTGTAAAAGCATCATGTGTAAAGACTGTGCGATTGACAGGCTTAGATGTGACCCACATTGCGAATGTGCTGAATATCGTTCAAAGAATCCCGACAAAGTACTTGAAATCATCAAACAGTGGAAGAAAGACCATGAGAAGAAAGAGGTTGAGACAGAGCGCGCCATAATGGTTCGTGTGCTTGTTGGAAATGACTGTAACGGAAAATGCGTACATGAAGAAGAGGTTCCATCCGGTGAAACATGGGAGCGAGCGCAAGAAAGAGTGCTGAAAGAATATTGTGAAAACCACGAGGGCAAATACATATCTACAATATGTGGCATCTGCCGGGTAAAGGAGTAACTATGGACACAGGAGAAAAGATAGATTACATGATTCAGTGTTTACATGTAGCAAAAGGAGAAGCCATGTTTTTGGACGAATACGATTCTAAAAACTGGGAAACCGATATGAGATGGTTATCTATGCACAGAGCGCCAAACAAAGCATTAATTAAGGACAACCTTAGAAATGTGGCAAGAATGGGATTCCAGCTTGCGAATGAGGTGAAATGATGATTAGAAAATTGATAGAAGAAATTATTGAAAAGTATTATCGGGAAGACGGTGAATACTATTCAAGAGATCGTGAAGATGAAAGCGGAAACGATTTTGAAATGGACGAAGAAATTAAATCTGCATTGGAAGAAAAAGGAATACAGTTCGAGATTAGATTTGAAGATGGTTTTTCTTCGTGTGCCTACGACAATGATTTTCTGGCTATTGCATGGATAGAAGCGGATGGCACGTTGGAACTTACAACGGTATTGTTAGAAATTAAATAAATTACAGAAAGGAGACGGAGCTCCGGCCGGGCAAAGATATATCGGCTCCTTTCGAAGATATGAAAGATTTAATTATAGACGCCTTTGCTGGTGGCGGGGGTGCATCCGTAGGAATTGAAATGGCACTCGGCAGACCAGTAGACATTGCCATTAATCATGATCCAGACGCCATATTGATGCATAAGACCAACCACCCGGATACGTTGCATCTTACAGAAGATATTTTTAAGGTCAACTTGAAGAAATATGTAAAAGGACAACACGTGGCTCTTATGTGGGCGAGCCCAGATTGTACAAGCCATTCAAAAGCAAAAGGTGGCAAGCCAAGAGAAAAAGGACTTCGGATTCTTCCGTGGGCGGTATACAAACACGCAAAAGCTATTCTGCCGGATGTAATTCTTATGGAGAACGTAGAAGAAATACAACAGTGGGGTCCGTTAGACGAAAAAGGTTATCCAATACCGGAGAGAAAAGGCGAGGATTACAAGAAATTTATTACGGCAATGAAGAACCTCGGGTATCGTTTCGGGAGTAGAGAGTTGGTAGCTGCTGACTACGGAGCACCGACCACAAGAAAGAGATGGTATGCAGTATTCCGTAGAGATGGACTGGAAATCAGATTCCCAAAGCAGACTCACAGTGCAGACGGCATCGGATTTGAGAAGTGGAAACCTTGTGGAGATTACATTGACTGGTCAGACCTTGGAAGTTCGATATTTGAGCGAAAGAAACCACTTGCAGAAGCTACACAGAAGAGAATCGCAAACGGTATTAAGAAATATATTATCGATGCAGAATCTCCTTATATCGTGAGGAATGGAGAAGCACTGGCATACATCATCCAGTATCACGGAGAGACGAGAGCCGGTGATTCAAGAGGACAGCTTTTAACAGAACCAATTAAGACGATTGATACATCGAACCGATACGGACTTGTGACAGCTTTCATAACGAAATATTACAAGACCGGGATTGGACAGGGGTGTGATGAACCACTTCACACAATTACAACTTCGCCTGGCCATTTCGGTTTAGTATCTGCTTTTCTTATCAAATATTACGGTGCCGGATGTGGTCAACAACTTGATAAGCCACTGGGAACGATTACTACAAAAGACAGATTCGGACTTGTAAATGTGGTATTGGACATTGACGGAGAGCAATATATCATATCAGACATTTTTCTTCGGATGCTGAAGCCGGAAGAACTAAAAGTAATGCAAGGGTTCCCGAAAGATTACATTATCGACAGGGATTACAACTGGAAGAAATATCCGATTGCAAAGCAAGTCGCAAGAATCGGGAACAGTGTGGTTCCAATTATGGCAGAAAAGCTTGTAGAAGCAAACTGTCCGTATCTGAAAGTCGGCGAGAGAATGCTGAACATGAGCATTGATGATACACAAGAACAATTAAGATTTGCGTAGGTGAGAAGAGATGGATTTAGAACAAAAAGCAATAAAAAGAATTCAGGCTGCATCAGAAATGAGCTTATACCACTACGGTAAGCCACTTGTATGCGAATACTCAGGCGGTAAAGATTCCGATGTGCAATTGCGATTGTTTGAGATGGCGAAAATACCTTATGAGGTACATAACAGCCACACAACAGTAGATGCTCCTGAGACGGTATATCACATTAGAGATGTGTTCCGACAACAAGAACTGAAAGGAATCAAGTGCACGATTGATTATCACAGACAAGCGAACGGTCAAAATTTGACCATGTGGAATCTGATTCCTAGAAAGCTGATACCTCCGACTAGAATCGTCCGGTATTGTTGCTCCGCGTTAAAAGAAGGCGGCAATAAGAATCGAATGATCTCTACAGGTGTCAGATGGGCCGAAAGCACGAAGAGAAGCCACAGAAGTCCATTTGAGGTATTGAAAAATAGTGCAGCAAAAAGAATTGATGTATCCGATGAAAAAATGCTCATCACAGACAATGATGATACCAGAAAGTTATATGAAAGCTGTCATATGAAAGCTAAAACGGTTGTTAATCCCATTATTGACTGGAAAGATACTGATATATGGGATTTTATCCATACAGAAAAAATACCGGTATGCAGTTTATATGGATGCGGATATCAAAGGCTCGGCTGTTTGGGCTGCCCTCTTGCTAGAAGGACTCAGAGAGAGCGTGAAATGCATGAGTATCCCAAATTCAAACAAGCATATGTTCATGCTTTTGACCGTATGATAGCGATGCGAAAAGCAAAAGGAAAGCCAGTACAGTGGACTTGCGGAGAAGAGGTTTACCACTGGTGGATGCAGGACACAAATGTTTTTGGACAGATGCAGTTATCGGATTTTATGGAGATGAAAAATGAATATTAAATTAAAAGAGATAGACAAAGACACATTGAAAGTCGGAGATGTAGTTGGAGTAGCAAGAAAAGTTGAACACGGCCGGATTTCAACATTCCGGCATAGAATGATTATTTCGGCGAAAATTATAAAGATCACTCCGAAGAGGACGAAGATTGTATCTGATAAATTTGGAGAACATGATAAATACGAAAAATTTTATGAGCTGAACGAGGACGCTGCACAAGAAACGATACTGGCAGAAGCTTTTAAGATATTACAAGATGGAATATACAAACTTGTAGAGCTGAGAAGAAATGGTCGGCTTGAAGCGATGAGTGATGAAGATATCCTGGAAGCATCAAAGCACATGAAAGCAATTATGGAAATTACGGAGAAGTACAGAAAGGAATAACGAATGCATATAGAAGCAAGGCCTATGGAGTTGAAAGAAGCACAAAATTATATAAATAAATATCATCGACATCACAAAGCAGCTCATAGAGATAAATTTAGAATTGCAGCCACAATAGATGGAAAAGTTGTTGGAGTGGTTCAAGTTGGCAGACCTATATCAAGAGTATTGGACGATGGAAATACATTAGAAGTGCTTAGATTATGTACAACTGGAGAAAAGGATATATGTAGTTTTCTATATAGCAGATCCGCACGAATCGCAAAAGAAATGGGATATTCAAAAATTATAACATATATTCTTGAATCCGAAAATGGCGCAAGCCTTAAAGCATCTGGATGGACTTGTGAAGCTGACGGAGTTGGCGGATTTAATTGGAATACGCCGAGTAGACCTAGAGAGATAGCAGCAAATCAAATGAGTTTATTTCCAGAAAAACAAAAATATCCGATTAATGAAAAGAAACAAAGATGGAGTAAGCAATTGAAGTAACAAATAACAGCACCTTGACAATTGAATATTGATGGTTGGAATGGTATAATTTCCGTATAAATTAAATGTACGGGAGGAAATGCCAATGAATGAAGTTAAAGGAACTGACAAATGTTTTATGTGTGACACTACTTTGGATTGGGAATACATACCAAGTCCGAGAAATGGTCAAATTATTACCTATATGGTACCAGATGTAAAAGCAGACATAACCGCAATTAGGAAAGAAGACGATAAAGTAAAAATAGAAGTTGTGTGCATTTGCCCTAGATGCGGAGTTAAAAACAAATATATCAAAACAATATAATTCATCTACCAACCATCAGTATTCGGTGGTTGGTATTTTTATACGCTTTTTTAAGCAGAAGAGGTGAAAAATTGAAGAAAATACTTGATGCATGTTGTGGAAGTCGTATGTTTTGGTTTGACAGAGAGAATTCAGATGTCATATTCGCAGACAATAGAGAGCTTGAGACAACATTGAGTGATGGGCGAGCACTTCTAATTAAGCCAGATATAAAAATGGACTTCCGGGAGATGCCATTTCCGGACAATACATTTAAGATTGTGGTGTTTGACCCGCCCCATTTAAAACAAGCCGGCAGTGAATCATGGCTTGCTAAGAAATACGGGGTTCTGCCGAAAGATTGGAAACCATATTTGAAAGCTGGATTTAATGAATGTATGAGAGTGTTAGAGCCGGACGGAATACTGGTTTTTAAGTGGAACGAGGAACAAATAAAACTGAATGACGTGTTGAAAGAGTTTGGAAGGAAGCCACTTCTCGGAGATCAGAGAGGTAAGACACGTTGGATTTTGTTTATGAAATAGGAGAAATATGAAGAAAATATTATGCTTAATTCTGATTTGCATATTCTTAGTTGGTTGCTCCAATGATGTTTCGGACAAAAGCAGTGAGCCACAAGAAGAAATCACATATACTCACGAAGACGTGGACGCAACCATCACTTACATAGATATGCGGAAATGGTTTGCCATTTGTCCTCGCTGGCAGTGGGAAATATCGGTTGAATATGACGGGCTGACTTATGAAGAAGATGGTTCTGCTAGTGGAGCAATGAATGGACCAAGTTTTGCAGACAGTCAAGAGGGTGATTCAGTAAGAGTTCGATTAACGAACAAATATGTGAACGGAGAACTTGCGGACAGGTTTATATCGGAAATTAGATAGAGAGAAAGGGACGAATTATGATTAATTTGGAGAAAGAAAAGAAAAATTTCCAGAATCATGTAGCAACATTTACAGATTATGAAAACATCAAGATTCTGGATTTTAAAAGACCAGATAGTAATGAATACCGTATCAGATTTCTTTTCGAGGAAGATTATTGCCGATTACATATATCTGGTGATCTTGGACATCTTACAGCAAGCAATTACTGTAATATGCGATTCGGGACATTTGAGGAGCATTTCACAGGTAACGTTGGATATTTTAATGGAAAAATTGACTGCATGGACAGAGACAGATATTACTTTGATGAAGAACAGGCTCGGAAAGATATCTATGAATACATGATGGAGCATGGTTTTAACGGTGATGAATGCCAAGTAGATGAATTTTTAGACGATTCCTTAGAAGATTTCGATGATGAATCGGGAATCAGCAAAGCCGGGTATGATGTATTAAGCGATTATTATCCGGACGTTTGGGAAGAGGTGTCTGATTTTGGAAAAATGAGCACAGGCATCTTAGATTTGTATATGCTGGCATTTAAACTGGCGATGAAGCAATTGAGAGAAAGGAACGAATTATGAAATTAACAGGAATAGCAAGAGAAGATTTAGAAGCGAAAGGTTTGGTGTTACCAAACAAACTTGAATTTGAATGTATGGTAACGGCAATTCCAGACATCTATGCGGGTGGAATCGGCAGAAAGAATGTTGATACCGGAGAATTCGAATCATTCTTTAATGTGGACAATAAAAATGGTAATACAGTGGAATTTGATAGATTCCGGGAGAACGTCACATTACTGGAAAAAGAGCATACTGTCTTAAGTCTTGAAACGCGAGAAGAGACGAATGTGATTGACTATTATGTTCCGTATGATATCCAGGAGAGCAGTAAGAATAGACCGACAGTGACTGATGAATTTCCGGAGAGTGGCTATCTGACAGAAGGTTATTATGAGTGTGAATACGAGTTACTTCTGACTTGCGGAGAGGCAACCAGAAGACTTGTAATTCCACAAAGAACAGTCAATGTTCCGATGATTTCATTGCTGTCGAACATCGAAGATGAAATCAGAGATATTTTGGATGGTTTCCCGGACGAGGATAACAATTTTGCTGATGTGCTGGAATTAATGGATGACCATTACGAAATTAAGATGTTTGATGATTATGGAATTCCTGCAAATATCGAGATTAACCATGCAGATGATTTCGTGAATATGATTGTTTCAGCTAGACAGGTTAAATGTGAATTCAAATATGGAGATGATAAGTAAATGGGAAAAATCAACAAAGAATTTCAATGGCGTATGCAAGGTATCCTTCACGCCAGAGAAGTTGTGTCAAAAGACGGTCTTGAGGGACTGGATAAAGAAATTAAGATGCGTGGTTTTATGCAAGCGCCGTTGGTATACAGCAAAGGTCAGATTGATGGTTGGTGGGATGAATTATCAACGAACCTATATGCCACAATGACCACAGTTGCTGGAATGGTGTTGCGAGAGCATTTCGGGTTCGGAAAGCAAAGACTTCTTAAGTTCAGAAACGAATTCCAGAATATGATCAAAAGTGCGCTGGATCTCGATTACCTTGGAAGTCATTATGTGACGCTTGAGGACTATGCAAATGAGCTGAATGAACAATTTGACATGGGAATCGATGTAAGCCGTGTGAGAAATTGTCAAGGCAGTTATGATGAGACGGACGCAAAGTTTCGAACTGTAAAGTTGGACAAGGTTCTTGAGGAATTGAGAGCTGGAGGATTTGAAGATGCAGCGCAATTCTTGGAAAAGAAGGTGGCATAGTGGGGTGCAGGATTAAGTGTGCAGAAAGCGAAGACAATCATATGTGTTGCTTGGAATGCCCAGATTTTGATGATTGCCCTGTTCAATGTGAGTTTTTGGATGAATATGAATTTGTAGAGAATTGTCCGGATTATGTAAAGGAGAATGAAGATGACGTCTGAAGACTTTATAAGAGAGCTTAAAGAAGCCATGTTAAAAATAGAGCTATCAAATAAACGCATTTTGTTTATGCATCCGGAAGATATTGCAATACTTGATCTGGACAAGGTGAGCAATAGTTTATATCTTGTTGAAGAAAGAAGATTGGAACATTGTAAAGTGATAGCTATTACAGATGAAAACTTAAAAAGAACTGTATGGGATGCAATCAAAAACAATAAAGTGAAGTATCACAGAGGAAGAGGAAAATGAGAAAAGAATCACTGATTCATAAAATCTTGAGGAAACTCGGATTTATCAAAGACATTGAGGACGATAGGAAAATAAAAATGGAGATGTGCAAAAGAGCAATAAAGGCAAATGTATGTCCTGGGGATTGCGACATTTGCGCATGGGATGTGAAAGGTGGGGTTAGTTATGAGAATCATTAGTCAGAACGGATTACTGGATGTGCCTTATGAATTGATTGCAATTTCACCATATTCAGGAAATATGGCAACAATCGTTGGAACATTTCCGGGGAATGACCTCGGCAAAGGAGATAGAGTTTATATTTTAGCTGAATATTCCACCGAAGAAAAAGCAATCAAAGCTATGGAGATGTGCAGAGAAAAGTATCTTTCAAGAATGGAGCTGAATGGTGGGTATGACGTTGTAAACGGTTGCTACGTGCAACCTAATTACTGGGTATTGCCTAAGGTATTTCAGTTTCCAAAAGATGAAGAGGTGCAAATATGATTATTTTATTATTTTTAATTTTTTAGGTTTGACGGTTTTAGGTATATTAGTAGATGAAGTAGGTTTAGCATGTTTCCCGCTTTTTGGAGCATTTGTGTGTTTGATTGTAGGTATTGTCTTGTGCGTAAGCGTAACGGACGGGTCGGTTATAGACAAAAAAATTGCAATGTACCAAAAAGAAAATACAAAAATAGAAAATCAAATGGATGTGCTTGTATCGCAGTATATGAAATTTGAGACGGATACATACGGAGAATTGAAAAATGAAAGTTCTATCACACTTGTATCGTTGTATCCAGATCTAAAATCAGATGAGCTGGTAAAGAAGCAAATTGATGTGTATGAATCAAATAATAAAGAAATAAGGAAAATGAAAGAAAAGAAGATAGATTTAAAAGTTTTGAAATGGTGGCTATATTTCGGAAAGTAGGTGTGGAAAATGCGATATACAGAATATCATGCTGGAAAAGCAGTGATTAAGGACAAGAATAAGCTGGCAGAAGCTATGGAGAAGTTGGCGGAGTTTGAGGAAAAAGAAAAATGTGGAGAATGGCTTGATGCTATCGAACTTGCGAAAATTGCTATTGCGCTACAAAGTCAGAAGTGGATTCCGTGTAGTGAGAGACTTCCGGAAAAACCAGAGGTCTATTCTTTCGATGGCTATATTGTGCAGAGTAGACATGTTATACAGCCATTTTCCGCTTATTGGGATGGCAGAGAGTGGACAGACGATGATGATGTATTGGACGGAGTAATAGCATGGATGCCACTACCAGAGCCGTACAAAGGAGAATGATTATGCTGAAACCAAAAGTGAGAGCTAGTGAATTCAAGAAATTTGGATTCAAAAGATGTAAAGGTATTCCAAAAGAATCAGAATGTTATTATCTCTGCATCGCAAGAGGATGCAAGATGCTGTTTGTCAGTGATTCATATTTTGGTGTAAATGATTGGGATAAAAACGATCCACGGATACATAAGGATGCAAACTGTCGGTACAGGGATAAAAGAACGGCATTGGATGTTATATATGAATTAATCAAGGCAGATATGTTGAAAAGTGAATGGGAGTGAGAAGATGAGACTAATTGATGCGGATTTACTGATGAGAAAATGCGAGAAATGGTTAAAACCGAAAGCACCAGACGAAGATGAAATGGTTTCGTTGGCAGATATTGCGGTATCCATGCTTATGGAAATAGAAGAACAGCCAACAGCGTTTGATGTGAAAAATGTCATTGAGCAGCTTGAAGAAGAAAGTGAGCAGTCTTTTGTGAATTTTAAAAGTTATGCAGAAGAACATGGAATAGACAATGACTATGAAGATTGGTTTTATCGAGGATTAATCAGAACTATAGAGATTGTAAAGCGAGGTGGAAGAGATGAAGAATAAACTGGATGATGTGTTAAGACGAATACAGTTATATTCGTACTTGCTGCCAACTGTAAAAATTGGCAATGCAATTATGGATTTCAGAGAAAAGTATACGCTTTTTAAAAAGAGACGAGGTGGAAGAGATGAAGAATAAAGAGAAGTATGAAAAAGAGATTGTGGAGATTGCGTGTAGTGGAGGTAGCATTTCCATAATAAAGAAAAGTGGGCGTATCGTTCCGTGTAATGGCGCTATATGCAGTCTATGTTTGTTTCGTGGTTATGATTGTGAAGAGAAAACGAGAGAATGGGCTGAATCTGAGTACATCGAAAGGCCAGTTGTAAGTAAGAGAGATAGAGTGTTTTTGGAGTATATTGGTACAGGAATAAATTATATAACTAGGGATATGGATGGAGGTTTGTTCATTTATATCAGCAAACCACATAAACTTATTGACTGTTGGGAAAGTAGTGGGTGTGAATCAGACAAAAGCTTAAAATTCTTTAAGTTGGATTTCCCAATGGTCAAATGGGAAGATTCCGAACCGTGGCTTATCGAGGACTTGAAGAAGTTGGAGGTAGTTGAGAATTATGAATAGAGAATGCTTTTTTAGAGCGAAACATATCCATGCAATGGATAGTAACGAGCATCTTAATGGAACATGGGTGCATGGCTATCTTAGTGACAAGAATTATATCTACGATAAAAGTCTCGAGGGTGAATTCCTGGTTGATGAAAATACGATTTGCCAGTACACAGGATTGACTGACAAGAGTGGAAAGAAAATATGGGAAGGGGATATAATTAAATACCATTTTGGAGAAGTTTATGCGCCGGTAAAATTCGGGGAATATCAGAGTTGTTTTGATAGCGCACCAACGATCCATGTCGGATTCTATGTGGACTGGGACGAAAACCGTGATATTAGAAAAGACTTGGGATATTGGATCAAGTTGGTTGATGCAGAAGTTGTAGGCAACATATTTGATAATCCCGAACTGTTAGAAGAGGAGGGGAATTAATATGGCAAAGATATTTAAAGTAAGTGGATATTTTGTGGATGCAAATGGAGTGGTTGATAAAGAAAAATTTGAGGGCAAATTGGAATCGCTTGAAGATTTATTTTCGCATCATCTTCATGTGGAAGAAGCTGACATTGGAAAGTGGAACGACGAAAGCCCTTTGAATTACGACAACTGCGACCTTGCAGATTGTGAGAAATACTTCAAGAGAAAAGTTCCAGTAGATAACGACAGCAATGTTACGGCAGGACAAGTCTACAGACATTTTAAGGGACATACAGTTAAGGTTTTGCATATCAGCCAGGATACAGAAGCACCGGGACAGTTTTATGTGGTTTATGAATGTGAGGACGGAGCTATTTGGAGCAGACCTTACGGAATGTTTGTGAGTGAGGTTGACCATGTGAAATATCCAAACGTGAAACAGAAGTATAGATTTGAGTTAGTGGGAGGAGCTGAGATAAATGAATAATACAGAGCTTATAGAGCGTTTGGTGGAACTGGAACGCTCAATGGTTAAAAAAAGAGATGTTGATGTAAAAGCATTTGAGGAGAAACAAAAGCAAGAGCTTGCAGATTACGAGCTTAAGAAAACATGGGAATCAAACGGATATAGTCAGGCTCTGGTTGATGTGAGGAATATTTTGAGAGGAGAATTACAAAACGACGAAGGAGTTGAAAACGATGCAAATTAAAGATTTCAGTAAGCCGATAATGTTACCGCATAATCAGCTTGCACCGTCGGCAATATTCAAATTCAATGACCGGGTATTTATAAAAGTATCTGAGGCTTATACTGATGATTTTAGCAATTCTTATGATCTTAGCAAAAAGCAGTTAGTACAATTCAGTCCAGACACAGAGGTAGAATACGTGAGAGGAACATTGATATTACACAGAGGAGATTGGAGTGAGGATAATGAGCGACAGTAAATGCCAGCGCCTCGATGCCATATCAGACCGTGATCAGATGGCTGAGAAGCCACCAACGGAAGAAGCAAGCAGACGGTTTAGAATGCCAGTATGCTATGGGTTTTTGGAATATCTGGCAAAAAAGAAAAAGGTGCAAAGAGAGGACTGAACAACTTGAATCTCAGTAAAGAGCAACGTAACGGAATGGAAGACCACCATGCGGAAATGGCAGAAAATCCACCTAACCAACATGCATATGAGAAATTCAAGCGCAAAGCGTATCAGAGTGTTAGCGTGGAAGAATATTTGCGAAAGCGCAATCATGATGTAAAAAAGAAAATATAAGACAATGGGTGAGTGAGCTTTGATAACAAAATAAAAACAGGTACCGGACAAGAATCTTTGGCGAGATCTCCGGTACCCATTCACCTAAGAAGAGTATAGCATAGTTCATCTTCTTAGGCAATTGCTAGGAGGATAAATTATGCAGACACAGAAAGAAATTGTAAGAGATAGCGTATTAGCAACTATGAGACCATATCTGAATGCAGTCACTATGGATATTCTGAATCAAGCGATTGTAAGCGCAATGGCTCATGTTGATGTTGTGGAGACAGAGACGTTACCGGCAACAAATGAGAATACGAATGATTATATATTAAATGTTTATATGACAAAGAAAGTTCCAAAGTTGAGCAGGCAGACAGCAAAATACTATCTGGAGACTATCAGACATTTTATTCAGTTCACGAATAAATCTTTGTTGGATGTAACAGACATGGACGTGGAATTATACTTACAGTGGTATCATGCGACCGGTTTTCGTGGAGCCGGAAACATTGCATCAACCGTGAATAACGAAAGACGTAACCTGTCAGCATTCTTCACCTGGATGCGAAAGCAGAAGATGATAAATGAAAATCCAGTAGACGGAGTAGAACCATTTGCTGAAATTGAAAAGCCAATTGAATTTCTTGCCGATTGGGAAATGGAGGCTTTGCGTGATGCATGCCGGACAGAGGTGAACGGAGTAACTAATTTCAAGGAATACCGTGAGCATTTGAGAGATAGAGCTGTATTAGAATTCTTCCGTAGCACTGCTATTCGTGTTTCTGAGTGTGTTCCAATCAATAGACAAGACATTGACTGGCAAAAGGGAGAAATCCTCATTTACGGGCAGAAAACACGCACATACAGAACCGTATGTTTGGACGATGTAGCAAAGTATCATTTGAAAAAATATTTGGATAGTAGAAAAGACAATAATCCAGCATTATTCGTGGCAACAAAAGGAGAACATAACAGACTTGCTAAGAGTGGACTAGAATATGTGATTCGTACAATCGGAGAGAAGTCAATCCTTGACAGGCGAATCTATCCGCATCTATTCCGTAAAACTACGGCAACGAATATGGTCCGCCGTGGTTGTCCGCGTGACTTGGTCGCATTTTATCTTGGACATAAAAACGGGAACACAAAGACACTTAATACGCATTACGCAGCTACGGATCCAGCACAGGTCATTCAAGCATTTCGGAAATATGGAGCTGTTGCATAAAAAAATTTCTGAAAAAAATTCTAGAATCGGCGCGTTTTTAGGGCGCGTTTTTAGGACAAATTTTTGAGCCGAAATTTTTCGTCAAAAAAAGATGTCACCCCAAAATAAAAAAGGTCAAAAATCTGGACGCTGGAAAAATTGTTCATTCTAGCGTCCTTTTTCTGACAATTCTGTTCGGGTGTATGGTGTATAGAATAGCTCTGTACACGTCTATTCCTGTCCGTATTGGCTTGTAATAGCGCAAAGCATAATTCTATTGAGTACGCGTAAAAACGTCTAAAAATCGAATATATACGTTTGTATCATAACACTAATATTTCTGTCTGTAAATAGCTTATTATTGAAGCACTAAAAGCCGGAAGTTATCCGGCTAGATGCCTAAATATGCATCAATTTTCTCGTCTAATTCTGCGGCATGCTCCTTAACCTCTTCCATTGTCATATCCCCCATAATGTCACATTGATACTTATTAAATCTTAGACGCTCATCTACTGTCATAACTGCAAGCCTGTCTATTATTTTTAACTCGCGCTCGTCTATGTCTTCGTATGTTCTCGGAATCTTTTTTGGTGGTTCCGGTCTGCCTGTCTTCCTCGACAATCTAATCACCTTATCTAGTGCTTCCATGACTTTTTCTAATTTCTCCATGCTGTTTTCTTTCTTCCCTTGTCCCTGGGAGCTAGGATATAAAACCGCTCCGGGGCAATGCTCCCCGGTACGCTGTCAGCGGTGATTATTTTTTATGATTCTCTAAATATGCATCCGGTCCATACTTTGCAAGTTGTTCCATTGCAAGTTGTTCCGCACTTTTTGCAGTCGAAACACATTGTATTTAAATCGCTGTAATAAATATTATATGCGTCCTGCCTTTCTTCCTGTCTCATTGCAAGAACTCGCTCGAATGCTCTTTTGACTGTAGGCAGAACACGGGCACCGCCTTTTATTGCTTTTGCCAGCGTTATCATCTCCACGTTTGTTTTGTCGTAAATATGTGAAATTATGTTGTCAAATTCTTCAGCTGAAATATTAAGCTCTTTCAAGTCCTGTTCGTATGTTCTCATGTTTAAAACCTCTCTTTCTTTGTCGCGCCCTGTCATCATCAGTGCAGGTAGGGCAGTTCCTACAGACGCCCGTGGGCGTTTCGACTAGTATTTTGATGGTTGCTCATATCGTATAATAGTTACTTCTTCGCCAGTACTTTTCAAATATGCGGTTCCGTTGTACATTGGACCATTTAAGCCTATTAAAATCGGCTGATTCTGCAACTCTTCACGTTGCCAAGGTTTGTTGTTATATCCGACAATTAACGCTGTGAACTGCTCCGCTGTTTTTACGCCTTTTGGCAAGTCATATACACATTTATTTCCGTTTTCTAATGTTCCAATAATCATATTATTTTCCTCTCTCGCCTGCCATCATCAGCACAACGGGG
Source organism: Dorea sp. Marseille-P4042 (assembly GCF_900290215.1). Taxonomy (NCBI): domain Bacteria; kingdom Bacillati; phylum Bacillota; class Clostridia; order Lachnospirales; family Lachnospiraceae; genus Dorea; species Dorea sp. Marseille-P4042. The sequence continues at coordinate 356,991 of NZ_OLMI01000001.1, read as the reverse complement.
CGAATCGTTGTGGACGCTCCACGCTTGGAGCGTTTCGACTATTTATATTCGTGTGTCTCACCTTGCCATGTGATTCTGCAAGATGTATCCGGCTCAGCTGTGTGAATCATGTAAGAGCGAGTAGCCCAACTGCTAAGCTCTGCCGTGAACAGGATTATAATTATTATTTTCTTCATGTTCGCACCCTCCTTATAACATTTCCGCCAGTGAAATGACCTGAGCTTCTGACAAGTGGTCAATCACTGTGTTCCCGTTTCTGTCTGTCAGTTCGTACTCGTTTGGAACAGTTCCGAATCCATCAAACTGGTTTGATAAGTAGTAACCTTTTTCATATAACTTTCTTTCTGCTTCTTTCATTTCTATATCCTCCTGTGAGTGATTTGTTATCTCGTTTCTATGGTTATATAATACACGATATTACGCACATATACAATTGACATAATTAACAATATTACGCACATATATATGATATAAAGTTGTACACTATTTATTACGCACATATTTATTGATTTAATTACGCACGCATGTTATAATGTAATAAAAATATGGAGGTGTAAAAATGGCAGAGTATACAGAAGAACAGAAAGCGGCACGACAAAAAGCAGTCAGAAATTACGAAAAAAATAACTATAGATTGAATATAGTATTTCCGAAAAATACTAAGGAGAGAATAGAACGACTAGGACTGAATAAGAGTAATAGTGCGTTTATTCGCGATACGGTATTAGCTAAACTTGACGAACTAGAAAAAATATTGAAATAACGCACATATAATCATTGACATTATTACGCACATATACTATAATAATACTTGTAAGGAACAAGCTTACAAGTTACCAGTGGCAAGCTGGAGAAAGGAGAAAACATGGAACAAATGGGAATGACAGATAAACAATTCAACGGATTCATAAGATTTCTAATTGACGACCTGAAAGAAGCCAAGGAAGAGGAAGACACCGAAAAGAAAAACGCAAGGATCCAGAAGATACTGGAAAACCTCCAGAGCACTCTGGAAGATTAAAAAAGAGCCGTATAACAACAGCTCAGGAACACAAGAGAGGGCGGAACTTGCCACCGCTCTCAAGTAAAATTATTATAGCAGATTTCCGAAAAGGAGGCAAGATATAACAACGTGATAGATATTAAAAATATTCAAGAATATTGCAAAAATGATATGCTATTATTTTCGAATCATGCACTCGAACGAATTCGACAAAGAGGAATAAAAATAAAAGATATCGAATCATGTATAATGTCAGGGGAGATAATAGAACAGTATCCGGATGATTTCCCGTTCCCTAGCTGTTTGATATTTGGGGCGTGTGTAAGTGGGAAAATACTTCATGTTGTGGCAAGTGACGAAGGAACAGCAAGCCGGATTATTACGGCTTATTTTCCAAGCTTAGACAAATTCGAAAATGATTTGAAGACTAGAAAGGGGCGTTGATCATGAAATGTGTTAGCTGTAAAGAAAGCGAAATGAAGAAAGACAAAAGTGCATATTTTGCCGATCTAGGGGCGTGCTATGTTATTATCGAAAATGTGCCGTGCTATAAGTGTGAAAAGTGCGGAGAGGTATTCTATACTGCTTCAGTAGCTGAGCGATTGGAGGAAATCATTGAACACGTGCAAACCGTAGCAAGTAAGATTTTTATTTGCGATTATGCAAATGTGGCATAAATTCCAGAACTAAAAAAATTAGAATTAAGACAGTCAAACGGCTGTCTTTTTTCTGTGCCTAGACTTAATAAAATCCGTGTAACGTTACAATAACGTTACGTAACGCGATAGAATAAGAAAGAGAATAAGAAAAAGAATATATATAATATATACGTGCATTTTCCTGTCGGAATGCACAAGAATGCGCACAAAAAAGATGTGCAAATGATTATTGACAATCACAATAAATTGCACTAAAATATTAATCAAACAAGTAAATAGGCAGTATATAGCCAACCTTTAATATATACTTTCTTGGTAGTCCTTAGTGACCGTGACCCGTATAGCAGAATTGCGAAACTGCAACGGGCGCGGTCTTTTTTTTATTATCAATTGGCTGGAGGTGATTAGGATGAAAGATAATGCAATAACAACAACAGATGGCATAGAAGTATATAAGCATAATATTAATTACTATGCTGATGAGTATATACGCAATGAATTAGAAATAGACCATGTAGATACAGACAGTAAACAGATAGTGAAAGATAACTTTGTTGATATGTTATTTTATATCTGTGACCATATAGAAAAGCCAGATAATGCAGATATAAAAGCATTAGATTATATATTCAATGTGTATGTAAGATTATGCAGTAAGTATGGTGTTAATCCTACACTAGAAGCATTTAGTTTCCTGGTGAATATTGATAGAAATACCTTTACTACTTGGAGCAATGGCAGTTATCGGACCGCTGAACACTCTTGCACGGTCAAAAAATGGATGAACACTTGCAAGGGCTTTTTGGTGAATAATCTCGGTAATTCCAGGGGTACGGATGCAAATAAGATATTCATTGCAAAAGCTGCTTACGGCATGGCAGAAACGAAAGCAGTGGAGCAAGAACAGATCACCGGAGCTAGAAAGACGGTTGAACAGATAGCGCAAGACATCGGAGCAAATGAACTACCAAATACAGGGGCACAAGATGACGAGGCAGATGTATTTGATTTTTAAGCAATTCAACAAAATGTCAGACAATACAAAAATAAATTTAGCGTAAATCAATATATTGTATGAGCTGAACGCAAAACACTAGATATAGTATCGTGTGTATGTGTCAAACATTTGTTTTACGTATAGATACATATGTTCGATAGCCAGTGAACCCCGGAGTGGGGGTCTGTGTGAAACACCCCAGGGTCGTAACCTTACCCCCAGAAATATCCGCCAAAAACAAAAAGGAGCATAGCAATGTATACAGGAATCAAACCAATTATTCCGACCTATCTCGTTCAAATAACAAACGATTGTGTTTATTGCGTAGAAGCAAGTAGATGTACAGTTGATACAGAACATGGAGTTATATTGTTTTACAAAAATGATTCAGTACAAGCAATGTTTCAGCTTGAAAATATAGATTCTTTTTGGAGGGTGATTTAATTGATTTTTGAATATCTGTAGGAGTGGCATATGAATACAATTATCGTCCTTACTGAAACGCCAGTGTGGCATCAAGGTTACATAAAACATCATTTACGGAATTCTGGCATCAATATGACTGGAAGCTTTAAAGGGAATCGACTGGTCATTAATGATATCTACGAAATCCTCTTTATAAATCCGGTTGGCATTTATTCAGATGCTGAGTTTTTTGCGAACTGCATCTTGGATTTGACCGATGGAAAATGCAGTGAAGCTGTAAATAGCTTTATAGAGCAAAGAATCCACTGTAATTATTTCCTGTTCACTGAGATTGATGAATTGATTAGATTGTTGCGAGGTTAGATGCTATGAAGAAAAAGATGAGCCAACCAAAAACAGAGCCAAAAACAATTGAATGGGGTAAGGTTTCTTGTTGTGAGAATTGTGGCAACAAAGAATACTACGAGAGTTCTGAAATGGGAATCTCACATAGACGATTTAGGCTTTGCACGAAATGTATGAGCGAACTTCTTTCATCGGCAACTCCAATACTGTTGAATGAATTCTTGAAGAAGCAGAAAGGCGAAAAAAATGGTTAGGACAGTAAATATTCTTGGAACGGAATACAAGGTGATTAGAGAACCATTTGCAGATAAAGACATTGATGGTTATTGTGATTATACATCAAGAGAAATCAGAATCAGAGACGATAATGTGAATGAAGTTGGAGATTTTGATGAACTGATGCGAAAACAGCTACGGCATGAAATTATACATGCTTTTCTTGCTGAAAGTGGACTGCAAGCGAATTATGAGCACTATAGGCAGTTCGGGCATGATGAAACGCTTGTTGACTGGTTCGCAATCCAGTTTCCGAAGATGATAAAAGCTTTTGAGAGCGTGAATGCACTTTAGGAGAATTTGCGATGGATGAGAAAGATAAGAGAAGATATGCATATGGTGGCTTACCTCCTGCTGGAAATCTTTGTATCCAATCGGATTCGGATTTAATCTGTGATGATCTGGTCGAAGAATTGGCAACAATACCAACTTCAATGCTAAAACAGAAAATGAGAAACATAGACAACTTATTGGACGCATCTACGGTTTTCTATGGAACGTTTGGAACATTTAATGTAAACACTTTGCCATGTTACACGATTGGTTCAAATAACTGGCGCAAGCTTCACGGAATGCGAATGCGGAGGAAGAAATGGTTAAGAAAATAAAACAACTGTTCTGTGACCATAGAAAAGTGGTTCATTACAGAACAGACCTGGTCCGTCAAGATGATGGTTCTTGGAAAACAGTTCACAAATGGAGATGTAAGAAATGTGGAAAGGTGATTGGGAATGAGACAACTTAGAAATTTGCTTGCATGGATTTGCTTGATTAGCGCATCGGTTATGGGATTATATAACGGTGTCTACAAAATGCTGTATCTTGCGATTATAAACGCTTGCATGCTTTATGATGCCGGTGTCTTAAGCGCAACGATAATTGCAAAGACGGTAATTAGCTGTTTGTGCTCGCCGGTTATTATTTGTGGTTTGGCGTTCATCGGACTTATGTTGTTTGCCATTATCAGCGAATATGATTAGTCAGTAAAGACTATAAAATCTAGTGCAACGCACGGCACGATAAATATTGTTGCTAACCGTCAGATGGCGGTTAAGTCAATGTAGCTCATTGGAAAGAGCGGTCAGGAGCGCGCGATAAAAAGACTGACAGGAAATGGTTCGATTCCATTCTTTGGCATTGAGAGTTTACCTTGCTTTAGTAGGTTCCAAGCATATGGACGACGGTAACTTGGGTAAAACGCCATCGCATTGGTGGATATGCAAGTGGTCAAAGCAAGCTGACTGTAAATCAGTTCCTTCGGGTTCGTGAGTTCGTATCTCACTCCACCAACTTCATTTACTCGGAACCACACCTTCAGGCAGGCGCAGGGTTGAATTTGTGAGCTGAGTATCTAAGAATTGCGCCACCACATGCCGTATTCCCATAATGGTATTGGAGATGTTTGCTAGGCATTCGGTCGGAAACGACTTGGAGGTTCGAATCCTTCATACGGCGCTTCAGCCGAGTGGAACGGATAACCACATATGGCTCATATCCATAGAATAACGGGTTCGACTCCCGTGGCTGAAATTTCTACCGATTACGGCCGGCTGAGGTCTGCAAGTATAAAACCGGTAAAAACTTATTTGTTGGAGATAAGAGCAAATTCAGTGATTGCAGTAGCCTGGATACAACAAATTGTCGTGCTGGAAGTAATAAGGAATGACTGCTGAGCGGTCTGAGGTAGTTTTAAGGCGCGAGGTATGCTGTGTATCAATTGACTTTGGAACGGATTGCAACCAATAGTAAGCCTTGAGCTTGGGCTTGTGGGTGCAAATCCTACACACAGCAATTGCAGATGAGTGGAACGGATAACCACGCTTGCCTCCTAAGCAAGAAATAACAGGTTCGACTCCTGTATCTGCTATTCGCACGTTTGCGCAGGTACGTGCGATATGGAATCCCCTTTCGTTTGTGCGGGTTTGTTGGTTCCTTCCCGCACACATGCTATCATAGCTCAATTGGATAGAGCAGTTGATTACGAATCAACAGATTCCCGGTTCGAATCCGGGCGGTAGCTTTATTGGCATGTAGCTCAATGGCAGAGCATCCGGCCGTTAACCGGAGGGTTGCCGGTTCAAGTCCGGCTATGTCAGTTTTTTTTAATTGAAAGGAGAATGAATTATGATTTTTAAAGAAGCGTTTGAATTAATGAAACAGGGGGCAAAAGTGAAACTTCCTGGTTGGAACGGTTACTGGTGTTGGGACAATGATAAACAGACGATTATAATTCATTGCAGACCAAAAGATTCCGACAAAGGACAGGGAGATGTTCTTGATATCCGTGAAACACAGAGAGTGGAATATACTTTCATGCATACGCAGAGAGATGATTGGATGATTGCTGATGAAGAGAATTGTGGTGTTCTTGGCGGTCAGTCAACATTTGGATTTGGCGATGCTATCCGTTATCTAAAAAGAGGACTTAAGGTGGCTCGTAAAGGTTGGAACGGAAAGAAACAGTACATTCAGCTTGCAACTGGAATTTCTTACAAGACAGCAGATGGTGAGATTGTAAATTGTGAACATAACGCTATCGGGAATATGGCTATTGCTTTTGTTGGTACTTCCGGTGTGCAGATGGGATGGCTCGCTTCTCAGGCAGATATGCTTGCAGAAGACTGGGTGTTTGTGGAGTAATTATGAAAACAATACAAACTGCTTATATTGAGAAAACTGGACAATCTGTTAAAGGATGGATTGAATTTAATGAGGTATTTGCTGACAATAAGAGCCTTGGATTTATTCCAAGATTCTATGTGGTTGAAACACTAATACCTTTTGATTATTATTCAAAAATAGAAGTTGATAATATTAGTTTTACTGGTTACTGTGGTGCGTATTCGATTATAGGTAAAGAACCGATGCAGATAGGAGAGATGAATGATGAAAGCAATGTTAAGTCAGCCGATGGGTGGAAAGACAGATGAAGAAATCGTAGAAACAAGAGAAAGAGCGATCCAGGTGCTTGAGGCAAAAGGGTATGAAGTCGTAAATACTCTTTTCACAGATGAATGGTACAGTCATGAGAATATGGAAAAGCGCGGTGTAGTACAGATTCCGCTGTGTTTCTTGGCTAAATCTTTAGAAAATATGAGTTTATGCCATGTAGTATATTTCTGTAAAGGCTGGGAGAATGCAAGAGGATGTAAGATTGAACATGATGCTGCGGTTGCTTACGGACTGGAAATTATTTACGAGGAATAAATACCATGATTGTTAATGGTTGGTATTACTGCCCGGCTGGTCATAAGACTGGTCAGAGGGTAGAAAAGAATTCCAATATTGAAAATACGCCGATTTGGTGTAAGCACTGTAAGAAAGCGTATTATCCGTTGATTAAGGATGGAAAGATTTTAAATGGATTTCATAAGAAAACACATAATTGAGCTTGAAAATGAACTGGAAGAAGAAAAGCGAAAAAACAGGATTTTGGAAGGACAGATAAAGGAATTAAGAACAAGATGCGCTCCGGGAGCGGAACTATATTTTGACAAAGGAAACTATAGCTTATTGTGCATAGGAATCGAAAGAGATGTTTTATAATTAGTGCCAGAGCCTAAGAGCCAGAGCTGATATTTGTGAGAAATCACAGATATTGGCTCTTTTGATTATTACGAGGTGAGCAAAGGGATTTTACAGAATATAAGAAAATAGCAAATGCATTAAAGATGCAGCCATCAAATGAATACAGTACATGGGATAATATCATGCAACTGTGCTTGAATATGTATGAGGATAACCATGATTATCTAAAATATTGCCTTAAGCTCTCGAAGGCAGTTAAGAAATCAGCTCAAAGGTTGCTTATTCAGAATCAAGACGTGCGGTTTGAGGATTTGTACTGGCAAGCATTGAAATTTGAAGCTCCGCATTTATTTGACAGCTATCTGCTCTATCTTGAGCGAAAGCGATTGGAACAGGATCGCTTTTATTCTCCAAAAAGGAAACAATTGAATAAGCATGGATTAATACAGTCTATGCAAGATCTGGAAGATGATAAACTTGATATTTTATCAATTTCAATGCCTCCAGGAACTCAAAAAACCACGCTTGAGAAATTCTTTGCATCATGGATTGCTGGAAGGCATCCAGATGATTTCAGTTTGTTTTTCTCGCATAGCAGTGATATTACTCGAATGTTCTACGATGGGGTTCTGGATATAACAACGAACTCTGATGAGTATTGCTGGTCTGAGATTTTCCCTGATGTAAAATTCCATAGCACTAATGCAAAGAGAGAAACCATTAACTTCAATAAATACAAACCCTTCTCAAATATTCAGTGCACATCCGTTGGAAGTAAGAATGCAGGTAAGGTCCGTGCGAACAGATACCTGTATTGTGATGACTTGATAGGTGGTATTGAAGAAGCTCTGAATAAAAATATCCTGGACAAGCTGTGGAGAATCTATGGTACCGATGCTAAGCAGCGTAAAATGGATGGCTGCAAGGAGATTCATATTGCTACCAGATGGTCCGTGCATGATGTAATCGGGCGTTTGATTGATATTTATGAGGGGAATAACAAGGCAAGATTTATTGCTATCCCAGATATCGACCCGGTTACCGGAGAATCGAATTTTGATTACAAATACAATGGATTCAGTGTTGAGTTTTTCCACGACCAAGAGCTTACAATGGATGAAATCTCTTATAGATGTCTGTATAAGAATGAACCTATTGAGCGTGAAGGACTTCTGTATACGGATGAAGAACTCAGGAGATTCATTACGTTGCCGATTACTGAACCAGATGCTGTATGGGGAATTTGCGATACGAAAAATAAAGGTACTGACTTTTTGTTCTTGCCATGTTTGCTACAGTACGGAAATGATTTTTACCTTACGGAATGTGTATGTGATGATAATTCCAATTATGGAATCCAATATGAACGAACTTCTGATTTGATTGTAAATACCGGAATGCAACAGTGCCAATTTGAGAGTAATAACGGTGGCGATCGTGTTGCGTTGGAAGTAAGTAAGTTAGTTGAAGAAAAAGGTGGACGGTGCAATATCACTACGAAATATACTGAATCGAATAAAGAGACGAAAATTATTGTCAATGCAGATTGGGTAAAGAAACATGTACTTTTCAAGGATCGTGAGCAATATAAACCAAAAGAAGACTACGGAAAGATGATGGGATTTTTACTAAGTTATTCAGTCCGTGGAAAAAATCCACATGATGACGTTCCTGATGGATTAGCGAGTTTTGCGCTGTTTGTAACTACTGGTTTTGTAAGACCGGCAGAAATTTATTCAAGTCCAGTTTAAGGAGGAATGAAATGAAGATTACAAGAAAAGATATTGCAAACTATAAATTGTTAAAAGTCCTTCTTGAAAAGGACCAGAAGAAACTTGAAAGGTATGTGGCGAATCAACCATCGGCATATTCTGGAAAGGTATATGGTTCTAATCCAGGATTTCCATATCAACCGAGAGGATTTACAGTTACCGGATGCTCAGATTTTGAAATAGCGCAATTGAAAGACTGGGAGCAGAAATGCCGTGAGATGGAAGTTAAGATTCAAGACGACATTCGCAGATTGAACGAGTTGGAACTGGCTATTGACACAATGATTGCGAACGCGAAAGATGTTGAGGACAAAGCAATCCTGGAATATACGAAAGACGGGTTGTCACAGTATGAAATTGCAGATATCTTATGCATGGAACGCTCCACGATATCGAAAAGGCTTTCAAAATATGTGTCACAGTGAGGTTTCACACAATTCACATTTTAGAGTGCTATAATTATAATCGAAGAACTTGTAATTCGTTTCAAAAGTCTCCTTAAAGGGCGCTATGTGTTAATTCATGTAGCGCTTTTTATTTTTGTGTAAAGGTAGGTGAATTCGGTGTCTGAGAGCAACAGCAATGAAGAATTTGTATATCCGGAACTAACTGGCAGGCGCCGGATTTATTCAGACGTTGATAAGATAACAGAAGAAAACATTTTTGAAGTTTTGCAAAAAGCAATGATTGTTCATATGCAGAATTCCAATGAAATGGTTTTTCTTATGAGATATGAGAAAGGTATTCAGCCACTTGTAAGAAAGAAAACGATTCGTAAGGAAGTTGATATTAGAGTGCAAGATAACCTTGCGAGTCAAATTACGGAATTTAAGCTTGGGTATGTTTGGGGACAGCCGATTACATATGTCCAACGTGGAAATAAAGATTTTAGAAAATCTACGGATAATCAGAATAACTTGCAGGACGATGGTATTTCCATGCTGAATGAACTGAATGATTCTGAATACGCATTTTCCAAAGACCAAGAGCTTGGAAGATACGTTGAAATTAACGGTATCGGTTATCAATTCGTTGATATTAAAAAGTCATATGACGGACTTGCACCGTTTGACCTTGTGACGCTGAATCCTTTGTTTACATTCTGCATCTACAGAAACTCAGCGCTTCAAGAGAAGCTGGCAGGTGTCACTTTCCGGAGAACGGAAGATGGAACAACTTATTATACCGTGTTCACTCCGGACAGGAGATATGAAATCCGCGATATGCGCGAAGTAATCAATGGTGACAAGGTGAAAGAGCCTTGGTCATTCATGCAGAGAAGCGGTGAAAAGAATCCATTCAAGAAAATTCCAATCGTAGAATTTAATCGCGCTACGGACAGAACGGGATGTTTTGAGCGTCAGATTTCGGATATGAATGCGCTAAACGTTGAAGTTTCTGATTTTGCAAATAGTGTGGCGCAGACCACGCAAGAAGTTTTCTTTGGAACTGGATTTGAGTTACCAAAAGATGGTAGCGGAAAGACGCAATCTCCTGTAGGTGGACAATGGATTGTAGCAAAGCAGGCTGGCAATGGTGGAACTCCAACATTGAAAGCAATTTCCAGTACATTTGATTATCAAGGAGTGCAGGAAAATATTGTAAGCAAGCGAAACACGATATTGCAGAAAGCTTATGTGCCGATTCAGACGGATCCGGGTGGTGGTTCGACTGGCTCAGCTATGAATATGTCTTCCGGTTGGAGTGCTGCTGAAAATAGTGCTTGCAAGGAAGAACAGATTTTACGCCGTGGAAAAGCAGAGATCGTTGAGCTTGAGATGATTGCCATTAAGAGCACAAATGACATTCCATTCGATAGTCCACTTCGTTCACTGGAATTTTCGGATATCAAGCCGAAATTTATTCGTAATAAGACCTATGACCTTGCTACAAAGGTTAATTCGATGGTTGCAATGATTAAAGCTGGTGTAAATGGTCGAGTTGCTATGGAACAGGTTGATTTGTTCCCTGATGTAGCTCAGGCGTGGGCTGACAGTAAGAAAACGATTGAAGAGTTTCAGAAATCGTTAATTCAGAAGAGTGTTCCGCAAACAGAATCAAAGAGAGAAATGTCTGACTTATCTGATCAGACAGGAAACTCGCCGATTCTTGATGGAATGAAGACGGGTGATGATGATGTTCACGAATCTTAGTTTTGATGAATTGAATGCACTTGTGAAAAATGAGCGCAGTATGCCATTCAAGAAGTATTTTGGAGAAATGAATCTTCCGGAAGAAGAAAAGTCTAAAAGGATGCAGATGGCAGAAGAACTGGAAGAAAATTTCATTGTCACAATGACGCTTCTGTTTACAATGACTCAAGCGAATAAAATTAATTATGAGCTTATCAGAAAGCAGATTGAAGATTCTTATTTGGAAACGCTTAGAAAGTATACGAGCGTGGATAAGTACTTAGAAACATACATCAAGAGCTTTTCCTATGATGTCATAGACAGCACGAAAAGCCACAAGAATGAGCCTTATTACTATTCATTGGATAGAGCACGATTCATGGCTGAAAACGAAGTAAACACGACAATAAACCATGCTAGATATATGGAAGCTGTGAATGCCGGAAAGACAATGAAGCGGTGGGAATCAATCATTGATGAAGTCACTAGAAAAGACCACATCGAGGTAAATGGAAAGTATATTCCGATTGGACAGGCTTTCCGTGTTGGTGATTCGTGGATGATGCATGCCAAAGATACCTCGTTGGGGGCATCTGCAAATCAAATCGTGAATTGTAGATGCGTAACAATTTATTTATAGAAATTGCAGTCACAGAAATGTGGCTGTTTTATTTTGGCACAGAGAAGTGCCTTATCAAACGCGAAAGACAGAGAAGTCTATAATCGCGAAATGTAACTATGAGAGAGAACTCTAAACGCGAAGAAAGGAACGTGTAAATTATGGATGACAACAAAAACCTTGAAGGACAGGCACAGCAGAACCAGGAGCCGGATAATAAGCCGGAAGAGAAAGAGCCTACTATAGAAGAGCTTATGGCACAGTTAGCACAGGAAAGAGCCAACAATGCAAAACTAAAAAACAGTTTTGACAAGACATCATCTGAACTTGCTAACACAAAGAAGCAGTTGAGAGAAAAGCAGTCTGCTGAAGAACAGGAAGAGGAAGCTAAAAAAGAAGCTGAGGAAGAGCATAAGAAGTATGTCAAAGGGCTGGAAGATACGATTAGGATGACCAATGCCACAAATCGTTATCTCGCTATTGGAATGTCAGCTGAAATGGCGAAAGATACTGCAAAGGCTGAGCTTGAAAATGACATGGAGAAAGTCACTGAGAACATGAGCAAGTTCAAAGATGCTTCTATCAAAGCAGCTGAATCTGAATGGCTTAAGAGCAGACCTCCAGTAAATGCTGGACAGGGCGAAGGAGAAGAGACTGATTTATTCCTAAAAGGTTTTAACGGTTAATCTTCCATGCAATAACCGGACGCAAAAAAGAACGCGTTCGCTGATTACAAAAAGTTAGTAAGAGGAGAGATTTAAAATGGCTATTAATTACGCTGAGAAATATTCACCACAGGTGGATGAAAGATTTAAACTTGGATCACTGACAACAGCACTTGTAAACAACGCCTATGATTGGCTCGGTGTTGCTACTGTAAAGGTATATTCCGTACCAACAGCAGAAATGAACGACTACACTCTGACAGGTTCTAACCGTTATGGTACACCGGCAGAGCTTAACAATGAAGTACAGGAAATGACACTTGCGAAAGATCGTTCTTTCACATTCACAATCGACAAGAAGAGTGAAGATGACACAATGGGAGTTATGGCAGCTGGCGCAGCTCTTGCCCGTCAGATTGATGAGGTTGCCATTCCAGAGATTGATACATACCGTATCTCTAAACTGGTAGCAGGTGCCCCAACAGCAAATGTTATTAAGGATATTGCAGTAACAAAATCAAACGCTTATGAGAAGTTCCTTTCAGTGCAGGAAATTCTTGACAACAAGAAAATTCCTACTGGTGGAAGAATCTGCATGTGTACACCAGGTTACTACAACATGCTGAAACTGGATGAGGCGTTTACTAAAAAGGGTGATATGGCAACAAAAATCGCAATCAACGGACTTGTTGGTGAGGTTGACGGTGTTTATATCATCAAAGCTCCGAAGTCTTACTTCCCGGAGAACGTAAACTTCCTTATCTCAAACCCAATTGTTATGCCGGCACCGATTAAGCTGACAGAATACAAGATTCATGATGATGCGCCTGGTATCTCTGGACATCTTGTAGAGGGACGTATTCGTTACGATGCATTCGTGCTCGACCAGAAGAAAGATGCTATCGGTGTATGCCAGAATCCGGCAGGATAGGAGTGGTGAATAATGATTACATTTGAAAGAGATGGAGTCAGAATGAATGTGGAGTCTGAGATTCAGGCTTCCGCATTCGCGCTGAGTGGCTGGAAGCGAGTTGAGGTTGCTGAAAAAGCTACTCCAACAGAACCGAAGCCAAAGACTACAAGAACAGTAAAGAAATAAGGTGATCGCATGGATAAGTTGATAAATGAAATATTTAAGGACCTTTCAATAGAATTAAATATTCAGGACGAGGAGGGTTCTATGCTTTTATCAAAAGTACGGAGTGCCTACAGAGAAATAAAAGGCGCTCGAAGTTATCCAATGGATTACACGGATGATTTTATTTGTAGTGATATGGAAAGATATTATAGCAATATTAAGAATCTCGCATTATATGACTACAATCAGATTGGTGTTGAGGGTCAAAGCGCTCATGGTGAAAACGGTACAAGCCGTACATGGGTTGACAGAAATAAGTATCTTGAAGGAGTTGTTGCTATATGCACACTGGTTTAAGAGAGGTCAGGTGATCCAATTATCTCCCGTTCACTGGGTTAAGTGGAAAGAAGATTGTGCGTGACCAAATCGGTGTTTTTACCGTGATGGTCGCAGGGATACGCATTAATGGTGGAGGGTGGCGTATAAATGAGAGACTGTAAGAAAAATTCACGGAAATTATGGTATTCCAATTTGCTTGGAAATGAGCCGGTTCTTGACGAAAATGGAGATGAAACGGGTGATACAAAGCCTGTTTATGGCATTCCAATTCCGTTTAAGGCAAGTGTAAGTCCCGGAAAGGGAAATGCTTATGCTGATGTGTTTGGAACGAATTTGGACTATACACGTTCGATTTCCACAACTCAGAAGCTTCCTATCACGGAAGAATCATTGATTTGGTGTGGCTCAATGCCGATTATCAGCTCAGACAATTCGTTTGACTGGAAAACAGCCGATTACACGGTTGCCGGTATTGCAGATGGACCGAATCAGTTGGTAGTTGCCTTGAAAGCGAGGAAGAAAAATGCCTAAGTACACAACGAACTTATCGGCTAGAGGATTCCGACAGTTGGCTGATGATATTCGCAAGTATCGGCTGGAATTACAAAAAAAATGTGATGAATTTACGCGTCAGCTTGCCGAGGAGGGCGTTGCAATTGCGAAAGCAAATATCCTCAGTGAAGATGCTATTTATACCGGAGAATTGCTTAATAGCATGAATATAAAGCCCGGAGACGTTATTGTTAATGGTGCTTCATATCATATCTATACAGCATGTCCGTGGGCGAAATTCGTTGAGTTTGGTACTGGAATTGAGGGAAAAGAAAACTCGCATCCAGATACTTCAATTATCGGTTGGAAGTATGACGTAAACAACCACGGCGAAAAAGGTTGGTTCTATTTCAAGAATGGCAAATGGCATTGGACAAAAGGTATGCCGTCCAGACCATTCATGTACAATACTGCATCAGCTTTAAGGAACACGGAAACAATTACACGCATTGCTAGGAGGGTATTTGGCGAGGATTGATGTATCGAACAGAGTATTTACCAATGTAAAAACATATATCAATGATGTTTGCAAGAATGTCTCCAGCGGTGAGGATAAATCCAAAGCCAAGTTTCCGGCCGTATCAGTCATTCAGATTGATGATGCAGATTCATCTATTGATTTGGAAAATTCGGAAAATGCCGTAAAATCCGTGATTGAGATTCAGTGCTATTCAAGTGATAGCATTACAGAAGCAAAAAAGATTGCTAATATGTGTTGCGATGCAATGAGAAAAATGGGGTACGTTCGCGCATACGGACCGCAATCCATTACAAACGCAGCGGACACAAGCCTATATCGAATGGTGGCAAGATTCAATCGAATCGTAACATCAGTCGGTGAAATAGAGAAATTTGAAACAAGGGGAGCTTAAGGCTTCCTATTATTTTGCACCGGATACCGACAGAGGTATTCGCTAACCGCATTAGTTAGCGGTAGAAAGGATGGTAAACATGTCAGCAGGAATGAGTACAATTAATACCGTACTTAAGGCAGGTACTACAGCCTCAGCATTAACTCAGTTATGCAAAATTAAGAGCTACCCTCAGTTGGGCGGTGAGCCGGAAAGCATTGAGACAACGGATATGGAAGATAAAATGCAGACATTTACTCCAGGCGTTCAGTCTATGAGTGCTATGCAGTTCACAGCGAACTATGACAAAGAGAAATTCGATGAGATCAAAGCAAGTTCTGATAAAGAACAGATTTATGAGCTTGACTTCGGTAAAGACGGAGCAGATGGAAAGTATTGCTGGAAAGGTCAGCACAGCGTATTTATTAACGAGGGTGCTGTAAATGGCTTGAGAGAGATGACTATTTCAATCATGCCATCAACAGAGGTTTACAACAAAGATGCTGCTACACAGTTTGCGTAGACAGATAGCTGTAAATAATTCCATACATCCTCTTTCATAAAACATTTGTATTTGATATAATACAGATATCTTATGGAAGAGAGGGAATTAATATGGCTTTAATTAAATGTCCTGAATGTGGAAAAGAATATTCAGACTCAGCTATTTCATGTCCTAATTGTGGTTATACGGCTGGTAATCAGAAAAATTTAAAGAAGATGGGACAAGGAATTAAAGAGGGGATGAAAGGATTGAACACAACAGCCAGCCCAAAGAAAAAATCTGTTTGTGTTAAATTATCTATTATTCCATTTGTAGCAATTGTTATGGGAATAATCGGAGGGAATTTAAACAATGATGCACTGATTGCAATTTGTGGATTGCTTGCAATATGCTCTGGAGCATGCAATTTTTATGTAGGCAATTTTAAGAAAGGCTTATTGTACACACTAACTTGTGGTGGATTCTTGGTTGGAGCTGTTATGGATTTGGTTCATTTAAAAGTTACTGGAACGTTTAAAGACGCCAATGGTTATCCTGTAATATACTAAAACTTATTTAAATTGAAAGCAAAGAGTCGTGAATAGTCACGGCTCTTTTTGTCGTACAAAAAAGGAGAATTATAATGGTTAAGGTCAAAATTAATAACAAAACATACAATGTAGGCGAACTTACAATTTCTGATTATACCAAAATGGAAGAACAGGGCTTTTCCTTGGTGGAAGCTTTCCACAAAAAGCAGTTTTTTCTTGTAGCAATGGGGTTTGTTTGTGTTGTAGCAGAATGTGAACGTCCACGTGCAGAAGAGCTGATTCAGCAACATATATACGGTGGTGGAAGTCTTCTTGACATTGTGGATTCATTTAACGAGGTTGTAGATGAATCCGATTTTTTCCAAAAAATGCTGGGAATCAAACCGGCAGAGGAGGAGAAGAAGACAGCGAAAGCGAAAAAGGCAACGGAAGAAGCGTTGGAAGAGTAATCGAATGCAAGAGTTTTACTCAATTCGCATACGATTATTGGCTTCCAATGGCTGCTTATTGCGGTATCGGGTATTCAGAATTTTTGAAGATGTCTCCAAAGGCGTTGCTTGTATACCGTGATGAAAAAGAAAAGCAGGAAAAGAAGCAATTGCAAATGGCTGATTTTACGTCTTGGATGACTGGTGCATATGTATTAAGAGCCATTGGACAAGTAGTGAATAAAAATAGTTCATATCCGGAAAAACACATATTCTTTAAGGATGATATTGTTGACGAACGGAGTGAAGAAGAAATAATTGCTGAGAATACAGAAATAGCATCGATTGAATTCGGTGCTTGGGCGAAAGCATTTAATAATCAGAGAGGCAGGTGATATCAAGGGCAGAGAATGAAGTAGATAGCTTGGAAATAGTTGTTGAGACCGAAGCAAATAGGGCTAGTCGAACATTGACTTCTGTTGAGAAAAAGGCGCTTAAAGTGGCTGACGCCCTTGATAAATGCGCTAAATCTGCACATGGGCTTGATTTTACGGGAATTGCCGGGCTCTCTGAGTTGATTGATGTAAAAAATACGTTCAAGGATATTCTCAAAGAACAAAAAGCTATAGGCAATAGTGAACTTCGTTTTCGTACAAATCGCTCTGATTTAAAATATCCGGCAAAAGAACTAAAAGAGCTTCAATCGCAATTTAAGAACGCAAAACTTGAAATGGACTTTAATGGTTTAGACAAAACGGCATTAACAAAGTCTATTTCGGAATTTGAACGTGGATATGGACGAATCAAACAACAGATTGCAGATACTGTTAACTTAGGCGGTTCCGATGTTGTTGGTGGTAAGGCATGGTATAAATCTATCATGCAAATGAACCAGTATGAAAATGCCATAAAGGATGCCAAGAATGCGTTGAATCAAATTCAATCAAATGCTGGAAAATCTAGTCCTACGATTGAGGGAGAACCTTTTAAAGAAGTTGAAGAAAATGCCGAAAAAGCATCTGATGCTGTTAAGGATTTAGAAGATGAAATTACAACTGTAAACTCAAATAACGATTTTAGTAAAACGTTAAGTAGCTTTGATTTGTTAAAAAACAAAGCGTTAGAAATTAAAAAATCATTGACACGAGGTGGTTTTGGAAATTACACAAAGAATTTTCTCGACATGCTAAAAATGCCAGATGCTTCTGAACTTGGTTCTAAACAAAACGAAGTGCCTACCATTAGAGATGATGGTACTTATGATACCGAAGCAATTCAAAGCTATGTTGATTCATTTGGAAGTGCGACTAACGCAGCTCAAACCTTTGAAGCTGAGATAAAGAGGTTGAAGCAAGCGCTTTCTGATCTTGAGAAAAAAGGATTGGGGCAAGGCAATAAGGAATACGACAAGGTTGCAAAACAATTAGCTATTGTCACAGCTAGAAGAAATGAATACAATAAGTCGTTAAAACAGCAGGCGAAAGATATTGTATCAAAAGAACAGGTTTCCAATATAAGCAAGCTTGCTTCGGCTTTTTCAAAGGCTGCCACAGGTGCTGGAAAATTCAAAAAAGCTATTGGAAAAATTTCAATGAACGGTTTAAAAGGCATCTATAAAACCGTTCACGGATTAACCAAACCATTTGACACGGCTAAAGGAGCTATTTCAAAAGTCGGAAAAGCAATTGGAGCTTTAAGAAAACAATCTAACAAGGGCATGTCTTGGGGGAGAATGATAGGTTCTTCCATTTTATTTTCAACTGTCTTTGGGGCTATTAGCCAAATAAAAGAAGCTATTAAAGCTGGCTCTGATAATCTGGTTCAGTATAGTGCTTCATACAACAAAAGCATCTCTGGAATGGTTTCTTCTTTACTTTATCTGAAGAATGCTTGGGCGGCTGCCTTTGCACCGATTATTAATGTAGTCGGACCGTATATATCAGCATTTATTGATATGTTGGCTGGAGCTATGAATAAGGTTGGACAGCTCATGTCTGCTTTGACTGGAAAGAGTTACGCTGTCCAAGCTAAAAAGGTATGGAAAGATTACGCCTCTGGTCTTGATACGACTAAAAAGAATGCGAAAGATGCTGGAAAAGCCGTTAAGGATTTAGCAAACTACACACTTGGTATTGATGAACTGAATGTGATTCAGCCAAACACCGATTCAGGTTCTGGCGGTAGTAGTTCTGCTGGTGGTTCCGGTATTTCAGACCCATCAGCAACTGACATGTTTGAAACAACATCGATTGATGGAGCGGTTTCTGATTTTGCGGAAAAGCTTAAGAAAGCATGGAGAGATGCAGATTTTACAGAAATAGGAACCGTAATTGGCAAAAAACTAAAGAATGCTTTAAGTAGTATCCCGTGGGATTCCATACAGGAAGTAGCTTTTAAGGTTGGAAAGTCATTTGCAACTTTAATCAATGGATTTGTCGAAGTTGATGGGCTAGGTGAAACAATTGGACAAACAATTGGGCAGGCAATTAATACTGGAATTGTAAATATCAATGCGTTTCTTGATTATACAAAATGGGACGAAGTAGGAACTTTTATTGGCAATGGCTTAAATGGAATTGTTGATTCTGTAAAATGGGAAGACCTTGGACATTTGTTTGCTCAGAAATGGAATGCAATTTTTTCCACTATTGGAGAAGCTGCGAGAACTTTTAAATGGGCTGAATTCGGTAAAGACTTAGCAAGTAGCGTTAATACATGGATTTCTGATTTTGATTGGTCTGGAAACGGTGCAAGACTTGGTGATTTGGCTAAAGGCATGCTTGATACCATTATTCAGTTTTTGGAAAATACTGATTGGAAAGAGCTTGGAAATGGAATTGCAAAATTTATAGAATCCATTGACTGGACTGGCATTGTTGCCAAATTAGCAGAAGGTCTTGGCGCAGCAATAGGTGGTCTTGCAGCGCTACTATGGGGAATGATAGAAGATGCTTGGGACTCCGTTGTAAAATGGTGGAAAGATGTTGCTTACGAAGATGGGCAATTCACTATGGAAGGGCTTTTAAATGGAATCCTAAACGTATTCTCCAATATAGGTTCATGGATAAAGAGTAACGTTTTTGATCCATTTATTGATGGATTTAAGAGTATATTCGGAATTCATTCTCCTTCAACCGTAATGGCTGAAATGGGCAATTACTTGATTTTGGGATTGGCAAATGGTGTATTGGATACAATTGAAACAGCTATTCAAGCGTTTGAGAATGTTTGGACTGGAATCCAGGAAGTTTTTTCACCAGTAACAACTTGGTTCTCAGACAAATTTACATCTGCTAAAAACGCTATTGTTTCCGCGTTCAAGTTTATCGGTTCATGGGCTAATGAAAAGTGGGCTGACATAAAGCGTCCATTTTCTAATGTTCGTGATTGGTTCAAAGACGGTTTCCAAAAAGCTTATGACTCAGTAAAAAGCATTTGGAGTGGACTTGGTCAATTCTTCAAAGGGATTGCTGAGAACGCGTTCAAACCTATCAAGTCATTGGTAAACGGCGTAATCAAGGGTGTTAACTGGGTGCTTGATAAAGTTGGTTCTACTGGAAATTTAAGCGAGTGGGCAGGAGTCCACTTTGCTAATGGTACAGATGGACTTGCGAAGAATACATTAGGTATCGTCAACGATCAGCCGGGTTCTGTTTACAAAGAACTGATTATGCCTCCAACTGGAAGAGCATTTATCCCTGAGGGTAGAAATGTAATGCTACCATTACAAAAGGGAACAAAGATTATGCCGGCAGAGCAGACAAAAGCATTAATGGGTAATAAGCCACATTTTGCAAGGGGAATTGGTGATTTCTTTGGAGACGCTTGGAGCGCAGTTAAGAAATTCACTGGAAATGTCATGGATTACATTCAAGACCCTGAATCAATTGTAAAGATTGCGATTGATAAATTCACCGACGTTTCCGGCATGTTTGAACCTTGGTCAAGAATTGGTAAGGGAATGATTGATAAGACGTTCGATGCGATTTTGAATAAAATCAAAAGCGTATTCAGTGTCCTAATTCCAAAGGTTGATTACAAGGCAAGCGCTGGCGTAGAACAGTGGCGAGAGCTGGCAAAGAAAGCTCTTGAGCTTACAAATCAGTTCAGTGAATCAAATTTGAATGCATTGCTCACTCAGATGCAACATGAGTCTGGTGGAAATCCGAATGCGATTAATAACTGGGATATCAATGCGAAGCGTGGAACTCCATCAAAAGGACTGATGCAGGTCATTGACCCAACATTCCATGCGAATGCGATGGCTGGATACAATACCAATATCTACGACCCGTTATCTAATATGATTGCTGCAATCAATTACACGGTAAAGAGATATGGAAGCTTGTATAACGGCTGGACAGCTAGAGGATACAAGGGGTACGAAAATGGTGGAATTCCGAAGAGTGGTGAAATATATGTAGCCAATGAAAACGGATTCGGTTCTGAGTACATTGGAAACATCGGAAATCAGCATGTAGTAGCCAATAATAATCAGATTATTTCTGGAATCAGTGCTGGTGTTGAACATGCAAACGATGAAACAAATATGCTTCTAAGAGAAGTGATTGCAAATCAGAAAGCGCTTCTCAAGAAAGAAGTCAGCGTAAATATGGATAGTAAGCGAGTAGACAAACAGATTTCAAGAGCACGTAGCAATACGGGCTTTTCTTTTAGTCCAGCTTAGGAGGTGTAGGAAAGGGCAGCAAGACATATATCCAATTTTATAAGGGTGAATGGAAAGCCTTTTCCAGCACCGAAACGCTATCCCAATATGATAGTAACAACGGCTGTTGATGCTGCTAGGAATGCGAACAACAAGGTTGTGGGACAGAAGATTGGCAGAGACAATTATAAAATCAACAACCTTGAATGGCCGTATCTTGATGCCGAAACATGGTCAAGTATGCTACAGGAATTTGATAAGCATTTCTTTTCCAGCGTGCAATTTTGGGATATGGTAAACAACTGTTGGAGAACACTCACGATGTATCCAGGTGATAGGTCGGCAGACGTGTTCAAATACGATAAAAACGGTATTCCGATTGCATACATTAATTGCAAAGTCAATATTATTGATTCGGGGTGGTAGACATGTATCAGACATCTCAAGAGTATAAAGATTCCATGAAGCGTCCAATCCGTGAACGGTCTTTCATGAAAGTGCAACTTGGATTGATTAATCAAGAAGCACAGCAATCTGCATCATTGGAAAATACGGATTATAACAGTTTCTCAGACCCGAGTACATTATTCAATCAGCATACAGTCAAACGATATGCAACTTATGAACAGAATATGTTTCGAGCAGACGGCACCATGTATTTCCTGTCAAAAGATAACGCTTCCTACTGGAAAGATGGATACACATGTACGAGCTTATTCAACAATGAATTGCATATAAAGTTCGTATTTGGATATGGAAAATCCGATATTAAAGGATTGACTATTCAATTTGGTGAGAATTATCCAACTAAGTTTTCTGTAATGACTGATGACGGAACATCGGTTGAATTTGAAAATAATGCTCAGGTGTTTAAAACGGACACTGTATTCAGCAATACGGCATCTATCGAATTGGTTGTTACAGAAATGAGCATCCCAAATAATCGCGTCAGAATTGATTATATTCAGTTCGGACTTGGACTTGAATATGACGATGAATGGATTTTAGAAGCAAATAGCAAGACAAGCTTATCTGCAATCAATGATGATTTACCAGAATCGGAATTTAGCATAACACTTAATAATGATAAACAGATATTCAACGTTGATAATCCGGCATCTGAGATTAACTTCTTAGAAAGCGGACAGCGAATGAACGTTGTAATGGGTTATATGCTAGATGATGGCAAAGTGGAATGGTTACAGATGCACTCACTCTATGTGTATGAATGGAGCGCATCCGATGAAAAAGCAACGATTAAGGCTGTCGATGTACTAAAATTCCTCAGTGATGATTACTACAAAGGGCAGTATTACGAAACTGGAATTACCTTGTATGATTTAGCGATTCTTGTACTGGAAGATGCAGGAGTCGCACAGGAAGATTATTATTTGGACACATATTTGAAAAAAATTACTGTTTACAATCCACTTCCAAATGTCCGACACAAAGAGGCGTTACAGATTATTGCAAATGCCGGAAGATGCGTACTCGACTACGACCGATACGGACGCATTCGTATTCATTCGTTATTCCGGCCGGAGTGCGAGACAACTTCTAACGGAACAACGGATTATTCCGATGTATCAAGTGTTGATACTCAAACAGCAAAAACAGATTATACAACATATGAAAATAACCGGTGGCTTGCTGACGGGAAAATGATATTTCTTCCAAAGTCCGGTATACAAAATGCTGGATATGTTAGTTTGGCCGTGAGTGACGAGAATGGATTATTTGCTAAAAATCCAATCATCACACGAACGCTAGAAGCGAAGTATAAAGCATACGGAATCTATATTGAGTTTGGAAAGAATCTTCCGAAGAAATTCGTGATACGGACCTACTCAGATAATGTACTGCATAATACGGTCACAATTCAGTCTGGAATTGCTGAAAACTTTGAGCTTCAATACGATTTTGCTGAGTATGACAAAATCGAGATTGAGTTTGTGGAAACAGAGCCACATAACCGTATTCATGTGAATTATATTTCACTTGGTTCTGAGACAGCATATAAGCTTGAATACGATGATTTATACTCCACGCCGGTCGGAACACAGCTTGATAAAATCAAGAATGTTAAGGTTGCAAGATATCTTTATTCAAAATCAAATGTGGAAGATGACCTTACGTCAGAAACACTCGTGTACGATGGTAATAACGCCATCTACTACATGACAGATGCATGTTATGGCTACAGGGCAATTATTGAAGAAGCTAAGAGTGGACAATCCATAGAAATCAAATCTTCTGGCGCATACTACGTTGAACTTGCAATCTCCGGTGTATCGGTAGGTGAAGAAATTAAGATAGCTGTGAAAGGTTATAAATACAACGTATCTACTGCATATACAGTTCAGACGATAAATAACCGTGGAACGGATAAAGAATGGCAGAATCCATTAATATCCAATGCTGAACACGGTAAGCTTGTAACAGCGTGGCTGGCTGATTACTTTGCTTCTGGAATCCAATACGAGCTTGATTACCGTGGAGAGCCAGCAATTGATTGTGGTGACACGATTGGACAGGAAAATAAGTATGACCCTGATTTGAAAACAATCGTTGAGGAATCGCAGATTACATTCAATGCCGGATTACTTGGTGGTGGATTAATTACAAGGAGGAAAGAGTGTGTGGCAAGAACCTAAAACTGATTGGACTGTAAATGATTATTTCAATTACACAGATTACAACCGAATCAAAAACAACATAGCTTACCTCCGGGAACAGGCGCTTAAGCTGTATATCAATTTCCCGTTCACTGAAATGGGTTCAGACAAAGAGGGGTATTCAGATTTCCCATATGCAGAAGAATTTAATGCTATGGAAGATAATCTTGAATCTCTCAAGAATAACACTTATGCATTTTACGATGGCGAGCATAAAAATTGGTATGCAAATAACAGAACCCCGACTTTTGAGGATTTCAACCGTTTAGAAAGCGCATGTTTGAAGCTATATAACGGCTTTAGTCGGCAAGAAGCTATGAAGCATAGATTAAGTTTCAGATTGGGGCAGATGTCCTGTATTAGAATATAAGGAGGAGTAGAAATGGCAACATATAAACCATTAAGCACAGATTTTAAAGACGATATTCTGGCGAGCCAAAATAGCAAGCGAAAGTACACGCAGGTGAATAACTCTGACGGTACTGTTTCTTTCCAGGATTCAACAGCATATAGCCAAGTCGGAAGTTCATACGGGGCAAAAGAGATTATTGAAGAACGTGAAGCGATCAATAACATCTATGCAAATAAGCTGGTAACTTTGGATGAAATCGACCTTGTAACAGAGCCTGGATTTTTTGTTGACGCGCAGGTAGTTAAAGAACTAAATAGCAATAGCATAATTAAATCTGGTCATAATGATAATGGATATTATCGCAAATACGCTGATGGCACACTTGAAATGTGGGGAAGTAAGCGTTTTGAGAATATAAATATGCAAACTCCAGATAATTGGAATTATTATTCTGGTGGAAGAGTTGATGTTCCCCTCCCAAGGGAATCCAAAACCTGGGTTTTAGTTACAGCAACAGCAGCCGGATCATGTGCTCCTTGGATTTCAATTCCACAAAATGGATTGGGAACAGATTTATTTCAAGCATGGATATATTCTTCAAACAAATCTGCAAGCGAAACAATTACGATTTTTTGGCGTTGCTTTGGAACATGGAAATGATTTGCTTATCGCTGTTTCTGACTAAAATGCTTATGGATATATGTAAATTATTCTGTAATTAATGCGAACACTACAGCTTAACTTTTGAGCAAAATACTGATAGATACTACCTTGCCAGATTTCTGCCCCTAAAAAGCGTGTATTCGTAGCTTCATTGTCACCGTTACATGTAGCTATGCTGAGACGGGTTATACTGTATGACTGACCCAAAATTTCATTCAGTTCATCTTTGTTTATTAGACATGTATAATCTGTTCCAGATACATTTTTAACAGCAGAACCAGATACGACTCTTATTTTCCCGCCACATAGATCGTATATTTGCTGAGAATCATCATTTTTTATAATTTGTATTGTTTTGCTATTTAGTTAAGTAACTGTAAACCATTTATTTGAGCCTTGTGGCTCTTATTTTATTGAAAGGAGGAATAACCTATGCATGTGTTATTTCTTGATAATACAGACATGGTAGAAGCGTCTGTGAAAAAACTAGGAGAGCATCTGATTCAGATTTCCGGTGCAGAGGTGAACTTGTCCGGTTTTCACCTGTTGAATGATGCTGGAATCGTCTTTGGAAAGTATGATGGATTCAAGACCTTGTACAAAGAGAATGAGGATAGCTACATTCTTTCCAACGATGGTAGTGTGTATGTTGAGCCTGTTGAACCTGAACCAATGCCTGTGCCTGAACCGACACTTGATGAAGTGAAAGAAGCTAAAGTTGCAGAGATGAATAAAGCTCAGCAAGATGCTATTCAAAGTGGCGTTGATGTCACTCTGTCTAATGGCTCTGTGGAGCATTTTTCATTAACCGACCATGACCAGACGAGCCTTGTTGGGTTGCAGACACAGGTCACTTCCGGTGAAGAGAATATCCCGTGGCATACTTCTGATGAAACAAAGCATTGCAAGTTTTACAGTAATGCAGATATGGCAAAAATCACAGCTACAGCAATGGCATTTGTTACGTGGCATATCACGTATTTTCGCGATCTCAGAATTTACATCCGCTCACTGGAAAGCAAGGAAGAGGTTGGACGGGTTACCTACGGCACAGGTATTCCGGAAGCCTATCAGTCTGAGCCACTAAAAGCTATGTTGGCTCAGAAGTCATGAAACAATTAAGACCATTGATTCTATTTGGGATTGGTGGTCTGCTATATGTATTAATCGAATTAACCGTAAGAGGACGCACTCACTGGTCAATGTTTATTGTTGGTGGGCTGGCGTTCTTTTTGATTGGGTTCATCAATGAGAAATACAAGAAAATGCCATTGGCAAAGCAGATGTTGATAGGAGCGCTTGCGATCACTGCATTGGAGTTTACATGTGGTTGCATTGTGAATCTATGGCTTGGTTGGCATGTATGGGATTACAGCAATATGCCTTTCAATTTACTGGGGCAGATATGCTTGCCATTTACTGCAATATGGTTTTTCTTATCAGCTGTCGCAGTTGTGCTTGATGATTATATTCGACACCTCTTGTGGGGCGAGAAGATTCCACATTATAAATTGTTTTAGATTGGAGGTTGATTGACAGGGCTATTCGAGACAGACCGTAGCATCCTTAATAATTATTTAAAGAGAGGATAATGCAATGATTAACTTACTGTATCAAACGTATTTAATCGTGCTCCCAATCATTCTCGGTTATATCATTTGGCTTCTAAAAGAGCAGAAGCAAAAGCAAATTAATGATGCAAAGGCGCGTGATGAACGTATTCAAGAAGAGTACAAAAAAAGAGATGCTAATTGCGATGGAACAAAAGCGTTATTAAAAATAGGATTGTATGAATACCATGACAAATATGTAGAGCTTGGATACATACCATCTTATGCATATGAGAATTTTTGTGACATGTACGAAGCATATCATGCACTTGGTGGGAATGGAACTGGCACGAAATTGTATGAAGAAATTAAGGCTCTTCATTTAAAGAACAAAGGAGATAAAGACTAAATGGAACAAATCATGAACTACGTGAAGCCAGAGCTTGTTGTCGTTGCTCTGGTTCTTTATTTTATTGGCACATGGCTGAAAAGGGCTGATACGATTAAGGATAAATACATTCCTATGATTTTAGGTGGAATTGGAATTGTCCTTTGTGCGATTTGGGTATTTGCCAATACATCAATTGGCAATAGTCAGGAGATTGCGCTCGCAACATTTACAGCGATCGTGCAAGGAATTCTGGTCGCAGGATTAAGCACATATGCAGACCAGATTATGAAGCAGATTGGAAAAGAAGATTAATATTAGGAGGATTTAACGCATGGCAGTAAAAGCAGTACAGTATGTATTTAATGGTCAGACATATGATCTGACGTTTGATGCATCTACAGGAGAGTATAAAGCAACAGTCCCGGCGCCTAGCAAATCCAGTTACTCACAAGATGGTCATAAATATGGGGGCTCTGTAATAGCTACAGATGATGCCGGAAACTCAACTACAATAAATCAAAGTGATGCTACTTTAGGAGCAAATCTGTTACTTCGCGTTCTTGAAAAAGTTGCACCGACATTGGAATTCACATACCCGACCGCGGGCGCGTATATTATAAACGCAACTCCAGCTATTAGGTTTAAGGTGACAGATGATGACTCTGGGGTTAATCCAGATACAATCGTTATCAAAGTTGATGGCGCAAAAGTTACAACTGCATTCACAAAAACACTAGTCACAGATGGTTACGAATGCTCCTACACGCCGGGAACAGCACTGGCAGATGGCGCTCACACCGTATCTATTGAAGCATCCGACTATGATGGAAATGCAGCAAGCGCTAAGACGGTTTCATTCACTGTTGATACAATTCCACCGACACTTACTCTTACAAATCCAGCAGATGAACTTATCACAAATAAGACAGCTCTGGTTGTATCTGGTAAAACAGACGATGTTACATCTAAACCTGTCACAGTTACAGTCAATGGCGCATCCGTTACAGTTAATTCTGATGGTTCATTCAGCAAGGAAATTACTCTTGTTAGTGGTTCCAATACAATTACTGTTGTTGCAACGGATAAGGCTGGCAAGACTACAACTGTAACACGTAAGGTTACTCTTGATACTGGCGCACCGGT
Organism: Dorea sp. Marseille-P4042; assembly: GCF_900290215.1. Taxonomy (NCBI): domain Bacteria; kingdom Bacillati; phylum Bacillota; class Clostridia; order Lachnospirales; family Lachnospiraceae; genus Dorea; species Dorea sp. Marseille-P4042. The sequence goes on along the minus strand of NZ_OLMI01000001.1, from coordinate 328,846 downwards.
ATTCGAGAAAGTTACTCTTACTCCTAACCCAGTTGATTGCGGTAAGACATTCGTTATCTCTGTTAAGGTAACTGACTAGCCTAACGTGGTTATTAAGCTGGAGGGAGTTGTTGATAGCGTACCTGTAGTTTTTACAAGGAGAGACGGGGATTGGTGGGAAACCACTGTCCCCAAAACCCTTAACGGGGTGTATGTTGTAGAACTTACCGCTACAGATGAGGCAGGCAATATAGCTTATACAGCGAAATATATACTGACCATAGACATTACAGCCCTAAGAGTAAAATTACAGCGCTATCCATATAGTGCAAAAGTAAGAGTAGGACGGTATTTTGCGAGATTGAAGTAATAATGGGAGGAGTAACATGCAAGTCATAATTGATTTTGGCGAAACGAGACATATAATGCTGGAGGTTGTTTCAATTAAAAATGATGAATTTGTTATCTCCTCAGCTTCATATGTACTACGAAACGAACAGACTGGAGAAAACGAAACAGCTGGAAGTTGCAATATAATAGAGCATTTAATTGATACCGTGATCGAACCGAAAGAAAAAGGCGAATATCAGTTGATAGTGACTTACAAAATTGCAGACGAGACGCTGATTGATGCAGTGAAAGTGGTGGTGATGTGATATGGCTCAGCCAATGATCGCCATTACAAATGTGAAAATAAGTCCAAACCCAGTTAAGACGGGCGAATCTTTTAAGATTGCCGTAAAAATAATTGAACTTACAGAAGATAGTATCAGACTTCCTTACAGACTTGGACGCAATGCATCGTCTGGTCCGAAAGTATAGGACTGTATTTCAGAAAGGAGAATATTATGGATCCAGAAATCAAAGGAACAGAACTTGATGAAAATGTAGAACCTACAGAAGAAGAGATTAAAGAAGCAGAGCAGGAGGTAAAAAAATAGGTCAACATATAATGTACATGGTGGACACTCTTTGGTATGCCGTGGAGCGTCCGGTTATCTTGATGAAGTAAACGAGGACAGAAAGGTTAAGAACAGAGTTATTTCTGCATTGCAGTCAGCAGGACATATGGTCTATGATTGTACGGACGATGCCGGAAAGACTCAGGGACGCAACCTTGCCAGCATTGTCGCAAAATGCAATGCACACGCCGTAGATCTTGATGTATCCATCCATTTAAATGCTGGTGGTGGAACTGGCGTTGAAGTATGGTGTTATGATGAAAAAACCAAGGATATTGCAGCAGCTATTTGCGCAAATATCTCTGCAACGCTCGGAATCCCGAACAGGGGAGTAAAATACACGCACAATCTGTATGTTCTGAGAAAAACACATTCTCCAGCAATTCTTATAGAATGTTGTTTTGTGGACAGTCAGAACGATGCATCACACTGGGATGCTGATAAGTGTGGAGATGCGATTGCGTCTGCTATTGCTGGAAAAACGGTAGCTGGCACGACTTCAAGTGGAAGTGCACCTGTGGCAACACCAGTGGCAAAACCAGCGACATCTACTGGAAATGACTGGGTACGCAGATTGCAGACAGCGTGTAATACTCAAGGGTTTTCTAATCAGAAAGTTGATGGCATTCCAGGAAAGAACACTCTCGCAGGTTGCCCGACCTGTAGAAAAGGAGCTCGGGGAAATATCACGAGATTGATTCAAGAGAGATTGAATAGTCTCGGGTACAATTGTGGTAAAGTAGATGGAATCTTTGGCACTGGAACACGCGCAGCAGTAATCGCATTCCAGAGAGCACATGGACTCAGTGCTGACGGTATTGTCGGCAAGAATACATGGAGAGCTTTGCTCGGAATGTAGATGTCGTATTTATAATTTTTACTTCTTGGAGGGTAAAATCTCCGAGAAGTATTGTAAAATATTACCACTTCACTTTTTACACATTTTTCTGTATTGTAAAATTAGGTGATTAGTATGGAAAAATTTTCAAAAAGATTAATAATGCTAAGAAAAGAGAATGATCTATCTCAATTTGGATTAGGACTTGAACTCGGTGTGTCAAGGTCAACAATTGCCGGGTATGAGGCAAAAGGTAGACAACCAGACATTGATATGCTTATTAATATTGCTGACTATTTTAATGTAAGCTTGGATTATTTGGTTGGTAGAACTGATGAACATTAATTAAATAATGAATTGTCATTGAAAAATCAAATTTCCTAAAGTATAATAATCTGAGTTAATTATGTTTATTTACGAAAGGGACTTTTAAAATGAATACATATAGAGACGTAGACGATATTGATATAACTCAAGAAGCGCCAACAACTGAGCCTGAGAGACAGTATTATTTTATAAAAAAAGCGAAAGAATATGTCAGAAGAGAATCAGAAAAGGCTGGTAGACCATTGACCTTTGCTACCGTAACCTTTGGGTGTCAGATGAATGCGCGCGATTCGGAAAAATTACGTGGAATTCTACTTGAAATAGGCTACGAAGAAGCGGCGGAAGAAGAGGCAGATTTTGTAATCTTTAATACATGTACCGTCCGGGAAAATGCGAATACAAGAGTTTACGGACGCCTTGGTCAGTTAAAGTCACATAAAAAGAAAAATCCACATATGAAGATTGCCTTGTGCGGCTGTATGATGCAGGAACCTGAAGTTGTAGAAAAGCTTCGTACAAGCTATCGCTTCGTAGATCTTATTTTCGGCACCCATAACATTTATAAATTTGCGGAACTAATTACTGCAGTTTACGAAAGTGGCCGCATGGTCATTGATATCTGGAAAGATACTGATAAGATTGTCGAAGATCTTCCAAACGACAGGAAATATTCCTTTAAATCCGGAGTCAACATTATGTTTGGCTGCAATAATTTCTGTAGTTACTGTATCGTGCCATATGTAAGAGGACGTGAGAGAAGCCGCAAACCAGAAGCAATTGTGCGGGAAATCGAACGTCTTGTAGCTGATGGTGTCACAGAAGTTATGCTTCTTGGACAAAATGTAAATTCTTACGGAAAGAACTTGGAAGAACCGTTGTCCTTTGCAGAACTACTACAAAAAATCGAGCAAATTGAGGGACTTCATCGAATCCGCTTTATGACTTCCCACCCAAAAGATCTTTCTGATGAATTGATTGAAGTGATGGGCAAGAGTGAAAAAATCTGTAAACACCTTCATCTTCCCGTACAATCCGGAAGCAGTCGTATTTTAAAGAAGATGAACCGCCATTATACAAAAGAACAGTATCTGGAACTGGTAGATAAAATCCGTGCCGCTGTGCCGGATATCTCTCTGACAACAGATATTATTGTCGGATTTCCTGGTGAGACAGAAGAGGACTTCCTGGAAACTTTAGATATCGTAAGAAAAGTGCGATACGACAGTGCGTTTACATTTATCTACTCCAAGAGAACCGGAACGCCTGCTGCCACAATGGAAGATCAGGTTCCGGAGGATGTTGTAAAAGATCGTTTTGACCGTCTCCTGAAAGAGGTTCAGACAATTGCAGCAGAGGTATGTGCTGTACACGAAGGAACCGTTCAGGAAGTGCTGGTTGAATCTGTCAGTGACCATGATGACCATATGGTGACTGGACGACTCAGCAATAACATTCTTGTTCATTTCCAGGGAGATGCATCTATGATCGGCGATTATGTCAATGTGAAGCTGGATCAATGTAAAGGCTTCTATTATATTGGAGAACAGGTATAGAAAAATATACCAGTGATGCTATTGATAAAACGAGTAGAAAACGCTCACACTATTTTGTAAGAACAGATAGTGAGGGCGTTTTTACATGAAGAATAGCTTATCAAAGAAAAATATTTATTTAAAAAATGTAAGCGAATACCTTGTACTATGGGCTGTCGGAGGATGTATTTATTATGGAATCGAAGTCTTGTTTCGAGGTTTTTCGCATACAAGTATGTTTATACTTGGCGGACTGTGCATGCAGTTTTTTACATGGCAGGGGCGGCTGACAAATTGGCAGGACACTCTGCCAAGACAAATTACACGTTGTACGATCTTTGTTGTGAGTATGGAATTTATCACTGGAATTGTTGTTAACAAATGGTATCACCTGGCAGTTTGGGATTATTCGGATATGCCATTGCAGTTATGGGGGCAGATTTGCCTTCCCTTTGCGCTTATTTTTTCTTTTTTATGTACTATGGGTATTCTTCTGTCCGGATATCTGCTTCATTGGTTCTATAAAGAACCAATGCCACATTACCGCATTTGGTAGTATTACATCATCCGTTTTGATATTTGATAAACATGTGGCAGGTAGTGATAACTAATTTTTTCCTGTTTGTCTAAAATTTCGACTTTCATGAAACAGGATGAGATGTTATAATATAAAGATGCCGAAGTTTCGAGATTGCCAATGGCATTCCTGAATTCACAAGTATTACACAAGAGGAGATAAAAAAGTGGCTGAATTAACACCTATGATGCAGCAGTATATGAAAACAAAAGAAGAATACAAAGACTGCATTTTATTTTATAGACTGGGAGATTTCTATGAGATGTTCTTTGATGATGCGCTGGTAGCATCAAAAGAACTGGACATCACCCTTACCGGAAAAAACTGTGGACTGGAAGAACGTGCACCGATGTGCGGTGTCCCGTTCCATGCAGTAGACGGTTATCTGAATCGGCTCGTATCTAAAGGTTACAAGGTCGCCATCTGCGAACAGATGGAAGATCCGGCAACTGCAAAAGGAATCGTCAAACGTGAGGTTGTCCGGATTGCCACACCTGGAACGAACCTGGATATGCAGGCATTAGACGAGACAAAGAACAACTACATTATGTGTATTGTTTACATGGAAGATCGTTTTGGGTTGTCTGTCGCTGATGTTACGACCGGCGATTATTTTGTTACGGAGATTAATACAGAAGAAAAACTGTTTGACGAAATCTATAAACTTATGCCGTCGGAGCTTATCTGTAATGAAGCATTTTTCATGAGTGGCATGAACATCGAAGATTTGAAGAACCGCCTTGGAATTACCATTTATTCACTGGATCCATGGTATTTTGATGATGCGATCTGTCAGGATACATTAAAAGAACATTTCAAAGTCGGATCATTGACTGGTCTTGGCCTTGCAGATTATGACTGTGGGATCATTGCTTCCGGAGCCCTTTTGATCTATCTGAAAGAGACTCAGAAGACATCTCTTTCCCATATGTCACGTCTGATTCCATATGCTGCCGGAAAATATATGCTTCTCGACAGTGCTACAAGACGGAATCTTGAACTTTGTGAGACTTTAAGAGAGAAGCAGAAGAGAGGGAGCCTTCTCTGGGTACTGGATAAGACGAAAACCGCCATGGGTGCCAGAAATCTCCGAAAGTATATTGAACAGCCACTGGTTCAGAAATATGATATTGAGAAACGTCTGGATGCTCTCAATGAGCTTTTAGATAACGCGATTTCAAGAGAAGAGATCCGGGAATATCTGTCGCCAATCTACGATCTTGAGCGTCTGGTCAGCAAGATTACATATCAGTCTGCGAACCCGAGAGATATGATTGCATTTGAAAGTTCTCTTTCTATGCTGCCTCATATCAAATATATTTTAAGTGAGATGACAAGTCCGCTTTTGAAAGAACTTTATGAAGATTTAGATACGCTGGAAGATCTGTGCACACTGATCAAAGATGCAATCAAAGAAGATCCGCCGCTTGCCATGAAGGAAGGCGGTATTATCCGCGACGGGTATAATCCGGAAGTCGATAAGCTCCGCTCGGCTAAGTCTGACGGGAAAGACTGGCTTGCAAAACTGGAAAGTGACGAGCGTGAGAAAACCGGCATCAAAAATCTAAAGATTAAATACAATAAAGTATTCGGCTACTATCTGGAAGTAACCAATTCTTTTAAAGATCTGGTTCCGGATTATTATACAAGAAAGCAGACCCTTGCCAATGCAGAGCGTTATATTATTCCGGAATTAAAAGAACTGGAGGATACGATTCTCGGTGCGGAAGATAAGCTTTATTCTCTGGAGTATGAGCTTTACAGTGATATCCGGAGCCGTGTAGCCAAAGATGTTGTCCGTGTCCAGAAAACTGCCAAAGTGATCGCCCAGATTGATACATTGGCTTCTCTGGCTCTTGTTGCAGAGCAAAATAATTATGTGCGTCCGAAGATAAATGAAAAAGGTGTCATTGACATCAAAGAGGGCCGTCACCCGGTAGTTGAGAAAATGATTCCAAATGATATGTTCATTTCCAATGATACATATCTGAACGATAAAAAAGACCGGATTGCCATTATAACCGGACCGAACATGGCCGGAAAGTCTACCTACATGCGCCAGACAGCCCTGATTGTCCTGATGGCTCAGATTGGCTCTTTTGTTCCTGCCGCCAAAGCCGACATCGGTCTGGTAGACCGTATTTTTACCCGTGTAGGAGCTTCTGATGATCTGGCAAGTGGTCAGAGTACATTTATGGTTGAGATGACGGAAGTCGCAAATATTTTAAGAAATGCCACTAGCAAGAGTCTTTTAATACTTGACGAGATTGGTCGTGGAACGAGTACATTTGATGGGCTCAGCATTGCCTGGGCAGTCATCGAACATATCAGTAACAGCAAACTTCTTGGTGCTAAAACTTTATTTGCCACACATTACCATGAGCTGACCGAGCTGGAAGGCAAAATAGATAACGTGAATAACTATTGCATTGCGGTTAAAGAGAACGGCGACGATATCATTTTCCTTAGAAAAATTGTCAAAGGTGGTGCGGACAAAAGTTATGGTATCCAGGTAGCGAAGCTTGCAGGGGTGCCGGAGTCTGTTACTGACCGGGCAAAGGAAATTGTAGAAGAACTGGTTCAGACGGATATTACAAGCCGGATCAAAGATATTGCTGTTCTGGGTGCCCCAAAACCTAAGGCGAAAAAATATGATGACGTGGATCTGGCTCAGATGTCATTGTTCGATACAGTGAAAGATGATGACGTATTAAAAGAGTTAAAAGAGCTTGATCTTGGAAACCTGACACCAATTGAAGCACTCAATACCCTTTATCAGCTTCAGAACAAATTAAAAAACAGGTGGTAGACCATGAGTAAGATACAGGTATTAGACCAGATTACAATTGATAAAATTGCCGCCGGGGAAGTCATAGAACGTCCGGCATCCGTAGTCAAAGAGCTTGCTGAGAATGCAATTGATGCCGGTGCGACTGCTGTAACTGTCGAGATCAAGGAAGGTGGCATTACATTTATGCGAATCGCTGACAACGGAATCGGAATTGATAAAGAAGATGTCCGTGCTGCATTTTTACGCCATTCTACAAGTAAGATCCGAAGTGCAGAGGATCTTGCACACATTTCATCTCTTGGTTTCCGTGGTGAAGCACTTTCCAGTATTGCAGCGGTCTCACAGGTAGAGCTTCTGACCAAGACAAAGGAAGCAGAATTTGGCGTGCGATATAAGATTGCCGGTGGAAAGGAAGAATCACTTGAAGATGCCGGTGCCCCGGATGGCACGACATTCTTGATCCGACAGCTTTTCTACAACATACCTGCCAGAAGAAAGTTTTTAAAAACTGCTATGACAGAGGCAAGTCACGTCGGAGACCTGGTTACAAGACTGGCGTTGTCTCATCCGGAAGTTTCCTTTCGTTTTATCAACAACGGTCAGGTTAAACTTCATACTTCCGGCAATGGAAATTTGAAGGATGTCATCTATCATATATACGGACGGGAGATTGCATCGAATCTGATTGAAGTAGATTTTGAAAGAAAAGGAATCCACATTACCGGATATCTTGGAAAGCCCTTGATTTCCCGCGGCAACCGTAATTTTGAAAATTATTTCGTAGATGGAAGATACATTAAGAGCAGTATCATCTCCAAGGCAATTGAAGACGGATATAAAGATTTTACTATGCAGCACAAATACCCATTTGTCGTACTTTACCTGGACGTAGACACAGAACATGTAGATGTTAATGTGCATCCGACCAAAATGGATGTCCGTTTTAATAATCAGCAGGAGATTTATAATACCCTGTTTGCGGCTGTCGATGACGGACTACATGAACGGGAGCTGATTCCCGAAGTGACATTGGATGATATAAAAATTCCAGAAGAACCGAAAGAGTCGAAGAAGGATCTGCCGAAAAAAAGTGAGGCAGAACATACCGAAAAGCTGCGAACTTCTTTGCAGTCACCACAAAATGAAGATGAAAAGCTGCAATACTTTATGAATGAGATGAAGAAGAGAGTATATTCTTACCATGAAGCGCTGCACGAAAACAAGCAAGAAACAACACATGCTTCATCCTATACAGACTCCTGTAAACCGCAGAAAAATGTATCAGTGCAGGACTCCTATAAACCACAGAAAAATATACCAGCTCCTGACTCCTGTAAGCCACAGAAAAATGTGCAGGCACAAAGCTCATATGAACCACAACAAAATATGCAGGCACAAAGCTCATATGAACCACAACAAAATATGCAGGCACAAGGCTCTCAGATTGCAGAGATGCCAAATTATACTGCAAGACAAGTTCCTGCGGGAAAACCACAGCAGCTCAATTTCTTTGAAGAAAAACTTCTGGAGCCACAGGCAAAAGCTGAACATAAGATTATCGGCCAGGTCTTTGATACTTACTGGCTGGTAGAATTTCATGATAACTTATATATTATCGACCAGCATGCAGCTCATGAGAGAGTTCTGTATGAACAGACATTGAAGGGCATGAAGACACGGGAGTTTACTTCTCAGCTTATTAGTCCGCCAATCGTACTGAATCTGTCTATGCAGGAGGCAGAACTTCTCAGGCTTTATATGGATCAGTTCACGCGGATTGGTTTTGAGATAGAAGAATTCGGACAGGATTCCTATGCAGTCCGCGCTGTACCGGACAATCTGTTCAGTATTGCAAAAAAAGAACTGCTCATGGAGATGATTGACAGTCTGTCTGATGAAATCAACCGAAATGCGCCATCTAATCTGATTGACGAAAAGATTGCATCTATGTCCTGTAAGGCAGCTGTCAAAGGAAATATGCGATTGAGCGCTGCAGAAGTAGACACATTGATCACGGAACTTCTGTCACTGGACAATCCTTATCACTGTCCACATGGGAGACCCACCATTATCGCCATGTCAAGGCGCGAACTGGAAAAGAAATTCAAACGTATTGTTTAATATCGAATATGAAAAATGTAAGGGATGATATATCATGCAAAAACAACCTTTAATCATTCTCACCGGACCTACTGCAGTCGGTAAAACAAAGGCTTCCATTGGTCTTGCAAAAGCAATCGGTGGTGAGATTATTTCTGCAGATTCCATGCAGGTCTACAAATATATGGATATTGGTTCCGCAAAAATCCGTCCGGAAGAAATGCAGCATGTTCCACATTACTTAGTAGATGAACTGGAACCAGACGATGAATTTCATGTTGTCCGTTTTCAACAGATGGCAAAAGAAGCTATGAAAAAGATCTATGCTGCCGGGCATATTCCAATCGTAGTAGGCGGAACCGGATTTTATATTCAGGCACTACTTTATGATATTGATTTTACAGATAATGATAATGACACCTCGCTCCGCGCAGAATTAGAAACATTTGCAGAAGGACATGGCGCAGAGGCACTTCATGAAAAACTTCGCGAAGTGGACCCAAAATCGGCAGATACTATCCATGCAAATAATATAAAGCGGGTCATTCGGGCATTGGAATTTTATCAGAAAACCGGAATGAAAATTTCTGAACACAATGAAACAGAGCGGCAAAAAGAGTCGCCCTATCAATTTGTATATTTTATCTTAAATGATGACCGCAAGAACCTGTACCGCCGTATAGATCTGCGAGTCGACCAGATGATAGAAGAGGGGCTTGTCGCGGAAGTTAAGGCTTTAAAAGCGCGTGGCTATGACCGCAGCATGGTTTCTATGCAGGGACTTGGATATAAAGAAATTCTGGACTATCTGGATGGAGCATGCACATTAGAAGATGCCATTTACAAAATCAAACGAGACACAAGACATTTTGCAAAACGTCAGATTACATGGTTCAAGCGTGAGAAGCATGTGACATGGATTAATAAAAAAGATTACAATTATGATGAAGATAAGATTCTGGAAGTGATGCTCGAATCTATTAAAAAAGATATTTTGGAGGAACAATCATGTTAAATATAGAAGATATGTATCTGGAAATGGGAATCCGCAGAGAGGTTTACGATTTCGGAAGCCAGATTGAAGGAACTTTAAAAGAACGTTTTGATGCCATCGACAAAGTGGCAGAGTACAATCAGTTGAAAGTCGTGCATGCAATGCAGAAATGTAAAGTCAATGCCGGCTGTTTCAAATACGCCAGCGGATACGGTTATGACGACCCGGGACGTGACACACTGGAAGAAGTGTACGCAGAGATTTTTCATACAGAAAGTGCTCTTGTAAGACCGCAGATCACATGCGGAACTCATGCACTGGCACTGGCACTGGCTGCAAATCTGCGCCCGGGCGATGAGCTTCTATCTCCAGTCGGAAAACCTTATGACACATTGGAAGAAGTCATTGGAATCCGCCCATCGAATGGTTCTCTTGCGGAGTACGGAATTTCCTATCGCCAGGTAGATCTTCTGGAAGGCGGTGCATTTGACTATGACAATATCAAAAAAGCAATCAACGAAAAGACAAAGCTTGTAACAATCCAGCGTTCCAAAGGATATCAGACAAGACCAAGCTTTTCCGTCTCACAGATTGGAGAACTGATTGCATTTGTAAAGAGTATCAAACCAGACGTTATCTGTATGGTCGATAACTGTTACGGTGAATTTGTAGAGACGATTGAGCCAAGTGATGTGGGTGCAGATATGGTCGTTGGTTCCCTGATCAAGAACCCGGGCGGTGGACTTGCGCCAATTGGCGGATATATCGCAGGACGAAAAGATCTGATTGATAATTGTGGATACCGCCTGACTTCTCCAGGACTTGGAAAGGAAGTTGGTGCATCTCTCGGTGTCATGCAGTCCTTCTTCCAGGGACTTTTCCTGGCACCGACCGTGACAGCAGGTGCTTTAAAAGGAGCCATCTTTGCAGCAAACATCTATGAAAAATTAGGTTACAGTGTCATTCCAAATGGTACGGAGAGCCGCCACGATATTATTCAGGCAGTAGAACTTGGAACACCGGAAGGTGTCATCGCATTCTGTAAGGGAATCCAGGCTGCTGCCCCGGTTGATTCCTATGTCACACCAGAACCATGGCCGATGCCAGGATATGACAGTGATGTTATTATGGCAGCCGGAGCATTTGTTCAGGGATCCTCTATCGAGCTGAGTGCCGATGGACCGATCAAAGAGCCATATGCAGTGTATTTCCAGGGCGGACTTACATGGCAGCATGCAAAGCTTGGAATATTAATGTCTTTAGAGTATCTGGTAAGAGAATACCTTGTAACAGAGTTATAATATAAAGTTAAGGAGTACAGATATGAGAACACTTGCAATTATCGGAGGCGGTGCTTCCGGTATGTTGGCGGGCATCACCGCCCTTGAGACAAATCCAGACATTCAGGTCATTATCTTTGATCAGAAGGATATTCTTGGAAAGAAAATTTTGTCTACTGGAAATGGGCGCTGTAATCTGACAAATAAAAACATGTCTTTGGATTATTTCCGAAGTGATGAGCCGCAATTGATTTCTTCTGTTCTAAAAGCCTTTGGATATTCGGATACCATTCGTTTTTTCGAAAATCTGGGACTTCTGATGAAATCCAGAAATGGATACATTTATCCAAGATGTGATCAGGCATCTGTCGTCCGTTCTGTTCTGGATAATCGTTTAAAAGAGCTGGGCGCAGACATCAGACGTGAGAACGCAGTGACATCCATATGCCGAACAAAAAAAGGATTCCAGATTGAGACCGGCAGCGAAAAAATTCAAGCTGACCGCATCATTTTATCAACCGGCGGAAAGGCTTCTTCAAAACTCGGCTCTGATGGCAGCGGTTATACCCTTGTCAAATCACTGGGGCATTCTGTTGTGCCGGTTGTTCCGGCACTGGTGCAGTTAAAAGTAAAGGATTTTGCCTTTCAAAAAGCTTCAGGAGTCAGGACAGATGCAAAAGTAACAGCCTTGATCCATGGGCGTATGGCTGCCTCAGATACCGGTGAACTTCAGATTACCAATTATGGCATATCCGGAATTCCTGTATTCCAAGTCAGCCGCTATATTTCCAGGGCTTTATATGAAAAGCAAAATGCGCAGGTTATGATTGACTTTCTGCCGGAATTAGAGGAAGCTTCACTTAGAGAACTATTTAGCAAAAAGCTTCAGCACCTGAGCGAGAACCAAAAGGCAAAACCGGAAGACCTTCTGACCGGAATTCTTCACACAAAACTAATTCCGGAGATACTCCGAATCTCAGGCATCCGTTTTTCTGCGAAACTAAATATGATCAAAGGAGCAGAACTTACAAGACTGTGTAAGGTCATAAAGTCTTGCAGGTTAAACATTTCTGATACCAACGGGTTTGACAATGCTCAAGTTAGCGCAGGCGGTGTCAGCTTAAAAGAAGTAGATATGGAGACGATGCAGTCCTGTATTACAAAAGATCTCTATCTTGCCGGAGAACTTCTTGACGTTGATGGAATTTGTGGCGGTTATAATCTACAGTGGGCATGGGCTACCGGTTATCTGGCAGGAAAACATGCAGCATCTGATCTATAACAATTGCTTTAAGATGCATAAATAAAACATGTTATATAAAAAGTATTTTTTGAAGTATAATTTTTTATATAACATGTATTTTTTTTGATAAACTTTTCTGTATTTAAAGTCTAAAATGAAATGGTAATATGTTATGATTGTCTTAATGTATCTGTCGGATAGATTCAACCTGATGCACAATCAGATAAATTCGGCCGATTCATAAAAAAGTGAGGAAAAAGAATGGAATTACTAAAACTGGTAATTGTGGACGATGAACCAATTTTATTACAGGGACTTTTAGATACCTATGACTGGGAGAGCATGGGATTTGAGGTTGTCGGATCTGCCAAAAGTGGAGTTCAGGCACTGGAAGTCATCAGGCGTGAACAGCCACATGTCGTTCTAACCGATATTCGAATGAAGCAAATGACAGGACTTATGGTTATGGAAGAAATTCAAAAAGAACAGATCTCATGTCTTTTTGTAGTACTTAGCGCATACCGTGATTTTGAATATGCAAAACATGCCTGTGATCTTGGCGCCTACGCATATCTTTTAAAACCAATTGATGATGAACAGTTTCGCTCCACAATGACCGGAGCCTATAACACATGTATCAAACAGCTACGCAGTGAAGAAAAATACGAAAGCTGGGAACAACTCCTTTTAAAAGACGGTGACAGTTTTCTGCAGGTCGTAATACAAAAATATGTTCAGAATCTGATCCCGGAGGAAAAGATTACAGAAGTATTCTCTGTACTTCATGATTTGCCGGATAATCATGATTTTTTTATCACAGTGTGCGCCGATATTGATTTAATTTATAAAATTACAAATTCTTTAGATTATGAAGCATCCAGATATGCAGTAATTCAGGAAATAGAAGCACATGTTTTTGAACATTTTTCGTGCTGGAAATTTGAAGGGGAAGACGGCAATTATGTTTTCATTATAAAGACTCAGCAAAAAAATGCAGTAAGGCAGATCAAAACTTTATTGGAACAGGCAAAGAATGAAGAAAAATGTCCGGTCATCGCTTCTATTTCCAAGCCATATAAAGGGATATCCGGAATCAGGAAAAGCTATGAAGAAGCACAAAAATTATTTGGAATTGCCAGTGCTTCCGGTGCCAGTGCGTTTACAATTCCAGAAGATTTAGAAGAACAGGAAGACGATTCGAAGCAGTTCTCTGAAGACAGGGAAATCCGGATTATGAACAGCATACGGAAAAATGATTTTGTGGAACTAAAAGAAACATTTATTGATTTTATTTACCATCTTCCAAAAGAAGAAGCACGTCAATGCCAGTACCTTCATAAAGTTATGCTCCGAGTACAGTTCATGCTTCAAGATACTTATGGTATGAACGAGGATATGAAAAATCAATTTGCAAATTATTATTCTAACCTGAATCATCTGCCGGCTGTAAAAGCAGTAGATGTCTGCTACAAAATTTTATGCCGTGCAATAGAACTGCGTCAGGAAGAAGCCGGGAAAAATGAAACGAGTTATTTTAAAGAATATATGGCAGAAGCTGTCGCTTATATCGAAGAACATCTTCAAGAGGAAGACTTGTCAATCATTGCAACAGCAGCTCATGTATATTTAAACCCGGTTTACTTTGGACGTATCTTTAAAAGCACCTTCCATATGACTTTTAAACAGTACCTGGTCAAAAAACGTATGGACAAAGCAAAAAGAATGCTGGAAGAAGGAAATACCAGTGTCCGAACAATCTGTGAAGAAGTTGGTATCAGCAATCCTTCTTATTTTTCACAATTATTCAAGCAATATACCGGAAAACTGCCAAGTGAGTATAAAAAGGAATACGAAGTATGAAGCAAAAACATTTAAGTTCAGGTATCCAGAAAAAATATTTAAAATCTACGCTTATATTACTTCTTCTTGCACTTTTATTATCTATGATCGGAGTATGGAGTTATATGCACCATACTTTAAAAAATAATATTATAGAAAAATACGAGTTTGCAGACGAGAAGATGGGAATTTTACTGGATAATCTTTATACGAAATCGAAAGAAGTGACTGCAGAAGCTATTCTTAATGAAACGATCCAAAAAAGTCTGAACGCAGAAGAACTGACTGATAATGAAAAGAATGCCGTTGGCAAATATTTCTCATATCTGGATCTGGATTCTATTCAAGATTATTGTTATATGGATAATAAAGGAAACGTATATACCAGATCCTATGGTTATGTAGATGCTTTTGACATTAAAAACACTGTGTTTCAGAAGAAGCTTGGTACAGAGTACGCAAAAACAGTCTGGTTCATTGCAAAAGATACACTCTTTAACGGAAAAGAAGATTCCTTGTTCATCACCCGATATGTTCATTCTCTGGACTATCCAAGTGAACCGGGAATTATTATTCTGAAAATGAATCCTTCCTTTTTGAATCATATCGTAACGATGGATTCCGAAAAGGCAGATTCTTCCATTCTAACCGGAATAATGGATCAGAATGGAAATATTTATGCTCTGAATCAGAAAAACACTGTCTTGCCGGACAATGTGACGAAAACTTTGATAAGCGCATGTAAAAAATCCTCTGATACGGGAATTATTCTCAATGGAGAGGCTGTAACGGGTGGTTATCTGTCTGCTTACTATCAAAAGGACTGTTCGTTTTCCATCTTTACGTATGTGCCAAATGAAGTTGTTACAAGTCAGACCACCCAGATTTTAATTGTATTGGTTCTGATTTACCTGATTATTGTGGTATTAGCCCTATTACTCAGTATCTTGTTCTCTAATCGGTTCACCAGACCGATCCAGGAAATCACCACATATATGACTGGATTTGACGGTGGAGATTATACACATATGCCGGCACTTCACACAAACACGGAATTAGATCAGATTGGACATTCTTACAATGAAATGCTTGGCAATATTGAACAACTTGTCAACGAAATTAAATTACAGGAAAAAGAACTGCGCACCAGTGAATTAAATATGCTGATCAGTCAGATCAACCCACATTTTCTGTATAATACACTGGATACCATCTATATGCTTGCGCGTATGAACAAAGAGGAAACGACCATGCGTATGATTCAGGCTCTTTCAAAGTACCTGCGCCTCTGCCTCAGTAAAGGAAGTGATATTGTATCCGTAGAAGATGAGCTGGAAAATGTGAAAAGCTACATGGAAATCCAGCAGATCCGAAACGCAGATCTGTTTGAATATGAAATTGACTGTCAGGTCAATGCAAAAGAAAATAAAATCCTGAAGCTGATTCTTCAGCCATTAGTAGAAAATGCAGTAAAATATGGATTCAGTGAAATCTATGAAGGGGGCTATATACGGATACGGATTACAGAAGAAAAGGATGTTCTGGTGCTATCTGTCTATAATACCGGCATGCCAATGAATAAAGATATAGTAGAAAAGATCAACGGACTTACGCATTTACCTATTTCTCAGATCAAAGAGGCATTTCCTGACAAAAAACATGGATACGGTGTATTTAATATACTGACTAGACTGCGGTTAAAATACGGTGATAAGATTACATATTACTACGAAACAACCGATGCAAGTACAACCTGTACGATAAAAGTGCCAAAAGGAGGTGAGCAGGAATCATGAAAAAGCAACATATCAAAAACACAATCCGAAGTATGTTTATACTTCTACTTATGATCTGCCTGCTGACCGGCTGTAAAACATCTGAAAAAAAACTGGCAGAAGAATCCAAAGAACCAGTAAAAATATCCATTATTCTGACCGTGGATCCATCTACCGGAACGAAAAATGAGCAGAAAGTAGTAGAAGCATTTAATAAAAAATACAAAGGAACCTATGAACTGGATGTTGACTGGATCGTAGAGACAGAAGATGACTATCGTCAAAACCTGAAACGATTGAATGCAACCGATGAACTTCCGGATATTCTTACAGATCTTCGAATGCTTCCTTCTTTTTATCAGAAAATGATTGTAGAAAACCGAATTGTGGATCTGACTCCATATATTGATGCAGACGAAGAGTGGTCTTCCATGATCGAACCTGTTGTACAGGAAGGCTGCACTTACGCAGACGGAAATATTTATCTTGCACCAATTTCAACTGCGGCTTTTTCCTGCTGCGGCATATTCTGGAATCAGGAATTGTTTAACAAAGCCGGCATTGATTCCTTTCCAACAACATGGGATGAGTTCTGGGCGTGTTGTGACAAACTTACAAACGCAGGTATCACGCCACTGGCACTACATACAGATGGAACGGGATGGGCACCTATGTTACTGGCAAGTGCAGCAGTCGCTTCTTCATCGGAAGAAGGTGCTGAATTTATGAGTCTGATCTATCCGGACACCTACCAGAATGCTTCCGGGCTGGAATTGGCAAATACTTTAAAGCGACTGTTTTCCTATACAACATCGAATGCTCTGTATAATGATTTTGACACGTCATACAATAACTTTTTTACCGGGAAAGCAGCTATGGTTCCAAATGGATATTGGATGATCGACCAGATCCCTGACGGATGGGAACAGTGTGTTCGTTTTTCTTCTTTCCCTGGAAATACACTGGTTTCTTCTCCGGAAACATTTGGCTGGGCACTGACGTCTGGATGCAGTGAAGAAGTAAAAGAAGGAGCACTTGCATTTTTTAAATTCCGGACAGAATTTAATCTTCTGGAAAAAGAAACGATGTTTTCAATGGAGGAAAAATATATAAGCCAGGTGGAACGCGACTACCTGAAGGCATTTTCGAATTCCCCGACATTTGTTCCGAATTACCAGGTCAAATGGAATTCCGTTTTCCAGGAAAATACTCTCTCCAAATACCTGCCTCAGCTTGCGGAAGGACGTATTTCCCCGGAAGATTTTCTAAATTATGCAGATGACAGCATACGACAATTTGAAGAAGAACAATAACGGAAAGTTTAATTTTTTATATTAGAGGTTTTTTTATTGATACAGTTTTACGCAAATTTCCTGCTAAAATATGAGTAAATCAAGAGAACAAAAAAGATTCTCAGAAAGGCGAGGGAACAATTATGAAAATGCGTAAAGTTGTATCAATTTTACTTGTTGCAGCAATGACTATCGGAATGGTAACTGGCTGCAGCAGCTCATCGGACAAAAAAACTGCAAAGTCCGATGCAAAAGGAAAAGTGTATTACCTGAACTTCAAGCCTGAAGCTGATGAGCAGTGGCAGGAGCTTGCAGAGCAATACACAGATGAAACAGGAGTTCCGGTAACTGTACTCACTGCTGCATCCGGTGAATATGAAAAAACATTAAAATCCGAGATGGCAAAGACAGATGCTCCTACATTATTCCAGGTAAATGGTCCTGTAGGACTTGCAAGCTGGAAAGATTATTGCTATGACCTGAAAGATTCTGATATAGCAAAAGAGCTGACAGATGATGACTTTACTCTGATGGACGGAGATAAGATGGCAGGTATTGCTTACGTTGTTGAGAGTTACGGTATCATTTACAACAAAGAGCTTCTTAAAAAAGCAGGTTACTCCGCATCAGATATCACAAACTTTGACAGCTTCAAGAAAGTTGTGGAAGACATTACAGCAAATAAAGACAAACTTGGATTCTCTGCATTTACATCAGCAGGTATGGACGGTTCTTCTGACTGGAGATTTAAAACTCACCTGGCAAACCTTCCAATCTACTATGAGTATAAAGAAGACGGTATTGATAATACAGATGCAATCAAAGGTACATACCTTGACAACTATCGTCAGATCTGGGATCTGTACATCAACAACGCAACTTGCGATCCAACTGCTCTTTCTACAAAGACAGCTGATGATGCAACTGCAGATTTCGTAACAGAAGAGGCTGTATTCTATCAGAACGGTACATGGGAATACAACAACATCAAAGATATTGGTGATGATAATCTTGGAATTCTTCCTATCTACATTGGTGTAGACGGAGAGGAGAATCAGGGAATCTGTACTGGTACAGAGAACTACTGGTGTGTAAACTCCAAAGCTTCAGAAGATGACATTCAGGCTACTTTAGACTTCATGAACTGGTGTGTAACATCTGATGCAGGCGTTAATGGTCTTTGCAAAGAAATGGGATTCACGATTCCATTCAAAGCAAATCTTGATTCTGATAACGTACTTGTAAATGAAGCAAACAAATATCTGGAAGATGGCAAAACTCCTGTTTCATGGAACTTCTCAACAATGCCTTCTGAGGAGTGGAAGAATGGTGTTGGTTCTGCATTAACTGCATATGCAGCAGATCAGACAGATGCGAACTGGGCAAAAGTTGTAAGTGCTTTTGTAGACGGCTGGGCAACTGAAGCAGCAGCTTCCAAATAAGAAATATCAAATATGAATCGTAATATGTTCATGCGGCGGGCAGGGTCAATTCTCCCGCCGCTTTTAAGGAAAGGGGGGCGCCTTTTATGCAAAAGGCTGTAAAACGCTATATGCCCATATTCGTACTTCCTACATTCTGTGCGTTTATCTTGGGCTTTATCATTCCTTTTATCATGGGAATCTGGCTTTCATTCTGTAAATTCACAACGGTAACAGATGCGAAATTCATCGGATTTTCCAACTACAAAAAGGCTTTTGAAGACACGGTATTCCGTCATTCTTTCTGGTACACTGCATTGTTTGCAGTTGCATCTTTAATTATTGTTAATGCCGTTGCTTTCGCTCTGGCAAGTGCACTTACCAAGAATATGCGTGGTACTAATATTTTCCGTACTATTTTCTTTATGCCGAACCTGATTGGTGGAATTGTTCTTGGTTATATCTGGCAGTTAATTTTTAATGGTATTCTTGAAAAATATGGAACTGCACTTGCATTAAACGAATGGTACGGATTCTGGGGACTGATCATTCTTGTAAGCTGGCAGCAGATTGGTTATATGATGATCATCTATATTGCAGGTCTACAATCTATTCCGGGGGATGTTATGGAAGCGGCACAGATCGATGGTGCCGGAAAATGGACAAAATTATTCAAAGTCACGATTCCAATGATGATGCCATCCATTACCATTTGTATGTTCTTATCACTGACAAACGGATTTAAATTATTTGACCAGAACTTATCACTGACAGCCGGTGAACCTTCCAAGATGTCTGAGATGATGGCACTGAACATCTTTAACACGTTTTACGGACGTACTGGATGGGAAGGTGTCGGACAGGCAAAAGCCGTCCTGTTCTTTGTTCTTGTCGTTGCAATTAGTATGATTCAGTTACATATGACTCGTTCCAAGGAGGTGCAGCAATAAATGAAAAAGGAAAGAAGTGCTCTTAGCGCAGCCGGAACCGGTATATTTACAATCTTAGGAATTGTCTATATACTGCCTATTTTAATCGTACTTATGAATTCTTTTAAAAAGAAGGTTTATATTAATAAACAGCCATTCCAGCTTCCGGATGGAAAAACGATGGCCGGACTTGAAAACTACATGACTGCAATTGATAAATATAATCTTCTAAGTGCAGTTGGCTGGACAGTATTTATTACTGTTGGATCTGTTCTTGTAATTCTTGTATGTACTTCTATGTGTGCATGGTACATTACAAGAGTCAAATCTAAATTTACAAAAATGCTTTACCTTTTATGCGTATTTTCAATGGTCGTACCTTTCCAGATGGTTATGTTCACCCTGTCACTGGTTGCTGACCGTACCGGACTTCGTACTCCTTGGGGTATCATTATTATTTATCTGGGCTTTGGTGCAGGTCTTGCAGTATTTATGTTCTGTGGATTTGTCAAATCAATTCCAGTCGAGATAGAGGAAGCAGCAATGATAGACGGCTGCACACCGATCCGTACATTTTTCAGTGTAGTACTTCCGATCATGAAACCGACCTACATCTCTGTTGGTATTCTTGAGACAATGTGGATCTGGAATGACTTCCTACTTCCTTATCTGGTACTGGATCTGAACAAATATAAGACAATTTCTATCGCAATCCAGTATATGAAGGGAAGCTACGGCCGTGTTGATATGGGTGCTGTTATGGCTGCTTTGATTCTTGCAGTTATCCCTGTCATCATCTTTTATCTGTCCTGTCAGAAACATATTATCAAGGGTGTGGCAGCAGGAGCCGTTAAAGGGTAGGTACATACCTGAAAAAAGGAGTTTATATCATGAGACAAAGTGGAATTTTAATGCCGGTATCTGCACTTCCTGGTGCATACGGAATCGGATCATTTTCAAAGGAAGCTTATAAATTTGTCGACTGGCTGCAAAAAAGCGGCCAGTCACTGTGGCAGATTCTGCCACTTGGCCCGACCAGTTATGGGGATTCTCCTTACCAGTCATTTTCGACTTTTGCCGGAAATCCTTATTTTATTGATCTTGAAACACTGACCCGGGAAGGACTGCTTGAAGACGACATATGCAGGCAGGCAGATTTTGGTAATAATCCGAATCAGATAGATTATGGCATGCTTTATCAGAACCGATTTCATATCTTAAAGGTAGCTTATGAACATGCAAAAGAACAGCAGATCATGAATTCTTCTGATTACGTGGATTTTCTGAACGAACAAAATGAATGGATTTCAGACTATGCTCTTTATATGTCTGTAAAAGATTATTTTCATGGAGCTGGCTGGAATCTATGGGAGAAAAATATCCGTCTTCGCAGACCAGATGCAATTTCGCATTATCAGGACTTACTTACAGATGAAATTCATTTTTATCAGTTTCTACAATACGAATTCTACAAACAATGGAACATGTTAAAAGAATATGCAAATCAAAAAGGGATTCAGATTATTGGAGATATCCCAATTTATGTTGCTTATGACAGTGCAGATGTGTGGGCACACCCAGAGTTGTTCCAATTAGATGAAAGTGGACAGCCAACAGCAGTAGCCGGATGTCCTCCGGATGGTTTTTCTGCTACCGGACAGCTTTGGGGGAATCCTTTATATCGGTGGGATTATCACAAAGAAACCGGATTTTCCTGGTGGGTAAACCGGATCCGAGGTTGTTTTAGACTATATGATATTATGCGAATTGACCATTTCCGGGGCTTTGATGAATATTACAGCATTCCTTATGGTGATCCAACTGCTGAAAACGGGCACTGGGAAAAGGGGCCTGGTATGGATTTATTTCACAAAATAAAACAAGAACTTGGTGATCTTCCAATTATTGCTGAGGATCTTGGATTTTTGACAGATTCCGTAAAACAACTTTTAAAAGATAGTGGGTACCCAGGTATGAAAGTTCTTCAATTTGCTTTTGATTCCAGGGAAGACAGTGATTATCTTCCACACAATTATCATCCAAACTGTGTTGTATACACCGGTACCCATGATAATGATACGCTTCAAGGATGGTATCAAGCTTTAAAAGAAGAAGATAAAGAAATGGCTTTGGAATATATTGGAAATCGATTTACTCCGGAAGCAGACATTCATTGGGATTATATTCGGCTCGCTATGAGAAGTGTGGCAGATACATGTATTATTCCTGTTCAGGACTACTTAGGTCTTAGCTGCGAAGCACGCATAAATACCCCTTCTACATTAGGCGGAAACTGGGTCTGGCGTTCAGACGCAGACAGCTTCACGGATAATCTGGCAGCAAAAATTAAAAAAATTACTCAATTATGCGCGCGCAGTTTACAACAAAAAGGAGAGTAACAATGAATTACAAAAAATATTTGGAAGACCAGCTTCAGACATCTATTGAAGCGGCTGATCATAAAAGTGTTTATTATGCGCTGCTTCATTTGACAAAAGAATTATGCAAAGAGAAAACAGCAAATCAAAGGACAAAAAAGATTTACTACATCTCGGCAGAATTTTTGATTGGAAAACTTCTTTCCAACAATTTGATCAATCTTGGAATCTACGATGATATAAAGAAGCTTTTACATGAAAACGGAAAATCTCTGGAGGAAATTGAAGAATTCGAACCGGAACCATCACTTGGAAATGGCGGACTCGGCCGCCTGGCTGCTTGTTTTCTTGATTCTATAGCAACACTTGGACTTCCTGGAGCGGGAATTGGTCTGAATTATCATTACGGTCTCTTCCGACAGGTTTTTGAAAACAAAAAGCAAAAAGAGTTGAAAAATCCATGGATTGAAAAAGAAAACTGGCTTATAAAAACAGATGTTCATTTTCCGGTTCAGTTTGGTTCTTTTACTTTACAGGCGTCCATGTATGATATTGACATTCCCGGATATGGTAACGGAATCAACAAACTACATCTTTTTGATGCAGACTCCATTGATGAATCACTTGTGACAGATGGCATTCATTTTAACAAAGAAAATATTGCCAAAAACCTGACTTTATTCTTATACCCGGATGACAGTGATAAAGCCGGACATCTGCTCCGTATTTATCAGCAGTATTTTATGGTCTGCTGTGGTGCAAAGCTTATTTTAAAAGAACTAAAAGAACAGAATTTTGAACTTACTTCGCTTCCTGAACATGTTGTCATTCAGATCAATGATACCCATCCATCTATGATCATCCCGGAACTTATCCGGCTTCTTATGGAGCAAGGCATTGACTTTGATACTGCAACTGATCTCGTATCCAGAACATGTGCCTATACAAATCACACGATTCTGGCAGAAGCTTTGGAAAAATGGCCGCTCGATTATCTGAATGAGGTCGTGCCGCAACTGGTTCCGATTATTGAAAAATTAGACGCTAAAGCAAAAGAAAAATATAAAGATGAGTCTGTTGCGATCATTGATTCGCAAGACCGTGTGCATATGGCTCACATGGACATTCACTATGGCTTTAGTGTAAACGGAGTTGCAGCCCTCCACACAGAGATTTTAAAAAACTCCGAATTAAAAGCTTTTTATCAGATCTATCCGGAAAAATTTAATAATAAAACAAATGGTATTACATTCCGCCGCTGGTTGATGCACTGTAATTTGGAACTTTCGGAATATATCAGCAGTCTAATCGGTGATTCCTGGAAGAAAGATTCTTCTAAACTTGAAAAACTTCTTGAGTATCAGAACGATACTAAGGTATTGAATCATTTTCTTAAGATCAAGCAGAAGAATAAGCAAAAACTATGTATGCATTTAAAAGAAAAGCAAGATTTGGACATTGATCCGAATTCCATTTTTGATATTCAGATCAAAAGACTGCACGAATACAAAAGACAGCAGTTAAATGCGCTTTATGCCATTTATAAATATAAACAGATCAAATCCGGCCAGCTTCCACAGAGGCCGATTACCATGATCTTTGGGGCAAAAGCTGCACCTGCTTATACACTTGCAAAAGATATCATCCATCTGATCCTCTGCCTCCAAAAGCTTACGTTATCAGATCCTGAGGTATCACCTTATTTAAAAGTGATTATGGTTGAAAATTATAATGTTACAGAGGCATCTCATCTAATTCCTGCCTGTGATATTTCTGAACAGATTTCGCTTGCATCAAAAGAAGCAAGTGGAACCGGCAATATGAAATTCATGCTGAACGGAGCTGTGACACTGGGAACTATGGATGGCGCCAATGTTGAAATCTGTAATCTGGTCGGAAAAGATAACATTTATATTTTTGGTAAATCCAGTCAGGAAGTGATTCAATTATATGAGACGTCCGGATATCATTCTGACCAATATTACGACAATGATCCACTGATACAAAATCTCGTTGATTTTATTATCAGCAAAGAAATGATACGTATCGGTGACCCGGAAAACCTGTGCCGGTTATACAAAGATTTGATCAGTAAAGACTGGTTTATGACTTTGCTCGATTTAAAAGAATACATTGCTGTGAAAGAGAACGTAATGGCTGACTACGAGGATCGTATGAACTGGGCTGGAAAAATGTTAATAAATACTGCAAAAGCCGGATATTTTTCTTCTGACCGGACCATTGCCGAATATAACCGGGATATCTGGAAACTTTAATCGTATACTTGTCTGAAACATAAATATGAGCTATACTAAACCAAAGCATTTTTCGCGAAAGCTAAAATGGCTTTGGTTTTTTCGTTGCCAAGCATACGACAAAAAGGTCCGGTGGACCTTTTTTCGTTATCGATTACATGTACAAGGAGGAAAACATGATCAGAATCAGTCAGTTAAAGCTTCCGGTTACTCATAAAAAAAGTGACCTTGAAAAGAAAATATATACAACATTAAAAATTTCCAGCTCAGATCTTCTGACCTGGCATATTGAAAAAAAATCTCTGGATGCCAGAAAGAAACCAAATCTTTTTTATGTTTACACGATTGCAGCAAACGTTCAGAATGAAAAGCGGATCATTAAAAAGAACCGGAATAAAAATATTACAATAAAAGAAGAAAATGATAGCTATCATTGCACTCCGACTGGAACACATGTACTGACTTACAGGCCTGTTGTAATCGGGACCGGACCGGCCGGTCTGTTCTGTGGTTATGCGCTTGCACGCATGGGATACCGTCCAATTCTTTTAGAACGTGGTGCTTCTATGGAAGAGCGCCAGAAAGACGTACAAGATTTCTGGAAAACAGGCAAACTAAATCCTGAGTCTAATGTCCAGTTCGGCGAAGGCGGTGCAGGTACATTTTCTGATGGAAAGTTAAATACGCTTGTGCACGATACCCATAACAGAGGAAAGGAAGTCCTGCGTCTTTTTGTGAAATACGGGGCACCGGAATCCATTCTTTATGATGCAAAGCCACATATCGGAACTGATATTCTGGCAAAGGTCGTTAAAAATATACGTGAGGCAATCATCTCTATGGGTGGTGAAGTTCGTTTTCATACAAAAGTGACAGGAATCCGTACAAAACGCAGCATTGATTTTTCAGATGAGCCGGCACTTGCGATGCTTCATCTGGAAGATACCAGAACAAACATCGGAGAAGATTTACTGACGGACGTTGCAGTACTTGCCATTGGTCACAGCGCCAGAGACACTTTTGGGCTTTTAAATCTCTCAGATATAAAAATGGAGCCAAAACCATTCGCTGTAGGCGTACGCGTAGAACATCCACAAGATATGATTGACGAATCTCAATATGGTAAAAATGCACCCGAGAGCCTTCCTGCTGCTGCATATAAATTAACAGCTAAGACAAAAGAGGGCAGAGGTGTCTATACTTTCTGCATGTGTCCAGGCGGTTATGTAGTAAATGCTTCATCTGAAGAGACCCGACTTGCAGTAAACGGCATGAGCTATAGCGGACGAAATGGCAAAAATGCCAATAGTGCAGTAATCGTAACCGTCTCACCGGAAGATTTCCCAGAAAAAGGCATCCTCGGAGGTCTGGCTTTTCAGCGCCAATTAGAAGAGGCTGCATTTGCTGAAGGGCAAGGGAAGATTCCGATCCAGCTTTTTGGTGACTTTAAGAAAAATGTGCCATCTTCCAGTGCAGGTGCTATAGCCCCACAGATGAAAGGTGCTTATAGTTGGGGCAATGTAAGGAGCATTTTCCCTGAGTTTATTGCGAGATGCCTGGAAGAGGGAATTACGGAATTTGGAAAGAAAATCCCAGGCTACGACCGCGATGATGCAGTCCTCTCCGGTGTAGAAAGCCGTACCTCTTCACCCGTCCGTATTCTGCGTGACGAGACCTTGCAAAGTTCTGTAAAAGGACTTTATCCATGCGGGGAAGGTGCAGGATATGCAGGCGGTATTACATCAGCCGCCATGGATGGACTGAAAGTGGCAGAAGCTGTCAGTCAAAAATACATGGCTTTCGACAATCCTAAGAATGTTTAAGAATTTTTTAAGGGTATAAGTCTATACACATTTTCAGAAATGTGCTAAAATGTATGGAGTTTTCAGATAGAAGAAACATGAGGAGGGGTACATATGAAAGGAGCAGGCGGAAAGAACTCCTGGGCACTTTTTCTGTTGTTATTAACAGGAATCGTCCTTGGAGGCTTTATTGGCATGCTGGCAGAAGGGGTGCCGGCACTTAGCTGGCTTGGCTATGGGCAGACGTTCGGGCTTGATACGCCGATTGTAGTCAATCTGGGACTTCTGGTCATTACATTTGGTCTTACGATCAAGATTACAATTGCCAGCATTATAGGCGTTGTGATTGCAATTATCATTTACCGCTTCTTATAGTCTACCGAAGAGAATCATCGAATCTAAAGGAATGTATGAATCAAAAAGTTACCATGAAAGAGATACCGAGTGCCGACAGGCCTTATGAAAAATGCGAAAAGCTCGGCGCCGGTGCTCTGAGTGACACAGAACTTTTAGCTGTGCTGCTTCGGACCGGTACGAGAGGGGAGAATGCTCTCGAGCTTGCCAGCCGTATTCTTTATCACAACGGCGAAAGTGGAATTCTCGGTATTCATCAGTTCAGTATTGAGCGATTGAAGAAAATTCACGGTGTCGGACGCGTGAAAGCAGTCCAGCTATCCTGTATCTCAGAGCTTGCGAAGAGACTTTCCAAAGCCTCTGCCGGGGAATTATTAAGTTTTGAAAATCCGGATTCGATTGCAAGGTACTACATGGAAGATCTCCGGCATGAAAAGCAGGAGATCATGAAACTGCTCATGCTGAATTCCAAATCAAAACTCATTGGCGAAACGAATATATCAAAAGGAACAGTGAATGCTTCCTTAATTACGCCAAGAGAATTATTTATTGAAGCATTACAAAAGAATGCTGTATTTGTTATTATTTTACATAATCATCCAAGTGGTGAGCCGACACCAAGCAGAGAAGACCGGCTCATTACAAGGCGCATTCAGGATGCGGGAGCTCTAATCGGGATCGAGCTTTTAGATCACATCATCATTGGGAATAATTGTTATGTGAGTTTTCGCGAAGAAGGAATGCTGTAGAAAGGATTTGAATCATATGGCAAGGAACACCTATGGACTGGATCTGGGATCCTACGAAATCAAAGTCTATGACAAAAAGCAAGATACCATCTGGAAAGAAAAGAATGTACTTGCAGTTCAGGATAAAAAAGAAATTATTGCAATCGGTGAAGATGCTTATCAGATGTATGAAAAGACTCCACCGGATATTGAAGTTGCATTTCCAATGCGTGACGGCGTTATTTCCCATTTCAATGATATGCAGAACCTGCTTCAGAATATTCTAAAAAAGAACCGACATTTCAGCCGGGGTGCAGAATATGTGATTGCGGTACCAACTGATGTAACTGAGGTACAGAAAAAAGCCTTTTTTGACCTTGTGATCCACTCAAATGCAAAGGCACGAGAAGTTAATATCGTAGAACGTTCCATTGCCGATGCAGTCGGTCTTGGTATTGATGTACAAAATACAACGGGTGTTATGATTATTAATTTCGGTGGTGAGACAACCGAATTATCCGTCCTCACCGAAGGTGGTATCGTCTTTAACCGCCTGTTAAAGCTTGGCGGTACAACACTGGATCAGGAAATTGTGAATCTTGTACGGAACAGTCATGATTTTTTAATTGGAAGCAGAACGGCAGAAATATTAAGACAACAGTTCGATGTTTTTAACGGCGATTCTGAGACCGCTTTCTCTGTAGCAGGAAGGGATTTGATCACCGGACTCCCTATGCGAAAGACCATTTCCATCACACTTGTAAGAGCCGCATTTAAAGATACTCTTCTGGAATGTATGAAAGCCGTCCGCTCTATGCTGGACCGTACACCGCCGGAGATTCGGAAAGCTATTTACCAGAATGGGATTTATCTGACTGGTGGAATTGCGAATATGAGCGGTCTGGATGCTTATGTAGAAAGTATGACTAAAATCCACACAACTGCTGCCCAAAAGCCGGGCATTTGTGCAGTGAATGGGTTAAAGAAAATCATGCTTTCCAAGGATCTCAGTAAATTAGCATACTCAATGTTAGACGAAAGTTATAGGTGGATGAGATAATATGAAGATAAAAAACCAATCCTCAATTCCAAGTAAATACTGGCTGGCAATCATTGCAGTTATCTGTGTGATTCTTTTGGGAATCGATCAGGTGACAGACGGCGGGGGGCCGCTTCGATTTATCGGTGATTATACAGTTGTTCCAATGCAGAAAGGTATCAGCTATGTTGGAAGATGGTTAAGTGATCTTTCTGATAACTTTGAGACCCTTCAGGATATGAAAAAGCAAAATGAAACTTTGCAGTCCAAAGTAGATGAACTGACTATTGATAATACAAGACTTCGCCAGGACGAATACGAATTAGAACGTCTGCGCGATCTGTACAAACTGGATCAGAACTACTCTGATTACGAAAAAATCGGTGCACATGTCATTGCGAACAACGGGACGAACTGGTTCAGTGATTTTACTATAGACAAAGGAAGTGCAGACGGCATCAAAGTGAACTGTAACGTACTGGCCGGGAGCGG
Organism: Dorea sp. Marseille-P4042; assembly: GCF_900290215.1. NCBI lineage: Bacteria > Bacillati > Bacillota > Clostridia > Lachnospirales > Lachnospiraceae > Dorea > Dorea sp. Marseille-P4042. The sequence goes on along the minus strand of NZ_OLMI01000001.1, from coordinate 299,919 downwards.
GCTGGTAGGACTTGTCACAGAAGTCGGTCCCCACTATGCAAGAGTACGTTCAATCATTGACAATTCCAGCAACGTAAGTGCTATGATCCTCTCTACTTCAGATACCTGCATCGTGCGTGGAGATTTGAAATTAATGGACGATGGACGTCTTCGTTTTGAAAAGCTGGCTAATAATGACAATGACATAAAGGTCGGTGAACAGGTTGTTACTTCCTATGTAAGTGACCGCTTTGTTCAAGGTCTCTTTATCGGATATATCAGTGAGATCAATGTGGATTCCAATAACCTGACTCGTTCCGGTTATATCACACCTGCGGTAGATTTTAGCAAAATTCAGGAAGTCCTTGTTCTCACAAAGACAAAAGAAGATATGACGAACGGGGCAGACAATGAGTCTGCTTCCGACACAGCAAAGGGAGAGTAGTGATCTATGAAACGAAAGCTCATAACACTGGCAATCATTATCCTGTGTTTTCTCTTGCAAAGTACCATTTTCCCATCACTGGCTTTTGCCTGCGTGCAGCCAAATCTTTTTATAATCGTAACAGCATCTTTTGGATTTATGCGAGGACGTAAAGAAGGTATGGCTGTTGGTGTGATCTGTGGACTTTTGACAGACGTTTTCTGGGGAAACACAATTGGATTTTATATACTTTTATATACTGTGATTGGATATTTAAACGGAACATTTGAACGTTTGTTTTATGATGAAGATATTAAACTGCCTTTAGTACTTATCAGTGGCAGTGAACTAATTTACGGTGGCATTATCTGCTTTTGCGGATATATCCTGAAAGGTGACTTTAGTTTCGGAACCTATCTGATTCATATTATCCTGCCAGAACTTGTATACACTATTTTAGCAACTTTGATCGTATATCAGATCATCTTACACATTAACAAAAAACTAGAAGCAGAAGAGCAAAGGAGTGCAAGCCGATTTGTATAATTTGTGGAACCGGATCAAATCCGGCATAAGTGATATCGTAAAATCAAGAACATTTATTGCAATTATCATGTTCTGCGTCTTGTCAGCAGTATTACTTCAACGAGTATTTTATCTGCAGATTGTGAAAGGACAGAACTATACCGACAAATATGAACTTCAGATTCAAAAAACAAAAGAGGTCGAAGGAACCCGCGGCAATATTTATGACCGCAACGGTGTTCTGCTTGCCTACAATGAACTGGCTTATTCTGTTACCATTCAGGATAATGGAGACTATGATAAAAAATCCGAAAAAAATAAAGCTTTAAATCAAATTGTAACGAAAGTTATTAATATTGTGGAAAGTAATGGTGATTCCGTCATCAATGATTTTGGTATTATTCTGGATGCCAATAGTGAATACTCTTTTGTATCAGAAAGTGATACCCAGCGCCTGCGTTTCATCGCAGATGTATATGGCAAAAAAACCATTGATGAATTATCGGACAAGCAAAAGTCCCAGTCTGCTGCCGACATCATGCATTACTTATGTACCGATAAAACATACGGTTATGGTATCAACGAGAAAAAGCTGGACAAGACTATGATTTTGAAACTGGTCAATGTACGTTATGCAATGTCTCTGAACAGTTATCAGAAATATATCTCTACTACGATTGCATCCGATGTCAGTGATCAGACTGTGGCTGATATTATGGAAAACAGTGATTCTCTGCAGGGTGTTAACATTGAAGAAGAATCCTTACGCCGATATACAGACAGTAAATGTTTTGCAAATGTAATTGGCTATACCGGACAGATTTCAACAGACGAATATGATGCACTTAGTAAAAAGGATCAGGAAACTTATTCCAAAACGGATACGGTCGGAAAATCCGGACTTGAAAAAGTCCTGGATTCCACACTTCGCGGCAAAAAAGGTGAAGTGAAATTATATGTAAATAACGTTGGTAAAGTTCTGGACACCGTTCAGTCTACAGAACCAAAAGCTGGCAATGATGTGTATCTGTCTTTGGATGCTAATCTGCAAAAAGCAGCCTATAATATTCTGGAACAGGAGCTTGCCGGAATTCTTCTTTCCAAGATCCAGAACACTTTGGATTTTGATCGGAATTCTGTCAGTGACGGAAGTGACGTTATGATTCCAATTGGCGATGTTTATAACGCACTCATTGCTAATGATGTTGTAAATATGACTCATTTCAGTGAGAATGATGCAAAATCAACCGAACAAGAAGTTTATAATACATTTTCCGGATACAAAGAGCAGGTTCTGGCAAGTCTTTCCAGTACACTTGCAGATCCTAATGCAGCTGCATACAAAGATGATTCTAAGGAAATGCAGGCATATCTGAGTTATATTGTTACAGATATATTGACAAATACTACCGGCATTTTAAATTCCAGTGTCATCAACAAAAATGATGAAACCTATAAAGCATGGAAAACAGATGAGACCATCAATGTTTACACATTTTTAAACTATGCTGTTTCTCAGAACTGGATTGATACCTCAAAGCTTCAAAATTATACAAGCAATGGTGGTAAATATTCGGATTCCTCGGAAACTTTCCAGGCAATTATTTCATACTTAAATGAACATTTAAAATCCGATAACAGTTTTGACAAGCTGATCTACAAATACATGATCAAAGCCGGATCCATTACTGGTCGTGAACTTTGTATGATTCTCTACGAGCAGAACATACTTAACTATGATGAATCTCAATATAATGCACTCGCAAGTGGTGCAACAACAGCTTATGACTTTATGCGTGGAAAGATCCAGACACTGGAGATTACACCTGGACAGCTCGGTCTGGAACCATGTACGGGTTCTTTTGTCATGACAGATACTTCCACAGGTCAGGTTCTGGCATGTGTATCTTATCCGGGATATGACAATAACCGACTTGCAAACAATATGGACTCAACTTATTACAATCAGCTTGTAACAGCAAGTTCCCGTCCATTCTACAATAATGCGACACAGGAAAAGACCGCACCGGGATCTACTTACAAACCTTTGTCTGCTATAGCCGGACTTACCGAAGGTGTTATCAGTACAGATTCCCGTCTTCCGTGCCATGGTATTTATGAAAAGATTGAACCAAATCCAAAATGCTGGATTTACCCATATGCGCATGGCAGCCTGGATGTGTCAGGTGCAATTGAAAACTCTTGTAACAGTTTCTTTTATGAAGTCGGTTACAGATTAAGTCTGAAAGACAACGGAATCAATTCCATCAGCCAGGATAATAACCAAGGTGATGCAACGAATGCTTACTATTCCAGTGAACTTGGACTCCAGAAGCTTTCAAAATATGCTCAGATGTTTGGACTTGGAACCACTTCCGGAATGGAAATTCCAGAGGCTGATCCACAAATTTCCGATGATTCTTCTGTACCATCTGCAATTGGACAGGGTACCAACAACTACACGACAAGTCAGCTTGCCCGCTATGTTACTACGATTGCAAATAAAGGAACACTTTTTGATCTGACACTCCTGAACAAGACCACTGATGTCAAAGGCAATGTCATTGAAGAATCACAGCCAAAAATCGATAATACTCTGTCAGATATTTCTGCGAGCACATGGGATGCTGTACACGAAGGAATGCGTAATGTAGTACTTGTATCTCATAGTAGTACATTTTCGGATATTAACAGGAGCGGATTCCAGTTATCCGGTAAGACCGGAACAGCTCAGCAGAGTAAAACACATCCGGACCATGCGCTTTTCATAGGATTTGCGCCAAGCGATTCACCGGAAGTTGCTTTTGCAACTCGTATCGCCAATGGTTATAGTTCTACTTATGCAGCAGAAGTAGCCAGAGACGTTATGAAATATTATTACCAGCTCACTCCGGAAAATGAATTGATAACCGGAACAGCTTCAAGCATTGGTTCAAATGCTTCAAATGAAGGATAGGAGCAGCTTGCCCTTCAAAAGACAAAATGGTTCATGAAACACATAGCGACAAGAAAATTCAAAAGCATGAAACAAAGCCATTGACAGGAGGAAGTTATTCATGGGCGAAGTAATTGTTATTACATCAGGAAAAGGCGGTGTAGGTAAGACCACTACAACAGCAAATATTGGTGCGGGACTCTCTTGGTTAGGAAAGAAAGTCATTGTCATTGATACCGATCTTGGTCTTCGCAACCTTGACGTAGTTATGGGACTGGAAAATCAGATCGTCTATAATCTGGTCGATGTGATTGAAGGAACCTGTCGATTGAAACAGGCAGCAATCCGGGATCGCAGATATGAAAATCTCTATCTGCTTCCATCTGCCCAGACAAAAGATAAATCAGCAATTTCACCGGAACAGATGAAAAAGCTGGCTTCAGAATTGAAAGAAGAATTTGATTATGTACTTTTAGACTGCCCGGCCGGAATCGAACAGGGATTCCAAAATGCAATAGCCGGAGCTGATCGTGCTCTTGTTGTCACAACACCGGAGGTTTCCGCAATCCGTGATGCTGACCGCATCATTGGACTGTTAGAAAAAAATCAGATTCACAATAGTTCGCTAATCGTTAATCGCATCCGAATGGATATGGTAAGACGAGGAGATATGATGTCCATTGATGATGTGACTGAAATTCTCTCCATTCCACTGATCGGAGCCATTCCAGATGATGAGCAGGTTGTTGTTGCCACGAATCAGGGTGAACCGGTCATCAGCCTGGATTCCCTGGCCGGAAAAGCCTATACAAATATATGCAAGCGTATTCTCGGCCTTGAAGTACCTTTCTTGAATCTTTCCGGACATCAAGGACTATTTTCAAAACTGTCCGGTGTCTTTCATAAAAAATAGGAGGGTACATACAGCATGTTAAAAAAATCTTCTGTGTCCGTTGCGAAAAGCAGATTGAAACTGCTGATCGTGTCAGACCGCTTAAGCTGTTCTCCGGCAGAATATGAGAACATTTCCAGAGATTTATTCCAGACATTATCCAAATATCTGGAACTTACAGAAGATAACTTTCATGTTGAAATATACAGAACACATATTTTCATTTCATATGTAGGAGAAGAAACGTGAGATTACCAAGATTAACAAAACCTTATAAACTCAGAGATTACAAGTTCAGCCTTGTTCTGCTTATATTTGCATTATCTGTGATTGGCGTTATGGTTGTAGGCAGTGCGAAGGCATCTGTTCAGAACAAACAGCTTTTTGGTGTTTGTGTAGGATTCGTTCTTATGATTATTGTATCTTTGATCGATTATATATGGATTCTTAATTTTTACTGGATTATATACGCAGCCGCAATATTAAGTTTGTTATCTGTACTTGTCTTCGGACACACAGCCAACGGCGCAAAGCGTTGGATTGACTTGGGATTTACAACTTTTCAGCCATCAGAACTAGCAAAAATTCTTTTAATTTTGTTTTTTGCAAGATTTCTTATGGATCACAAAGATGATATTAACGATGCAGTCACATTGATTAAATATGCAGTGCTTGCCGGAATTCCACTTGCTTTAATTCTGGTAGAGCCGAACCTTTCTACTACGATCTGCACTGCACTTGTCATCTGCCTGTTGATCTATGTTGGAGGACTGAGTTACAAATTTATCGGAACTGTACTTCTTATATTAGTTCCAGTGGCTATTATCTTTTTAAGTATCGCCGTCCAGCCAAACCAGCCATTTTTGAAAGACTATCAGCAAAAGCGTATTCTTGCTTTCCTGGAGCCTGAAAAGTATGCCAGTGATGAAGCATATCAGCAGAATAACTCTGAGATGGCAATCGGATCTGGTCAGCTTACCGGAAAAGGTCTGAATAACAATACTACTACCTCTGTAAAAAATGGTAACTATATCTCAGAGCCACAGACGGATTTTATCTTCGCCATTATTGGCGAGGAACTTGGGTTCGTTGGATGTTGTATTATTATTGCGTTATTACTACTTGTTGTGATACAATGTATATTAATTGGAATGCGATCGCGGGATCTCGCTGGAAAGATCATATGTAGTGGCGTTGGAGGTCTGATTGGATTCCAAAGTTTTATTAATATAAGTGTAGCAACGAATATGCTTCCGAATACCGGAGTACCGTTGCCATTTATCAGTTATGGCCTGACATCACTTGTAAGTTTATATATCGGTATTGGATTTGTCTTAAATGTCGGACTGCAACAAAAAAAATATCAATAAAGGAGTGAACGCAATGAATATAGGTCTTGTCGCTCATGATTCAAAGAAAACACTGATGCAGAATTTCTGTATTGCTTACCGTGGAATTCTGAGTAAACACGAACTTTATGCTACCGGTACAACTGGAAGACTCATCGAAGAGGTAACGAATCTGAATGTTCACAAATATCTAGCTGGTCCACTTGGTGGAAAGGAACAGCTCGGAGCTCAGATTGCTCAGAATGATATTGATGCATTAATTTTTTTAAGAGAACCGATGAACCCAAAACCTCATGAGCCGGAGGTCAATGATTTATTCCGCCTTTGCGATACCTATAATATCCCAATGGCAACAAATCTTGCAACAGCTGAACTGATTATTTTAGCAATTGACAGAGGAGATTTAGACTGGCGTGAAATGTACAGATAACTCTTCCAAAAGCAGAAGAGCAAGAAATAAACGAAATAAAAGAAAAAAACAAATAAGAAACAGATGGGTCGCATGCCTGTCTGTTATTCTTATGATACAGTGTATTGCAGCTGTCAATATCTATAAAGGCAGCAACAAAACAGAAGCTCTGGTACAGGAATATGAAACTTCCAATTATACAAAAACTTTGTATCGGGGGCAGCTATTTGCCGAGAATCTGTGTACAGCATCTGAGGATATTCCGTTATCTGTTAAATCTTCCGATACTGGTTCTAACTCAGTTTCCCAAAATGCTTCTGCTGCTGGTAATCCACTTGGTTTTGAACCGGAGTCCGTACATGCAGTAGGGCTTTTTGACGTGAATAACGCCGAAACAGATTGTGCTTATAATATTCATAAGAAAATCTATCCTGCAAGTACAACGAAGATTCTGACAGCCCTGGTTGCTTTGGAGAATGGAAATTTATCTGATACGGTCACAGTGGCTGATGAAGCTGATTCTGGTAAATTTGCAGCAGATGAACAGACATGTGGCATCAAAGCAGGAGATCAGCTCACACTGGAAGATCTGTTGAACGGTCTGCTTTTATATTCCGGCAACGACAACGCTGTTGCCATTGCTGACCACATTGCAGGCAGTACAGAAAAATTTGCAGAGATGATGAATGCTGAAGCAAAAAAACTCATGGCAACAAACAGTCATTTTGTGAATCCAAGTGGTCTTCATGACGATAACCATTATACGACTGCTTATGATCTGTATCTGATTTTTAATGAATGTATCAAACATGATGATTTTGTAAAGATTATTAACAGCAGTTCCTATACTGCACATATTACCGGTGCAGATGGAACAAAGCGAGATGTGAAATGGGAGCCTACCAACTATTATGCAAAAGGAGAAGCGACTCCTCCTGATAATGTCACGATCATCGGCGGCAAGACCGGTACAACAAAAGGAGCCGGAAACTGCCTAATTCTCCTTACAAAGGACAGTTCTGGAAATCCCTACATTTCCATTATTATGGGAGCCGGATCAAAGCCTCTTCTTTATCAGGATATGACATCTATGCTCAGTAAAATTTAGTTGCACTAAAAAGGTATATCAAAAGGGGCGTCCTCATAGGGATACCCCTTGGTTTGTTCTTAGCCTGCTTTATGAGCAGACATCTGTCATATCTTTCATGCGACCGTACAAGCTGATCAGGTAAAGTCCACAGATACCTACGATTGTATAGATAATCCTGGATAACCAGGACAGATTTCCAAATAAGAAAGCTACCAGATCAAACCGGAATATCCCAACGAGCAACCAGTTGACAGCCCCGATAATTACAATTGTAAGAGCTGTATTGTCAAACCATTTCATATAGATTCCTCCTTTTTTGTACTACCTATATTATGTACAAAGTTCAAGAAATTATGCAAAAGGACCATATTTATGTATTACACTTATTCAGATTATTTGAAAAATAAATATCATGAAAAGGTTTATAAACTTCCTGTCAATCTTCCTGTTACCTGCCCAAACCGTTTAAACGGAGCATGTGGCTGCGATTTCTGTGCGGAACAGGGAACAGGATTTGAAGCTTTAAATCATCAATTATCTGTGACAGAACAATTAACTCTGACTCGAGAAAAGATTGAAAAAAAATATCATGCACATAAATTTATTGCTTATTTTCAAAACTATACGAATACATTTTTGCCCATTGACAGATTTGAAAAATATATGCGGGAAGGTGCAAGCTTTCCGGATGTTGTAGAAATTTCCATTTCGACCAGACCGGACTGTATCCGCTCTGATTATTTGGAAATTCTTGAAAAAATCCGTTCAGCATTTCAAGTAGAGATTACTTTGGAACTTGGACTTCAGACTGTAAATTACCATACATTAAGAAATATACATCGCGGACATACATTAGCCGAATTTATGGATGCTATGTGGATGATTCGAGATTATCACTTTGACACCTGTGCACATGTTATTCTCAACTTGCCAGGTGATGATCTGATGGATGCTATTGAATCTGCAAAGATACTGTCTGCACTTCAGGTCAGCACAGTCAAACTCCATTCTCTCTATATTGCTAAAAACACAAGGTTGTGTGAAGCTTATGAAAATGGTACAATAACTCTGTGTTCAAAAGAAGAATATATCACACGTGCAATTACATTTTTGGAATACCTTAATCCAGAAATTGCCGTGGAACGGCTTTTCAGCCGTATTCCCGAAAATGATGCCGTTTTTTGTAACTGGGGCACAAGCTGGTGGAAACTAAAAGATGAACTACTTAGCACGATGCAGAAAACAGACAGCTACCAGGGAAAAATGTATCATTATTTACATGGAGCAGCTTTAAGGTCTTTAGATGGCTCTGATAATTTATAGTACTTTGTCTGCTTTGCAGATTTAAATATTACGATTTGTCTAAGAATCTTGAATCATTAAAAGGAGGCCGACGTTGGCAGAAAATCATACTACAAACATTACTGCATTTCGGAAAAAATGGAATATTAATATCGGAATTGTCATCTTTGGAGTGGTATTCATATATCTGCTTGTCACGGTTCTTATGTACCTGACAAGTAAGCATATTTCGGCATATGAAGTCAGAGAGGGCAGCATTTTAAAAGATAATGCCTATACCGGACTGGCAATCCGCAATGAAGAGGTCGTGACTGCCGAGCAGTCAGGTTATATTAACTATTTTGTGTCAGAAGCCAGCAAAGTTGGTGCAAAAACAAAAGTATATTCTCTTTCTCCAAAACAATTAGAATTTAATGACACAGTTTCTACAGATTCACAGGAACTGACTGCCGAAGAACGAGATTCCATCTATTTAAAGACCCAGTCCTTTAGTGAAAATTACAATGGCAGCAGTTTCAACGAGGTTTATTCTTTAAGAGATGAAATTTCCTCTGTTCTGGAAAGCAAATCTAATCAAAGTCGTCAGGCACAATTAGATGAGATGGTACAGGCAGGTACTGACGGGCTTCAGGTATTCAATGCTCAGTCCGACGGTGTGATTCTTTATTCTACAGATGGATATGAGAATCTGACCGTCAGTGATGTCACTGCTGATATGCTTTCAAAAAAGAACTATAATTCCGTAAGCATAAAAAACAATTCAAAGGTAAATTCCGGAGAAGCTATCTATAAACTTGTGAAAGATGATGACTGGTCACTGGTCATTCCACTGGATGATAAAACAGCTAAAAATCTGGCTGATACGAAAAGCGTAAAGGTTCAGTTCACAAAAGATCAGGTGAAAGAACGTGCCTCTTTTCAAGTATACAGTGCCAAAAACACAAACCTTGGTATCCTTACATTTCATACTTCCATGGTCCGCTATGCGAAAGACCGTTATCTGGATATTGAATTAATTTTAGAAGATGAATCCGGACTTAAAATTCCAAAGTCCTCTGTGACAAAAAAAGACTTTTATCTTGTACCGGAAAATTATCTGACACAAGGCGGCAACAGTAAAGAAACTGGTGTTTTAATCCATAACGATTCTGACGATGCCCAGTTTAAAAAAGTTGATGTCTATTATCGAGATACAGAAACTGGCATGGTTTATCTGGATCCAAATGCATTTGATAAAAATACAACTTTAATAAAACCTGATTCAACTGAAACATACAAGCTTAAGAAAACAAAATCTTTACAGGGAGTCTATAATATCAATAAAGGATATGCTGTATTTAAACAAATCCATATACTGTGTGAAAGTGATGAATACTATATCGTTGAATCTGGAAATTCCTATGGTCTGGCTAATTATGACCATATTGCACTTGTTGGCAAAGATGTAAGAGAAAATGATATTGTTTATTAAGGAGCTGATAAAAATGTTAAAAGAAAATCTGGAAAATGTAGAACAGAAAATTCAGGCTGCGTGCGAAAGAAGTGGGCGTGACCGCTCAGAAGTTACTCTGATCGCAGTCAGTAAAACCAAACCGGCAGAAATGGTCCAGGAAGCTTATGATCTTGGAATCCGTCTTTTCGGTGAAAATAAAGTTCAGGAAATCATGGATAAGTCGGAGGTACTTCCTGCTGATATTCACTGGCATATGATCGGCCATCTTCAGCGCAACAAGATCAAATATATCATTGATAAAGTGGATTTGATTCATTCTGTTGACAGTTTGAGACTTGCCGAAGCGATTGAAAAAGAAGCAGCTAAGAAACATCTAATTGCAAAAGTCCTGATTGAAGTAAATGTAGGAAGAGAAGAGAGCAAATTCGGATTTCTTCCGGAAGAATTAGATGATTTTGTTGAAAAAGCTTCTGATTTTTCACATATTCAGTTTATGGGACTCATGACAAGCGCTCCATTTGTTGATAATCCAGAAGAAAATAGACCAATTTTCGCAGAATTAAGGAAATTATCTGTTGACATAGCGCGTAAAAACGCCCATAATATGTCTATGAGTATACTTTCCATGGGTATGACCAATGATTATGAAGTTGCAATTGAAGAAGGTGCAACAATGGTTCGTGTGGGAACAGCCATTTTTGGTGCCCGTAATTATGCTCAAACAAACGTAAGATAGGAGATATTACAAAATGGGAGTATTAGATAAGTTTTTGGACATCATGAAGTTAAGCGATGATGATGAGTATGATGAAGATGACTTCTTTGATGATGACGAATATGATGATGAATACGAAGAAAAGCCAAAAAAGAGTATCTTCCGCAGAGAAAAGACTCATGATGAAAGCGACGAAGACGATTACGAGCTTCCTGCCAAGTCTCAGCAGCGTCCGGCCCGTTCTAATAATAAAGTAACTCCGATGCGTCAGCCAGCACGTCGCACAGGTGTAAGCATGGAAGTCTGTGTTATTAAACCGACATCTGTAGAAGATGCCAGAGAGATCACCGAAACATTATTAAGCGGACGTACTGTTATTCTGAATCTGGAAGGACTGGATCTTGAGGTTGCTCAGAGAATCATTGATTTTACATCTGGTGCTACATATGCAATCAGTGGAAATCTTCAGAAGATATCCAATTACATCTTCCTTGTCACACCTACTAATGTTGACATTTCCGGAGATTTACAGGATTTACTGAACACTTCTCTTGACACATCTTCAATGCGTACAAGATTTTAATTAAAAGTTTTTCAGAGTATTTCTAATAGTGAGTGTTTATGAATAAAGAGGAACAATTATTGGAAAAACGGCTGATTGAATTATCTAATCTTGCATTCAGCCGTGATATTGTTACATTTTCAGATTTTCTGAATTTGAATGAATTGAATATCCTGCACAGGACCCCGAAAGATCAGTTTAAAGCGAGGTTCGAAACGTATGGAGGTTATGAGTTAGCAGAGCGTCAGATGGTTGCATTTCTACCTGATGCTCTTTATTATGACTACGGTTACCCAATGCAGGCTCTTAAGATCTGTCCGGTGAACAAGCGTTTTGCGGAAGATCTGACACATCGTGATTATCTGGGGGCTATTATGAATCTTGGAACCAGTCGTACCAAGATCGGTGATATTATTCAAACAGACGATGGTGCTATTGTTTTTGTAAAAGAGGAGATTTCAGACTATATTATGAAAAATCTCACACGGATCAGGCATACAACTATCACCGTGGAACGCAGAGAACTTTCAGATATTTCCTATGAACCTCATTTTGAGGAATTGAAAGGAACAGTTCCTTCCGTACGCCTCGACACTGTGCTTTCGGTCGCATACCCACTTTCCCGGAGTAAGCTGACCACATATATCGAAGCTGCAAAAGTGTTTGTAAACGGTAAACTGATCACGAATAATGGCTATCATCTGAATGAAGGCGATTTGATTTCCGTCCGTGGACTTGGACGAATCGCTTATGCAGGAATTCTGTCCGAGACAAAAAAAGGACGTTACATGATTTCTCTTAGAAAATATATTTAAAATATCCGGAATATGACAGTATTTTTGAAACTTCGAATCAGAAAGGACTTTTATAAATTATGGATTCAATAAAATCACGCGGCAGACATTATATTTCAGCGATATTACTTGTATTAGTTGGTGTATGGTTCGATCAGTTCACAAAAACTTTAGCTGTGAATCATCTAAAAGGGCAGGATCCTTTTATTCTGTTCAAAAATGTGTTTCAGTTTGAATACCTAGAGAATCACGGAGCAGCATTTGGCATTCTGCAGAATAAACAGATTTTCTTTTTTATCATTGTACTGATCATTTCAGTATTTATTATCTGGTTCTATCTGCATGTCCCAATGACAAAAAAACTACTGCCATTACGAATTTGTGCCATATCTATTTTCTCTGGTGCAATTGGTAATTTTATTGATCGGTTAAAACTAGGATATGTCGTGGATTTCTTTTATTTTAAACTGATCGACTTTCCAGTTTTCAATGTAGCTGACATCTATGTAACAGTCGGAACATTTATACTTGCTTTTTTATTGTTGTTTTATTATAAGGAGGAAGACCTTGACAGAATATTTCACAGTTGAAAATGAAGAAGGAGACCGTATTGACCGTTATCTTGCTGAGGAGATGCCGGAACGATCTAGATCATATCTTCAAAAATTAATTAAAGAACAATATATTAAAGTCAACAACAAGCCTGTAAAAGCCAATTACAGGCTTGTTTTAGGTGACAGGGTAGAAGTATGTATCCCAGAGGCAAAAGAACCCGATATCGAGCCAGAAAACATTCCTCTGGACATTTTATATGAAGATGAAGATGTAATTGTCGTCAATAAGCCAAAACAAATGGTAGTCCATCCTGCCCCTGGGCATTACAGTGGAACATTGGTCAATGCTTTAATGTATCATTGTGGTAATGAGCTCTCCGGTATCAACGGCACTTCCCGTCCCGGAATCGTACACCGCATCGATATGGATACAACCGGTTCTCTGATCATCTGTAAAAATGACATGGCTCACCAGAGCCTTGCTGTGCAATTAAAAGAACACTCTATTAATCGAATTTACGAAGCCATTGTACATGGAAATATCAAAGAAGAAGAAGGAACTGTAAATGCACCTATCGGACGTCATCCAACAGATCGTAAGAAAATGAGCATCCATGCTAAAAATGCAAGAAATGCCATTACCCATTACAAAGTGCTGAAACGCTTTGGCGACTACACTTATATCCAATGTAAGCTTGAAACCGGGCGTACACATCAAATTCGCGTACACATGGCAAGTATTGGACACCCACTTCTCGGTGATCAGGTATATGGCCCCAAAAAATGTCCATTTTCCAAGCTCGTAGGGCAGACCCTGCATGCTAGAACACTTGGATTTATCCACCCACGTACTAATGAATATATTGAAGTAAATGCTCCTTTACCTGATTATTTTTTGAATTTATTAGAGAAATTAAATTAAATTTTCTATACATTTCGCGCAATTTATAGTATAATGTCTATATATTTAAAGGAGCGTGATAAATATGACAAATACAATTATTACAATCGGACGTGAATTTGGTAGTGGAGGATGCGAGATAGGTCATAAATTAGCTGAAAAATTAGGTATTAAATGTTACGACAAAGATATGCTGGATCTTGCAGCAAAAGAAAGCGGAATATGCCAGGAGATTTTTGAAAGCCATGATGAAAAACCAACAAACAGCTTTCTGTATTCTCTGGTAATGGATACATATTCCTTTGGTTATTCATCCGGAAGTTATACGGATATGCCATTAAATCATAAGGTTTTTCTTGCACAATTTGATGCGATAAAAAAGATTGCAAAAGCTGGATCTTGTGTTCTTGTCGGAAGATGTGCAGATTATGCATTAGAAGATAATCCTGAGCTTTTAAGCGTATTTATTCATGCAGATATGGATGCCCGTATCCGCCGTATCGCACGTGATTTTGATCTGACAGATGCAAAGGCAAAAGATATGATCCGTAAGACAGATAAACAGCGTAGCAGCTATTATAATTATTATACAAACAAACGCTGGGGAGATGCAAACAGCTATCAGTTCTGTCTGGATAGTTCCAAACTCGGCATTGAAGGTACTGTTGACGCTATTCTTAAACTGATTGAAATCAAAGATGATCAGAAAATTAATAAAAAGATATACTAAATGAAAAAATCCCGGGGATCATAGTTGAGACCTTTTAACTTCAGTCTTATATAACAATAAAAAATAAGAAAGCGGAACATTTTCTCAATCAGAAATAGATTCTGCTTTCTTATTTTTTATTCAACTGTTTTAGTTTTTTGTTTGAATACTATTTTCTTACATCAAAAATCAAAAAAATTTTAATTTTTAAAATTTATTCTCTTAATTTCACTGCCGAAGCCGCCATACGGCGTCTGTCTTCATCAATAGCTGCATAATGTTTTTTGGTCGTATTAACATCTTTATGCCCCAGGACATCTGCCACAAGATAAATATCACCTGTTTCCTTATATAGCGACGTGCCATAGGTACTACGAAGCTTATGAGGTGTGATTTTTTTATTCGGAGTTACCTGACGAGCATATTTCTTCACCATATTCTCAATTGCCTGAACCCCCATACGCTTTCTTTGCGTTGACAAAAATAAGGCTTCTTCATGGCCGGAGAGGGGAGTAATGACTTTCCTGTCAGCTTCAATGTAATTCTCAAGTGCATCCGCAACCTCATCACCAAAATAAACAACCATCTGGCTTCCGCCTTTTCGCGTAACCGTAATTCCATTATTCTTAAAATCTACATCTGTAAGATTTAAACCTACACACTCTGAAACACGGATTCCAGTACCGAGAAGAAGTGTAAGAATCGCCAGATCACGATTCTTTGTTTTCTGATAATATGCAAGTGCCTGTCCAGTCAGATGTTCACCTGCAGATTCCACATAATCCAAAAGCATTGCCACCTCATCAATATCCAAACGTATAATTGCCTTGTCATGAAGCTTTGGCATATCTACTAAAAGCGTCGGATTCGTGGCAATGTACTGATGCTTAAAGTAATACGAATAAAAGCTTCTAAGCGCTGACATTTTACGTTTTAACCCACGTTTACTGTTGGTAATCATTTCGTTGTCCTCACGCTTATAAACCTTCAGATATTCCATATATTCTTCAATATCAACAGGCTCAATACGCTCCAGATCCTGAACCCGGAACTGATCCATCGTATAATTCTTGTAAATCGGATTATTTTCTAATAAAAAATGAAAGAACACCCGGATATCATATGCATAATTGATTCTCGTCTTTGCAGACGATTTGGGCTCCATGGCCCGGAAATAATCCTTCGCGAATGGCGGCAAAGTCTTTAAGACTTCTCTAAGTCTCAGTGTCTGGTCTATCTGTGTCTGCTTGTAATAATCGCTGGTCATAGTTGATGATTTAGTTATTATTTTGTCTGCCATAATAGTTTCCCCTCGTAATTACGTTATGTGTCTATATGATCTTTTGAATATTGGAATATCCTTTATTTCATATAAAAATCTACGTAAATTATACCATAACTTCATCTTCATATCTACATCTTTTGGAAAAATCGGTGTTTGTCGTATAGATTGATTTTACTAATGTGAACATATATATAAATAACATTAGAATGAACTTTAGCCTCCTAAATCATAGCTAAATAAATCTGGATAAATCAATTTCCAATTCGCCATCATAAATCAAAACGGGAATTTTCTGTGTAAAATCATATTCAAACATATTGTCATTTTCAAAATCAAAAACTGTTACTTTTTGCAAGG
The DNA here is from genome assembly GCF_900290215.1 of Dorea sp. Marseille-P4042. Taxonomy (NCBI): domain Bacteria; kingdom Bacillati; phylum Bacillota; class Clostridia; order Lachnospirales; family Lachnospiraceae; genus Dorea; species Dorea sp. Marseille-P4042. The sequence goes on along the minus strand of NZ_OLMI01000001.1, from coordinate 283,684 downwards.
TTTTGTCTATAACCCAATACTCTCGAACTCCAGCAGTCCGATATTTGAATGTTTTTACAACATAATCCATCCGTTCACTACTTGGCGATACAATTTCAATTATCCAATCCGGTGCTCCATGGCAGCCTTTTTCGTCAAGAATTGATGGATTGCATATTACAGACAAATCCGGTTCGACATAATTTTGATTATCGTCATTCAAGAATACTGCAAATGGTGCTAACGCTACCTGACAAGAACCTTTATTGTTTTTAATAAAAGTACCTATCGTTAAAGATAATTCAAATAGTATAAACTGGTGCGTTGCAGTTGGCGGAGCCATATCATAAATTTTCCCATCTAAAAGTTCAGCACGTTCACCCTCTGGTAAAGCCAAAATATCATCAACTGTATATTTATATCGTTCTTTTGGTAATGGCATAACTAAAACCTCCCTTACATTATTTAATCTCTACACCGCTAATATCAACAATTAAAAAGATCCTTTTCTATCGAGTAATCAACTTTTGTTATCCAAATTTCTCTCGTATATTCAATACAGGTTTCGGTACAAAATCAAATCAATTAGAACAACTTACTTATTCATTACATTGACATTATTTACCTACTACCATTATTTTACTCAGTCTCTGAATTTAAGTCAATTAATTTGATATTGGAATATTTCCAGGCAGATTGCCCACTGAAAGTGTTTCAAAATTACATTTCCATAGGTTTTAATTCTTTCTTCTCGTTATCGTAAACAAATATTTGACGGCTCAGAACATCACTCGCTTGATTAAACATTTTATTTACATCTTTTAAAGAACGAAGAATCCGTCTCGGCTGTACTGTTGATACAGGGTGAATTCGTACATCGTGAATACTTGTAAACGATACATAATAACTTCCGCCACAAATTTCTGCCAGTTTCTCTAATACTCCAGGATAAAACATTGCAATTGCTCCATTTTTCTTTTTCACTGTCGTAATTGTCGGTGCAAATAATGGATTTATCTTTTCAAGCTTATATCCAAATGCCATAAACGCTCCCTGAGTATATGGAGGATCCATCAAATCTTCTGCACGCATGTACATACGCGGCGGTGCCCAGACATTCGTATTCCGTAATGCATCTTCCCATATCTCCCCATAATCCTTCTCCCATTTATCAATAAATGCTTTTTGGGCTTTCACAGTACCTAATCCCATTTTCTCATCGTCATAAAGCAATACATATAATACAAGTGCAATATCACCAATCTTCTTGTATACACAATCCTTTAATTCGTATTTATTATCGGTAAAATTTATTGGCCGGACAATCAGACGATTACGAATAAACTCATAATCTGTAATATTCTTCATAATCTCATCCGGACTGTAAAATGATGCCAGCTTGATATTTTCACTGATAATAAAATCAACTCTCTCCCAGCCAAATTCCTGATATTCATTGTACAGTTCTTTGACAGAAAATCGGCAATAAGTATCTGTTCTGCCCTCTAATGTTACAGTTAAATTAAGAAAGTCACCGATTAGCGTATCCGATTCTACATGATTATATTTTACATTTGTATTCCGTATAAACTCTTTTTCGATATCACTTTCAGCGTTATATCCGTCGGGATAAAATTTATAATTTTCTTCGGAAATGTTCCATTTTTCATTCTTTAGTATATGTTTTTTTAATTCTTCCACAAATGTTAAATATTCCATTTGATTCCTCCTTTTTTCATATTCATATATGTATGTTATATTTGTCAAAATTCTAAAGTTAAAATTAATTATGACAATCTACTTTTTAACTTTTTTTATTTACGTCTAATATATTTATGATAACTTCTTGTAATTTTATTGTCAATTCTCTTCTTAGTATAAAGACAGGGCATAAAACTATCTCTAATCTTATGCCCTGTCCATGGGTGAGTGTTTATATATAAGAGAATAACATTCTTATATATCTGAGTAATAAAATATATCTTAAACGCTATATTATTTACACAACAGACTAATTATCTTGCCTGTGTGTCATAATAAGCTACTGTAAGGTATTGTCCTGCGTGGATCTGATCTGATGTAAGTCCATTAATAGACATTACTTCATCAATATAGTCATAAATAGAATCGTAGTCATCACCTCTGTATTCTTTAGCGATTCCCCATAACGTATCACCTTCTTTGATCTCAATGCTCTTGTAAAATTTCTGTTCTGGCTGTTCACTCTTATCGTGGGCGGATACCAGATTGCTTCCAAGTGCAATACTTAATCCAGCAATCATAATAAATGCTACAATCCAAAGTGTTAATGTGTCTCTGCATGTCTTATGCGTTTTCGATTGACACTTTCCTGATTCTGTTCTTCCCATTGTTCTTTCTACTGCATATTCGTTACCCATTCTCATAACTTTTACACTCCTCTTTTTTTGATTCCCTAACATGAAATTCTAAATTGTAACTATATCTTTTTGTAGTATCGAATGAATGTTCTCGAACTTTTGTTCGTGATTATATTATATCGAACAGTTGTTTGGATGTCAATATCTTTTTATAAAAATCCGAACATATTTTCTAAACATTTGTTTGCTTTTTAATATGCCCTGTGATAAAATATAACCATCAAATTAGAGACGCTATATCACTAAACTATAAGTATATAGAAGGGCTGATATGAATATACGGGAGGATTATTATAATTATGGCACAGGGTAAGATTACTCCAAAACAACAAGAGATTTTAGATTATATCAAATCACAGATACTGGAACGTGGATTTCCACCTGCAGTACGTGACATATGTGAAGCTGTTCATCTAAAATCTACTTCTTCTGTCCATTCTCATCTTGAGACATTGGAGAAGAATGGATATATTAAGCGTGACTCAACAAAACCGAGGGCAATTGAGATTTTAGATGAGTCTTTTAATTTTAACAGACGTGAGATGGTCAATGTTCCATTAATTGGTCGTGTAGCAGCCGGAGAACCTCTTCTGGCACAGCAGAATATCGAGAACTACTTTCCTATTCCGATGGAATTCATGCCGAACAATCAGACCTTCATGCTGACTGTTTGCGGCGAGAGTATGATTAATGCAGGAATTCTTAACGGGGATATGGTACTGGTAGAGCAACAGCAGACAGCATATAACGGAGATATGGTTGTTGCATTGATCGATGATGGTGCAACTGTAAAGACTTTTTATAAAGAAGAAGGATTTATCAGACTTCAACCGGAGAATGACTTTATGGATCCGATCATCGTAAGAGACTGTCAGATTCTCGGCAAAGTGATTGGTGTATTTAGATTTTTTAAATAATTTGGGGAGCATCCCAGAAATTGTTGGAACAAATCATACCAATAAATCTTTATCTACTGGAGACTTGATTAATATAGAATATGATGGCGAAATTGAAGAATCAAATCCACCTTCAATCACTGCTCTTCGAATAGAAAAATTAGATAATCGAGATTTATTATACTGAAAACCCGACTTCAGGAACACATTAATTATAAAAACGGTATGACCTGCGCCATACCGTTTTTTATATTCCACTCTTCTGTTGTATCTAAATTCATTTATTAAGATAATTCGTTCATCTCAACGTCTTTTCCATCACTCCAGATTCTCTCTAGATTATAGAATGGACGGTTTTCTCTGTCAAAAATATGAATGATGATATCACCGTAATCCAGAAGTACCCATGTACCGCTGTTATTACCTTCCTGCTCTTTCAACTCATATCCGGCTTTATGCATCTTCTCTTCTACATTGTCAACAAGTGCACGTACCTGACTGTCACTGGTTCCATTTGTTATAACAAAATAATCTCCAATGACAGATATCCCAGATATATCGATCACACGAATATCTTCACCCTTTTTCTCATCCAGTGCCTGATATGCTACGCGTGCCATTTCCAGTGCCTGATTCATTCTGTCTCCTCCTGTTATTTTGAATTCGCAGGAATGCGAGTGATTTTGTTGCCCGTCACCTATCGTGGACGCCATCGCCCATCGCATATCTGCTATTAATTATTAATGTTTGGAATAAAGTTCATTGTAATATTGATAAGTCTCTTCGGTTGTCTGATCAATTGGCATGTCCTGCGCTTTCAGATACACCAGGGAATCTCGCAAAATACGATACAGACACTTATCAATATCTTCAAATGCCAAATGTCTCACATCCATCATATTTGGCAGCTCTTTGCGCCCCGGCTCCATATAATCTGCAATATATACAATCTTTTCTAAAAGACTCATTCCCGGACGTCCTGTCGTATGAGAGCGAATTGCCATAAGAATCTCTTCATCTTCTATATCATACTTATCTTTCGCCAGATAAGCACCTAATTTTGCATGCAAGAGACTTGGATTCTTTCGTTCGATTTCTGAAATCTCCAGATTGTATTTTTCGCACATTTTTATCTTTGTATGTCCTGGAATGCATTTTGCGCAATCATGTAAAAGTCCAGCAAGTAAGGCCTTTTTCAAATCTGCGCCATAACGCATTGCCAGTGCTGCTGAAGTATACATTACCCCCTGTGTATGGCGATAGCGGTCTTCATCCAGTTCTTTCATTAATTTTTTACTGATTTTTTCGATTTCCTGATCCATACAGTCCTTCCTTTCTGATGTAAGCTTCAACTTCTGCCGGAATGTATTCTGACACAGGTTCTCCTGATTCTATAAGTTTTCTGATTTCATGAGACGATACGTGTTCTAAAGGCATTGCAAGGAACTTTATATGTGCTCCATATTTTCCTTTAAGCATCTGTATCTGTCCATTTAAGGACTCTTTGGTCGCCGCCTCATCTCTGCATGCTGCAAGAATAATACATGCCTTAAAAAGCCTTTCCGGGTGTTTCCATGTTTCGATTGAAAAAAGGGAATCTGCTCCTATGATAAAATAAAATTCATCGTCCGGATACATTTTCCGAAAATGTTCCATCGTTTTATAAGAGTAAGATACTTTTTCCCGCTTCGCTTCATATTCCTGCAGATAAAACTGCTTATTAGCTTTTATTGCAATCTGGGTCATGGCAATTCTTTCATGAATATCTGACTCAATAGAAGACTGTTTTTTATGCGGAGGCATTCCATTTGGCATAAACCAGATCTGATCCAGATCGAACTGCGTAAGTGCAGTCTGGGCAAGATGTAAATGTCCATTGTGGATCGGATCAAATGTACCTCCCATCATTCCTATCTTCATAGATACCACCTCACTGATACCATACATTTTTTTGTTACTGCTTCTTCTGATATCATTTACGGAAGGACAATCTTCTTATTCTTATCTTTTCCTTCTTTATAAAGAACAATTTTTTTGCCGATCACCTGAACAACCTGAGAATGTGTACGCTCTGCCAGCATACTTGCCAATTCTTTTGGATCGTCTGCACAGTTCTTCAGAACACTAATCTTAATCAGTTCTCTTGCTTCCAGTGCCTCAGCGATTGCTTTTGTAAATTCTGGTGTCATACTGCTTTTTCCAATCTGAAAGATTGGATCCATAGTCATAGCCAGACCCTTTAAATATGCTCTCTGCTTCGTTGTCATAACGTGATTTTAATTTCCTTTCTACTACAATATATTTATGGTTAATATCCCTTACAGCCAGTAAGGAATTATCCATCTTGTTGCTTAAGCTGTATAATGGTGGAGCAATTGGTATATCGGCTTCCTTTCTTGGACTTCGCGTCCGTAAAATAGACTGATAACCAGTTCCTCATTCGCAGCGTTCGTTTTATGCAGGTTGAATCGCCATAGGTGCATTCGCGTCACACCACAGTAGATTGAATGGGCAATGAGTAAAACTGGTATTTATCCATTGCAATAATCTTAAGGAGTGACAATTTATGAACGCAGTAGGTATCGATGTTTCAAAAGGTAAAAGTATGGTTGCTATCATGCGACCATTCGGTGAAATTGTTTCCACACCTTTTGAAATCAAACACACGGCCAGTGACATTAATTCACTTGTAGAACTCATCAACTCTGTTGAAGGTGAGTCACGAATCGTGATGGAACATACAGGACGTTATTATGAAGTCCTCGCTCATCAGCTTTCAGAGGCAAATCTTTTCGTCAGTGCCATTAACCCAAAACTTATCAAAGACTTTGATAATGATTCTCTTCGTAAAGTGAAATCTGATAAAGCGGATGCTGTTAAGATCGCCCGATATGTTCTTGACAAATGGCAAAATCTTAAACAGTATAATGTTATGGATGAATTACGCAATCAGCTCAAAACCATGAACCGTCAGTTCGGCTTTTACATGAAACACAAGACGGCTATGAAAAATAATCTTATCGGCATCCTTGACCAAACCTATCCTGGTGTTAATACTTACTTTGACAGTCCTGCACGCAGTGACGGCAGCCAGAAATGGGTTGATTTTGCATCTACATACTGGCATGTGGACTGTGTCCGTAAAATGTCCCTGAATGCCTTTATNCTTGACCAAACCTATCCTGGTGTTAATACTTACTTTGACAGTCCTGCACGCAGTGACGGCAGCCAGAAATGGGTTGATTTTGCATCTACATACTGGCATGTGGACTGTGTCCGTAAAATGTCCCTGAATGCCTTTATTGACCATTATCAAAACTGGTGCAAACGCAAGAAGTACAACTTCAGTCAGTCAAAAGCTGAAGAAATCTATGGAAAAGCAAAGGAACTTGTTCCTGTACTTCCAAAGGATGCCCTTACAAAGCTTATTATCAAGCAAGCTGTAGACCAGCTTAATAGTGCCTCTACAACTGTTGAGTCACTACGCACTCTCATGAATGAAACTGCATCCAAACTCCCGGAATATCCTGTCGTTATGGCTATGAAAGGTGTTGGAACTTCTCTTGGTCCTCAGTTGATGGCTGAGATCGGAGATGTTTCCCGTTTCACTCACAAAAGTGCTATTACTGCATTTGCCGGTGTAGATCCCGGTGTTAATGAATCTGGAACCTATGAACGAAAAAGTGTTCCTACCTCAAAACGAGGTTCCGCTGATCTAAGAAAGGCTTTATTTCAGGTAATGGATGTCCTAATTAAAACGCATCCTCAAGATGATCCTGTTTATCAGTTCTTAGATAAGAAACGGACTCAAGGCAAGCCTTACTATGTCTATATGACTGCAGGTGCCAACAAGTTTCTAAGAATCTACTACGGACGAGTGAAAGAATATCTTTCATCTCTTTCAGAATCCTAATTATCCACTAATATTTTCAGACCAGCACTGGTGTGGTGGTCTTATTTTGATACCCAATTTTCAACCTGTATAAAATTTTCAATGTTCTTTCAATTTAGCCTTGACTTTTTATTTGCAGGCTATTTTATTTGTAATAATCGAACTGAAGGCCATACATTTTCACAGTATCTCCTTCTTCTATTCCAAGTTCTTCAAGCTGCTCCAGGATTCCTGTATCCTTTAAGAACTTCTGGAAGAACGCAAATCCTTTTTCCGAATCCAGGTTCGTGTAACCAAGCATCTTCTCAATCTTTGGTCCTTCTACTATATACATACCGTCTTCTTTCTCAACTGTATATGGAAGATCCAGATTAATAAGTTCTTCATCTGGGAAATACTCAGGCTCGAAGATAATTGGCGCAACATCCAGCTTCTCGATCTCAGTAGAAACATAATAAAGAAGCTCTTTGATTCCTGCTCCTGTAACACCAGAAATTGGAAATACTTTGATTCCCTGTGGTTCAAATTCTTTTTTCAAACGTTCTACCGGATTTTCTGACTCACCATCATCGTAAATCAGGTCTATTTTATTCGCTGCAATGACTTGTGGACGGCTTGCGATCTCTGCATTGTATGCATGTAGTTCTGCATTGATCTTATGAATATCATCCACTGGATCACGCCCTTCACTTCCTGCTGCATCTACAACATGAATCATCATCTTTGTACGCTCAATATGTCTCAAAAACTCATGTCCAAGTCCGATACCTTCAGATGCTCCCTCAATAAGTCCCGGAATATCTGCGATAACAAATCCATTGGCGCCTTCAAGATCAACAACTCCAAGGTTCGGATTGAGTGTTGTAAAGTGATAATTTGCAATTTTCGGCTGTGCATTGGTTACTCTGGAAAGAAGTGTAGATTTTCCGACATTCGGGAAACCTACCAGTCCAACGTCAGCGATTACCTTAAGCTCAAGTTTTACCATCAGCTCTTTTGCCGGCTGTCCAGGCTGTGCATACTTCGGAATCTGCATAGTCGCTGTCGCAAAATGCTGATTTCCAAGGCCTCCTTTTCCACCTTTTAAGATGACCTGACGTCTGTTGTCTCCAGACATATCGGCAATGACCTTGCCTGACTCAGCCTCTTTGATGACAGTCCCTTCAGGAACTTTCAATACGATATCATCAGCGTCTTTGCCATGGCATCTCTTCTTTCCGCCTGGTTCACCGTCTTTCGCTGCATATTTTCTGCGGTGTCTGTAATCCTGAAGAGTATTCAATCCTTCGTCCACTTCAAAGATTACATCTCCGCCACGACCACCGTCACCGCCGTCCGGTCCGCCGTTGGGAACATATAATTCTCTTCGGAAACTGACGTGTCCATCGCCACCTTTTCCGGATCTGATCGATATTGTCGCTCTGTCTGCAAACATGTTCTTTCTCCTTTTTTATAATAAAATGCTGTTTTATGATAAAGAAAAAAGATGCTGCACATAACTAACAACTAGCATCAGTTATATTGCAGCATCTTTTGCTCATTCTTAATTATGCTACTGGATAGATAGAAACCTGTTTCTTATCTCTTCCTTTTCTTTCAAATCTTACAACGCCATCAACGAGAGCGAATAATGTATCATCTCCGCCACGTCCTACGTTAAGACCTGGGTGAATCTTTGTTCCACGCTGTCTGTAAAGGATATTACCAGCTTTTACAAACTGTCCGTCAGCTCTCTTAGCACCAAGTCTCTTAGACTCGGAATCTCTACCGTTCTTTGTAGAACCAACTCCTTTTTTATGAGCAAAAAACTGAAGATTTAAGTTCATCATGGTTGTTACACCTCCTCGAAAGTTAAATCAATATATTCTTCGTAGTTCTCGTCATCAGCCATTCCTTTGAGTCCGAGAATCATCGTGTTCAGAAGAAGTCCGGCTTCTTTAGAAGGATTACCTTCCAGATGCCAGGAAATCATGCCTGTCTCTTCATCAGAAAATACAGAAAATGCATCTTCTGTATAAAGTTCAATTGCATTCATCGTATTGATAATCAATACCGATGCTGCTGCACACACAATATCCTGTCCTGGATCTGCATATTCAGCATGTCCCTCTGTCTGAAATCCTGTACATTCTTCCTTCTCATTTTGATAAATGACTACATGAATCATGGATAATCTCCAAAAATTAATTATGCATTAATCTTCTCGATCTTAACTGCAGTGTACTGCTGTCTGTGACCGTTTTTCTTATGGTATCCAGTTTTTCTCTTATACTTGTAAACGATAACTTTTCTTGCTTTACCGTTCTCAACTACAGAAGCTTCAACTGTTGCACCTTCAACAGTCGGATTACCAACCTTTAATCCGTCGTTGCTTACTGCGAGCACCTGGTCGAAAGTATAAGTCTCTCCAGCCTCAACACCAAGCTTCTCTACTTTAATGATATCGCCTTCAGCTACTTTGTACTGTTTACCACCTGTTGCTATAATTGCGTACATATGGCACCTCCTATTATCATTACTCGCCAATTACGGTGTCTGCAAAATAATTTTGCAAGACTTTTAAACCTCATTGTGCGGCATACCTGTATATATTAGCATATGGTTTTTTAAAAATCAAGTCTTTTTCCAAAAATTCAAAAATAATTTTCAACGCTTATCAAAAACTGCAGAACCGCTCACAATTAATGTGTAATTATAATCCCAGTAATTTTACTGCTGTCCCAGCAAAAATCTGATTTCGTTCTTCCTCTTCCAAAGGCATTTCCTTCAAAATCTCTACAAACTTTTTCTGATCTGCCCACGGAGAATCAGTTCCAAACACAATCCTGTCTGCACCGTGTTCGCGTACCATACGAAGAAACTGTTCTTGCGGCATACGGTCAAGAATCACACCTGTATCAAAATAAACATTTCTTCCAACCAGCCGCTCTTCCACCTCACTCCAGAGCTCATTACCACCCATGTGTGCAAGCACCAGTTTCTCTGGTTCCACTTCATTCAATACTTCTTCTGCCATGGCCGGCGTGCAGTGTATATTATCCGGACACTTCGGATCTCGACCTGCATGCACGCTGATTATCAGTCCAAGCTCAGTAGCATAGGAAATAATTCTCTTATAACGGATATCGTTAAAATAAGTATCCTGATAATCCGGATGAAGTTTGATTCCTTTCATGCCCATATCCTGGATCTGTTTCAGTTCTTCTTTATAATTCTCACTTTCCGGATGCAGACTTCCAAAAGAAATGAGTGTCCCTTCCTGAAAATGTGTTGCAAATTCATTGATTGTATGAAACTGACCTGGTCTGGTTGCAATCGGAAGCACGATAGAATGATCAATACCTGCCTGTTTTGTAGATTCTTTTAGCCCTTTCCATGTTCCATCGGTAAACGGATTCATGTCACCGCCTGTCTTTGACAGGAAATCAATCGTTCTTGCAGCAATTTTATCTGGAAACATATGCGTGTGAAAATCTATGATCATAGTTTCTCCTTTAAATTCTTGTATTTACAAAAATGTCATAAATTGCTTTAATTGCTGCATCAAAATCGTGATTTCTCACACCAATGATAATATTCAGCTCACTGGAACCCTGATCGATCATCTTTACGTTAACATTTGCATGTGCCAGTGCTGAGAATATTCTTCCGGAAGTTCCTCTCGTGGCACGCATACCGCGTCCCACAACCGCGATCAGCGCAAGATCTGATTCCAGTTCCAGGAAATCCGGTTCAACTGCACGATGGATTCCCGCAATCACTTTCTGCTCTCTCTCAGCAAATTCGTCCTGATGAACGAAGATTGTCATAGTGTCAATTCCAGATGGCATATGTTCAATAGAAATTCCATTATCTTCAAATACTGTCAGAACTTTACGACAGAACCCTACCTCTGAGTTCATCATGGCTTTTTCAACTGTAATGGAGGCAAAATCCTTCTTACCAGCCACACCAGTGATCGTAAATCTCGGTTTCTGGCATGTTGCTTCAACAATCAGAGTTCCCTTGTCTTCCGGAGCATTAGTATTCCGGATGTTGATTGGAATTCCTTCTCTTCTTACAGGGAAAATTGCGTCTTCATGAAGAACTGTTGCACCCATGTAAGACAACTCACGAAGCTCTCTGTAAGTAATCACGTCGATTGCCTTTGGATTCTTGATAATACGCGGATCTGCAATCAGGAACCCTGATACGTCTGTCCAGTTCTCATACATATCTGCATGTACTGCTCTTGCTACGATAGAACCAGTAATATCAGATCCTCCTCTGGAAAATGTATGGATTGTTCCGTCCGGATTAGATCCATAGAATCCAGGAATGACTGCCCGCTCTGTATGCGCCAGTCTCTCGGACAATACTTCGTTTGTCTTCTCAGCGTCAAATTCTCCTTCTTCATCAAAGAAAATGACTTCAGCTGCATCAATAAATTCATATCCCAGATAAGCTGCCATGATAATACCATTCAGATATTCTCCTCTGGAAGCAGCGTAATCTCTCCCGATCTTTTTACTGAAGTTCTCCTGGATCGTCTTAAATTCATCGTCCAGAGAAATCGTAAGCTCCAATCCATTAATAATAGAATCATATCGATCTTTGATAACTTTCAGGATTTCTTCAAAATCCTCTTCTCTGTCATCATCTAAAATTGCCTGTCCGTAACATTTATACAAAAGGTCTGTCACTTTTGTGTCACCAGAATGACGCTTCCCAGGCGCTGACGGAACCACATAACGTCTTGTCTCTTCTTTTCGGATAATAGCTCCTACTTTTTTGAACTGAGCAGCACTGGCCAGTGAACTTCCTCCGAATTTTACGACCTTTATCATCTTTTTTGTATTCCTCCACATAACATAATCTAGTAATGCTGAATAATTTATCATCCTATGAAAAAACTATCTTCTGATATATTACATTATTTTTCAAGCATCTGCAATGGAATATCTGTATTAAATACGACTCCATTTATGCCCACCTTTCGTGCACCTTCCACATTTTCAGGTCTGTCATCAAAGAACAGTGCCTGTTCCGGAACGATTTTATAACGCTTAAGAAGTATCTCATAAATCTTTGGATCCGGCTTCATACATTTCTCCTTCCAGGAAAATACCCCTCCGTCAAATGTTTTCAAAAAGCTTAATTGCTCCTCTGACTGACAGTACATTTCGTCAGAATAATTGGACAGATAGTACATTTTCATTCCTTTTTCATGAATATACGAAAGCCAACGTTCTGTTACCGGATACGGGACAATGGACGCGCCAAATCCTTCGAACACTTTGCGGATATCTCCCTCAATCTCCGGATCATTTTCAATAAACGAGTCAAGCCACTCCTGTGTCGTGTAAAGTCCGGAATCACCTTTATCCCAGTCATCACTGCGAAATACTGCATCTGCCACACGGTCAAACATCGCACCTTCATAACCAAGATCATGAAGATAGTCCTCCCACGCAAAATGTATCAATACATTTCCAATATCAAAAATTACGGTATCCATATTTTCTGTCAGGTAATTATCCATAATTGTCTCTCCTTCTTTCAGGAATGCCTCGGCATTCTCGCAAAAAATCCTCTGTTAATCTTTATGAATAACATCAGCAAACTGTGCGTTTGCGGCTTTTGCAAGATCTTCAGGCAACAAAGTCAATTGCATGCCCAGCTTTCCACCGCTGACATGCATATGATCCAGTTCTTTTGCATCTTCCTGGATCACTGTCGGGAACTGTTTCTTCATTCCGATTGATGTACAGCCTCCCCGCACATATCCAGTCACCTTTGTCAATTCTTTCAGATGAAGCATCTCCAGTGATTTTTCACCTACAACTTTTGCAGCCTTCTTAAAATCGATTTCTTCCTCGATAGGAATAACAAAGACATAATGCCCTCCGCTTTTTCCTGTTGTTACCAGTGTCTTGTATACATATTTATGATCATACCCTAACTTGTCCGCAGTCTCAATACCGTCTGAAAATTCATCACATTCATATTCTTCATATTCATATGGAATCTTCATACGATCCAACATACGCATGGCATTTGTCTTTACTTCTTTTTTACTCAAGTTAATCACTCCTTGTCTTAGTGAACAAAGAATGCGCCTCGGCACATTCTCGCTGTAAAAAACACGTCAAACTACTCTTTCTAACTAAGAACAGACCATCGGTGTTCCAAGTGCCTCAAGGGGCACCAATTTTCCAGCCTCGTCCCTTGCATATACATCGAGGCGATTATAGAACAACGGTGCATCTTCCTGCCCAATATATTTCAGAAATGTTTCCATTACAAGATCTGGTTTCAAGTTCTGTTCGCTACCGGTTGCCAGATATAGATATAGATATTCTTCCTTTATTTCTGACCCGTAAATCATCGGCTTAATATCAACTTCTTTTTCGCTCTTCTTTGTCTTCTTCCAAACCAAAATCTGCTCCTGACTTAAGAACTTCTCCCAGGATTCTTTCCATTCAGACGGAATCTTTCTTCGAACATCCGAACTCTTTCCTGATTCCAGTAAAAACACCTGATAATCGGAGGCTGCCGTAATCGTCATACCACTGGCCTTTTTCTCCTCGGAAATCTGCACCATACTTACCATCTCAATTCCTTCTACGCTGACTGCATTCATTCGGGCCACCGCTTCTTTTGAATCAATCGGCTCTGTCAATTCAATATCCAGATATTCTCCGTCACTGGTAAGGCCGATTCCTAGCGGCTGAGCAAATGACATGATCATATGCGGACTGTATCCGCCGCTGAACGCGATCGGTATGTCTGCCCGCCGCATCACTTTTTGAAAGAAACGCATAACATCCAAATGTCCGATAAATTTCATACATCCGTATTTTCGAAATTTAATTCTTGCCTTCAACACAGACACCTCCTCCCCATCTTGCGGCACCACAGCCGGAACACTGCATTCTGCAGTTCGGTGTTACTTCTCCTTTCATAGCTTTGTCCCATTCTTTTCTCAAGAATTTTTTCGTAACACCAATATCAATGAAATCCCACGGGAACACTTCATCTTCATAGCGTTCTCGTAAATTGTAAAATCCAATATCAATTCCAGTATTTTCAAATGCCTGCATCCATTTATCATTGTCGAACTGATCACTCCAGGAATCGTAAATAGCTCCCAGACGATATACTTCCTCAATCAGTTTTCCGACCTTTCGGTCGCCTCTGGCAAGGATACCTTCCAGAACAGTCACTTCTGCATCATGCCAGTTGTACTTCAGACTCTTACGGTTAAGCTGATCTTGAAATGCATGTTTCACAATGGCAGCTCTTGCAATATATTCTGTATTTTCATACATCGGCGCCCACTGGAATGGAGTGAACGGTTTCGGAATAAAGAAAGAACTACTGGCTGTGATCTGACATTTTCCATTGCGCTGATCCTTTGGAATCTCATAGTAGCGTCTCGCAATTTTATCTGCCAGAACCGCAATCTCTTTCATATCTTCTTCGGTTTCCGTCGGAAGTCCAAGCATAAAGTAAAGTTTTACCTTGTTCCAGCCCCCGTCAAATGCCTGTCCTGCACCACCGAGAATATCCTCTTCCGTAAGTCCTTTATTAATCACATTCCTCATTCTCTGGGAACCAGCCTCCGGTGCAAATGTCACACTACTTTTCTTAATATCCTGGACACGTTCCATAACATCCAGAGAAAAGGCATCAATTCGAAGAGACGGCAGAGAAATATTGATCCCTTTTCCTTTGAATTCGTCGATCAGGAAGTTTACAAGCTCCTTTAGCTGACTGTAATCACTGGAACTTAAGGAACTAAGTGAAATCTCTTCATGCCCGGTGCTCTTTAACATCTTATAAGCATACTGTTTCAAAACCTCTACATCTTTTTCTCTGGTCGGACGATACAACATTCCTGCCTGGCAGAAGCGGCAGCCTCGGATACAGCCACGCTGGATCTCAAGTACAACACGATCCTGTGTCGCACGAATAAATGGAACGACCGGATTCTCCGGGTAGACAGCCTCGCTCATATCCATAACAAGCTGCTTCTTGATCTTTTCTTTTGCATTTGGATGATTCGGTACAAATGAATCAATCGTGCCATCTTCTTTATATGTTACATCATAAAACGCCGGAACATAGATACCTTCTACCTCTGCAGCTTTTGCCAGATAATCCCATCTGCTTCCACCATTTTTCTTATTTTCTTTGTAAATATCTAAGAGCTGGTCATAAACCGTTTCCCCTTCACCGATATAAAACATATCAAAAAATTCTGCAATTGGTTCCGGATTATAGGTGCAAGGACCGCCGCCGATTACAATCGGATCATCCTCCGTCCTTTCTTTTGCGTGAAGCGGAATTCCGCTCAGATCCAGAATCTGCAAAATATTCGTATAGCACATTTCGTACTGGATTGTAATACCGAGAAAATCAAACTCTTTCACTGGATCCTGAGATTCCAATGCAAAAAGAGGAATATGTTCCTCGCGCATCACCTTGTCCAGATCTACCCACGGAGAATAGACACGCTCACACCACACATCCTCACGGCGGTTGAACATGTCATAAAGAATCTGGATGCCAAGATGGGACATTCCAATTTCGTAGACGTCCGGGAAACACATAGCGAACCTGACATCTACCTTTTCCGGGTCTTTCATGACCGAATTATACTCGCCTCCGATATAACGGGCAGGTTTCTCGATTTTTAGTAATATTTCATCGTTTAAAGCAAGTTTTCTCATTAAATCTCCTTGATTCTTTGTGCAATATACACAAAGAAATTCTTACTGTTTTTTTTGTAAAATCGTAAATTTTCGTTGTTTTTTGTAACTGTTTTTTTTGCTGTATTTTAGTCTATTCTAGGGTGAAAATTGTAAATTACTACAAAACTTCCAGAATCCTGAACACTGACTGACGTTTAGTAATGGTTAACAATATATAATAATATATGGTAATCAGATAATAGTCAATTAAATTCGATTGCATATTTTTCCACATATTATTCACTATCGGTTACATCCAGGATTTCCTGTCAAATCTTAGCATAACCTACTGTTACCCATGCACTTTTCTCCTCACAAAATAAAAGCAAATAACTTGCATCGCAATTGTAATGAGCCATGATGCCGGATATGAAATAAACAGAAATGCCAGCGAACGGTGAGCCGGGAACAACCAGAACACCCATACAATTCTTGTTCCCACTGTACCAATAACGGATAAGATCATTGGTACTGTTGAACGATCCATACCACGGAGTGCCCCTGGAAAAAGATCCATAATTCCGCACAGGAAATATGTCACGGTGGTATATGCAAAAATTTCTATACCACAACGGATTACTTCCGCCTCTTCTGTATATAATCTCAGAATCTCTGCTCCAAATAAATAAACTCCGCCTCCTAATACAAGCGATACGACAACCGTCAGAATCAGGCAATCCATCAATATTTTATCCATACGTTTCAGTTTTCGCAGTCCATAGTTCTGACTGGTAAAGCTCATACATGCCTGTGTGATTGCATTGACAGAGACATATAAGAATCCAAAAATATTATTTGCTGCTGTATATCCGGCCATAGTTGTTGAACCAAATGAATTCACCGAAGATTGAAGCAATGCATTTGAAAAATTAATTACAGTACTTTGAATACCAGCCGGGATTCCGACCTGGCAGATTGGTTTCAGATATTCCTTCCGTATCTTCAAGCGGGAAAATCGTAACTGGTAGCTGCTTTTAGTTCTGTATAAACAACCAATTACCAGTACACAGGAAATAAATTGTGAAGTCACCGTTGCAATTGCAACTCCTGCCACGTCCAGATGGAATACAATAACAAGCAACATATTTAAGCATGCATTGACCACTCCGGAAATAATCAGGAATATCAGCGGCCGTTTCGTATCTCCGACAGCTCTTAATATGGCTGCGCCGTAATTATAAAGCATAAAAAAAGGCATACCCAGGAAATAAATTCTCATATACAGCGTTGCCTGATCAATAACATCAGAAGGGGTACCCATAATCTCAAGCGCAAGTCTTGAAAAAAATAATCCCACAAAAATCATAATAATTCCACTGATCAAAGCAAACATCATCGCTGTATGAACGGTCTCGGACATTTCTTCATGCCTTCCCGCCGCATAGTATCGGGCAGCTAATACATTTGCACCAAGAGAAATACCAATAAATAAGTTTGTAAAAAGATAAATAAGTGCTGTCGTTGCTCCTACTGCCGCAAGAGACTGGCTTCCACTGAATCTTCCTACGACTACAATATCAACCGCATTGAACATTAACTGCAGCATACCGGATAACATCAACGGCAATGCAAATGATATTAACTTGTCCATGATTGATCCATTACACATATCAATCTCGTATTTGTTTTCCCTGCTCATAATTTTCTTCCTTTTTATTATCCTCTATTATATGAAAATAAACGCCTGTGTTTTTAGCTCAGAAAAGACAGCAAAGCATGCTTTCATTGCTTTACTGTCTCTCATTTTACAATTCATAATAAATCTTCAAAAAAATCCTTACTTAACCAGATATACAGAGGCATTTGCCACGCCAAGCGCCTCTGCCTCTTCATGGCTGTTCACATAGATATCAATGTGATTCTGCTTAATCGCTCCACCACAGTCTTCTGCTGTAAATATATGTCCTCCGATGATAACTTTTGTTCCGTATGGAATGACACTTGGATCAACTGCAATGGTTCTTCCTTCTGCCACACGGCTTCCTGTTGCTGTAATTCCATCTGCTTTATTACAACACTTTTCGCATGCACAGTAGTATGTAATCTTAAAATTCCCAAGACAAGCTCCATACATATCTGTCGTTGCATTGACTTCTCCAATGCCTCCATCAACAACTGCCTCATTATCCTCTAATATACGAGTTGCCCACACTGCATTTTCCGTATTGACAGTGCCACTGATAATTCCGGCTTTCGTGTTGGCTGCCTCAATCGTTTTTCCATCGCCAGCATACATGACTACATGGTAAACATGTCCTGCTTTTGCGTAGAAAATCAGATCTCCCGGCTGGGCATCTTCCACAGGAATCTGTGTCCCATACTGACTCTGATCTTGTGCAACTCTTGGAAGTTCATATCCGTATGCCTTATAAATCTGCTGCACAAATCCAGAACAGTCTGCCCCTTCTGTCAGACTGGTTCCTCCCCAGACATATGGATTACCTATAAACTGAGAAGCATATTCCAAAATAGATTCTCGAACTGCTCCATTCGGAGTTCCTTCTTTTGTAGACGTAAGTGTATAGTAAAGTGCCTGATTCTCTTCTGGCGATATAATTTCTTCTGCAGTCTGATAGTGATCCTCACCTGTAATCTCCACCTGTGTGGTTACTTCATCTCCAGTATTCAGATATTGTCTTGCCACAAATCCACGCACATCTGCGGACTCCACATATACCCAGTCAGAATCCGCATCTGCAAGCACATAACAAAGCGCTCCCTGATTCATCGTTCCCACGATTCTGGATTCTGTACCTTTGCCCTCACGTACATTCAGCATCGTCGCATTTACCGTCGCATAATTCTTATCTGCAACAGTTTGATTTACCGTTGCACGCAGATACGTATATGCCTGATTTTCCAGTGGTGAAACTAATGTCTGGGCAATTGCTGCCGTTCCTTCAATTCCAGTATATTCCGTCCCATTCTCTGCTGCAGTTTTCTTTGCTTCTTTTTGATAAACTTCCAAAAGTTTCTGCGCTGCATTGCTGGTATAAACTTCTGATGCTTTCACAAATCCTCTGACATTACCGGACTCTACGTAAAGCCAGCCATTTTCTTCTTCTTTTAAAATGTAAAGAAGACCATTCTTATCAAGTTTACCAATGTAACGGACCTGCTCAGCATTCTGATCTGTTACATTCTCATTTAGCGTCACATCGTCTTCTGTCTGTTGCTGTTCGGTAATAAGCTCTGCGTGAATTGCTGCTTTTTTATTCTGCTCTGTCTTTTCGTAAATGGCATTTAACTTTTTTGCTTCTTTTTTCGCAGCCTTTTTATCTGCTTTCAAAGACTCATCTGATGTGTCGGCGGTTCCATCTATTCCTTCTGGAATGGATTCTCTGACATACAGATCATCCTTTGCAAATGCATAAGTTCTCGCAACTGTCCAAAATCTGAAATCATCAATAATCTGTGGAAGTTTTACAATCTGCTGCCTGGAAATTAAATCCTCATTACTCGCTGTTTCTGTATTCTCAGTTTGAACCGCTTCCTCCTGATTAGCTTGCCCATTCTGATCTGTCTCTGTATTTTCTATATTGTCAGCAGGAGTTTCCGGTTCATCTGGCTCACTCGGTGTTGTCGGCGCTTCCGGCTCACTCGGTGTTGTCGGCTCTTCCGGTGTTTCCGGTTTACTCGGTTCACTCGGTTCTGTCGGTGTTGTCGGTATTTCCGGTTCGCTCGGTTCTACGGGTGTTCCCAGTTCTGTTACTCGTTCTCCGGTTGTCGGATCTACCTTCTGTCCAGTCGTCACATCTTTCAGAAACTTATCGGTATCCAGCTTCACCTCATTGCGCTGAATCATTCCAAGTACTACTTCAGATACTTTTACCAAAGTTTCTGAACCATCGACTTTTTTAGCCAGTACATTTTGTACCCCTGCCTGTTGTTCCATCGTACTGTCAGATATATTATCATCTGCAAGTACTGAAATCGGTGTGCCAAATGTCATGCCAACTGCCAGAATCCCTGCCAATGTCTTTGTTCCTTGCTTTTTTATAATGTTTGTCCTTTTAGCTTTCACAAGTTGTCCTTTCTTAACTATTGAATAATATTCAAGAATGCCTCGGCATTCTTGCTGCGAGGTGCGCGTCATGCAATTGTATGACATACTTCTACTGCGCACCTCTGCAAGTCTACACTCTACAGATTCTTTCTTTAACACCTTATGATTTCAATTACTCTTCTTGCCACTCTTTTTGGGACTGCTGTTTTTTGAAGAACTGCTGTCTTTTGAAGAACTGCTGTCACTTTTCTTTGAGCTGTCTGCATCAGATGTTGCTTCACTCTTCGCATCAGATGTTGAACTGCTGCTTGTATCTGTCAGGGCTGAGCCGCTGCTCTTATACTTTTCTACATCTTTTGCCCAGAAATCAACATACTTCTCACCGTTCTGTAATGCAACGCCTTTTGCCTTTGCCATCTCTGAAACTGTCACGAGCTGATAGCCTGCTTCTTCAAGTTTTGGGATCAAGACAAGTGCCGCATCAATAGATTCTGTATGGATATCATGCATCAGAATAACATCTCCATCCTGTACATCATTCATAACCGTATCAATGCTTGACTGCGCATTTCTTGTCTTCCAATCCAGGGTGTCAATACTCCATAAAATCATTGGCAGTCCTACAGAAGATCTTACCGTATCATTGATTGCACCATAAGGTGGTCTCATGACGGTTGCCGTGGATCCTGCTGCCTGTTGGATCAGATCGTTCGTTGTACCAATCTGATTTGCGATCTTATCTGCACTGAGCTTCGTAAGCTGCGGATGGTCATAAGAATGGTTTCCTAATTCACAACCAGTTTCTTTCATCTTCTTTACAAAATCTTCTTTTCCTGGAATATTCTTTCCCTGCATAAAAAATGTTGCATGTGCATTATACTTCTCTAACTGATCCAGAAGCTCTCCGGTTCGTTCTCCCGGTCCGTCATCAAATGTAAGCGCCAC
The DNA here is from genome assembly GCF_900290215.1 of Dorea sp. Marseille-P4042. Lineage (NCBI taxonomy): Bacteria > Bacillati > Bacillota > Clostridia > Lachnospirales > Lachnospiraceae > Dorea > Dorea sp. Marseille-P4042. Next base: position 262,832 of record NZ_OLMI01000001.1, on the reverse strand, counting down.
CATCGGTTTACTCGCATCAATATTGACATCTCCTTTTGATTTCAGTTTACCTTTTTTGGAAAATGTACATTTTACAAGACCTACCTGAACTTCTCCGGTCGCCATAATTCCACTATTGTCAAAATAATAATCATCATCTTCAATGGTCTGCCAGCCAATGACTGCCGCACCATTATCCCCTAGATAATATGTTCCGTCATCAGTTTTCTTCCATCCGGTCTGCATAACACCGTCTTTATTGAAGAAATATGTTGCATTATTGATGGTCTGCTTTCCGGTTACTTTATTACCATCTGCATCAAAATAATAAGTCTTACCTTTGGAAACCACAAAATCATTCATTACATATGTACCATCGTACTTCTTAAACTTGTCTCCATCCCATGTTCCTGTTGGATTTGTCACAACAAATGTACCGCCTTCAACTGTCAGTCTGACTTTATGTTTCCATTCATTCTCCAGCTTTTTCTGGATATCGGAATTCATCTTAATCGTGATCTTGTATTTTCCTTCTGTATCAGTCTTGGCATCTGTGGAAATCTCATAATTCTTTCCAGCTCTCAGTTCATTGATGAAATCTGCAACACTGTAACCCTTTTTCTTATCCAACCATACTTTGGCAGCTTTTTTCTCGTCCTCTGATGTTGCCGTAGCTGTAAGATTTACCGGATCCTGACTGTTCTGTTGTATTTCAATCTTGTCTGCTTTGAGCGTAACTTCAGTCTTAACACCAATCACTCCGGCAAACTTTAATATTCCGGTCAAGACCAGACACGCAAGTACTAAACAGGCTGCCAAAATCAGGAGTTGATTCCTCTTCTTTCTCTTTCGGTGGTTTTTAAGGCTTCCATGTCTTTCACTTCTGCTATCATACCCTTTCAGATCATCCGATTTTTTCTTCGAATGGTTTCCATGGATTCTTCTATTCTCATGAGAGATCCAATCATCGTCTTCGTCATAGTCAGAATACATCTCCGAATCTTCTGCTTCTGTTCCGTAATCTATATAATCTTCGTCCAGATTATAATCTTCATCCAGATCATAGTCTTCATAGTCTTCATCGTCATCTAATCCGCTGCCTTCATCGTCCAGATCATAGTCTTCACCAAAATCATATCTCTGATCTTCATCTATATTAAATTCATCTTCATCTCGAAATTTTCTCATAGGTATTCTTTCTCCACTTTTCCTTTTCTTATTCTCAGTTAAGTATAGCTCAGTTCGACATTTTTCTCAACGGGATAGTTATTAGGAATTTCTTAAGGTTTTGTTACAACTTATTACAACCTGTTACAATGATTTCCAAATTTCCTGAATATCCGTATCTTTTGTAATTTCATTGGCTATATCACTGCTGCTCATATGAAATACTTCCTGTTTTTGTTTATCTATTGTTAAAAATGCAGCAAACATCAATGCACACAAAAAAAGGCGGATTCCAAATGTTCCGCCTTTTGTATCTTCATTTATATCCTCTTGTGACTTTCCATACAGGTAATGATATGCATTTGCATATCTTGGGTGTACTGCAGGTATCGTCCTTCTATCATTATACAGAGCCCTTGTCTGCTCCAAAAGCTCCTGCCTGCGTCTTTCTGCATCATTCATAGCTTCCTCCACCTTATTCATTATTGAACATTTATCGCTTTCTTAAATCTATGAACTTACTTATGCACCTATACCTGCAAGGGATCTATTTCTGCAATAACTGATTTGTAATATCTTCCCATGTAATTCCTTTTTCCACCATCAGTACCATAGCATGATAAAGGAAATCTGCCATTTCCGTTTTCAATTCTTCCGGATTTGGATTTTTGGAGGCAATCACAATGCCGGTTGCTTCTTCTCCAATCTTCTTCAGGATCTTATCTTGTCCCTGTTCAAAGAGATAATTTGTATAAGACCCCTCCTTTGGATTATTTTTTCTGTCAATAATTGTCTGGTAAACATGTTCGAACACCTGTACCGGGCTCTTCTCATTATTATCACTTCCAACAATAGGCTGGAAGAAACAAGTTGGATTTCCTGTGTGACAAGCTGCTCCCACCTGATCGACTTTTGCAAGGAGCGTGTCCAGATCGCAATCTATTGTCAGTGACTTCACATACTGAAAATGTCCGCTTGTCTCTCCTTTCAGCCAAAGCTTCTGTCTGCTTCTGCTGTAATAAGTCATGCGCCCGGTCTTAACCGTCTGGTTAAATGCTTCTTCATTCATATACGCCAGCATCAGCACTTCTCCTGTCTGGTAATGCTGTACGATGACCGGAAGAAGCCCCTGTGGATTTTTCTTAAACTGTGAGAACTCCATAATACTTTCAAATGAAGTCATCTGAATATCTTCTTTTTCGCAGAGTTCTTTAAAATCATTAAAATTCATTTCCGGTTGACTGATATATCGTCCAGACAGACCTTTGACTCCTTCGGATTTTAAAATTTTAAATAATTCCAGTTCTTCCATCGTATCAGTCACAATGACACATGGAATGTCTGTAACTGCCACAACAGAGTTCAGATCCAGTCTGTGCATAAAAATCAGTTCGCTGCAATTATCTTCAATCAAATGCTGATGCTTGAACAATCCGTCAAAATCATCTAGCGAAACTGCAACCTTCTCTTTTCCGAAACGTTCAGCCGCTTTTGCCATCATCTCAGCACTGTCCGGTTTTGAAAAATTCAAAATCACTCGTTTAGCTCCAGAATACAGGATTCTCTGTACATCTTCCATACGTTTGATGTTGCCTCCTGCTACCATTGGAATACTGATCACATTATGAATCTGTCTGAGAAGATTTAAAGATGCCTCGTGATCATCATCAGAATCTGATAAATCAAAAATCAGAAGTTCATCCGCCCCGCGGTCGCTGTAGTGCTTCGCGAGCTCTACTACATTATCTGCCAGTACTTCCCGGTCATCAAACCATTTTATCGCTTTCCCTCCTGCAATATAAATACATGGGATTAATTTTCTGTAACTTATCATAATCAAGTTTTATTCTCTCCTTTTACAGGCTTCCTTTCGTTGTCCACGCCTCATCAATACGCGGTTCTCTCATTGTCGCCATGTCAAGAGCCTTACCAAAGCTCTTGAACAGGGCTTCTGCCATATGGTGATTATTCTCTCCGTCCATAATTTTCAGATGAATATTCATCATTGCACTGTAAGATATGGCATAGAAGAATTCTTTGATCATTTCGGTATCCAGCTCACCGATATTCTCTACCGTAAATTCTGCATCATATTTCAAATATGGACGTCCAGAAAGATCTACTGCACACAGTGCCAGTGTCTCGTCCATCGGAAGAATCATATGCCCGAACCGTTTGATTCCGGCTTTATCTCCTACCGCTTCCAAAATTGCCTGTCCGATTACGATTCCGGTATCTTCTATGGTATGATGACAATCCACATCCAGATCTCCATTGACCTTTACGGTAAGATCGAACAACCCATGTCTTGCCATTCCGTCCAACATATGATCAAAAAATCCAATTCCAGTATCGATCTGGTTGTTCCCGGTTCCATCAAGATTCAGTGTTACTTCAATGTCAGTTTCTTTTGTTGTACGTTTCTTTGTTGCTATTCTTTCCATATCTTTCAAGCCTCCTTATTTCTCAAAACGGACTTTAATTGAATTTGCATGTGCAGTTAAGTGTTCAGCTGTAGCAAATGCTTCAATATCCTCGTGGATCGCACGAAGTGCATTTTCAGAATAAGATATTATACTTGATTTCTTAATAAAATCATCTACGGAAAGTGGTGAGAAGAATTTTGCAGTTCCATTTGTCGGAAGAACATGGTTCGGTCCGGCAAAATAATCTCCCAGTGGCTCACTTGCGTACTCTCCGATGAAAATAGCTCCGGCATTACGGATTTTTGTCATGACATCAAATGGATTCTTTGTCTGGATTTCAAGATGCTCGGATGCAATCTCATTTGCTGTCTCAATTGCCTCATCCATCGTATCTGTAACCAGTATGTATCCATAGTTATCGAGAGATTTCTGAATAATCTCACCACGGGATAATTCTTTTATGAACTTGTCAGTCTCATCAGAAACTTTCTTGGCAAGTTCTTCGCTTGTTGTTACAAGGATTGCTGAGGCGAGTTCATCATGTTCTGCCTGTGACAGAAGGTCTGCTGCCACGAATCTTGGGTTTGCAGTCTCGTCTGCAATAACAAGAATCTCACTTGGTCCGGCAATGGCATCAATACTTACATAACCATAAACTGCTTTCTTTGCAAGTGCCACATAAATATTACCAGGTCCTACGATTTTGTCAACTTTTGGTATGCTCTCAGTTCCATAAGCAAGTGCTCCGATTGCCTGTGCTCCGCCGACTTTATAGATTGCATCTGCTCCGGCCTCTTTTGCTGCCACCAGTGTAGTCGGTGTTACCTTTCCGTCTTTTCCCGGAGGTGTCACCATAATAATCTCATCAACTCCAGCTACCTTTGCCGGTACAATGTTCATCAATACAGAAGATGGATACGCTGCCTTTCCACCTGGTACATACACACCTACTCTGTGAAGTGCTGTCACTTTCTGTCCAAGGATCGTTCCGTCCGGTTTGCTGTCAAACCAGCTTGTCTGACGCTGTTTTTCATGATAAGTACGTATATTTGCAAGTGATTTACGGATAATCTCAACAAGCTTTCGATCTACCAGTGCATAAGCCTCTTCAATCTCAGCATCTGTAACTTTGATGTTTCCTGCATTTAAGTCTGCCTGATCAAATTTTTTTGTGTACTCAAACAGAGCCTGATCTCCGTTTGCCTTTACATTTGCGAGAATTTCTGTCACTCCCTGCTCATACTGTCCATAATTGTTCGGGCTTCTCTTTAACAGATCTTCTAAAAGATTTTTTCTGCTGTTTTCATCTAATTTCTGTATTCTCATTGCCGTTCTTCCTCCTATATTCAAGGCTCCTGTTATCCTCTTACATGTCTTTCCGCTTTTTCTGTCCAGAAACCATTTATGATTTTAAATCTGTGTGCGAAGCTTCATCAACAGCTTCTTGATCCGCTCGCTTTCCATACGCATGCTGACTGGATTCACAATCATTCTTGCGGAAAGAGGACATACTTCCTCCAGAACTTCCAGTCCATTTTCACGAAGTGTGGAACCGGTCTCCACAATATCAACAATGACCTCAGAAAGTCCAACAATTGGTGCCAGTTCAATGGAACCATTCAGTTTAATGATCTCCACAGTCTGATGCTTTTTATTATAAAAATAATCCTTTGCAATATTCGGATATTTTGTTGCCACACGGATCAACTCATGATGCTGTAAAAGCGGCGATGCATCCTTATATCCGCAGACACACATTTTACATTTTCCATAGCCAAGATCCAGAACCTCGTGGACTTTACGCCCTTCCTCCAAAATGGTGTCCTTTCCTACAACTCCAATATCAGCTGCACCATACTCTACATAGGTCGGTACATCTGGCCCCTTTGCCAGAAAGAAACGAAGCTTCAATTCTTCATTGGTAAAAATCAGCTTTCTGGAATTCTTGTCCTTCATCTCTTCGCAAGTAATACCAATCTTTTCAAACAATTCCAGGGTCTGATTGGCAAGACGCCCTTTTCCGAGGGCAAATGTCAGATATCTCATATAAAAAACTCCTATCGTCAAATTCATAACCCATTTTCAGGGGTTTTCGAATCCGAGTCTGCCAAAGCAGACATTTTATTTGTTATTATTAACTTCCTTTTGTTCTCCGGTCACCAGATTTACCATGGTAATTTCACCGCTTTTCTTAATATATACAAGACTTCCGGCGTAATATTCCTTGCCGAACCGGATATAGTCTTCCAGTCCCTTCTCCGGTGATTTCTTAATCAGTTCTGTGTTCTTTGCCTTCGCCCGGAAATCTTTTGCAAGCCGGATTGCATCTCTTGCACGGCTCTCATCATAAAGAATAATTGCATTCTTTCTTGTATAAACAATGCGGATTTTCTGGCGGATCAGAGCATTCATCAACTCATCAATGACAATGGCAAAGCCGATAGATGCTGATGTCTTTCCAAACTTCTCCAGCAAATGATCATAACGGCCGCCTTTGACTACCGCATCTCCGGTTCCAAATGTATAACCACGGAAGATGATTCCCGTATAATATCCATAATTTCCTGTCATACTCAGATCAAAAGTCACAAACTTCTCGACTCCGTAAAGTGCGAGGATATCATAAATCTTCTCCAGCCGCTTCACAGCCATGATTCCACTGGAATTGGGTGCAATGTTCTTTGCTTTTGCAAGAACTTCCACGCCTCCGACCAGATTTCCAAGAGCTGCAAATGCCTCTTTTGAGCTTCTCTTTACCATAATACTGTCCAGATATTCCTCAACTCCGAAGTAATTGCGGTTGTTGATCAGTTCAACAACCCGCTCCCGTGCTTCTTCGTCCAATGCAGCGTCTTCAATAAGACTTTGGAAAAAGCCAAGATGTCCAACGCTTAATTGAAATTCCTTAAGTCCGATCGCCTGCATAGATTCCATGACCATAGCAAGCATCTCTGCATCTGCCTCCACGGAATCATCCCCAATCAGCTCAGCTCCCATCTGGGTCACTTCTCTTAATCGTCCCTGATTGTTGGAATGGTTAATAAATGTATTACCTGTGTAACAAAGCCGTATCGGCAAATCTTCCTCTCCAAATAATGTAGCAGCCACACGTGCGATGGACGGTGTGATATCTGGTCGCAAAACCAACGTGTTGCCTTCTTTATCAAAAAATTTGTACAGATCTTTGGACGGTATTGTTCCGATTTCCTTCCGGAACACATCAAAATATTCAAAGGTCGGAGTCTGAATATCATGATATCCAAATAAATGCAGTGTTTTTTTTAGTCGATTTTCCAGTGCCAGCTTCTTTCCGCACTCAACATTATAAATATCCCGGACTCCCTCCGGCGTATGAAGTAGTTTTTCCATAGATCATTCCTCCCGCACTTTAGCGTGCTACCATATTAAAACCTTATTGCATTATACGCATTTCCAGGCACTTTGTCAAGCTTCCTCACGGAGTTCCAAATCCAGATTTATGAAGTCCAGATAAGGAATATAATACCCGTTTTTTGGTTTCATAAAAAATCGTGGATCTAATTCCTCGTAGCGGATACTTTTACGCCCGCCATCACATGCTCGGTTCCAGAAACGAATCATTTCTTCAAATCGCATATAATAAAGTTCATTCCGTTCAGAATAATAAATCAGGATAAACGCAATTCCATCTTGATGCTCGAACTGAGTCATAAATGTAATCTGATGCTCATGGATGTTATGTAATGGGAATGTATCAGCTACACATTCTTTTGCATCAAAGCACACTGGAATTCCCTGGACTGCTCCAATGTAATCTACCGTACTTCGTTTTTCAAAATACGCCAGTGTGATCTGTTTGTGATCTGCGTCCATGCGCACCGGTGTAATGGGGGTCGGTATCTTCTGAAGCAGGGCAAGTCCCTTTTCCAGATAATGGTCGTTGGTCCAATTGACCATCTCTTCTAATGTAGAACCTCTAAGGCCTCTTGAGTTCCATGTTCCCATGCTGTCTCCTTAATAAGTCGATAAAATTTGCCCGGAACACGCGCCTGAAATACATTTTCCGAAAGATTCTCCAAAGGTTTTGACATCTGCGGAAAATGCAGCTCATAAGAATGCAGCATTTGTGCCTTTACACCATATGTCTCATACTGGTGGTTCCAGGATATATTTCCATATTTGTAGTCCCCCATTAACGGGTGTCCGATACTTGCCAGATGTGCACGGATCTGGTGCGTCCGACCGGTGATCAGATGAACCTTTAACAGCGTAAGCTCTTTTTGATAAGCCACTGGCTCATATTCTGTCTCAATGGCTGCTGCCCCTTCCGACATTTTCCGGCTAATCATAACTTTATTCGTTTTCTCATCTTTTTTCAGATATCCACGAATATGTGAAGTTTCTTTAATACAGCCTTTGACCAGACAGAGGTAATATTTTGCAAGGGTTCTTTCTTTAAAAGCTTCCCCCATAATCTGAAGCCCGGCCAGGCTCTTCCCTGCCACGACCATACCGCTTGTGTTTCGGTCCAGCCGGTTGCAGATTCCAGGGTGAAATGTCAGAAGTTCTTCTTTTGTAACAGAACCATTTGACAGAAGATATCCAATCACATATTCCACCAGTGACACATCTTCTTTCTTCGCTTTCTGAGATAACATGCCTGCCGGTTTATTTATAAGCAGGATATTATCGTCTTCATAAATAATCTCCAGATCCTTTTTTACCGGATAAGACTCACTTACTGCTGCATTTCCTGTAAATTTATCGATTGTCTCCTCTGCAAGAAAAAACTTTATCGAATCTCCGGTATTAAGTTTCTCCTGTCCTGCTGCCTTTTTCCCATTTAATGTAATATTCTTCTTTCTGAGCATTTTATAAATGAAACTTCCAGGCGCCTGGGGAAGATATTTTTTCAAATATTTGTCCAGCCTCTGACCGGACTCATTTTCTTTGATAATCGTCTCTTTCATAATTCTACATACAAGTGGACAAAATCAGTTTCCGGACTGCACGGTCTTCCCGTACGTTCTCTGTATGTCCCACCTCAACAATATTATTCATGCCCTCCACGCGGCTTAAAAATGCTTTGTAATCGTGGAATATCTTGACCGTCATTTTCTCGTGATGATTTGCATTGAGCATGTCCTTCAAATATCTGGCACATGTTACCTCGTCCGTCTTTGTATTCGACGCATAACCGATGACTGTATGCCCGGAAATCACAATAGCGTCAACCGGCATCACTTTCTCCGGACTTGTAATGACAAGATCATAAACTCTTTTTAAAAGTGACGCTTTCGCCTCGATTTCCTGATAAATATCTTTTTCTATACTCTGATGTGGTGCAATGGTAATAAATTCGACCAGCATCTTTGATGCCGGAAGACACCCGACGGCTGCAACTACCGTGAGCAGATTCAGCTTGGTCTTCGTCTGCACATAACCAAGCACGACAAGTGCTATGACAACTGCAAACTCCGCAATCGTTCCGATCAGGTATTTTTCTTTTCTCCATTTAATATAACCTGGCTGTCCCTTTTCTTTTTTCTTCATGCGAACCTCCTATTCTGCAATTTTCTCCATTACTGCCACGATCACACTGTCCGGCACAATTTTTGATGCCACCTGCGCAGCTTTCATGGATAGGCCATACACGGAAATCTTTTTGCCTCTCGCGCTGTCGATCAGAGCTTTTCTGACCACATCTTTCGCATCGGCACGAAATTTCTTTTTCACACTTGCGACTTCTTTTCCGGTATGGTCAAAGAATTCTGTATCCACCGGTCCCGGACACACGGCAGTCACATAAATACCGCTTCCTTTAAGTTCTCTGCCAAGTGCCATGGACAGGCTGTAAACGTAAGATTTTGTCGCTGCATACACTGCAAATCCAGGCTGTGGTCCAAATGCTGCAGCTGATGAAAGGTTCACAATTCTGCTGCCACAATGCATATACGGAAGACAAAGTGCTGTCATTCTTGTCAGTGACCGGCAGTTGAGATCTACCATGCCGGTTTCTTCCTTCCAGCCATACTCGCAGAATGTTCCAATCTTTCCATAACCAGCCGCATTTACGAGCATCCGTACATTGGCGTGGGATTTTCCCAGTGCTATCCCCAGTTTTTTATAAATATAATCCTGGTTCAGATCTCCGTCAAAAATACGCACCGGAACTTTTAATTCCATCTCCAGTTCGTTCAGACGTTCTGCCCGTCTTGCGACGACCCAGATTTCATCCAGATTCTGATAAAGCTTTGGAATCTGCCTTGCAAATTCTCTTCCAAGTCCGGAAGATGCCCCTGTAATCAATGCTATCTTCATCATACTCCTATCACCTCTTGCAGTGTTTACAATTATCACTTTCTCTGTTATTATCTGCTCTTTCGGCGTTTATTGTTTCCGCCTCTGTTATTTTTTACATTTTTTGAATTCTTGCAGTTCTGCTTTCTTTTTATTCCAGGCATGTCTGACTTGATTTTCCTTGGCTTGATCAAGCATTTCTGGTCAAATCCCACCAGATCCATGCGCCCGGATTTTCTAAGTGCCTCCATGACCAGATCATAATTCTTCGGATCCCGGTACTGGATCAATGCTCTCTGCATTGCTTTTTCATGCGGGTTCTTCGGTACATAAACTGGTTTCATATTTCTTGGGTCTACGCCTGTGTAGTACATACAGGTAGATATGGTGGACGGTGTCGGATAGAAGTCCTGTACTTGCTCCGGCATATATCCAAGATCCCGTAAATGTTCTGCAAGCTCGACTGCTTCTTTTAACGTTGACCCCGGGTGAGAAGACATTAGATACGGCACAAGATATTGATCCATACCAAGATGCTCGTTCATTTTTTTATACCGTTTTACAAACCCCTTATAGACAGAATTCTCCGGTTTTCCCATTTTTTCCAGGACTGCGTCTGATACATGCTCCGGTGCAACCTTAAGCTGCCCGCTGATATGATACTGGCACAGTTCCTTTAAAAATGTGTCATCCTTATCTGCCATAACGTAGTCGAACCGGATTCCGGAACGGATAAAAACTTTCCTGACTCCAGGTATTTTACGCAATTTTCTAAGAAGTGCCACGTAATCCCGGTGATCGACCTTCATATTTTTACACGGTTTCGGGAACAGACACTGCTTTTCCTTGCAGACGCCGTATTTTAACTGCTTTTCACAGGACGGTGCACGGAAGTTTGCCGTTGGGCCTCCAACATCATGAATATATCCTTTAAAATCCTTGTCCTTCACCATTTCATTCGCTTCTTTTAATAAGGACTCATGACTTCTCGTCTGCACAATCCTTCCTTGATGAAAGGTCAGGGCACAGAAGCTGCACCCTCCAAAACAGCCACGGTTACTGATCAGACTGAACTTGATTTCTTTGATTGCCGGAACCCCTCCGTCTTTTTCATAACTCGGATGGTAAGTCCTCATATACGGAAGGCCATACACCAGATCCATCTCGTCCTGAGAAAGCGGTTTTGCAGGTGGATTCTGTACAACATAAAGATGATCGCTGTAAGGCTCTACGAGACATTTCCCCGAAAACGGATCTGTATTACAATACTGCACATAAAAACTTCTTGCATAATTGAGCTTGTCCTCTTTCAATTGCTCATAGGATGGAAGAATTGTCGGTTCATAGACACTGTCCAGACTCTTGACCTTACACACAGTTCCCGGAATGTAAGTAATATCTTGAATACTAAGTCCACTATCTAACGCCTCTGCAATCTCAATGATCGAATGCTCACCCATTCCATATGAAATAATATCCGCCCCGGAATCCAATAGCACGGAGCGTTTTAATTTATTGGACCAATAATCATAATGTGCCAGTCTTCGAAGACTCGCCTCGATTCCTCCGAGAATGATTGGTGTCTTTTTATAAACCTGGCGGATCAGGTTGCCATAGACTGTCACCGCATAATCCGGACGTTTTCCCATAACACCGCCTGGAGTATAGGCATCTGTACTTCTACGCCTTTTTGATACAGAGTAATGATTTACCATAGAATCCATATTACCTGCCGATACAAGAAAAGCAAGTCTTGGCTCGCCAAGAACGGTGATGCTGTTCTTATCTTTCCAATCCGGCTGTGCGATGATTCCGACCTTGTATCCATAATCTTCCAGAAGCCTTGTAATAACTGCCGGTCCAAATGATGGATGGTCTACATAAGCGTCCCCTGAAATGTACACAAAGTCCAACTGTTCCCAGCCCCGTTCTTCCATATCCTTTTTACATATTGGTAAAAATCCCTGTGACATCTATAATACCTCACTTGTAGCGTTCAAAATAATAAATTCTTTAATTCTTCTTCGGTCAGCATGCGGTATTCGCCCTCTGCCAGATTATCATCCAGAATCAAGCTGCCCATACGTTCCCGTTTCAGATAAACAACCTCTTTTCCCACTGCCTGGAACATGCGTTTTACTTGATGAAACTTTCCTTCCTGGATGGTCAGACGTATTTCGGATAAATCATCACTTTTTATAATGTCGAGTTTTCCCGGCATCGTGATCTCCGGTTCATCTTCTGTGCCAATATTTACACCTTCTGCAAATTTTTCCGCATCGTCTTTTGTAACGTTCCCCTGCACTTTCGCAAAATAGCATTTATCCACATGATGTTTCGGAGAAAGTAACCGGTGTGCCAGATTTCCATCATTTGTAATTAAAAGGAGTCCCACCGTATCCTTATCCAGACGACCCACCGGGAACAGATCTTTCCGCTTCTGTCCCTTGATCAGATCAATCACGGTCTTCTCGCGTTTATCTTCTGTTGCAGACACCACCCCCGACGGTTTATTCAACATATAGTATACATAAGAGGCATATCCGATTCGTTCACCGTCCAGTGTAACATTTGCTTTTGTCTCGTCCACTTTAAGTTCCGGGCGCTTTTCAATCTCGCCATCTACCTCTACTTTGCCTTTTCGAATATACTGCTTCACTTCCTGCCTGGTTCCTGCGCCCATCTCAGACAGGAACTTGTCTAACCGGATCATGAATTCAGCCTCCATCCCGGCAGATATTTATTCTTCAAAGTTCCATTAGCAAGCTTTCCCCATCCCAGTGGATAACCATCCACGCAGACCAGATACCAGCCTTTTGCTTTCGTCTCTACCAAATCATCAACATCCAGTGTTTCCCCTTTCAGATAACGGCTCACACGATCATCTTCTAGTGGCAGATCAACAATCTTCTCATAATCATCTTTTTTGAGGGTCATGGCAAAGGCCTGGCTTGGCTCAAACCGTTTTTTCTTAAGTTCTCCAAGTAAAAGTCCGGTACGCAGGAACCGAAGTCCCTTAAGATCAGGAAGTCCTGCCGGCATTACATAGACACGCTCGCCGTGGATATCCAGAAGATCCGTACGGATTTCTTTCTTTACATCATTTAAAAATTCTTCCAGTTCCTCTGGTAATTTCTTCTTTCCTTTTCCACCGGTCAGTTCACCTTTCACACGGTCACACGGTTCGCCCTTTTGTACAAGTGCCAGATAGTGTCCTTCCCCTTTCATTTTATGTGGGAATATGCGGACAGTATCCGCAAGCGACGGATCCCGTGATTCTGTCACTTCCGGCATCCCCTGAGCAAAGCCTTCATATGGCGCAATCTTCAAGATTCTAAATTCCGGATAGGTCTTAAGTAAATGTTCGATGACCTGCTCATTTTCTTTCGGATCAAAAGTACAGGTGGAGTACAGCATCATTCCGCCTTGCTTTAACATACGAGCAGCCTGCAAGATAATGCTCTTCTGAATATTACAGAAAAAGTCCGGCCCATGCTCCTCCCATGCAGATACCATTTTTTTATCTTTTCGGAACATTCCTTCTCCGGAACACGGTGCGTCAATCAGAATCTTATTAAAATACTCTGTAAAATAGCTTTCCATTTTTCCAGGCTCTTCACTTAAAACAAGAACATTGCCAATACCGAACACCTCAATATTTTTCAGAAGTCCCTTGGCTCTGGAATTACTAATATCATTGGCCGCAAGTACTCCTTCCCCCTGAAGCTTTGCTCCAAGCTCCGTAGCCTTTCCTCCCGGTGCCGCACATACATCTAACACCTTGTCTCCCGGTTCCACCGGAAGCCGGTTTGCCGGTGTCATGGCACTTGGCTCCTGCAGATAATAAAGCCCTGCAAAATAATATGGATGTTTAGACGGAGTTACATGCTCCCCGTCATAATAGAATCCATTCTCAATCCAGGGAATCGGCTCGATTTCAAACGGACAGATCTTTTTAAACTCTTCTACGGAAATTTTATTCGTATTTACACGAAGCCCATAATAACGCGGCTCTTCATAACATGCAATATAATCGTCAAAATCTTCTTTCAGAAGATCTCGCATCTTTTTTTCAAAATTCTCTGGCAATCTCATTGATTTTTCTCCTCCAGCGTATAAACATACATAATATAGTATATCATATCTGGGTGTATAACTCTAGAAATATGAATAGATTAATTTTTTATTTTCTAAAAACAAAAGCACTTCATACGGATTAACGCTGATTTCTTTCCCATTTTCATAAAAATAAATTCCAAAATGTAAATGTACGGGAAACTGTCCCACCGTTCCTTCTGTTCCATAACCGCTGTCTCCCATGTACCCAAGCAATTCTCCTGCTCTTACATAATCTCCTATTTTCAGGTTTGTATAAGAGTCCAGGTGTGCGTAGTAGTAATAAGTACTACTATCGCTTATGATACCAATCCGCCAACCCCCTTTTTCAAGCCAGCCCTTATTTTTCACTGTTCCGTCACTAACGCTCACCACCGGATACAGCCCCCGTTTATTTTCAGCCGCCATAATATCTGTTCCTTCATGCACCCGCTTTCCGCCATAATTACGTTCCATATGCCAGGTGTCCACAAAACTTACTTCCAAAGATTTATCCAAATCAGACTCTGGAATCGGGAAATACAAGGCCTCTTTTTCCACATTTTGCATCGCCTGCCTGCATGTTAAAGACAGGTATTTATTCTGACGCAGTTCTTCCGAAAAAAAATTATCTCGAAATTGCTGCGCAGCCAACGTCAGCATTCGATCTGTCATGTGTTTTCCGGACGTATATGAAATTGATATTCCAACAGCATCCAGTAGCGCTATCACAAGCAGAATTGCAAACAGCCTCAAGCTTACCTGCCAGGTATACACTTGTTTATTTCTAAGATTCCTGTTTTTCTTCATTTCAGTTTTATTCTCATTTTCCGCACATTTTTCTTCTACTATATGACTATATCAAATAAAAATAGAACATACAGATTCTTTCTCCATATGTTCTACTTTTATATTTTTTCAAACTGCCATGATGTCTGTAGATTTTTTATACTACACACCACGTTATCCTATTTTAATTTTGCAAGAATTCCTTTTAAATATTCCCATGTTCTCTGTGTAGAGGCAATATCCAGCTTCTCATTAAAGGAATGAATATCCAAAAGATCCGGTCCCATAGATACACAATCCAAATCCGGTTTCTTTCCAAGGAAAAGTCCACACTCCAGTCCGGCGTGAATGGTAGATACAACCGGTTCTTTTCCATACTGCTCTACGAATGTCTCTACCATTACTTTGCGAAGTTCGGAATCTACTTTGTACTCCCATGCAGGATATCCACCCTGCACCTTTCCGTTAGCTCCGACAGCCTGTGCACAAGTATCCAGGATTTCTTTCATATCTGCTTTCTTACTCTCCATAGAACTTCTTACAAGACTTTCAAGCTTTACAGTGTCCTTAGTTGTCTCTACAATACCAAGATTCAGGGAAGTTTCAACCAATCCTTCCAGTTCACGGTCATAGCACTGTACTCCGTTCGGGCAGATGATAAAATATGTGATTACACGTTTTGTACTCTCCGCGTTCATAACTGCCACACCAGATACGCTTTCTTCTTCTACATCCACAGTAAGTCCCGGTTCTTTTCCAAGAAACTCCTTGTCCCATGTTGCTTTTAACTCTGCAACAGAAGCTTTTACTTTATCAGCATCTTCTTTCGCCACAAGGATCTCTGCCTTACACTCACTTGAAATGACATTGTTCTTTGTTCCTCCTGCAATGCTAATCAGGCGGATATCCGTCTCCAAAGATACGTGATTCAGAAGTCTTCCCATCATTTTATGTCCATTTCCACGCTGTTTGTGAATCTCTGCTCCGGAATGTCCTCCAAGAAGTCCGTGGATACGGATACTGATTTTCTCTCCTTCTTCGTTCTCGCGTGTGACTGGAATCTCAGTATTATATCCGAATCCGCCTGCACAGCCAACTGTCAGG
Organism: Dorea sp. Marseille-P4042; assembly: GCF_900290215.1. Lineage (NCBI taxonomy): Bacteria > Bacillati > Bacillota > Clostridia > Lachnospirales > Lachnospiraceae > Dorea > Dorea sp. Marseille-P4042. The sequence continues at coordinate 246,993 of NZ_OLMI01000001.1, read as the reverse complement.
ATTCCCTCTTCTTCAGAGTCAATATTAATAAGCTTCTTTCCTTTAAGTACGGACAAGTCAATATTCTCTGCTCCACCCATTCCAATCTCTTCATCTACCGTAAACACAGCCTCAATTGGTGGATGCGGAATATCCTTGCTGTCCAAAATCGCCAGTGCCATAGCAACTGCAATACCGTCATCACCCCCAAGTGTAGTGTCTTTTGCTTTTACATATCCGTCTTCTACATACAGTTCAAGCGGATCTTTCTTAAAATCATGATTTGATTCCGGACGTTTCTCACATACCATATCCATATGTCCCTGAATAATGACCGGTTCACTGTTCTCATATCCCACCGTTCCCGGTTTGGAAATGATAATGTTATTCGTCTCATCCTGGATGCATGCAAGTCCTCTTTCTTTTGCAAATGCTACGCAGTAATCACTGATTCGCTTTGTATCGAATGTACCATGAGGTACCTGGCAGATTTCCTCGAAAAATCGAAATACTTCTTTTGGTTCTAAGTTTTCTAATACCATATTTATAACCCTCTCTTTGAAATAATTTTTGTGGTCACCCCATATCTGCGCAACCACGAATTTCTTTCTCTATTATGTATCATTTGTCATAAAAAATCAAATATTTCCATATGGTTAATTAAGTTTTAAGATTTTGCTCAGCAGGAGGCTTGTTCCATGAAAAATCATTTTTTTCAGTTTTTTCTGATCCTATGCTTTTTTGTGATGCTTTTATTTCCTTCTGAAGTATTTGAAGGCGCAAAATCCGGACTTCTACTTTGGTTCCTTACTGTTTTGCCAACGCTTTTTCCATTTCTTCTCATTTCGCGCCTGCTTCTTGACTCCTGTGCCTGTTCACTTTTAAACAAACTCCTTGCTCCTGCGATAAGCCGTCTGTTCGGCATTTCCGCCCAAGGTTCCTTCGCTTTTATTGTAGGATTCCTGTGTGGTTATCCTATGGGGGCAAAGATTACCGCCGATCTCTTTCATGCAAGGCAGATTTCAAAAGCAGAAGCTTCTTATCTACTGTCATTTTGCAATAATACAAGCCCTGCATTCCTCATCCATTATATTGTTCTCGGATATTTTCAGAACCCCAGACTCATTTTCCCATCTGTGCTGATCTTATACGGAACGCCAATCCTACTAACTTTTTTCTTTCGCATAAAGAAACATTTCGCATCATCGAACACTACAGATATTACATCTCCATTTACTATTTCAAAAATTCCTTCATGTTCTCTCGATTTCTGTCTTATGGATAGTTCTGAGGCTATCGTTAAAATCGGCGGATATATTATCCTTTTTTCCGTCATTTTAAATTTACTCCAAAAGCTCCCGATTTCACACCCGTTTTATCAGTTATTTCTTCTGCCATCTTTAGAACTAACTAACGGCTGCGCTCTCTTAAACAAAACAATAACCTCCCAGACCATCCCTCTGTCTTTTCCTATCTATTATAGCCTCTGTATGGGACACACTGCTTTCGGCGGCTGGTGTGCACTTTTTCAGACAGGCAGCATGATAAATGGAAGCGGACTTTCTCTCAACTCCTATGCAAGAAAAAAACTGGTCACCGCTCTGGTGACCAGTCTGTTTGCTTATCTTTATATACGTTCAACCTAAAAACTGTGTTTGCACTCACATCTGCAGCAATCCCTGACTCTTAATTGAGAATCTGTAAACAAATCTTCGTACAGGATAAAGAATCTACTCCTCATTGTCCAGGTCAAAATCCGGGAATGCATCCTCTGCTGGTTCTTCTTCCTGCTCATATCCCTGATCTTCATTCTGTGCTGCTGCCGGCTGATCCGGAATATCCAGCTCCGCACGGTTATTACGAACCATGTCATAGCACTCCTGAAGAGAATTCACAAGACTATCATACTTGGTTGTATAACTGTCCAGTGTATGTCCAATGATTCCTTCTGCATTTGCCATCAGATTATCTGCATAACGCATAGCTCCGATACGGATTTCATTCGCATCGCTTGTTGCATTATCAAGAATCTCTTGTGCCTGCTCTGTGGCAGCAGTTACAATCTCATTCGCCTGTGCGTATGCCTGCTGCATAATTTCATGCTCGCTCACCAGTTCATTCGTATGAATCTGTGCTTCCTCCAGCATGCTGTCCGCTTTTGCCTGTGCATCAGCAAGGATTGCATCTTTATTTGCAATGATCTTCTGATAACGCTTGATCTCATCTGGTGTCTTCATACGAAGCTCACGAAGGAGCTCGTCCATCTGATCTTTATTTACAATAATTTTTGATGTAGACAGTGGCTGAAACTTACAACTGTCAATATATTCCTCGATTTCTTCAATGATCTGCTCAATACGGCTGCTCATTATCTACACTCTCCTTTTTGATTCATTTTCTCCCTTATTCTTTCTCGCACAACATCGGGAACAAACTTTGAAATATCTCCATGATAGAAAGCTACTTCTTTTACTATGGTAGAGCTCAGATAAGAATACTCCAGGCTTGTCGTTAAAAAAACTGTCTCAACACTTGGCTCCAGTTTATGGTTCGTCTGAGCCATCTGAAGCTCATATTCAAAATCTGTGATTGCCCTGAGTCCTCGAACTACCATACAGGCATCCATCTTTTTTGCAAATTCTACCAGTAGCCCATCAAATGGGGCTACGATTACATTTGTCATATCCCGTGTTACCTCATTTAACATTTTAGCACGTTCCTCTACGGAAAACAACGGGGTTTTTGCATTATTATTCAATACTCCGATGACCAGCTCGTCCACAAGCAGTGCGGATCTTCTGATAATATCCAAATGTCCATATGTAACCGGATCAAAACTTCCGGGATAAATTGCTCTCTTCATAACTGCTCCTTATTCTTTCTCCAGGAAAATGTGTTTATTTGTCTTATACATCTTTTCTTTTATTATGGAATAGCCCAGTTCTTCTGCATAAGACAGATCTGTCTCCTTCGATGCTTCCACAATAATAATTCCGTCATCCGCCAGCAAAGTCGTATCAGCAAGAAATTCCAGCACTTGCTTTTCCCATTCGTGATTATACGGTGGATCCATAAATATATATTCAAACTTCCACTCACCATTCAGTCTCGAAAGTGCCGCAAATACATCCATCTGCATCGTCTTTGCCCGGTCTTTTAATTTTGTAGATTCCAGATTCTCCTGTATGCACTTCATAGCTTTTGGATTCTTCTCTACGAATACCGCATTTGCCGCCCCGCGGCTCAGCGCCTCAATCCCAATCCCGCCGCTTCCGGAAAAGAGATCCAGGAAATTACTATCATAGAGTTCTGCCGAAATCATATTAAACAATGTTTCTTTTATCCGGTCTGTTGTAGGTCTTGTATCCATTCCATCCAGTGTCTTAAGCTGCAGACGTCTGGCTGTTCCTGCAATTACTCTCATATCACATTCCTCTTTATCAGTTCTTTTTTATACTATTTCATCTATTTTTATCTATATTTTTCGTAAATTTTTCTTAGTTTCTCGTTCATTATAAATTTGTCCCATGGAAATGTCAATCCGATTCCCCGATGTACTGTATTCTATGCAAAATTCTGACACTGACTCCATGAAATTAGGGATACAACTTTTTCTTGTCATATCCCCATTTCATCTTTGTTCTGTTACCGTTAAATATTATTTACCGGCCATCTGTTTTTCCTGCTGTTCAATCATCTTTTTTACCATATAACCACCAACTGATCCATTCTGTCTGGAAGTCAGGTCACCATTGTAACCGTCTGTTAATGGTACTCCAAGTTCTGTTGCTACCTCATACTTGAATTTGTCCAGTGCTCCTTTTGCCTCTGGAACTGCTGCTTTGTTAGATGAACGATTTGCCATTTTATACTCCTCCTTTTGTAACTTTGTTTTTGTTACGTTGTTAGTATATGGAGGATTTAAATTATTACACTAGAAGTTCCTTCATAATCTGGAATTTGCTGGACATATTCAGGATTATTTTTTAAGAGCCATTCTGCAGCTTCGTTCGCTTTCTGCAAAATTGCCGCGTCCTGATAAATGTCTCCCAGTCCAAAATCCATAAGTCCGCTTTGACGGATTCCAAACAAATCTCCCGGACCGCGAAGTTTTAAATCTTCGCTTGCGATTTTAAATCCATCGTTCGTTTTATTTAAAATTTCCAGACGTTTTTTTGTTTCTTTTGCCTTTGAGCCGGTCATAAAAATACAATAAGACTGATATTTTCCTCGTCCAACACGACCGCGGAGCTGATGAAGCTGCGCCAGTCCGAAACGCTCTGCATTTTCAATCATCATAACGGTTGCGTTAGGCACATCAATTCCAACCTCAATCACTGTCGTTGACACAAGGATCTGGATTTCATTACGTCCAAAACGCTCCATAATCTCGTCTTTTGCTGCCTGCTTCATTTTCCCATGAAGATGATCAACTACAATCTGAGTCCCCATTTCTTCTTGCAGCATTCTGGAATAATCTGTCACATTTTCCGCCTCCATAGCTTCACTTTCTTCTACCATCGGGCAGATAATGTAACACTGTCTTCCTTCTGCAATCTGCTTTTTCATAAATGTGTAGGCCGTCTGCCGGTAACTGGTGTCTACCACACAATTCTTAATAGGCAGACGGTTCGCCGGAAGTTCATCTATCACAGAAATATCAAGATCTCCGTATAAAATGATTGCAAGGGTTCTCGGGATCGGTGTCGCACTCATAACAAGAACATGCGGAACACCGCCTTTTTTTGCAAATGACTCTCTTTGTTTTACCCCAAATCTATGCTGTTCATCTGTCACTACAAGTGCCAGATTATCATAATAAACTGCGTCCTGAATAAGTGCATGCGTCCCCACGATGATCTTCGCAAGTCCGCACTCGATCCGGTCGTAAGCTCTGCGTTTTTCTTTTGCCGTCATCGAACCTGTCAAAAGCACTACTTTTATCGGAATATTATATGCTTCAAAAAGACTGGTGATCGATTCATAATGTTGTCTTGCCAGCACCTCTGTCGGTGCCATCATTGCCGCCTGATAGCCTTTTAATGCGGTATTCAGAAGCGCTAATACTGCAACGATCGTTTTACCTGACCCTACATCTCCCTGCACAAGTCTTGACATGGCATGCGCAGATGCCATGTCCTGCTGGATTTCTCTCCATACGTTCTGCTGTGCCCTGGTCAGTTCAAATGGTAACGCTTTTTGAAACTCCTCTGTCCGTAAATCCAATGGAATCACATATTCATTATCCATGCGGCTATTGCTGTCTTTTAGTTTCCGGATTGCAAGTATAAACTGTAAAAACTCTTCAAATACAAGCCGTTCTCTTGCATGATAAAAGACTTCTTTATCTTCCGGAAAATGAATACCACGAATGGCATAATTATATTCTGCCAACTGATAATGCAGACGGATTTCTTCAGGCAAATGCTCTTTTGTAAGATCAAGGCTTTCTATGACCTGCTTAACAGCTTTTGAAATCGCATTGTTCGTCAGGCCTGCTGTCAGATTATAAATCGGTTGTAGTGTATGCAGTTTTTCTTCATATTTTTCACTTGGATAAAAGATTTCCGGATGTTCCAGTACAAGTCCGTCCCGCCGATTCACAGCTCGGCCGCGCAAGGTAACCTGACTACCACCTGCCAGCGTATTTTTAAGAAACGGCATACGAAACCAGACTGCTTTGATCGTCCCCGTCAGATCTTTTACGTGAATGGTCGTCACCTGCAAGTTCCGACTTCCACCCACCTGCACACGCCCGAAAATCATTCCTGTTACAGTAACAGTTCGACCGTCCTCTACCTCTGCGATAGGGACGGCCTCCTCATACACGTCATAATTTCTCGGATAATACCTGAGAAGGTCACCAACTGTATAAATTCCCAGTTTTGCAAACAGCTTCTCCGTCTTCTCCCCGACGCCTTTTATTTCATGAATCTTACTCTGTTCAATCATATCTCTTATTCTACAGCTAATACATAATAATAGATTGGCTGACCACCACAGTGCACATCAACATCTATATCTGGATAGAGTTTTTCAACTTCCTGTGTAAAGGCATCCGCCTCTTTCTCAGTCACATCCTGTCCATAATACAGACTGATCAGTTCCGAATCATCATCTACAAGCTGTTCTAACATTTCCAGTGTAGTCTCTGCAATATCCTGTCCTACAGAAAGGATTCCTGCATCACCAATTCCCATAATGTCTCCCTGATGAATCTCTTTGTCATCAATGTGTGTATCACGGACTGCATAAGTAACCTGTCCGGTTTTCACATTCTTAATTTCATCAAGCATTGTCTCTTCGTTAGACTTTGCATCTGCATCCGGAACAAAGTTAATAATTGCAGTAATCCCCTGTGGAACAGTCTTTGTTGGGATTACAATGATTTCTTTATCTTCTACAAGGTCTTTTGCCTGGTTTGCTGCGAGAATAATATTCTTGTTATTTGGAAGAATAAAAATTGTCTCTGCATTGACCTGATCAATGGCTTTTAACATATCATCTGTACTTGGGTTCATAGTCTGTCCACCCTCAATGATATAATCTGCTCCAAGTTCACGGAAGATTTCGTTCATTCCATCACCGATAGATACTGCAATAAATCCCATTGGCTTCTTCGGCTCTGCAGTCTTTTTAGCTTCTTCGGCTTCTGCCTGTTCTTTTGCAAGCTTCTCGGAATCACGAATCAGTTTTTCCCTATGCTCCTCACGCATATTATCTATTTTCATGCGTGATAACTGTCCATAAGTCAGTGCTTTCTGAATCGCAAGTCCTGGATCATTCGTGTGTACGTGGATCTTCACGATTTCATCATCTGCTACACATACGATAGAATCACCAATTGATGACAAGTATGCTTTCAGCTCATGCTCGTCGTTCTCTGTAAATTCCTTTTCGAGAAGAATGATAAACTCTGTACAGTAGCCAAATTTAATCTCTTTTTCTTCCTCGACGCTGACTTTTACTGCTGTACTATTTCCAGCAGCCGGTGCAATTGCGCTATAATCAATCTCTTTCCCAAGAAATGCATCATATGCTCCGCGGATAACTTCTAAGAGTCCCTGTCCACCAGAATCCACTACCCCTGCTTCTTTCAAAACCGGGAGCATCTCCGGCGTCTTCTGAAGAACTGCATCCGCATGCTCAATAACTGCCGGGATAAACTCCTCAAGATCTTCTGTCTCAAGAGCAAGCTCTGCTGCTTTATCTGCGATTCCACTTGCAACAGTAAGGATTGTTCCTTCCTTCGGCTTCATAACCGCCTTGTATGCTGTGTCTCTTGCTCTCTGGCAAGCTGCTGCAAGGGCTGCAGTGTCAATCTCTTTTTCATCACGAATCGACTTTGTAAACCCTCTTAAAAGCTGAGAAAGAATAACTCCCGAGTTACCTCTGGCTCCTCTTAAGGAACCGGAAGAAATTGCTTTTGCCAGGTTCTTCATATCAACATCTGCAAGCGCTGTCACTTCCTTAGCTGCTGACAGGATTGTCAAAGTCATATTAGTTCCCGTATCTCCATCCGGAACAGGGAATACATTCAGTTCGTTGATAAATTCTTTCTTTGCTTCTATATTCTGCGCGCCTGCAAGAAACATCTTCGCAAGCATATTTGCATCAATTGTCTTTGTAGCCACTTCTTATGTCCTCCTTGATTAATCAATGACGCGTACGCCCTCGATATAGATATTAATCTTATCTACCGGCATTCCGGAAAACTCTTCCACACGATACTTCACATTGCTGATCAGGTTATCCGTAACCGCTGAAATACTTACGCCATACGCAACAATGATATGAAAGCTCAAGCTTACATGGTTATCCTCAGAGATACGTACCCTAATTCCACGGGTCAGGCTCTCTTTTTTTAACAGATGAACCAGACCATCCTTCATATTCACTGCAGCCATTCCAACGATTCCAAAACACTCTACCGCTACAGTTCCTGCATATTTTGCTATCACTTCAGGATCAATCGTAATAATTCCGAGATCCGTGCTCATACAACCTTTCATATCCGATACCTCCATATCCGTATATTTAACATATGTATTATACTCTGTTTCATTATATATTACAAGGCAAAACAGGCATGTCCCGACTGTTCTGCCTGATTATCATTTTCACATAACTAAAAAAGGTCCACCGGACCTTTTTGTCGTATGCTTGGCAACGAAAAAAAGCCCAGATTCCATTTCTGGAATCTGAGCTTTTATACTATTATGCTCGCTCAACTTTGCCAGATTTCAAACAAGAAGTACAAACATACATTCTCTTTGTAGCTCCGTTCTCTGTCTTAACACGAACAGATTTTACATTAGATTTCCACATTTTTGGGGATTTTCTATGAGAGTGGCTTACGTTGTTTCCAAAGTGAGCACCCTTTTCACAAATAGCACATTTTGCCATGACTGCACCTCCTAACGCTCATAATAAGTCTTTTTCAGACTCGCAACAATAATATACTAGCAGATAATTCTCACAAAAGCAAGTATTATTTTCAAGATTTTTCCGACATTTTTCAATCAAGATTTATATTTGCCTTTTTTTGTTATTTACAGCAAAACAAATTATATCCAGCCAGCAGGCATAGTATGACACACAGAACAGTTACAAATGTATTGGGCAAAAGCATGGCAATCACAAGTCCGATTGCTATTCCAAACAGCGCAAATCCCACTACCCGTTTCATTTTTTTATCAACCCTTCTCTTATAACGTATCTTACTCTATTCTATGCTTCACACAGACCGGGCATTACAGATAACTACTGTACATCTACGCTATCAAGAATATCCTTCACATCATTCTCGTCAAGTTTTGAATCTTTACCTCCTGTAAATTTGTCGACCATGTCAGGCACCATATCAAGAATCTTTGTGATCGTATCCTGGTTCTTAATATTTACCAGTCTTGTGTGTCCATTCTGGATCACAAGAACTGCGCAAGGTGTCATCTTGCCGCCAACACCTCCGGCTCCTTTTTCCTTCTTGTCCGCATTAAACGCTCCGGCTCCAATTGCAAAAGATACATCCACCAGTGGAAGAATGATCGTGTCCCCGATATGGATTGCATCTCCTACTACTGTCTTCGATGAAACAACTCCATCAATTCCTGTGAACAATGCCTCCACAGTCCCTTTAAAATTATTATCTGCCATATAAAAATCCTCCTGTTATTTTATTTTAAAATTACGAATATCTCGATAAGTCTGACGCACATTTCTATTCCAGATCAGTTTCCAGCCGCTCTGAACAAAATGCCACAGATAAATCTTTCCTTTTAAATATGCTGAACCTTTCAGCACCTGATGTCCAAAATCAGGTGTCACACTTATACATCCTCCAACAAATGGATATAGCACGCCAAACACTGCCAAAGCCTGTCCGGTATGATACGGATCATCAAATCCATAAATAATCCTCACATCTGCCTTTTTTGGCTTTAAATGTTTCATAAGCCTGAAAAGTTCTTTTTTACATTTGTGATATGCCCCTTTATGCACCTCATCTCGAAGAAATTCTTCCAGCTTTTCTTTCTTTCCTGACAATGCTTTTATTTTATCACACAATTTTCCAAAAGTACATTTTATCTTCTGAATCCACGAAAGAATCCTCTGATAGAAGCTTCCATTCTTTTCACGGTCCACGGATTTTTCTTTTTCAGGAATTTCTTTTTCAGTTTTCCATTTTTCAGATTCCGGAGCATGCGCACTCTTTTGGCGTATCGTCTGCGGCGTCGCCAGATTCTCTTCAGATTTTTCTGTAAATTTTTCAGGCTCATTCTTTTCAATCTTGTCTGTTTCTGTAATACTCTTCTCATGATTCGATTTCTCCTCTTCTTCTATTTCTGAAATCTCAGTTTTCTCCTCTTCTTCTATTTCTGAAATCTCAGTTTTCTCCTCTTCTTCTATTTCTGAAATCTCAGCTTGTTTCTGCAGCGTCTGTACCTCTTTTTGTTTCTTTCCGGCTCCTGTATTTCCTCTTTTTATCCATGCAAATCTAAGCCGCCACTTCATTTTTCCATTCTTATACAAGATGTCCGCCCGAACAAGCTGCAAAAGCCAGGTAACTTGCACTTTTCCCTTCAGAGAATCCAGGTCACCATCACACCTTCCCTGTACCTCGTAATGAACCGGCACAAAAAGAAAAATAGCAATCAATAGCAATAGGATTCCCAGTATTACAGCGATTATTATGCCGATTATTTTTAATATCAAAATCAAAATATGTAGCATCGCATCTTAGCCTTCCTGTTCTCTTTCTAACAGATATGTGCGGATATCCGCCGCTCCTGTTTGTTCATACACTTTCCCGGCGATCTCTTCTACCAGCTCCAGAGCCGCCTCGTAACCTCTTACAATTCCTACAACAAAGAAATCATCATTTGGAAAATCCGGCTGGAGAAAAAGCGCTGCATTATAAATTTCAAGCTGATTCGACCCATGTTCCGGCAATACCAGTACATAGATATCTCTTTGAAGTTTTCCCGTATTCAGTCTTCTTATAATCTTTTCTTTTTTCTTTTTCAGGTCTTCACCCCAGTAAAGTCTGCGATAATATCTCATGTTACCTTTCCATTTTCTCAACTATTTACCAATTATTACCTGCACATATCACAGAATCTTCTTTATTGATAATATGCATCAAACACTTTTTTTGCAATATTAACTGCTTTTGCAGAACCGTCAGCCTGCTCAATAATCACACTGATCACAAGTTCCGGGTTGTCAACATTAGCAATTCCAACGAACCAGGAATGATCTTTTTCCTTATCTGAGCTATATTCTGCCGTTCCGGTCTTTCCTGCAGCCGTGTAGTTTTGTCCACCAAGTACAGATGCCGTTCCATAATCGGTAACAGCCGTCATATAATCTTTGAGCTGCGCCGCCTCTTTGGAAGTCATCAGATCTTTATATTTCTCCGGTTTTGTCTTCTCGATCACATTTCCTGCATTGTTGGTAACAGAATCTACCAGATATGGTTTCATCAATGTTCCGCCATTGGCAATTGCTGACGTGATCAAAGCCATATGATATGGGCTTACCTGTGTTTTTCCCTGTCCCATGGCAGTCATCATCCGCTCTGCCTCCGTGTCCGATGAAGTCAACGTAAACTGACTCTTGCTGTACGGCAGGACAGACGGAAGTTTCTTATTAAACAGAAGCTCTTGCGCAGTATCCTTGTAAGTGTCTGCATTCAATGATCTTCCGATATTGGAAAATGAAGTATTACATGAATACGCAAGACTATCCCTCAAAGTCACCTGTCCGTGTACGTGTCCACCATAGCAATGAATTGTAACATCACCACTTTCAATAGAACCTGTACAGTTATAGGAATAGGAATCAAAATCTGCATTTTCACGCATGAACTCCAGTGTTGTTACAAGTTTAAACGTAGAACCAGGTGCGTACTGCCCCTGCGTTGCACGATTCAGAAGCACACTATCCTCACTTGTGCTGAGTTCATTCCAGTTTTGGCTGACTGTATTCGGATCAAAATCAGGTTTTGAAACCATAGCTAAAATCTTTCCTGTACTTGGATCCATAACAACTACTGCACCTTTATTAGAACCAAGTGCATCATAAGCTGCTTCCTGGAGATTTGTATCCAGTGTCGTTACTACATTATCTCCCTGGTTTTTCTTATCCTGGAATTCATTTTTTAATTTGTCTGCAAAAAATGCATTGGAAGTCAGAAGTTCAAAGTTAGAAACAGACTCCAGACCAGATTTTCCCTGAGCAGTATAACCGACCACATGAGCAAATATATTATTGTACGGATATTCTCTTGTCTCTGTCCCATCTTCTGCCACATTTGTCTGAGCCAGCACATTTCCATTTCTGTCCAGAATCTTTCCGCGGATCACACGGTCCGCATAAGAATCCTGCCTCTTATTATAAGGGCTGCTGATGATATCTCTGCTTTTCACAACATTAAAATAAGAGATATAACCCATCATAGCAATAAACAGTGCTACAAAAATATATGTGACTCTAGCGAACTCTTTGTTGCGGGCGCGCTTTTTCTTTTCTCGGCGCTTGTCCTGCCGGTCTGCTTCTTTTCGCTCTCTGCGGGACATCTGCCGTTTTTCGCGCTCTCTTTTTAACCTCTCCTCTGCCTCTCTCTGCTCGTAACCTTTCCTTCTTTTTTCTTTCAAGATTCTCTTCCTCGTCTTCTCTTAAAATATAAAGTCCCTGAATAATTGCAAACATGATCAATGTACTGAGTATAGAACTTCCTCCGTAACTGACAAGCGGAAGTGTCACTCCAGTAGATGGAATGAATTTTGTTACTCCTCCAATATTCAAGAACACCTGAAAAATGTAACAAGTTCCAAGCCCCAGTGCTACCAGTTTATAAAACATATTGCGAAGCTGCATCGCAATGTTTAAAAACATTACATAACAACTAACACATACCAACGTCATGCATAATCCGAAAATCAGCCCCATCTCCTCGCAGATTGCAGAAAAGATAAAATCTGACGATGCAACAGGAATCGTATCTGGCTGTCCCTGAAACAGTCCCATACCGAACCAGCTTCCTGTTCCAATTGCAAATAAAGACTGTGCTACCTGATATCCGCTTCCGCTATATGAAGCAATCGGATCTTTCCAGGCGACCACGCGGTTCCTAACGTGATTAAACAAGTAATAAGCCCCCACTGAAGCTACACTTCCGGCTCCTAGTCCTGCCAATACATATAAGGGCTGTCTGGTTGCCACATACAGCATAACCAAGTACACTACAAATATAATCAGTGCAGCTCCAAGATCCTTTGACGCAACCAAAATCAATACATGAAACGCTGCTAGTGCTGTCGTCACAACGATATCTTTAAATGCCATGGACTGTTTAAAACTGGAAGCCACAAAAAATACAAATACAATTTTCACGAGCTCAGACGGCTGAACGTTAATTCCTGCCACCTGAAAACCAAGCTTTGCTCCATAAGACACAGAACCAATTACAATGACAAGAGCCAGAGATACAATACCAATAATTGCATAAACCTTTCTCCATTCCGAAAGCTTTTTCACCTTTCGGATCACGACTGGTACTACCAGACTGATTGCCACACCGCCTGCTGCAATAACGAATTGTTTTACTGCATTGGAATAACTTAGTCTCGTCAACATGATCATACCGATACACAACAACATACACATATTATTTACGACCAGCCTGGATACTCTCGGATAAATATTCGTATATAGTAATATAGTAGCTCCAAACAGCACTACCTGCATCAGATAAAATGCAAGAAGCTTGATATCCTCCTTTTCCAAATACATGACCAGATATGCAATAATATGTATCATGAACATCAACACATTCTGCTGCCTTAAAAGACTCTTCTTTTTATCCGGATCTTGATATCCAAAAATACTGAAACACAAGAATGTGTACGAGGTCATCAATATGATCATCAGATATTTTGACAATTCAACAATAATGTTTACCAATTTTTCACCTACTTTACTCCCCGCTTAAAATGTCCTCTGGTAAAACTGATATCTGGCATCGGTATCTCTTTATCCTCCAGAAAAACATTTTTATAACTTTCTAAGATTTGTTCCATCTCCCGTTCTTTTTCTAATGTAAAATTCAGACGGATTCCAGATGGTTCCAGGCTCCTGATTTCATTTTTCTGATCCAAAAGAACAATCGGAGCTGAATTATATATTATATTATAACAGTATTTACAGTAATTTTTAACAGGAAATTTATTTCCAAGGCGATCTGTAATATATAACATACTATCTTTTCCAAGACAGCCCTCCGTCGTCCTTCTGATACAGTTTGCTGTAATCATTACAGGCTGATACCCGTAGACAATCAGATTACCTCCCGTAGACAGTTCACTAAGCTCCCGGAAATTCAATTCAACGGAAGACGTATACTGATCAATTCCAAGTTCTGACAATTCTTTTATTGCCCTGTTATTCCATCCGTACAAATTATAATCTGACAGAATCTCCCCTTTATATCCTTTTGATTTCATCCATTCTAAAGCTTCCCAGTTCCGAACAAGAACGCCTTCATAATACTGGCTGATCTTCTCAAAATATACCTTGTAGATATTCATTGCTCTTTCCCTGAAAATGTATGGCATCGCCAGACAGATCTTTGATTCATGCTTTTTATCTCTCATGTTTAAGCGGTATTCTTCTAACATGGCGATAACTGTTTCATCAAATGCGATTGCATCAGATATAAAGATGCGATCAACATATTCCCTGGCTAAAGCCAGCTTTAACTGTTCCACTGTCTCTACTGAAATCTGAAACTCATAATTTCTTCTGCTATTTTCAAACTTATTATCAGACATGTCTTCTGCCCGAATCTCCGACCAGATCATATGCCGGCGATATTCTCCTGTAATCTGCACTTCCAGATCCGAGAGCGCTGCTCTACGTAGTTCATTCAGACTCTGCATCGGCAGAAACAGATTTCCAGACACATCGATATACACCTCTTCAAATGCAAACGGAGTATTTCCGGTTTTCCGTATCTGCTTTTCGATTCGTTCTGCCGCAAGGGGTTGATTTTTTGCAGTCTGGACCATATCTCCTGTCACAGTTACCGTCATTTTCGGTCTGTCATGCAGCCATACAGTCAGTTCTGAGACAGTGCCTTCTGCAAGATTTAGGCTTCCGTCAATTCTTTCCTGTAATATGTAATCCATTTTTTCTTTCTTCGGTTCCGTCTCTTTTCCGGGACGCTTCAAAGAAAGCATCTCCTTTCCGTTCTGCTTTCTGTAGTACCCATCACAGTACCCTCTTCGGCGGTAACAATTTTCCAGCTTTTCTTTGTCCTCCTTTGTGACATGAAACCCTTTTTTCCCTTTTTGCAGATAAATATCTGTATATTTCCGATACATCTGCGCCACCGTATATACATAATCCGGCTGTTTCATGCGCCCTTCAATCTTAAAAGAATCAATTCCGGCCTCAACAAGTTCGGGTATCATATCGATCGTACAAAGATCTTTCAGGCTCATTAGATCTGCAGATTTTTGATTTTCAACTCGATATGGAAGTCTGCATGGCTGCGCACATTCCCCGCGGTTTCCACTCCGCCCGCCAATCATACTGCTCATTAAGCACTGTCCGGAATAACAGTAACACAAAGCACCATGCACAAAACATTCTATCTCCAGACCAGTTGCATTTTTCATATTCTTAATTTCTTCCAGAGACAACTCTCTTGCCGGCACAATTCTCTCTGCTCCCATTCTCTGAAAAAGTTGTGCGCTCAGTGTTTGTGTCACAGTTGCCTGAGTACTTACATGAAGCGGAAGATCCGGAAATGCTTCCCGAATCAGGCGCATAGCCCCGATATCCTGCACAATCACTGCATCCAGCCCTTGTTCGTAATATGGACGGAGATAATCTACGAGTTCTCCCAGTTCCTGCTCTTTCAATAACGTATTGACTGTCATATATAATTTACGTCCGTGCAGATGCACATAGTCAATTGCTTCCAACATGCGTTCCTCATTCAGATTATCTGCATGCGCCCTTGCCCCGAAACGGCTCCCCCCTATATAGATCGCATCTGCTCCGGCACAGACCGCTGCTTCCAGGCATTCCCATGAACCCGCCGGCGCAAGTATCTCAACTTCTCTTTTCATTCTGATTTCGTCCTTAAATTAATTATTATTCAAGAATACCAGGATTCAGGAGTTTTTAATTCTCTGTCATTTTCTATGATTTTTCCGTCATTCCGGTATCTTTATCTTTAAAAAGGGCCGTCAATCCGACAGCCCCCTCTCATATTCTAATTCTCTTTATTATTCTTAATCTCTGTCTCCAGTTGAACAATCTTCATCTGAAGTTCCTTGTTCTCTTCCTTTAACTTGTCCAATGCTTTATCCGCATTCTCTAATTTGATCTGTACAGATATCAGTTCATGCTTCAGATCATACATCTCTTTATCTTTCGCTTCAATATCACTTTCCAGTGTACCGCCCTGTTTTCGTGCTTTAAAATAATCATCCGCAATATTAAGTGCCAGCAGAACACTTCTTGTCTCTGCACTCTGCTTACGATATCCCTCACTACTGCTGCATTCGTCAATCTTATGATTCAAATATGTAGATACCTTTTGTAGATATTCTTCACTTTCAAATCCACTTAAAGTGAATACTTTTCCTCCAATTAAAACTTCTGTAAAATTCTTTGATGATGCCATAAAAGCCTCCCACAAACTCTGCTATTTCTTATGAATATAATTTATTATAAACTAAACTGTCATAAAAACCAACTATTTTTCATGATTTTGCTTCAAAATCCCTAAATGTGCATACGCAAGATCTGTCACGATCCGCCCTCTCGGTGTTCTCTGAATAAATCCATTCTTCAATAAATATGGCTCGTACACATCCTCTATTGTTCCTGAATCCTCACTCAAAGAAGCCGCCAGAGTATCCAATCCAACAGGACCGCCATCAAATCTTTCTATAATCGTCATTAAAAGATTCCGGTCTGTCTGATCTAGTCCACACTTATCTACGTCAAGAAGATCCAGTGCATAATTCGCCACATCTTCTGTAATATATCCATCATACTTCACCTGAGCAAAATCTCTCACACGTTTCAAAAGACGATTTGCAAGTCTCGGCGTCCCCCTGGAACGTCTCGCAAGCGCAGTAGCTCCGGCATCATCTATCCCTACATCAAGAACCTTTGCTGACCGGGCAATAATTCTCTTAAGTTCTTCAACTGTATAAAACTCCAATCGGTGAATCACACCAAATCGGTCTCTGAGCGGTGCCGTCAGCATGCCGACACGAGTTGTTGCTCCCACCAATGTAAACTTCGGAAGATCCAGTCGAATGGATCTGGCACTTGCTCCCTTTCCAATCATAATATCTATCGCATAATCTTCCATAGCCGGATAAAGGACTTCTTCCACCTGACGATTCAAACGATGAATTTCATCCACAAAAAGTACATCTCCCTCCTGCAGATTATTGAGGATTGCTGCCATCTCACCCGGCTTTTCAATTGCCGGTCCAGATGTAATCTTAATATTCACATGCATCTCATTAGCAATAATTCCGGCCAGTGTTGTTTTACCAAGGCCTGGAGGGCCATAAAAAAGTACATGATCCAGGGCTTCCCCCCTCTCTCTTGCCGCAGTAATGTATACATTTAAAATCTCTTTTGCTTTTTCCTGTCCAATATAATCATCTAAAAGCTGGGGCCTTAGGTGACTTTCAATCTTGACATCCTCTTCCAGATTCTCTGTTGTTATAATTCTCCTGCTCATATCTCTCCCCTTGCAGTAATCAGAACATGAACTTCAATGCTCGTTTAAGCAATTCTTCCACCTGCATGTCTGATGTGATTTCCACCTGTTTCACAGCTTTCAGTGCTTCTGTATTGCCATATCCCAATGCAACCAGCGCCTGAACCGCTTCGCTTTGAATCTCTCCTCCTGTTGACATCTGGGCTTTTAAAGCACCATCTTCTGTTATTGCATGTTCCAGAGCATCTTCGATACTCAACTTATCCTTAAGTTCCACAATCAACTTCTGCGCTGTTTTTTTCCCGATCCCAGGTGCGGATGAAATGGCTTTCACATCATCAGCCATAACTGCAAACCTCAGATCATCTGGTGACAATACCGACAGAATTGCCTGACCTCCTTTAGGCCCGATTCCACTGACTCCGATCAGTAACTTAAATACATTCAAATCATCTACTGTCAGAAATCCAAACAGCTGCATGGAATCTTCCTTGACATTCAAATAAGTATGTATCTTCACTTCACTTCCAACCGGTGGAAGCTTACTCATAGATTGCGCTGACATATAAATTCCATATCCTACGCCTCCTACATCTACAATTACTTTATCTTCATATTGAGCAGCCAGCTCACCTCGTATATATGATATCATAGTACCTCCTCTGCTCCTTCTACTCTAAAAACATAATGTTGCTTATTCTCCTAAGCACCTGGTCTGCAACAACACCGATCAAAAATCCTGTAATCAGTCCGGCAACAAGAAGCACCGGCATATAATATGACATTGCAAATGTCTCAACCACAATCATTGCAACAACCAGTTGTCCAATATTGTGACAGACACCGCCTGCAATACTGATTCCAATAACACTGAATCCTCCTGCCTTTTTCAAAAGTGCCATCACAGTTAAACTAAGTAATCCACCTGCCAGACTATACGCAATACTAAAATAATTTCCAAACAAAACACCGCTTAAAAGGACACGTACTATAGATAATACATACACTTCCCTAAGCGGTATCTTATAAAGTGCAATCACGATAATCAGATTAGCCAGCCCAAGCTTGACTCCCGGGATTCCAAACGAAATCGGAACAAGAGTTTCAATATAGCTAAAAATCAATGCAAGCGCTGTAAATACTCCAAAATATGCTACGCGGTTTTTCACTTTTATGTCTCCTCCTACTATATCAGGCCGCTTTTTCTTATTCTTTATCCTCTGTGGCACTTAATGCTACTGCTTCACGGACACTAATTCTGAACTTTAATTACTTACCGCATCATACTGGCTGTTCTGATGGCTGTCAACTTCCACAATAATCTTATTCGGCAGGCAGATAATACTTTCTTTATTCTTAGAAACCGCCTTCTGCTTCACGCAAAGCTGATCCGGGCAATCCGCACGGATCATATCAGCTTCTCCATTCTTGATCTTCAAAACATTGCTTCCATTATTCAGCACGATCTCCTGATCATCTGCCAGACTATATACGCCTTCTATCTTTCCATTCACCTTTACAGTAATGTAATCTGCGCTTTTCTCTCCAATAATCCTATGTAACAACACACACGATCCCGCCACTACCAGAATGATGATCATTAGTACAATATCTTTTTTCTTCAATCTATTTTTCATCTCGGCTACCTCTCTACGGATATTTTAGCACAGTACTTCTATCTACGCAACCACATGTTCGATTGTTTCTTTCACCAGAATCACTTTCTTAAACTTAAGGCAGCTAGTGTCAAGCGTCTGAAAGAACAATATCATTGCATATCTCATATTTCATGTTATAATTACCATAGTTATAAATACTTGAAAATGGAGATTATTATGAAACTAAAACAAATGATTGCTGTTCTAAGTTCAGTTGCCATGCTCTTATGTGGCTGCAGTTCTGTGAATGCAAAAGACCAGACTTATTCCGACACACTTTACGATACAGTTGTAAAGGTCCAGATTCTGGATCCTGTAAACGAGAATGTCATGAGCGGATTAAAAAGTCTTTGTCAAAAATACAATACCATGTTTTCTATGTATGTAGAAGGCAGTGACATTTACAATATCAATCATGCCCAAGGCATGCCGGTAGCCGTTTCCTCTGATACTGCGACACTTATCAAAAAAGGTATCTACTACGGCGATTTATCCAATGGATCTTTTGATATCACGATTGGATCTGTTTCCCAATTATGGGATTTTACTTCTGGTTCCGGAACTGTTCCAGATGCAGATGCAATTGCCTCTGCGCTCAGTCACGTAAATTACAAAAATATCAGTGTATCTGATAACACCGTCCAGCTTTTGGATCCAAACGCCTCCATTGATGTAGGTGCTATTGCCAAAGGATATATTGCGGATCGTATCAAAGATTATCTGAAAAAAAATGGTGTAAAACATGCAGTCATAGATTTGGGTGGAAATATCCTTCTGCTCGGATCCAAGACCGACGGCTCCAAATATAACATCGGAATCCAGAAACCCTTTGGCGAGACCGGAGAACCGATCACTTCCATCAAAGTAGCAAATAAATCTGTTGTTACAACCGGGATTTACCAGCGTTACTTTGAGGCAGATGGGAAAATTTACCATCACATTCTTGATCCTCGCACAGGTTATCCATGTGAGAATACATTGTACAGTGATACAATCATTACTGATTCTTCCCTGACAGCTGATGCTCTGAGTACGGTATGTTATCTCATGGGATATGAAGCTGCAAGCGATCTGATCGATCAGTTAGAAAATGTAGATGCATTGTTTATTACAAATGACAACGAAATTCACTACACAAAGAATTTTCTTCGATAATTCCGGCAAATACTTATTTCATCTTTCAGATTTGTAAGAAGCTTTTAATAATATGGTGCAGATTCAATAACACATTTCCATAATAATAACTCATTGGCGGGTTTCCGGGAAAATACCTGAGCATCCGCCAGATATAAAACAAAATCATCAATATTCCAAGCATGGCAAGAATTTTCCATGCTTTTTTTGTATCAGAAATTCCCAATATATATCTTCGTATTCCGAACCACAGAATAAAAATCATAAAAAGATATACAAATGGGTGCATCTGCCAAGCTCCCGCAAAATCCAGATACAAAAGATGTATAAATGCTCTCGTCATGCCACAACCCGGACACGGAAGTCCGGTAATCAGCACAGCCGGACAGATTGTAATAAAAAATTTCCTAAGCAACACAAAATAGGCGAATACTGAAAGTATCGCCCATTTTGCATGTTTCACATCTTTAAAAAATATCGTTTTTCCAATTTTTAATCTTTGTTTCAGATTACGTTTTTTCTCCATCTTCCACTTTAATTCTTTCTAGAGAATAACTTTCTTCGGACATTTTGCCGCACATGCACCGCATCCGGTACATTTTTCCGGATCAATATGCGCAACATTATCCAGAACCTTAACAGCATCAAACTGGCATGCTTTTTCACACATCTTGCAGCCAATGCATCCAACTTTACATGCCTTCATGACATCTTTACCCTTGTCTTTAGAATTACATTTTACAAGATGTTTCATGTCATATGGCACAATCTCAATCAATTTACGAGGACACGCGGCAACACATTTTCCACAAGCTTTACAAGCTTCTTTATCAACCACAGCAACGCCATCAACAATGTGGATTGCATCAAATGGACAGGCTTTCACACACGTTCCTTCTCCAAGACATCCATATGTACAAGTCTTTGGCCCGCCATTCTGCATCATATTGACCATGACACAGTCACCAATTCCATAATATTCGTAATCTGTTGCTGCCTGCTCACATGTTCCACCACATTTTACAAATGCTACTTCATGGATCTGCTCGCCTGCAGACACTCCCATAATCTCACCAATCTTGGCTGCGACTGGTGCACCTCCGACCGGACAGCTTCCAACTTCCGCTTCTCCCTTTGCAATTGCTGCCGCAAGGCCGGAGCATCCGGCATATCCACAACCGCCACAGTTATTTCCCGGAAGCACTCCAAGAATTGCCTCTTCTCTCTCATCTACTTCAACCGCAAATTTCTTTCCGGCAAGTCCAAGGAATACACCAATGAACAAGCCAGTACCACCTACGATAACGGCAGCAATAATAACAGCTGTAATATTCATTGTCTATCCCTCCTATATCAGTCCTGAAAATCCACAGAACGCAATTGCCATAAGACATGCTGTAAGCAAGACAATTGGCGTCCCCTGGAAGGACTCTGAAATATCATTGTACTCAATCTTCTCACGAATACCTGCCATAATTACGATTGCAATCAAAAATCCAACAGATGTTCCAACACCATTTACAACGCCTTCTAAAATTGTATAATCTTTCTGGACATTTGTAAGTGCTACACCAAGAACCGCACAGTTTGTTGTGATCAGCGGAAGATATACTCCAAGTGCCTGATAAAGTGATGGCATCGCTTTTTTCAGAAACATCTCAACAAACTGAACGAGTGCTGCAATAAATAATATAAATACAATCGTCTGCAGATATTCAAATCCTAATGGAACAAGAATAAATTTATAAATCAAACTTGTCAGCAGGGAAGAAAGTGTAATAACAAACACAACCGCTCCTCCCATACCTGTAGCTGTCTCAACTTTTTTGGATACTCCAAGGAATGGACAAATTCCAAGAAACTGGCTGAGTACAACGTTATTTACAATAGCTGAACCGATTGCAATAATCAGTAATTCTGATAATGTCTTCATACTCTGCACTCCTCCTATTCTTCATCGCCTGTTGGAAATACTTTTCCGCTACATCCGGCACATCCGGCACAGTCTGAGCAGCATCCTTGAGGCTCTGCGATTTTCTTGCCTTTCTTTTCAGCATTTTTTCTGATTTTATTCATACCTGCAACCAAGAATGCAAGAACAAGGAATGCTCCTGGTGGCAGGATAAAGATTGTTGCCGGGACATAACCGCCCTGTCCGGCTGCAAGATCTGCAAGCGGCAGAATCTGTTTTCCGAAAATTGCTCCTGTTCCGATGAACTCACGAACAATACCAATGCATGCAAGTCCAAATGTAAATCCAAGTCCCATACCAATTCCATCAAAGATAGAAGGAAGAACCGGGTTCTTGGATGCATAGCTCTCAGCACGTCCAAGAATGATACAGTTTACTACAATCAGTGGAATGTAAAGTCCAAGTGCATCATAAAGACTCGGCACAAATCCTTCTAACAGGAACTGAACAATTGTTACAAATGAAGCAACAACTACAATGAACGCCGGCATTCTGACTGAATCCGGTATGATCTTACGCAGCATGGAAATCAACATATTGGAAAGGACCAGTACAACTGTTGTTGAAAGTCCCATACCAACTCCATTGATTGCAGATGTCGTAACCGCAAGTGTCGGACACATACCAAGCATCAGAACAAAAGTAGGGTTCTCTTTAATCAGTCCATTATAAACTCTTTCCGTACATTTATTCATCTTTAATTACCTCCCTGTCCAAATGCATTCTGATAATAGCCAAGGGCCGCATTGACAGCTCCGGTCACTGCTCTTGAAGTGATTGTTGCACCACTTAAAGCATCTATCTGCTCACCGTCTCCTCCATCCTTTGACACAGCAAACTTTGTCGGATTCTTTCCTACATACTGTTCATAGAAAGACGGTTCTTTTGCTTTCATACCAAGACCTGCAGTCTCACTGATAGAAAGGAAGGAAACACCTGTCACAGTACCATCAGACTGGATACCAACACTAACCTGAATATCTCCGCCATATCCGTCCTTATCGGTTGTTGTGATGACATATCCTGTATCACCAACTGTACAGACTTCATCAATAGTTGCATTAACACCAAGATCACTGATTGCCTGCTTTGCAGCCTTCTGATCTACATCTGTCTCTTTAAACTCATCAAGCTTTGCATCTGGAAATACAGCCTGCCAGGCTTCTTTTTTCGCCTTTTCCTGCGCCTGGGCGATTGGATTCAGAGTTATCTCATGAACGAGACCAAGTCCAAGTCCTGCAATCAAAGTGATAGCAGTCAGAATCAATGTGTTTTTCAAAATCTTATTCATTATTTCTCTCCTCCTTTACCAAATGGTTTTGGGAGAGTAACTCTCTCGATCAATGGTACAATTAAGTTACTGATAATGATCGCATAGGAAACTCCCTCTGCGGAACCGCCGAACAGACGGAAGAGTCCAGTCAGAATTCCAAGCAAGATTCCATATACGTATTGTCCCTTTGGCGTGATCGGACATGTTACATAATCCGTTGCCATGAACCATGCACCAAGCATCAGTCCACCGCCACACAGATGTGCTGTAATATACTGTGCATCAAAAAATCCTACAGCCGGATTCTGGAAATGTCCAAAAATACCAATAAAGATAACGAATGTCACAATATATGTACCAGGGATACGAAGATCAATAATTCCCATTAAAATTAAGAAGATTGCTCCAATGATAATTGCAATCACTGAAGTCTCACCGATTGTTCCAGGAATTGTTCCAATCAGCATGTCCATAGAATTAACAGCTTTCCCTGACTTCAGAAGCGCCAGTGGTGTTGCTCCTGTTACTCCGTCATAGACGAATGTCGTCATCTGACTTGTAAAAGAAATCAAAAGGAAGCATCTTGCTCCAAGTGCCGGGTTCATAAAGTTCTGTCCCAGACCTCCAAAAAGCTGTTTTACAATCAAGATACCAAATACACTTCCAAGTGCACCCATCCACCATGGTGCTGTAGGTGGCATATTAAGCCCCAGAAGCAGTCCTGTTACAACAGCACTGTAATCCCCGATTGTAATTTTTTTGTGCATTAATTTTTCATAAATATATTCTGTCAGTACTGCAGATGCTGTCGTACTGATGAGCATAATGAGCGCCGGAACTCCAAAATTATATATACCGAACGCAGATGCAGGCAGCAGTGCAATTACTACCATGAGCATAATCTTGCTGGTTGTCATATTATCACGGATATGTGGTGATGATGACATTTTTAATGTTTGATTGCTCACGTTGATTCACCTCTTATTCTTTCTTATTTCTTCTTGCGATTTGCAAGTGCTGTTTTTCTCATAGAACCGATTGCCTGCTTTAACTGACGCTTAGCCGGGCAGACATAACTACAAGATCCACATTCCATGCATTCCAGGCCTTCGTGTTTCGTAAATGCTTCTTCATCATGGTGTTCCGCATAATCTGCAAGTCTTGATGGAATCAGACGACTTGGACAGACCTCCACACATCTTCCACAATTAATACATGCTGTCGGCTCGTACTGTGCAACTTCATCCTTTGTGAAGCAGAGAATGGATGAAGAAGTCTTTGTTACCGGAACATCCACTGTAAACATAGAAAATCCCATCATCGGACCTCCGGAAATAATCTTCTCCGGATCAACCTTATAGCCCCCAGCTGCTTCAATCAATTCTGCCTGATTCATACCAAATGGCGCTTTGAAGTTGCCAGGTTCATGAACTGCATCTCCACTGACTGTTACAATTCTATCCATAGATGGCTCACCTTTTGCAACTGCACGGTAAATTGCTGAAATCGTAGCAACATTGTCTACAACACAACCAGCATCAGCCGGAAGCATTGATGAATTAATCGCACGTCCAGTTGTTGCATAAATGAGCTGACGCTCACCCCCCTGTGGGTACTTTGTCTGGAGTTTCAGCACTTCCATACGCGGCTCATCTTTTGTCAGTTCTTTTAATTTTTCAATACAGTCCGGTTTATTATCTTCTACTCCAAAAAGACCTTTTGCATTGTCAAACAGTCGAAGAATTATCTTCATACCTTCTACTAACTCCTCGCCATGCTCCAAAATCTGTCTGTAATCTGCTGTAATATAAGGCTCACACTCCGCACAATTGGCAATGATATAATCGATCTTATCCGGTTCTTTTGGAGATAATTTTACCTTTGTTGGAAATCCAGCTCCACCCATACCGACAATTCCGGCATCTCCGATTGCATTCAGGATTTCTTCTTTTGACATCTCTGACACTGCCTTTGGTGTACTGTACTCAACTTCCTCATACTCTCCGTCATTTTCAATCACAATGCTGTTGACTTTGGAGCCAGCCGGAGTGAAACGCGGTTCAATAACTTTTACGGTTCCAGAAACTGATGCGTAAATTGGCGCTGATACAAAACCACCGGCTTCCGCAATCATCTGTCCTCTAAGGACATGGTCACCTTTTGCCACAATCGGTACTGCCGGTGCACCGATATGCTGTGACATCGGATATACCAGATCACCTTTCGGCTGTACCTGGACAATTGCTTTATCTTTTGCCAGAGCTTTGCCGTCATTCGGATGAACTCCACCTTTAAATGTTAACAATGACATCCTTTTATCCTTCCTTCCTAATTTATCTTTTTATACTATACTAGAAAATATCTGATTTTTCCAGTGTTAGCTTCGATTTTCTTGTATATTATGTAATACAGCTCGTTCTTTTATTAACAAAGAAAAGGGGCGAAAGTTCTACAACTTTCCACCCCTTATTATTTGCATCTTATAATCTATTACTCAGCGTCAGCTGTCTCTTCATCAGCTGCCTCAAGAGCTTTCATGCTAAGGCTGATCTTCTTCTCTGCTTCATTCAGATCAACAATTTTAGCTGTTACTTCTTCTCCAACTTTCAGTACATCTGACGGTTTGTCAACATGTGCTTTTGAAATCTGAGATACATGAAGTAATGCATCTACTCCAGGCGCAAGTTCTACAAATGCGCCAAAGTCTGTCATTCTTGCAACTTTACCTGTAATTACTGTTCCAACAGCATAATCTTCTGCTGCATTAGCCCATGGATTAGACTCTGGGAATTTCAGGCTAAGAGCAATCTTTGTATCGTGAATATCTTTTACAAGAACCTTTAACTCATCGCCAACTTTAAATACTTTCTTCGGATTCTCAACACGTCCCCAGGACATCTCTGAAATATGAAGAAGTCCGTCAACTCCACCAAGATCGATAAATGCACCAAAATCAGTAACATTCTTAACAACACCTTCTACTGTATCACCAACATGAAGCTTCTCAAACAGCTCTTTCTGTTTTTCAGCTTTCTCAGCAACAAGAAGCTGTCTTCTGTCACCGATTACACGGTTTCTTCTTGGATTGAACTCACTGATCACAAATTCAATTTCCTGATCCTGATATTTGCTCAAATCTTTCTCATAAGTATCTGACACAAGGCTTGCAGGAATAAATACTCTTGCTTCATCAACTACTACACTGAGACCTCCGCCAAGAATCTGTGTAACAGGAGCTTTCAGAACTTCATGGTTCTCATAAGCCTCTTTTAATCTTTCATTACCTTTCTCGGCAGCTAATCTCTTATATGTCAGCAACACCTGTCCTTCTCCGTCGTTTACTTTCAGAACCTTCACTGTCATAGGGTCACCTACGGAGACCATAGTAGTAAGATCTGCATTGCTGTCGTTCGTGTACTCACTTCTTGTAATGATACCATCTGCTTTGTAACCAATATTTAAAACGATCTCATCTGGTTTAACATCGATGACAGTACCGTCTACTACCTCTCCGTTTCTAATTGTTTTTAAAGACTCTTCCAACATCTGTTCAAAAGTTAATTCTGACATTATTTTGAACCTCCTCAATTATTTTATTGGGCGTGGATGCCCCTGCTGTAATACCTACTGTTTCCACGGACCTTAATTGATTCATATTCAAATCGCCAAGTGTCTGTATATAGTACGTATCCGCACATGCATTGCTGCAGATTTCAAATAACTTTTGGGTATTTGAGCTTCTCTTGTCTCCGATGACAATCATCGCATCCACCCGCTTTGCAATGTCATAAGCCTCTTCCTGACGCTCTTTCGTTGCATTACAAATCGTATTTAAAACAATAATATCATAACGCTTTTCAGAAATAATTTCAACTAAATCTTTAAATTTATTGTAATTAAATGTCGTCTGTGCTACTACACAAACTTTTTCACTCTCCGAGATCAGTTCAAATGCCCTTGCTTCCTCTTCTGTCTGAATGATCGTAGCCGGGCCTTGCGCCCATCCTTCAATTCCCATAACTTCTGGATGTTCACGGTTTCCTATAATTACAATATGATATCCGTCCCGGCTTTTTTCTTCCACGATCCTATGTATTTTCTTCACAAATGGACAGGTTGCATCTACATAACGTACTCCGTTTTCATCCAGAAGATCACAGATTCTCTTTGGAACGCCGTGGGAACGGATGATCACGATTCCTGATTTTATCTGCTTGAGTTCTTCTTCTGACAGGATTACTTCAACTCCCTTTTTCTCCATGTCTTTGATGACTTCTTCATTGTGAATGATCGGACCATAAGTGTAGATCTTCTCTGCCGAATTTTCTTCAATTTGCTTATATACCGTATCCACAGCTCTCTGTACACCAAAGCAGAAGCCTGCCGATTTCGCCAGTTCTACCTGCATGTTCATCCCACCTTTTCTTTTTCTCACACGATATTATCTGTGATTGCTTTTACAACCTCTTCGATTGTCATATCTGAGCTATCGATCAACACTGCATCTTCCGCCTGTCTGAGAGGTGCAATTTTTCTTGTACAATCGCGTTCATCGCGTTCTTTGATATCTTTCGTAATTTCTTCCAAATCACATGAAACACCTTTTTCTTCCAGTTCTTTGTATCTACGGAGCGCTCTCGTCTCCACACTTGCTGTCAAGAAAATCTTCACATCCGCTTCAGGCAACACACAGGTTCCAATATCCCTTCCATCCATCACAACGTCCTGAGTTCTTGCAAGTTCTTTTTGAAGATTCAGCAAATGTTCCCTCACCTCCGGAACCGCGGATACTTTAGAAGCCATATTTCCAACCTCTTCATTTCGAAGCCTGGAAGTAATATTTACGCCATTCAGATACACTTGCTGTTCACCTTGTTCATACTGTATTTTCACTTCTGCACCTTCACATGCCGCGGCAATAGCATCCAGATTCTCCGGATTCATTTTTTTGTCCAAAAAATAGACAGCAAGCGCGCGATACATTGCTCCCGTATCTACATATATATATCCTTTTTCTTTCGCAACCCGTTTGGCAATCGTACTTTTTCCTGCACCAGCCGGGCCATCAATCGCAACATTATAACCCATATTTTCTCCTTCTCAATCTGCTTTATATTTCTTTTAATTACTGGATTGCATTTCCTGCCGCATATCCAGTCGACCAGGCAATCTGCAGATTAAAGCCTCCGGTCAATGCATCCAGATCCAGTACTTCTCCCGCAAAATATAACCCTTTTACAAGCTTTGATTCCATCGTTCCAGGATCAATTTCTTTCACATTAACTCCGCCTTTTGTAATAATCGCTTCCAGATAGCCGCGAAGTCCGGTAAGCGTCATACGAAAATGCTTGATTAAATGAACAAACTGTTTCCGTTCTTCTTTCTCTATACTGTTAACCTTTTTCTCCGGATCAATCCCGCCAAGTTCCAGCATGACCGGAATTAATTTAGTTGGAAACAGCTTTGTGATTGCATTTTTAAATTGCCGGTTATGATTCTCTTCAAAATCTCTCAGCACTCTCTGATCCAGTTGTTCTTCTGTAAGAGCCGGTTTCAAATCAATTTCCAATGTCAGTTCCTTTTTCTGTCCATTTTTATCCATGAATTTTTTGCCCACATAACTGCTGGCACTGATAATCAATGGACCACTGACACCAAAATGTGTAAACAGCATTTCTCCAAAATCTTTATATAATTCTTTCTTTCCATCCAATATCTTTGCTTCTACATTGCGAAGCGAAAGCCCCTGCAATTCACAGATCCATGGTTCTTTTGTCTCCATCGGCACAAGAGACGGAAAGCATTGTGTTACTTTATGCCCAACGTTTTCGGCAAATCGGAATCCATCACCTGTAGATCCTGTGGAACGGTAAGACAATCCACCTGTTGCAACAATACATGCATCTGCGGCTTGTGTAGTAGTGTCTTTTAATACCACCTTGTTAAACTTGCCTTTTTCAGCTTCTACACTTTTCACTTCTGTATTTAAGCAGACTTTCACGCCCACTTTTTTCATTTCCCGTTCCAATGCGCGGATAACATCAGATGAATGATCTGAGATCGGAAACACTCGATTTCCTCTCTCTATCTTCACTGGCACCCCTGCATCTTCAAAGAAATCTATCACATTCTGATTCGTATAACCATAAAAGCTGCTATACAAAAACTTAGAATTCGTCACAACTGCATCAAACAATTCTTCCATATCTGCGGCATTTGTAATATTACATCTTCCTTTTCCAGTAATAAATATTTTCTTTCCTAGTTTTTCATTTTTTTCATACAGCGTGACTTGATGTCCGTTTTTTGCCGCTGCAATTGCCGCAAACATTCCCGCTGCTCCGCCACCTACTACAATAACATGACTCATTTATATTATCCTCTTATTCTAGTCATTCATTTTGACTGTATCGCCTACCATATTCAGTTCATCTCCACTGTAGACCTGATACTCATCCCAGATATCTTCCAGCGCCTCCAGTGTAGTGATTACTTCTTTCTGCTTCTTCATGCAGAGTGCCACCACAAGAGCATTGAGCACGCTAAGTGGTGCTACAAGAGAATCTACGATCGAAGCCATATCACTTCTTGCAATCAAATTACAGGAAGAATACAGGTTCATCGGCGAATGTACACTATCCGTAATCGTGATTACCTTAGCCTTTCTGTTACTTGCAAATTCCAATGCTTTAAGCGTTCTCATAGAATATCTCGGAAAACTGATCCCAATGATCACATCTTCTTCATCAATTCGCAGCAATTGCTCAAAGATTTCACTGGAACTGTTCGTATGAACCGCTGTCACATTATCACAAATCAAATTGAGATAGAAAGACAGAAAGCTTGCAAGTGGTGCACAGCTTCGTATTCCGACTACATATACTCGCCTTGCATTCAGAATCGTGTCTACAGCCATTTCAAACGCCTCATGGTCAATTCCTTCCATTGTCAGCTTTATCTTCTCTATATCCGACTGTAGAACCGATGTTAGAATCTCTCCTTGACTGATCCGTCCATACGTCACTTCCATTCGTTGAATGGAATTAAGTTTTGTACGGACCATCTCGCCAAGCGCCCTTTGAAACTGGGGATAACCTTCATATCCAAGAGCTGTTGCAAATCTTACAACTGTCGATTCACTGACTCCAACCTCTTCACCCATTTTTGCAGCCGTCATAAATGCTGCTTTATCATAATCTTCACGGATAAAATCCGCCAGCTTTTTCTGCCCTTTACTGAACTTGTTATATCCGTCTTCTAATCTTTGCACTAATTCATTTTGTGTTCCCATATAGCGTCTTCCTTTTCTATTACATCGTTTCTATTATAAGATGTAATAGAGAAATCTTCAACCTTTAATCCTATCTATCTCAATCATCTATCTTAATTCTATCTTAATCTATCTCAAATCTGCCTTAAATATTTCTAATGCGCACCTCTGATATCTTTTTTAAGCCAGCATAATAAAACAGGCGGAAAATCTTCCGCATAAATGCATCTTTGACTTTCCGCCCGTTTTCATTATTTTATATTCTGCTATACTGGATAACTCCCATTCTCAGTATCAGCAATTGTCTGGTCGACCTTTGTCTGCTGTGCCTGACGATATTTGAAAAACTCTGTTGCTACCTGTGGGAACAATGCATAAGATAATACATCTTCATCCTGCTGGATCCACTGAGCACATTCTTTTCTGAGTGTGTCAAGCTCATCCGGAATCAAATCTGCCGGACGGCAAGTGATAACTTCCGGATTATCTCCAAGAACTTTCTTTACGACATCTGGATTAAATGGTTTTGCTGTCTTACCATATTTTCCACTTAAGATGTCTTTTGTCTCCTGTGTTGCAACTTTGTAGCGTTCTCCCATCAGCACATTAAATACAGCCTGTGTACCTACAATCTGTGAAGATGGTGTTACAAGTGGCGGTTCACCAAGATCTTTACGAACTCTTGGGACCTCCTCAAGTACGTCGTAGAATCTGTCCTCCGCTCCCTGTTCTTTTAACTGGGAAGTCAGGTTAGACAACATTCCTCCCGGTACCTGATAAAGAAGTGTCTTAATATTAACCCCTAAGTTCTTAGGATTCAGAAGTCCACTCTCAAGAGCCTCATCACGAATCGGTCTGAAGTAATCAGCAATCTCTGCCAGTAAGTTCTGATCCAGTCCACTGTCATAAGGAGTTCCCTTAAATGTCTCAACCATAACTTCTGTAGCCGGCTGTGATGTTCCAAGTGCAAATGGTGACATTGCAGTATCAATTACATCGACCCCTGCCTCTACAGCCTTTAAGTAAGTCATAGACGCCTCTCCTGACGTATAGTGGGTATGAAGCTGAATTGGAAGATCTACAGCTTCTTTCAATGCCTGTACAAGCTCTGTTGCTTTGTATGGTACAAGAAGTCCGGCCATATCTTTGATACAGATAGAACTCGCTCCCATATCCTCAATTCTCTTCGCTGTCTCTACCCAGTAATCCAGTGTATAAGCATCACCAAGTGTATAAGAAAGAGCTACCTGCGCCTCTGCTTTTTCCTCATTCGCTGCATCTACTGCTGTCTGAAGGTTGCGAAGATCATTCAGGCAGTCAAAAATACGAATAATATCTATTCCATTTGCAACAGATTTCTGTACAAAATATCTTACCACATCATCAGCATATGGACGATATCCAAGGATATTCTGCCCACGGAATAACATCTGTAATTTTGTATTTTTAAATCCATCACGGAATTTGCGAAGTCTGTCCCATGGATCTTCTTTCAGGAAACGAAGAGATGCATCAAATGTAGCACCACCCCAGCACTCTACAGAATGATATCCAACTTTGTCCATTTTTTCCACAATCGGAAGCATCTGCTCTGTAGTCATACGAGTAGCGATCAAAGACTGATGCGCATCACGCAGAACTGTTTCCGTTATCTTAATTGGTTTTTTTTCAATTTCTGCCATTATAATTTCCTCCATATATTGTCAATTACAATATTGACTGTTACATTACTCCAAAGATTGCCATGAATGTACCTGCAGCTACGGCAGTACCGATAACACCAGCTACGTTCGGTCCCATTGCATGCATCAGAAGGAAGTTCGTTGGATCTGCCTCTGCACCAACCTTCTGAGATACACGCGCAGCCATAGGAACCGCAGAAACTCCTGCTGAACCAATCAGAGGGTTTACTTTTCCATGTGAAACCACACACATGATTTTACCAAAGACAACTCCGGCTGCTGTACCAAATGCAAATGCGATCAGACCTAACGCAACGATTTTCAATGTATCAAAGTTCAGGAATGCTTCCGCACTTGTTGTAGCTCCTACTGATGTACCAAGCAGGATAACTACAATATACATCAATGCATTGGATGCTGTCTCTGTCAACTGTCTAACGACGCCTGACTCACGGAACAGGTTACCAAGCATCAACATACCTACAAGTGGTGCTGTTGTTGGAAGAATGACGCAGACTACAATTGTAACAATAATCGGGAAGAGAATCTTCTCGAGTTTAGATACAGGTCTTAACTGTTCCATTCTGATCTTACGTTCTTTCTCCGTTGTAAGTAATTTCATAATCGGTGGCTGAATAATCGGCACCAGTGACATATAAGAATAGGCCGCCACTGCAATTGGTCCCATGATCGCCGTCTGCTGCAGTTTACCTGCGAGGAAGATAGATGTCGGTCCATCTGCTCCTCCAATAATTGAGATTGCTGCCGCTGCTTTGTCGGAGAATCCCATGCACATTGCTCCAAGGTATGCAGCAAAAATAC
The DNA here is from genome assembly GCF_900290215.1 of Dorea sp. Marseille-P4042. Lineage (NCBI taxonomy): Bacteria > Bacillati > Bacillota > Clostridia > Lachnospirales > Lachnospiraceae > Dorea > Dorea sp. Marseille-P4042. The sequence continues at coordinate 213,946 of NZ_OLMI01000001.1, read as the reverse complement.
CGAACTGTGCTGCTGCTCCAAGAAGGAAACTCTTTGGATTCGCGATCAACGGTCCAAAGTCTGTCATCGCACCTACTCCAAGGAAGATCAGTGACGGAAGAATTGACCACTCATCCAGCTTATAGAAATAGTAGAGAAGTCCACCCGTTCCATTTGATGCATCCTCTGCATGTAACATAATATCCGGATAGATATTTACAAGCAGCATACCAAATGCAATTGGCACAAGAAGCAGAGGCTCAAATCCATGTCTGATTGCCAGGTACAAGAAGAAACACGCCACCGCAATCATGACCACATTGCCCCATGTAAGACTAAAAAACGCCGTCTGATGCACGAGGTTTCCTAATGTTGTTGTTATATATTCCATTTCTTAACCTCCAGTCGTATATGTGTCGGCAGTATTATTTCAATGTTGCTAATACTGCTCCGGATTCGATTGCATCACCAACAGCTACGTTGATGCTTGCTACAGTTCCATCTTCCGGTGCTACAACTGGGATTTCCATCTTCATTGCCTCGATTGTAAGAACAGCATCACCCTTCTTCACTGCCTGACCTACAGTAGTGTCAAGTTTGAATACTTTTCCGGCTGCTCCTGCTTTTACTTCAATAGATCCGGCTGCTCCTGCTGTCGCTTTCGGTGCTGTCTTTGGAGCTGCTTTTGGTGCTGCTTTCGGTGCAGTTGGTGCAGGTGCTGCACCTGCTCCTGTCTCTTCTACTGTTACATCATAAACATTACCATTCACTGTAATTGTATAATTTTTCATTCTGATATCCTCCTAATTACTCACTATGAATTCCATTTATTTGACGGACGGCGCTTAATGCTGCGGACAACAAATCCATCTGTCGTTGTCTCTTCTGCTGCTGCAATTGCTGCTGAAATAACAGCGATCAATTCCAGATCATCCGTTTCATCCACTTCTTCGACTGTCCCACTTACGGCCGCTTTCGTTTCTTCTTTCTTCTCATCTTTTTTCTCGCCAAATGCATTCTGGATTGCCGGAATGTATTTAAACAAAGAAATCAGGAATGAAATGAAGATCAGTACTGCAAATACAGTTCCCATTCCAAGCAGTGTATTTAAGCCTGCCTTTTCCACAATCTCTCCCAGTGAGAACTTCGCACTGACTGTCATACTTTCAAGGTATAAATCTTTATCAAACACAAATTCAATCGTAGCATCACGATCTTTGAACTGTGCCGGTACAGATACTGTCAGCTCATCATCTTTCGCTTCAAATGTATAATCTCCATGTCCGACATACTCACCGCATTCTTTGATTCCTGCCTGCCAGCTGTCAACTGCGCCATCAAAGCTGTCCGGTGTGAACTTCAATCCAGACATCATGAACTGATACTCTTTGCTGAATTCGTTCTGGTCGTTCCACTGTGCCAGTGTATCACTGTCTACATTCTGGCAGTAGTTTATCAGAAACTCTGTCTCCTGCTCGATCATTGCCTCATCATATTCCAAAGTAGTCTGTGTCTTACCACATCCTGTCAGGCATACGATTGCGGTCATCATCAGGCAGAGCAATAAGCTAATCTTTTTCTTCACTTTGCCTCACCTCTCTAAACTGTTCCATGCTTTTTCATCGGGCTTTCTTCTCTTTTTGTAAATAACATCTCAAATGCTCCGATGACATATTTTCTAGTGTCAGCAGGCTGGATAATTGTATCTACATAACCTCTTCTTGCTGCGGAAACCGGACTGGACTGAAGCTTGGCATATTCTTTTGCTTTCTCGTTGATTGTCTCAGCATCAGCATCTGCATACATAATTTTTGCTGCAAGATCTGCTTCCATCATTCCGATTTCTACTGTCGGCCATGCATAGACCATATCAGCACCAAGAGATTTACTGTTCATTGTCACATAGGCACTTCCAAATGCTTTTCCGATTACAACGTTAACTTTCGGTACAGTTGCATTTGCAAATGCATAAGTTAATTTTGCCGCTGCCTTTGCAAGGCTTCTTTCTGCACACATAGTTGCCGCAAATCCTGATACATTCGTCAGTGTAAGAACCGGAATATTAAATGCATCACAGAACTCTACGAATCTGGCTGCTTTTCTTGCGCCTCTTGCAGAAAGTGCTCCATCAAACTCTTCTACAACTTCTGCATTCTCATCATAAACTTTAGATCTGTTTGCAACAGCACCAACTGTCATACCATTCAAACGAATAAAGCCTGTTACCATGTCTTTTGCATGATTCTTCTGAGTCTCAAAGAATACATGATCATCTGCGATTTCAGCAAGGGCTATTGCTGTATCTTCTGTTGCATTTTCAATCTCTGAACATGCACGATTCAGATCATCTGAACATTCTGTGTATGATGCATCTTCCTCATTATTACATGGTAAAATGCTTACTAATGTACGAATCTCTGAAAGAATCTCTTCTTCTGTTCCGACACCATCTACAAGACCTGTCTTTTCACTTTGGAATTTTGCAGAAGATGTATCACATTTATCTACTGTATTTCCTGGAATCGCATTCGGAGAATTTACGAATAACTTCGCATTCTTTTCTTCCATAAATGTAAAATCTGTAAGAGCTGGTACTAAGGACAAGCCTCCGCCACAGGTTCCGAAAATTGCTGTAATCTGTGGAATTACTCCTGATGCAAGTGATTGTTTTAAATACAATGTTCCAAATGCCTCAAGTGCGTCTGTTGCCTCCTGGAGTCTGAGACCTGCACAATCTACAAGTCCAATAACAGGAGCCCCCATCTTCATTGCCATATCATAAATGTTCGCGATCTTTCTGGCATGCATCTCACCAATTGATCCCTTCAATACTGAAGCATCCTGGCTGTACACATATACCAGATTACCATCGATCACTCCATAACCGGTAATGACACCGTCTGCCGGAGTTTTCTTTTCCTGCATGTTGAAATCTGTTGTTCTGGCTGTTACTGCTCCGCCGATTTCAACAAAGCTGCCTGCATCAAGTAACTGTTCAATGCGATTACCTGCTGCATTTTCTGTTGCCATGTTGCCCATAATTTAGCCCTCCATTTTCTTTATTAAAATATGGTTATACCAAAATTTCGCCAAATTTATTATAACTTTTTTACCGAAAAATGGCAACGCCTACAAGATACATTTGTTAAGGATTTGACAAATTTTGTTAATTATTTATGACTTTTGTTAAAAATCAAAAAGCGGTTTGGGCAATTAGCTCAAAACCGCTTTTATAGGTCTATAAATTCTGTTTATTTTTCATTTCTAAATTGAATTGGAGTCATATTATATGCCTTTTTGAACAATCGATTGAAATGCTCCACATTCTGATATCCGACAGATAATGCAATATTTTCCACTGTCATATTGCTGCTCTTAAGAAGTGCTCTTGCTTTCTTCATACGGATTTTCTTTACCAGTTCTCCAAATGTGACGCCGGATTTCTCCTTAATGTATTTGGAAATGTATGGTTTAGACAAGAAGAACTTCTCAGCAAGGTCATCTAATGTAATATCAATATAGTTCTCCTGAATATAATTCATAATTTCAATCATACGTGCGTCTTTACATGTATTGGAATTTCCAATCTCTTCCAGCTTATTAACTGCAACTGTGAGTGCCTCAATGGATGCCTTGATAATATCGGCGTCAATTCCAACACCCCAAAATGTCTTTCCTTGGCAGATTATACCAACATATGCAACAGCCTTGGAGGATGATCCTTTTGTCAGAGAATGTTCCTCGTAAAAGCTCAGTTCATAGCTGACGTTGAAATACTGTTTGATTGCATTGCTGACCGCATCCAAACGTCCATTACCCGTTGCGGTGATGACCTGGCTCTCTTTCTCATGATTGATCGTAACCTCAGCTGTAATTCCATTGACCTGTTTGAAATGACACTCATCAATATGGAATACCGGTTTTGTATTAATGTAGTTATCAGAGAAAATCTGATATACAAGTTCCGGAGTCAGCTCTTTATGTGCACGGTCAGAAATACCTTTCACAAGATATCCGACTTCCTCACGCATCTCTTTTGGAAGATTGATTCCATGGCTCTGTTTCAGAATGTAGTTCACACCACCTTTACCAGACTGGCTGTTGATGCGGATAACATCTGAATCGTATTTTCTTCCAACATCCTGTGGATCGATCGGCAGATATGGAACTGTCCATGTATCGCACTTCTTCTCTTCTCTCCACGCCATTCCTTTTGCAATAGCATCCTGATGTGATCCTGAAAATGCTGTAAATACCAGATCTCCTGCATACGGCTGACGCTCATAGACATGCATTCTTGTCAGTCTCTCATAAGTTTCGCGAATATGGTGCATATCAGTAAAATCAAGCTTTGGATCCACTCCGTGAGAGAACATATTTAAACCTAATGTCACAATATCTACATTACCGGTACGCTCTCCATTTCCAAATAATGTACCTTCGATACGGTCAGCTCCTGCCAGAATTCCAAGTTCCGCAGTAGCAACACCACAACCACGGTCATTGTGTGGATGAAGGCTTAATACAACATTATCTCTGTATTTCAGATTTTTATCTACATACTCTAACTGGCACGCAAATACATGTGGAATCGCATTTTCAACGGTTGTCGGAATATTGATGATTGCCTTGTTGTCCGCACTTGGTTTCCATACGTCCAAGACTGCATTACAAACTTCGACCGCATAATCAACCTCTGTTCCAGAGAAACTCTCCGGGCTGTATTCAAATGTAAAGTTACCATCTGTCTCATTTGCCAGCTTCAGAAGTAATTCTGCTCCATCGACTGCAATCTTCTTGATCTGCTCTTTGCTTTTTCTGAATACCTGCTCTCTCTGTGCAACAGATGTGGAGTTGTACAGATGGATCACCGCATGAGGCGCTCCCTTAACAGCTTCAAATGTCTTCTTAATAATATGCTCTCTTGCCTGAGTCAGTACCTGAACGGTCACATCATCTGGGATCATATTCTTCTCAATCAGCGTTCTCATGAACTTGTACTCGGTATCGGATGCTGCCGGGAATCCAACCTCGATCTCCTTAAATCCGATATCTACTAACATCTGGAAGAACTCCAACTTTTCCTCAAGACTCATTGGCTCGATCAACGCCTGGTTACCATCTCGCAGGTCAACACTACACCATACCGGCGGTTTTTCAATCTCTGTCTTCTTCACCCAATCATATGTGACGACCGGTGGCATAAAATAAGTCTTTTCGTACTTTTCAAAATTATTCATATCTATCACCCTTCCAAATTAATTTTCATCAAATTAGTTGTCTTTTTTTAAGACTTACTCATACTAACACAGGAATAAAAAAAAGGAAAGTGACATATTTAATCACTTTCCTTGATTTTTTTTAATATTCTTATGCTTTTTTGAGTTCAAGACTCAATTTTTCTGTCATTTTTTTACTCATCCTCAAGAGCTTCTTTTCTTGTCGTCATAACTTTCTCTTCGTAACATGCAAACAGATCATCGATTACTTTCTTCGCCTGTTTCTTTGTAAAGAGACTTACAACCGGAACAAGAATAAGTCCACCGACCATAGCGATCACACCGGAATTGATTGAAGATTTGAAAATGTATCCAAGTATCGGTCCCCAGCCGCTCACATCAACTCCTCCAAGTGTAATGACAAGCTGGATCACTGCTGCCGCACACCCCCATATAAAACAAACAAATGCAGAAGCTTTTGTCACGCCTTTCCAGTATAATCCATATAAGAACGGTGCCAAAAATGACCCTGCAAGAGCGCCCCAGGAAACTCCCATCATCTGTGCGATAAATGTTACTTCCGGATGTGCATCTTTAAAGATTGCAATCACTGCCGATACAAAAATAAAAAATACAATAAACACTCTCATAACAAACACCTGCTTTTTCTCAGACATTTCTTTCTTAGATGCAGGCTTGATCACATCCAGTGTAAATGTAGAACTTGATGTCAGCACCAGTGATGAAAGGGTGGACATAGATGCGGATAATACAAGCACAATGACCACCGCTATGACAAGTGCCGAAAGTGTGGATAACATGGTCGGCACAATGGTGTCAAACAACGGTTTTCCGGTAGCTGGATTGATGGTTACTCTATCTGCATACAGTCTTCCGAATCCTCCAAGGAAATAGCAGCCTCCGGCAACAATAATGGCAAACACTGTGGATATAACCGTTCCTTTATGTATATCTTTCTCGCTCTTAATGGCATAAAATTTACCGACCATCTGTGGCAGCCCCCATGTTCCAAGGGAAGTCAGAATTACCACAAATAAAAGCGCCATCGGATCCGGTCCAAGAAACGCGGTGTATGCTCCCTGCCAGCCCGCATCGCCTGTCACAGAAGCCAACGCCTTTGTTGCCTCCTGAAATCCTCCATTGTCGGCAAGTACTGCTCCGATTACCGCGCAGATTCCAAACAGCATAATGATTCCCTGAATAAAATCATTGATCGCCGTTGCCATGTATCCACCGAAAATAACATAGAATCCAGTCAGTACCGCCATAATTAAAATAACAAGCCAGTACGGAATATCAAACACAAGTCCAAAGAGACTGGAAAGTCCATTGTATAAGGACGCCGTGTACGGAATCAGGAAAATGAATACAATGACCGATGCCGTTGCCTTAAGCGGCTCACTGTCAAATCTCTTACCAAAGAAATCCGGCATCGTCTTAGCATCTACATGCTGTGTCATAATACGGGTTCTTCTTCCAAGCACATTCCATGCAAGCAATGACCCGATAAATGCGTTTCCAAGTCCTGCCCACGTACTGGCAAGACCAAAATTCCATCCAAACTGTCCCGCATAGCCTACAAAAATAACAGCTGAAAAATATGACGTTCCAAATGCAAAAGCCGTCAGCCACGGACCAACGCCACGCCCTCCAAGAACAAAACCATTCACATCTGTCGCATGCTTTCTGGAATAAAATCCGACATAGATCATAATCGCAAAGAACACGACAAGCAAGATAATACATAATACTTCCTTTGACATCTCTCATTCCTCCAAATAACTAGTCTTTTGTTTAAATTTATTACTTTAAACCGTTGTGCTTTAAAGTGTTAAAGTCTTTCTGTACAATATCATACGGGAAATATATTGTCAATACAGAGAACTTATTTTTTCTGTCACCTCTTCCGTTTTTTGGGGCACTGCCTTCCGCATGCCAGATATTTCTAAGAACACAGAAAGAGGCTGTACAATCGTGTACAGCCTCTCCTGTGTTTTTATATAATTGGATACATGCGGATTTTTAATATTTCTCTACTACTTCACCCTGCTTTTTGTAGATACTGTTTGCAGGTACGAATCCTCTGACACTGGACAGCGGGTAGATATTGCTGTGGCTTCCGACTACACTTCCCGGATTCAATACTGTTCCGCAGCCAACTTCTACTTCATCACCGAGCATGGCTCCGAATTTCTTGATTCCGGTCTCAATCTGTCCTTCTGGCGATTTTACTACGACCAGTTTCTTGTCTGATTTTACATTGGAAGTGATAGATCCTGCTCCCATATGTGCTTTGTATCCAAGTACGGAATCTCCAACATAGTTGTAATGTGGAACCTGTACTTTATTGAACAGTATAACATTCTTAAGTTCTGTAGAGTTTCCGACTACGGCTCCCTCTCCTACAATTGCATTGCCACGGATAAATGCGCAGTGGCGAACCTCTGCATCTTTTCCGATGATTGCCGGTCCGTGGATATATGCTGATTCAAATACTTTTGCAGATTTTGCAATCCACACATTTTCTCCTACTTTATCATACTCGTCTGCCGGAAGTGTCTCTCCCAGTTTTACAATGAAATCACTGATCTTCGGAAGTACTTCCCATGGGTAAGTCACTCCTTCAAAGATATCCTTTGCAATTGTCTCATTAAGATTATACATCTTTGCTACTGTCATTTCTTCGAACATTTCTAAACTCCGTTACTGAAAACTTATAAAAAGTTATAAACTCCCATGTTTCATTCCTACTTCAACGAGTATGCTTTTGATGATATAAATATCTATCTACTCACAAGTTCTTGTACTCTCCATAGGCGTAAATTCCGAACTAACGTATCCGTACATATTTGCATTAACGTTTCCGTGTTAGCTTGCAAATCGTTCTCCATAAGCCTTGAGATTTATAGATGCCTGGAAATCTCTGTCAATTATATTCCCACACGCACATCTATAAACCCTGTCAGATAATTTCAAATCTTTTTTGATGTTTCCACAACAGCTACAAAGCTTTGATGATGGATAAAACCGATCCGCCACAATAAGCTGGATCCCTTTATCATTGCATTTGTATTCAAGCTGTTTTCTAAACCCAAAAAATCCTTGTTCCTGTACTGCTTTGGATAAATGTATATTTTTCATCATTCCACTGACATTCAGATCTTCAATACAAATAAATCTTGGCTTTCGATTTACGATCTCAGATATGGTCTGATTCAAATAGTTTTTACGGATGTTTGTTAATCTGTAATTTCGTTTTAATAAAAGTTTTTCCTTTTTGATTACATTATTTGTTTTACAGTAACTTTCCCCTTTCTTATTTTTCTCGTAAGAACGAGAGATACTACGCTGTAATCTGCGTTTCTGTTTTTCTAGTTTCTTTACTTTCTGACTCTTATTGATGTTCTTATACTTAACGGCATCAGAGCAGACAGCTAAGTCTTTAATTCCTAAGTCTATGCCAACTCCATCATCATTAAGTGTTTCCTTGCAGTCAGGAAATTCTACACATACACTGATCCACCAGTTCAATCCATCAAAGGATATTCTCGGATTCCTATATTTAACATCTGTTGGAATACGTCCATGTTCTGCAAGTCTTACCCAATTCATTTTCTGCTTATTTGCTTTCCTGCTGGAAGAAAAGCCTTCAAGCTTAACGTGGGTATTACTGAATTGTATCTTAACGTTGTCCTGATAGAACTTCGGCATTGATCTCTTTTGGGACTTGAATCTTGGGAATTTTTGCAGACCCTTGAAAAAGTTCTTATACGCAGTACAGGCATCTTTGATTGCCTGTTTGGTTACATTATTTGAAATATTTAATAACCATGCGTATTCATCAGAATGTCTAAGCTTTGTAAATTCTTTTCTGAGTTCTGAATCTGAAATGAATTTGCCACCTTTTTCATAATTTTCTTTTTCCCTGGCCAAAGCCCAGTTATAAGCAAATCTTGAAGCACCTGCGTACTGAAACATCTTAGTTTTCTGTACGTTGTTTGGTATCAGCATTACTTTTATGGCTTTTACCATCTGTTTCCTCCTGTATCAATTCCCGGATAAGTTTCTTAGCTTTGTTCGCTCGTTTTCCTTGTAATTTGCAGCTGAATACTTTGATTATTTGAACCAGGTCTTCAACAAGTTCCTGCTGTTCCGATTTTTCAGTATTATCAATAATCTCAATCTCACAATTATAAAGTGAAGCGATATATTCTATCAACTCAAAACCAAATCGCAATAGCCTGTCTTTATATAAAACAACAACCTTTTCAACTTGATTTTGAGAGATTCGTCTAATCAATTCCTGAAGTCCTTTTTTCTTATAATTAATCCCAGAACCGATATCGCTTATTATCTCAAACGGCTGTCCTTTTGCCAAAAGATATGTCTTAACATTATCAATCTGTTGTTCCAGATCATCTTTTTGTTTATGGCTGGAAACGCGACAATATCCAATTGTAATGCGATTTTTAGGCTTTACATTTATTACTTGGCTGAGTTGCTCATCAGAATAATATCTATAGCCACTTACTGTAGTATGATGCGGATGAAGTTTTCCATTGGCATCCCAATTTCGTAATGTCTGAGCAGATACGCCTATAATTTTTGAAAATTCGTGTATAGAATAATATTTACTCAAAGTATCAACTCCTTTCAATAATATTCTAGTCTAATATCTTATAAAGCTCAACACCAACTTATATAATTTTATAATTTATATTTAACTGTTAACTACCTCCTGTTCACAGTTTACTTATTATTTTTTATATTCTTTTTTCGTACTGGTCTTTGTTCTGTTCTTTGCGCGCCCGGATTTTGTGTACTTCGCCGCCTGCTTCTCATTCTTATAAAACGGTGCGACCCGGTCATAACAGACACGGAGCTGATATTGATTATTCAGTCCTTTAACGCCTTCCGTGCGGCTGGATACAAAACGGTCCAATTTCATCATGTATTCATCAGAGGTAATATCTCCATCTGCCACATAGGTCAGCCCCTTCTCCCAGCTTGCTGTCAGCTCCGGATTCAAAAGCGACCGTACAGAATGGTCAACCACATCATAGATCATTTCTCCAAGCATGGTCGGTGTGACAATCTGTGTCTTCTTATTGAGTGCCAGATATTTATTGTTAAAAAGCTTCTTTAGGATTTCACCTCTGGTCGCACTGGTTCCGATTCCACTTCCTTTAATCTGTGCGCGAAGCTCTTCGTCTTCAATCAATTGTCCTGCATTTTCCATAGCAAGGATCAGGGAACCGGAATTATAGCGTTTCGGTGGAGATGTCTTTCCTTCCTTAATCTCCATTCCCTGGATCGGGAGAGTCATCCCTTTTTTCAGGCTTTGGATTTTTTCAAAAAATGCCTGGGAAGATGCCATATCTTCGTTACCGTCACCATTGTCACCCGAATTGTTATCACCGGAACCATCACCTGTTTCTGCGGGAGTCACACTTCCACTTACATTTCTGTCTTCTGCTCCTGCAGCGCTGCCAGATTCTCCCTTCTTTTCTCCCGGAACTCCAACAACTTTTAAGTAGCCAGGCTCTGCCAGTACTTTAAAGCTTGCAAAGAAAGACTCTTCTTTTACCTTTGTTGTAATGGCAACCTTCTGATAAACCGCCGCCGGATAAAATATACTTAAAAATCGTCTTACGATTACATCATAGACCGCCCGTGACGTCCAGGAAAGTCCACTTAGCGCACTCATGCCTTGTCCGGTTGGAATAATGGCATAGTGATCGGTAATCTGTTTGTCATTGACATATCTTGTCTTCGCCAGACCTTTATGACTTCCGAATTCTACAATCTCCTGTAAAAACAAAACGGCCGGCTCATATTTCATAAGTCCATTGAGATTCTTATGTATCTCTTTTGCCACAGCCGTGGAAAGCACACGGGCATCGGTTCTCGGATAGGTCGTCAATTTCTTTTCATAAAGTTCCTGCGCAATTTTCAGTGTCTCATCCGGACTGATTTTAAAGCGTTTCGAACATTCATTCTGCAGCTCCGCCAAGTTAAATAACAACGGTGGATTTTTCTTTTCCTTTTTCTTTTCAATGGACGCAATCTGACCTATGACCGGTTGTTCCTGCGTCAGATAATCTATGACCTGCTGCGCCTTTTCGCGCTCTTTAAATCCACTTTCCTTATATAGATCAAATGACTCGAACCACTTGGAACCCTTTACTGCGCGCCATTCTCCTTCAAATGTCTGACCCTGTTCTCCAATTGTCGCAAGAATACGATAAAACGGTGTCTCGATGAACTCACGGATCTCGCGTTCTCTTCTTACAACCATTCCAAGAACACAAGTCATTACACGCCCTACAGAGACAACTGAGTAATCCGTTCCAAGATAATTAGAAATACTATTTCCATATTTTAATGTCAATAATCTTGAAAAATTGATTCCCATGAGATAATCTTCCTTGGCTCGCAGATAAGCAGCACTTGCCAGATTGTCATACTCACTTAAATCCTTTGCCTCACGGATTCCTCGCAGTATTTCCTCCTCTGTCTGAGAATCAATCCACACTCTTCGTCTATTTTTTCCATGTACCTGCGCCTGTTGTTCTACCAGACGGTAAATATATTCTCCCTCGCGTCCTGAATCGGTACAGACATAGATCGTCTCTACATCCGGCCGGTTCAAAAGCCCTGCTACAATCTTATACTGTTTCGCCACCGACGGTATAACTTCATATTTGAATCTTGTCGGTATAAACGGCAACGTCTGAAGACTCCATTTTTTCAAGGCAGGATCATACTCCTCCGGATAACTCATAGTCACCAGATGTCCTACACACCAGGTCACAATGGAATCCTCTGATTCCAGATACCCGTCCTGCCTTCTGGTGTTCAGCTTCAATGCCTTCGCAAACTCCTGTGCAACACTGGGTTTCTCAGCTATATATAGTGATTTCCCCATATTATTACGTTAACTCCTTACTTTACCTTTTTTATTAATTACATCCGAATTCTTATCATCCTCATAGAATACTGGCAAATTAATTTTTTACCTGCTGAATATCCGTCCGATTCTCTTCAATAAACCAATTTTCTCCGGTACTTCCTGTGACGGTTTTGCCTGCAATGCCTCTTGCATAAAGACATTCTGTGAATCAATATACGGTTCTTTCTGCTCTTTGCGCCTGTATTTTCCGTCACTTCCAAGAACTCTTGCTTTTACATTATCACTTAACATCACTTTCAAATAGTGATTGATCTGCCTGCGGATATCCTGATCCAGTATCGGGGCAGCTACTTCTACACGCTTCTCAGTATTACGTGTCATCATGTCTGCTGATCCAATATAAATCTTCTGATCATTTCCACTTCCAAAACTGAAAATACGCGGATGCTCCAGATATCTTCCGACAACACTCATCACACGGACATTGTCCGTATAGCCAGTTACGCCCGGCAAAATACAACAGATTCCCCGCACGATCAGATCCACTTTCACTCCTGAGCGTGATGCTTCTGATACTTTCTGTATAAAATCTACATCCGTAACAGAATTCATTTTCATAATGATCCGCCCATTAGAACCTTTTTTGATTTCCTCATCCATCAGATAAAGAATCTTCTGCTTCAGGCTGGTCGGTGATACGATCAAATAATCATATTGTCCTGCCAGATTACCAATTGACATATTTTTAAAGAATTCTGCCGCATCTTTCCCTATTGCCGGATTTGCTGTCATGAGCGACAGATCTGTATACATTGCCGCTGTCTTTTCATTGTAATTACCAGTTCCAATCTGTGTAATATACTGGATTTCTCCGCGGCTTCTATAAGTAATAAGACAGATCTTTGAATGCACCTTATAACCGTCAAATCCATAGATCACACGGCATCCTGCTTCTTCCAGGCGCTCAGACCAGTCAATATTATTCTGCTCATCAAATCTTGCACGCAGTTCGATCAGAACCGTTACTTCTTTTCCGTTTTCTGCTGCCGCACACAGATATTCTACCAGCCTTGCTTTCTTTGCCAGACGATAAATCGTAATCTTGATCGTCATAACATCCGGATTCACCGACGCTTCTTTTATAAGGCGCAAAAACGGATCCATACTCTCATACGGATAGAATAACAGGATATCTTTTTTCTTTATCTGGCGCATCACATTACCTGCTGCCACATGTCCACTGTTCTGTGGCGAAAATGGCGTATAAGTCAGAGAGCGTTTCATAGCTTCCGGTAAATTCCCACTGATACCAAAAATGTAATCTAATTTCATCGGCATCTTTGTTCGAAAAATCTGATTCGGCTCAATCTCAAACTTCTCACAGAAATATTTCTGTGTCTCTTCAGACAGTTTATTTGCAGTCTCCAGTCTGACTACCGCCATACGGCGGCGTTTGTGAATAGTCTGCTGCATAAGATACCGGAAATCATCCGTCACTTCCAAAGCCTCGTCATCCGGAGACACATCAGCATTTCTCGTTACACAGATATAATTCGCTTCCGACACTTCGTACTTCGGAAATACCAGGTTCAGATGCTCCAGGATGACCTTTTCCATACGAATGTATCGGATATCATGTCCCGGAAGGCACAAAATGTCCGACACGAACTGTGGAACCGGAACAATTCCCATCATACTTTTGTTATCCATCTTCAAACTTGCCGTTACATACAATTCTTTATTCAAAAGATGCGGAAATGGATGATTCGCATCCACAATCTGCGGGGAAAGAATCGGAAGAATCTGATCTTTAAAATAAAACTTTACATACTTCTTCTCCTGGGATTCCAATTCTTTATAATCAAGTCCACACACTCCATACGGATGCAGTTCTTTCTTAATCTCAGCATAAGTCTTATCGCGCTCTTTATATAAAGGTGCAACTTCTGTCAGGATTGCATGGATCTGCTCCTGCGCTGTCATGCCGGACCGGCTGTCTTTTGCCTTGGCATCTGTGTGCACCATATCATAAAGACTTCCAACACGAATCATAAAGAATTCATCCAGATTGCTGGTGAAAATTGCAACGAATTTCATCCTTTCAAGAAGCGGCACCGACTCGTCCTGTGCCTCTTCCAGTACCCTTTGATTGAACTTAAGCCAGGATAACTCCCTGTTCTGGGTATAATTCAATAACTCTTTACTCATCAGCCTCGTCCTCCTTTTTCATATCTGCTTTCTATAATATATTTATAATTTTTCAGAAACAAATACAGCCAGTTTCTGTTTTATATAACTGGCTGCATTTCTGTTTTTATAATTATTTTGCCTGAATATATCCTTTTGCCGTCAGTGCTTCTGCGCAGAGTACAGCTCCGCCTGCTGCTCCGCGGACTGTATTGTGTGAAAGTCCTACGAACTTAAAGTCGAACATAGAATCTTCTCTGAGACGTCCGATGGATACACCCATTCCGTTCTCATAGTCTACGTCTAATCTTACCTGTGGACGGTTATCCTCTCCCATGTAGCGGACAAACTGCTTTGGTGCACTTGGAAGTCCTGCCTCCTGCGGAAATCCTTTGAAGCTTTCCAGTTTCTCAATAAGCTGCTCTTTTGTAGGTTTCTTCTCAAAGTTGATAAATACTGCGGCTGTATGTCCGTTCAGAACCGGCACACGCAGACACTGGCATGTAATCTTCGGAGCATCTGCAAGTGTGATCTGTCCGTTCTCATATGTTCCAAGAACACGAAGCGGCTCCTGCTCGCTCTTTTCTTCCTCTCCACCGATGTATGGAATAATATTCTCTACCATCTCCGGCCACTCTTTGAATGTTTTACCTGCTCCGGAAATTGCCTGATATGTTGTAGCAACAACTTCTTTTGGTCCGAACTCTTTCCATGCTGCAAGGCAAGGTGTGTAACTCTGGATAGAGCAGTTTGGTTTTACTGCAATAAATCCGCGAGTTGTGCCGAGACGTTTTCTCTGATCATTGATCAGTTCAAAGTGGTCTGAGTTAATCTCCGGCACTACCATCGGAACATCTTTTGTCCAGCGGTGTGCACTGTTATTGGAGACAACCGGTGTCTCTGTCTTCGCATACGCTTCCTCGATTGCGCGAATCTCGTCTTTTGTCATATCAACTGCACTAAATACAAAGTCTACAGAAGAAGCTACTTTCTCGACTTCATTAACATTCGCAACGATCAGTTTCTTAACTCCTTCCGGCATCGGTGTATCCATTTTCCAGCGGTCTCCGATTGCTTCTTCATATGTCTTGCCTGCTGATCTCGGGCTGGCTGCAACTGTTACAACCTCGAACCATGGGTGGTTCTCCAGAAGTGCAATAAAGCGCTGTCCAACCATTCCTGTTGCTCCTAATATTCCGACTCTTAATTTCTGATCCATCTCGTATGTCTCCTTTCTAATACTCTTCCATATATTTTTTATAACTATCCACTGCTTCCTGCATCGGTTTCACACCCGGTGCACCAGTTGTATTACGTTTCTCTACACATGTCTTTAAACTGATTGCTTCATAGATATCTTCCTCGAATACAGGTGAAATCTTCTTATACTCCTCAAGTGGAAGATCATCAAGCGGAATCTTCTTATCCAGACAAAGTAACACAAGCTGTCCTACGATTCCGTGTGCATCTCTAAACGGAACTCCGTGATTCACAAGATAATCCGCTGCATCTGTCGCATTTGTAAATCCGTGCTTTGCACTCTCTTCCATGCGGTCATTCTTAAATGTCATCGTACGAAGCATGCCTGCAAATAACTGTAAGCATCCTTTTGTTGTATCGATTGCATCAAATGGAAGTTCTTTATCTTCCTGCATGTCTTTGTTGTATGCAAGCGGAATTCCTTTCATTGTAACAAGAAGTCCGGTCAGTGCAGCATAGACACGTCCAGTCTTACCTCTTACAAGCTCTGCAATATCCGGATTCTTCTTCTGCGGCATAATACTGCTTCCGGTACTATAAGCATCATCAATCTCAACAAACTTATATTCATTAGAATTCCAGATGATCACTTCCTCTGAGAAACGGCTCAGATGCATCATAATCATGGAAAGCGCTGACAAATACTCAATCAGATAATCTCTGTCAGAAACACCATCCATACTGTTCATAGTTGGTCCGGCAAATCCAAGAAGCTTTGCTGTATAGGCACGGTCTAATGGGTAAGTCGTTCCTGCAAGGGCTCCAGATCCAAGCGGACATGTATTCATTCTTGTATAAATGTCTTTCATACGCTCATGATCCCTTTTGAACATCTCAAAATACGCGCCCATGTGGTGAGCCAGTGTGATTGGCTGTGCTTTCTGTAAATGTGTGAATCCCGGCATATATGTCTCAAGGCTATTCTCCATAATTCCAAGAATCGCCTCTAACATCTCCTTAATCAGTGCATCTGTCTCCTGCACTTCATCACGGATATAAAGCTTCATATCCAGTGCAACCTGATCATTTCTGCTTCGCCCTGTATGAAGCTTCTTACCAGCATCTCCCACACGGTCGATCAGGTTTGCCTCAACAAAACTGTGAATATCTTCATATTTATCAGTAATCTTAAGTTTTCCTGATTTCACATCATCAAGAATCCCCTGAAGTCCTGTAATAATTGTCTCTTTTTCTGCATCGGTCAGGATTCCCTGCTTTGCAAGCATGGTAACATGTGCCATACTTCCTTTGATATCCTGCTCATAAAATCTCTGGTCAAATGAGATAGATGCGTTGAACTTATATACTAACTGGTCAGTCTCTTTTGTGAAACGACCTCCCCATAATTGTGCCATAATCTCTTCCTTTCCGTCATTTAATACTGTACTGTATAAAAGTGTACCATATTTTTATCTAAAGTCAACAGTGTCTTACTTTCGTTGTCTCTGGGAAAATTCACAACCACAGTAATCCTGTCTGTACAAACCATAAATTTTTGACAGTTCTGTGGAACGCTTGTAACCATTTTTCTTCTTAAAATCTGAAATCAAATATTCCACACCATATTCTTTTGCCAGACTCTGCCCGATTTCATTGAGCTTTGCTGCATTCTTCAGTGGACTGATGCTAAGCGTGGTTGTAAAATAGTCATATTCTCCTGCTTTTGCAATCTCTGCAGTCTCTCTGAGACGCAGCTCATAACATTTCATGCACCGGGAGCCGCCTTCTTTGACCTCCTCAAGTCCCCTGGCCATCTCGTAAAATTTCTCTTTCTCATATTCTCCCGCTACAAAGCTGACCGGATATTTGAAATTCATATCATCGATCAGTTTCTGTTGTTCCAGAATCCGCTTCGTATACTCTGTCTCCGGATAAATATTCGGATTATAGTAGAACACTGTGATTTCAAAATAATTGCTCAGATACTCTAACACATAACTGCTGCATGGAGCACAGCAACTGTGTAACAGAAGCCTTGGAACACGCCCTTCTTTTGTCAGCGTATCCAATAACTTGTCTAATTCTTTTTGATAATTCATACTCATCGTTCCTATCTTGCGTACTCACATGCAATTATAACTTTTTCATAACAAGATGACAAGGGAAAATCCATATTTATGAACCATTTTATGACCACGAAAAAATACATTTTTCGTTTGATATAAAACTGACCACACATTTTCTTTCAAGATACATATGATAAGATATAGGATTATCATTTGCGGAGGTTTCCATGGATCAAGTACTGGAACTTAAGAATATTCACTATGCTTACCACAATCCGGACGGAGAAACTCCTGCCATAAATGGCATCTCCTTTATCCTGAATAAAGGAGAATTCGTTGCCATCGTCGGACCTTCGGGTTGCGGAAAGTCAACGCTTCTTTCTATTATTGCCGGACTTCTCATACCGGAAAAAGGCTTCATTAAAATCAATGGGAAATACCTTCACGAAAGCACTACAAATGTAGGCTATATGTTACAACATGATGAACTTTTCGAATGGCGGACCATTTACAATAATGTTATTTTAGGACTGGAAATTCAGCATATGCTGACTGCAAGGACCCGGGAAAAGGCACATAATCTTTTAGACATCTATGGGCTGAAACAGTTTGAAAATGCAAGGCCCTCGGAACTTTCCGGCGGCATGCGCCAGCGGGCCGCCCTGATCCGTACGCTCGTTCTGGATCCAGATCTCCTACTGTTGGATGAACCATTTTCCGCATTGGACTATCAGACCCGCTTAAATGTCGGGGACGATATTGGTCAGATCATCCGGCAGGAAGGAAAATCAGCCGTTCTTGTAACACACGACCTGTCAGAAGCCATCTCCCTTGCCGACCGGATCATTGTCCTTTCCGGACGCCCGGCTAATATACGTCAGACTGTTCCACTCATTTTTGATTTGGAACAGGATACTCCTTTGAACCGCCGGAACTCCCCGGAATTCAAACATTACTTCAACTTAATATGGAAGGAGCTGAATACAGATGACTGAATTTTTAAATGAACTTTCTGAAAATCAGATCAATTATCTGAAACAGCAAAAGAAGCACAAATGCATTGTCGGTATCTCCCGGATTCTGATTCTTTTCAGTTTTCTCTTTCTTTGGGAATTCACTGCAAATTTAGGTATCATCGACTCCTTCATCTTTAGCAGCCCGTCAAAGATTGCACTATGTTTCTGGGGCATGGTGCTGGATAAAAGCATTTTTCTGCACACCAATGTCACACTATACGAGACAATCTTAAGCTTCCTGCTCGTCACTGCCACCAGCATTCTGGTTACCATTCTTCTTTGGTTCAGCAGACGGTTATCAGAGATCCTGGATCCTTACCTGGTAGTACTGAACAGTCTGCCGAAGTCTGCACTGGCACCACTTCTTATTGTCTGGCTTGGAGCAACAAAAACAACAATTATCGTCGCCGGAATGTCTGTAGCAATCTTTGGAAGCATTCTGAACTTATACACCAGTTTTATGACCGTCGATCCAGGAAAACTGAAACTCATCTATACACTGGGTGGAAATCGGAGGCACGCGCTTCTAAAGGTCGTACTTCCTTTTTCTCTTCCGACAATCATCAGTAACATGAAAGTCAACATCGGACTCTGCCTCGTAGGCGTGATCATCGGTGAATTTCTGGCTGCCAGAGAAGGGCTTGGATATCTGATCATCTACGCGAGCCAGGTCTTTAAGATGGATTGGCTTCTTATGAGTATCCTTCTTCTCTGTCTCATGGCAACACTTCTCTATTCGCTCATCAATCTACTTGAGCGTTGGTGCCGGAAGCATTACTAATATCTCAATTCTTTTTTGTAGAACAAAGAATGTGCAATTTCCTATTATATGAAAAAAGGACCTATCACCTCTTGTGACGGTCCTGTACATAATAGCGTGTTTTTTGTTTTACTTACATATACTGTGTTAACTCCGCTTTATTATTAGTAAATTTCATTGCTTCTTCTCTTGTAATATATCCCTGTTGCATCAATCTGGAAAGATCCATATTCAGTGTATGCATCCCGCTCGCCGCTGAAGATTGCATCATAGCGGAAATCTGGTGCGTTTTTCCTTCACGTATCAGGTTCAGGATGGCATCAGAACCTGTCAGGAATTCGGTTGCAGGTACACGGGTCATACCCCCTCCACATGGAATCAGGCACTGGCTTATGATTCCCTTTAAGGTACCGGCAAGCTGGATACGCACCTGGTTCTGGCTTTCTGCCGGGCAGGCGTCAATGATACGCTCCACCGTCTGGGCTGCACCTGTCGTATGAAGTGTAGACAATACAAGATGTCCTGTTTCTGCCGCAAGAAGTGCTGCTGAGATTGTCTCATAATCGCGCATTTCTCCTACCAGAATCACATCCGGGTCTTCACGCAGGGCACTTCGAAGTGCGGAAGCAAAATTCGTCACATCCTGCCCCACTTCTCTTTGATGGATTAGAGATTTCTTGCACTCGTAGACATACTCAATTGGATCTTCGATCGTAATAATATGTCTGTCATACTTCTGATTCATAGCCTCAATGACCGCTGCAAGAGTTGTTGATTTACCACTTCCTGTCGGTCCGGTAACAAGGATAATTCCTCTTGGCTCCTCGGAAAGCTGATACAATGTCGTTGGAATTTTGAGTTCTTCCAGAGTCGGAATATGTTGATTCAGCAGCCGGATCGTTGCTGCGATTTTTTTCTGTTCACAGAAAATATTCACTCGCTGGCGGCAGCCATCGGTGGTCTGCCAGGCAAAATCCACATCCTGACCATCTTCGAACTGCTTTCTTTGCTTCTCATTCATCATTCCAAGAAGTACTTCACGGATATCATACTCCTTCAATACGTCCCTGGCCTGTGTCAGGCACCCGTGAATCCTGTACCACACATGCATCCCCTCTGTAATATGAATATCGGAGACCGAACGGATCCTTGCCTCCCTGATAAGCGTATCGATCACTGTATGAATCTGTCTTCGATCTAACATATTCTTCTCCCCTATCCTATCTTCTTATTCTGCAATTTATTCATAGCTGATCTTCATCAATTCTTCCGGTGTCGTGACTCCTTCTTTTACAAGAATCAGTCCGCTTTCTTTCAGCGTGCGCATCTGCTGATGTTCTCTTGCATATTTTGTGATATTTTCCACGGATTCATGCTCCATAATCATTCTTCGGATATCCTGGTTAATTGCCAGAATCTCATGCACTGCGATACGTCCCCTGTATCCAGTATGGTTGCACTGAGAGCAGCCCATACCACGTTTGACTGTACGCACATCTTCTCCCAGAAGAATCCTCTCCTGCTCTGTCGTCTCTACTTCTTTTGCACAGTTCTGGCAGACTTTACGGAGCAGACGCTGTGCGATCAGACCTACGAGAGAGTTTGCGACCAGATAAGTCTCAACTCCCATGTCTTCCAGTCTCACAATACTTGACACCGCATCGTTAGTATGAAGTGTACTAAGCACCATATGTCCGGTAATAGCAGCGCGGACAGACGTTCCGGCAGTCTCACCGTCACGGGTCTCGCCAACCATGATAATATCCGGATCCTGACGCATAAGGGCACGAAGTCCTACATCAAATGTAAGTCCTGCTGTCGGATTGACCTGTGTCTGGTTAATTCCAGACAAATTCTTCTCCACCGGGTCTTCAATAGTAGAAATGTTCACTTGTCTGCCTGACAGGTAATCTAATATCATATAAAGTGTCGTAGATTTTCCACTTCCAGTCGGTCCTGTAATATAAATGATTCCATTCGGATAATCCAGAAGCGGTCTGAACAGGTTATAACTGTACTCATCCATTCCAAAATGATCTGCATGATCCAGATGAGACGTTGCTGCCATAATACGCAATACTGCCTTCTCACCAAATACGGTCGGAAGTACCGATACACGGATATTGACTTGTTGTCCATCTCCAAGTGCTACCCGAAAATGTCCATCCTGTGGGATTCTCTT
The DNA here is from genome assembly GCF_900290215.1 of Dorea sp. Marseille-P4042. Lineage (NCBI taxonomy): Bacteria > Bacillati > Bacillota > Clostridia > Lachnospirales > Lachnospiraceae > Dorea > Dorea sp. Marseille-P4042. The sequence goes on along the minus strand of NZ_OLMI01000001.1, from coordinate 192,403 downwards.
TTCTGCAATGTCCAGATTTGCCAGAATCTTAATACGGGCAATCAGTGGTCCGTGAATATTTTTCTGTATCTTAACATATTCCGATACCACACCATCAATACGCATCCGCACATTTGTCTCCTGCTCAAACGGTTCAATATGAATATCACTGGCTTCCGCTTTAATTGCACGCTCGATCAGGCTATTAAGAAGCTGAATGATCGGTGCTTCATCCGGATTATCCAGATTTTCGATTTCCAGCTCATCTATATCGGTTGTTGAGAATCCTACATTTGCCTGCTTTGCTGCTTTTCTTGCATGAACCTCTGCATAATAATAAGATACTGCTTTTTTTAATGGTGCTTCCTCACTGAGTTGAATTTCAAGGTGGCAGCCTGTCTGCTGTCTGACTTCTTCCAGGGCAAAATAATTCAGTGGATCATTGGTCACAAGAACCATACTATGCTCTTTTACACTGACCGGAAGAATCAGATTCTTCTCTGCCAGCTCACGATTGATCATTCCGACTGCCTTAAGATTGACTGGGATTTGCGCCACATCTACAATCTCAAGATGTAGTCTGTCTGCCAATGCCTCTAATACCTGATTCTCGGTTACAAATCCCAACTCCATCAATATCTGGCCGACTCGTTTATCTCTATGCTCTTTTTGATACGCAAGAGCCTGTCCGATCTGCTCTGCGGTGACATACCCTTTATCTTCCAGGATTTCTCCAATTCTCAGATTCGTTCTCACTTCTAGTTCTCCTCTCCGGATGCAGTAGTACCAAGCTGCCCGCAAGTATAGACAGCCAGCACACACTCGCAGTTATTCTGTGAAATCTGCTGCAGACTGGAATCTACATAAGTATTTTCATTCATATCAAAGGAACGCACCTGTACGCCCGGATAATTTTTTGCAATATCATCTAACATTTCCCGGATCTGCGGCTCATTTCCCTGTAAAGTCATGGACACCGTCGTTGTATTTACATACTGCAAGACAACTTCCGGTTCATAATCTGTCTCAGACGAAGACTCCTGGCTGTTCTCATCCAGCTCCTCCTGTGCAGATTTTGCCGTCTGGGCACCGGACTCGTCTGTCTGTGTGACAGTCTGATAAGCTGCCGGTACTCCTGCTTCGGTTCCTTCGATTTTAAGATACACTGGTTTTAAATTGTGCTTTAACGCAATTCCTGTCACCAGTTCATCGACCTGCTGATTCTCAAGCAGATCATAAAATCCCTGCGAAGCATCCACAAGCTCTGCTTTTTGCTTTACGATTTTCTTCTCAACAATACTCTTTTGTTTGATTGTATCCTGCATCTCCTGCTTCGTCTGCTCTACCTGTTCTTTCTCATTCTGCAGATCCTGGTTCTTCTCCAACCCCGGAAATACAAGAAAGCGAAGTGTAAAAAATAAGATCAATATGCAGGCAAGCACTTTTAATAATACAATATCCCCTGGTTTTAATTCTGTTTCCAGCTTCATTACTTGTCACCTCCTGCATCTATAGCCTTTAGTATACAGGACAGATCCAGCGTGTATTCGCCGTCCTGATACTGATAGCCGCTATAATCTACACTTGAAAATAATCCTGTCTGCGTTAGTTTATTGACATATCCCGGAATATCAATGACTGCACTGCTCACCGCATGAAATGTAAGAAGTCCTGTTTCTGCATCCATGGACTTAACTTCCACATTCATGTTGCTTCCGCTGACATCCGCGATTCTGGCTATTATATCTGCATCCAGATCCGGATAAGTCGCCAGATTCTGCTTCATCTGCTCCACCTGCTGTTTCTGCTCGACTAAACGCTCGCCCTCTTTCATGACCTCATCTGCCTCTTGATATTGCTGCTGGATCTGACTGTCGTTGATCCAGTCATTGATGTCATCAATCTTCTTCCTCTCAAGCAGATTCCAGACAGATACTGCTCCAAATAACGCCATACATACAGCCAATGTGAGCACCGGTGGGACGATATGTTTTACAAAGCTTTCTTTCTCCACCACTTTGTCCATACCGCCGGACTTCTTCCATTTCTGATAGAGATTGACCTGCTTCGTCTTATCATCCACCAATGCTCCGGCACACACAAGCCAGTCCTCTGGATTTCCCTGGGCTTCATAAACCGCATCCACCTGAAGCAAAGCCGCCTGAAGGTTCATCATATGGATTCCATTGAGACATACTTCAAAATCATCCTCCATACAGCCTGCATAATAAATGTCTGTAATCGGGATTCCAGACGTCGTCGTTGCGTAAAACTGTACGATACCGGAAATGTTCCGGACAATCTCTGTCCCAAAATCCAGCGTCCCGCGCTCGCTGAAGATACGGCTTCTTGTAGAATACAGATATACTCCGTTCTTATACAGGATACTGGTCATACCAGAGTCCTCAAAAAACAAGAAGATAGCCGTCTTGTTGGCATAAGTCTTTAACTGGGACAGCCCTCTTAAGTATGCTTCCATCGGCACAGTAATTGCACGCACCGGAAGATTTATCTCCTCACACATTGCTAAAAGCCTGTTACAAATATTTTCTTCTACGCTGGCACAGCATACGGTCACGCCCTGCTTTTTATCTGCATATGTAATACCATAATCTACAATTCCTTCTGCTGCAGACTCTGAAACAACATGTTCTGCCATCTTTGCAAGCTGCTTACCTGTCGCAAACGGAATCTGTGAAATTCGTGCGGATGAATAATTAGATGGAAGCACAAGCTTTACAGAACCTGGATGTTCCTTTGCCTTATATGCAAGAAGCGCCCTTTTCCACTGTTCAAAAGGGTCTGTGTGAACTTCGGTCGGGATCATGTCTGTCCTGCTGATTTTTGGTCTTCGTCCTGCTTTTCCACTTGCAGCCAAAATACATTCTTCCTGTAAAACAATAACAGTATCGCTCACCTGTAAGTTCCTCCTTCGTAATTACGCATTTTCGATCGCTGAGTAAGACTGATAGATTGGAAGCATAACTCCAATCATAATACAGCCGACGATCAGCGCCATAAATATAATCAAGATTGGCTCCAGAAGCGTGACCATCCGCTTTGTAGCCTGTTCTGCATCCGCTTCCAATGTCTCTGCAATGGAATCCAGCATCACATCCAGACGTCCGCTTTCTTCTCCGACCAGAATCGTGCTGGAGAGTTTTTTTAGCAATCCGTCTACTTCACGCAGCCCCTGTGAAAGCGGAACCCCGCCGCGGACCATTGTGATAACTTCGTCAAACTGCGACTCTACATAACCATTTCCAATCGTCTTTGCAGCCACTCCAACTGCTGAAACAAGGGGCATACCACTGGAGTAAAGGCTGCTCAGTGTTCTGGCAAAACGTGCCGTATAAACAACTTTGAACAACTTACCAAAGCCCCACATATGAACCTTCATCCAGTCTACGCCTCTTCGCACTGACGGAATTCCGACAATGATACGAATCAGTGCAATAATCACTGCAACAGCCAATAATGCAATGTACCATTTCTGAACAAGAAAGTTGGAAACTGCGATCAAAATATTCGTAATCATTGGAAGGCTTTCCATCTGATCAAACAGACTCTGAAACTGTGGCAGAATAAAGGTTACGATCAAAATCACAATTGCAACACAGAGCACCAGCAAAATACATGGATAAGTCATGGCTGACTTCACCTGCTGGGTCAGCTTATAATCCTTCTCATACTGAATCGATAATCTCTGTGTCACCAGATCCAGGTTACCACTTCCCTCACCGGAACGGATCATCCCGATCATCAGATCCGGAAAGCATTCCTTGGATTCCATGGCATCAGACAGACTGATACCGCGTTTTAAATCCTGTAACACATCCTTATAAATATCCCGCTCGTCTTTGTTCATTCCTTCCTGCTCGGAAATGATGTCGAGCGCTCTTACAAGCGTGACACCTGATGCCAGAAGTGTGGACAGTTCCCGGCAAAAGGCTGCAAGCTGCTTCGCTTTTAACTTTTTATGCTTTTTTGCTCCATTTAAATCTTTCGCTTCAACCAGATAGAGGTTCTCTTCCCGTAGTTGCTGCGTCAGCGCATTCTCGGATGCAGCCTCCACAGTACCCTTATGAACCTTGCCACTCATATCCTTTGCGACGTATTTAAAACGTGCCATGTGCGAACTTCCTCTTTCTTTCTATTTTATCTATACCTGATTTTTATCTCTTTAGTAACTGTTCAGAACTCTTTATAAAAAATGCAGATACCATGTAACGATCTGGTCTCCATATAATGCCGCCAGCGCCAGTCCGAATGCAAGAAATGGTCCGAATGCAAATACATCTTTTTTTCCTAATTTCTTGCTCTTTAGCATAAATGCTCCGTAAGCGCCTCCTGTCAGCAGCCCGAAAAACATGGCGCACACTACCGGTCCTGTCCCAAGAAATGCTCCGGAGACCGCCATTAACTTGATATCCCCGCCGCCAAATGCTCCCGGGATCACAAGTGCCAGAAGCAGCATCGGAACAGAGATGATCAGCGCCCCGATCAGCCTGTCCATAAGCCCATGCTCCGGAACGAGCCATATATTTGCAATTGCTAATATCAATATAAAAATGTGAAATCTATCATAAATAATCTGGGTATCCCAATCAATAAGGGCTGCCACAAGTAGTATTCCAAAATAAATCAACATGACTGTACCACGCATTGATAACAATCCAAGACTGCCACAGCCATAACGAATCCCGCAGCCAATAAATGCTGCGCCGCCAATTACTTCCACAAAGAAATCTCTTCCCGGAATGCGGCTTTTACAACCTGCACATCGTCCGCGCAGGAAAATGTAGCTGACACACGGGATCAGTTCCCATGCATGTAATACTCTGCCACAATTCGTACAATGACTTCTTCCGTTTACCACACTCTCTCCTCTTGGCAAGCGGTCAATCACCACATTCAAAAAACTAAAGATACAGGCTCCGAAAAAGAACCGGATCACCCATAAAATACTTTCTAATACAATTAACATGTTATTCTACTCATCTGTCTTATTCTTCTTTGCCAGCCATATAGTCTTCATAGTAGACCGTATATGATTTTGAATCTAATGTGTACCAGACGGTGTAATCACCTTCCCGGTAAACGAACTTTTCAACAGTATATCCGTCCTCTGCCATCTGAAGCACCCAGAAATCTCCCGGTGCTTTGCTTAAGTTAAGCACTTCTGTCCGGATACTCTCAGTGACGCCTCCCTCCTGGGAAGCGTCGAAAAAAGTACCACTCCTGCCATAGCATTCCTGTCCAGTTACCTGGAGCGCCAGCCGCACCGATTTTGCATGCCCCAGAGCCACTTGAGCGTCTGCCCGATGTAAAAGTCGGAGCGCTCCGGGTATCACTGTCACTATTGCAAGCAGGATAATAATTAAGATCGTAAGTAAACTCTTGATCCAACGATATTTAATTTGAGTAACTTTTGATTCTTGCTGTTGTTGGCTCATGAGTTCATGCCTTTCTAAAATTATTTATCCGCAGAAACTGCATATTTTGGTGATCCATCTGGATTATATACACACTTCTTTCCTGCATGCGTAAATATTAATTGTGTAATTTTTCCACCTGTAATTGTTACGTCTGAAATAGTTCCATCTTTTACTTCTGCTAAATCTTTTACATCATCGTATGAAATAATTCCTGTTCCCTTTTCACCAATTGTGATTGGTGTTTTCTGATCTCCAGCCCATTTTTCATCTACAAGTGTCTGTGCAGCCATTACAACCTGACGTGTCTCTGCTGTGATTGATTTTTCTTTTGCCTTATCAATATACTTTGTCAGTGCTGGGATTAACAGTGCAGCAAGGATTGCCAGAATTACTAATACTACGATCAGCTCTACTAATGTGAATCCTTTTTTCTCTTTTAATTTCTTAAACATTTTTCTCGTCTCCTTTATTGCTTTTTTCTTTTGAGAATCTATATAAACGCCTCGGTGCAAGCGTTCATACCATTATTAATATAATCTATTCATGAATTGCTGTGATAGCGGAATCTGCATTTCCTTTTACTGTGATCGGATTGCGGAATTCCAGAACTTCTGTATCAGTTGCCATCACATTTTTTAAACTTTTTGTTGCTTTATCATACTCCGAATAGACAGTCACTTTTGCTGTAATGCTGCTTATCTTGCTTCCATCCGATACCTTCGCCGGATACGAATATTCTACCTCCACGTAATTGCCCATATAAAAGCCTTTTGTGAACACATTTGCTACGGCTCTTGCGACGGGCTTTCCATTCTGAGTAAAGATATATTGTCCGGTGTTACTGTTTCGAAAGTAGTACCGGGTCAGTAACTGCCCCGTCTCAACTGCATTTGCTGTTCCTGTGACTTTATCGCCTATATGGATTTCTGTCTCTGGGCAGCCATTGGCAGACACTAATTCTACAAAACCTTCCGGAGTCATGAATTCAATTGCATTTCCTTTTGTATTTGTCCCCTTTGAACCACCATAATTATCTTCCATCGCGGTTGTTCTTTCATATAATTTTACATACCCGGCCGCGTCCTTTGTGATCGTCCGAAGTTCCGTCATAGTTGTATCTAAAACAGACTGTGCATACTGGGTCTTCTGGATCCGGACAAATATTCTGGAGGCGGAGCTTAAGGCGCTTGCCGCCATTGCCATCAGAATGCTGATGAGAAATAATGTGACCATTGTCTCAACAAGCGTTGTTCCTTTTCGGTCTTTTACAAGGTTCTTCGCATGTGACAATTGTTCTTTTCTTTTTCCAGCTTGTCTTCTATCTGTTAATTTCACGAATTGCCACCACCCTCTGGTGTTGTATGTACCTGTTCCTCATTCTGTGATGCGTCTGCATCCGGACTTCCATAAAGGTAGAATGTGATTGTCTGTTCTTCTCCTTTTGAATCCGTATAAGTCACAATTTTTTTATTCAAATCCGTTGCTACTGAAAATACATGATTTCCTTTGATCGACATATCGGAGTTTGTCGCGTTAAAATCAATACTCTTATTGTTCTCTACGGAAGTCACTTCTGTATTCTGCAATGCTTCCATGATTTTTGCATTGTCACTTCGAATTTCTTTATTTTTCTTCAGGGAATTACTGCTATAAGTAATTGCCCCCTGTAAGATTCCCATTAATATCAGAAATATAAAGATACTGGCTACTACTTCCACCAACGTTTCGCCGGCATTCGCCCTTGATTTCTTAATTGGCCGCACTTGTATCTCCTCCTTCCTGACTATCCTGATATATGTTCTCTTCAAATCGACAGGAGGTCGATGCTGTCCGGTTATACATGTAATGGATTGGCGTATTATCCTCAATTGTATACACCCCTCCACTACTGTTGCCGACTTTCCATATACCGCCGCCTCCGGCATTCTCTATCCACACAATTGTTTTGCCATTATGTGTAAATGTGACCGGATATTTCTCCGCTCTCGTATACTCTGTACGATATGTGTAAGCAGCATCTTCATAATATGCAGTCACTTCTACCGTAAATATGTACTGGCGGACTGTCGTATTCTCAATGTTCTTGATCGCACTGGAATAATCTCCTCCTGAAGAGCCGGTAATCTCACCACCACTCAAAATTTTATCTACATTTTCATCACTGTTCTGTTCCTTTTTTAACGTCACGGAAATGTTGCCATAACCTTTATCTGACAACGGAGAACTAGATATATCAGACAAATTCGAACCATCTTCGACAAAATTGTACTTTGTGCTATCTTTATAGTCAGAATTATACTCTAGATATTTTTCATCATCAAGGAATTTATTTGCAAATGCATAAAAAGTGCCATCTCCAACCGTGCTTCCATCATCTGTATACTTTTTGTCATATTTTGTCAGCTCATTTTTCAACACATCTGAATAACTTTTTGCCAGTTGATAGCATCGTTCTTCTTTTAATCTCTGATTCGACTGGGCAGTCAGCATTCCTGCTGTGTACAGGATGGCAGCAGCAAATGCAATAAAAAATGCAGATACGCAAAGCACAAGTGCCATCGATATTCCGTTTTTTGCATTTGCCCGCAATTGCTGCCAGCCTTTACATTTCATAAATTCTTTCTCCTTTAGTTGTTCTTCCACTCCACCTTCGTCTCATCAGACTCCACATAAGCCTCACTCTTCTGAAGGATCTGATCTTCCTCAATATTCTCTGTCACATTTGCCTTAAAGACCATGCTATTAGAAATATGAAAGTTCGTATGTTCTACATTTCCATCTTCTGCTTTGACATCTGACACATCCGGAAGCTTCAAGGTATAACTGTATGTACCATCTGCATTCTTCACAACATCAAGCTTTGTTGAAAGTGTGAGTTCGTAAGTCGGTGTGGAACCATTTTCCGCTTTGTATGCGGATGTAATCTTCACACTGTAGTCGGTAATGTCGAATTCGTGGTGGATTTCTGTCTCCGGTGTTCCTTCCGGATACTGACTTGCAGTGTCATTCTCGTCAATTGTTACCCACTGCCATTCTTCCACAGTCCTTATTTCACCGTTTATCTCTTTTTGAACCTCAACCAGACGGTATACCTGAACCTGTACTCCATCCGCAGTTTCTATCATACGGACCTTTTTGTCCAGTTGTGTCTTACCTCCCTGGGCTGACGCATCTTTAATGGTTCCATTCAGATTCAGTGTAAATATATCTGCACAATCTACACTGTTCCAGCTCAGTACCGTCTGCTTCGCTGTCCATACCTTATCTTCTCCCGCAACCTCCGGTGTTGTTGAAACATTTGCCGTAAGCTCTGTATCGGCTTCATTTGACTCAACCTGTGGTGACTGAAGTTTTACATACGGAAGTCTGTAGCTGTCTGACCTCGTCCACTCGGAACTGATATTTCCACCGCCAGATGAAATTCTTGCGTAAAATACAATCCATTTTCCTGCATATTGGATTGACAGTCCTTGCATATCCTGTGAATACTTATGATCTGCCACTTCCATCTGTGCAACTGACCCTTCGATTGGATATGCCTGAACATAATCTCCCGGGTCTGTCTGTGTTGCCGCTTTTGCTTTTGCCGCGCTGTCATAGACATAAGCCTTTAACAGATATGCACTGCCTCCCGGCGGTACGCTGGCATTATCATTCGGTGTAAGAGTAACGGTCATTCCTCCATTTGTAAATGCTTCTGCTGCAATATAGTTGTCCGCGTGATGTGTCCAGTTTGTCTGCCATGTAACCTTCGGTTTCGGCAAACGGGTCGGTATTTCAAGTTCATTTGTAATACCTGCCACACTGTCAAGGTACGCACTGTCTGCAGCTGCTTTTGCTTTCAGGTAAATGACTACACGCTTACCTGCATATGCTTCCAGATCCACATCTTCGCTATATGTACCGCTGGCATTCTGCGCAGTTGTGACCTGAGTACCCAGTTCTTTCTCTTCACCAAGTTTTTCTTTGTCATCATATACACGTATATATGCCTGATATCCGTTACAGCCTTCCTCTGATGTGATCTGTGACCAGGATAATCTGTAGATCAATTCATTGGTATCCGGATTCTCGGCTGTCAACTGTGATGGCTGTTCCAGTCTTTGTTTTACATTGTAAGTTCCGGTTGTTGCAAGGCCGATCTGTTTTACTGCAGACGTATTTTTTCCAACACGCGTCACTTTCAGTTTTATCTTGGAGTAATTCCAGTCTGTACCATCAACTGTCAGTGACTTGCCTCCTGTATAAGCATCACCAAGATTGATCTTCACTTCTCTGCCAGATACGTCAACACCCGTCATAGACACCTGATATTCCGATGATGAAGTGCCTGCTATATCTGAATCCCATGTGAATGTATACAACATCTCACCATTGGTTCCGATGACCGGCTCCAGATATGTATCCAGATCTGCTCCTTCAAGTACAGGTGCCGGAAGCCACTCCCAAAGCTTAGATGTTACATTTTGATAATTTGTAAAATATCCTGCATAGTTTTCCAGTATCGTGCTGTGTGAGTACGTCCACTGTGCAGTTCCATTTTCATCCACATCTGTCAGTTCTTTTACATTTGCTTCTGTAATCTGGCTGGCATCTACATCGTAATAAGTATATACCGGACCAAGACCAGAAGATGCATACCAGATACGTACTCTTAAGTTACTTGCCTGCCCTATGTACTCTGGCAGATTTGTAAATGTTGCAGAAGCTTTTCCGGCCGATACGGTCAGAATATCTTCTTTTGCAAATACAACGTTTTCTTCACCATTCCACGTACCGATCAACTCTGCACGGTAGATTGGCGGGGTATTCATTTTCTGATTTTTGGCATCCAGCTCGACTTTTACCGAAAGGTCATCCAGTGTTGTTCCTGTAACCGTTACGTTCTGTACCAACTGTGGATTCCATTCCTTCAAAGTAATTGGCGGTCTGTATCCTGGGAGCTGTGTCGCTGTGGAAATCTCTTTGGACGACTCTGCCATGGTTGTTCCACTTGTAGTAGATGCCTGGGCTGTCATCTGGTAAGTATAAGCCCCATCTTCTCTGTGTGCCACTTTCATTGTTCCTGTCGGATTCGATGCATTCAGCGTCAGATTACCAATTCCTGCAACCTTGATCTTCACCTGCCAGTTTGGATAAATAGCGTTACCATTTTCATCTGTTGCATTGTATTCATCCAGATTATTGAGTACAAACCGGTAAACATGGTTGTTATCTGCATTCTGTTTTGAAATAAGTTCAATCCTTACATCCGGATCCGGAAGTACTTTGTTGATACTTTGTTCCGGCAGATCATACCACTTCGAAGGCTCCACATCGTCAAACATACTGACTGCGCGAACAGAAATCTTTACCTTTCCTGTTATTTCTTTTGAAATAGAAAAGCTTTCGTTTTCGGAATAAATCTTGTAAATCTTTTCATTCGTTCCGTTTGCCACCCGCACTTCATACATGAATGGATCGCATGCTGTCGTGCTATCATACAGTTCGCTTCCATTTCGTGCATGGTCCATTGTCTGTGGTACGACTTTTACAGTGATCTTACCGGTTTCCACTTTTGCTTCAGCAAAAGCCGGTGCAAGGAGTTCATTTTTCTCCTTTTCTACACCTTCCAGACGGCGATAACTTTCACGGGAATTATATGCAAGTAAGTTCTTGGAAGGATCTGTGATGGTTGCTCCAATATAATAAATATTATCATGATTTGGATACTGCTCATTACCTACATAATAAAGCACCTGTCCAATTCTTGTACCTGAACCGTCTTTTATGTATCCATCCTGATCTATATAACAATTTGCTCCGTTGATCGAGTTCACTCCTGAGTATATTTGTGTGACAACGTATGCTCCGTCATCTGCTTTTCTCATAATCTGAGTATTCTCTATAATCTTGCCAAAACTGAGCTTATTATCCGAAACTCTCACTATATTCTGTGATCGATCAGATCCTTTTATAATTGTTCCTTCAATAGTCTTAACTCCGATTGTGAAATCTGCGCCCAGATAGCCATCTTGCTTTCTGTTAGTCCGCTCCCCTATTCCATCATAAAAGAAATTGTTTTTTCTATTTTCTGCACTCATGAACGTCGGGTTTTGACTTCCTCTGACGATTCCATTCGAATAAATAGGATTTCCTGTTTTATTATAATCTCGATTTCCAAAGCTAGGTGAATAACAATCATTCACAATTGTGTTGTTGCTCCAGCCATCATAACGTGCACCAAAAATGCCTCCAACGAAGCTGTTTCCAATTAAATGTCTCGCATAATTTCTGCATCGTTCAATCTGCATTTTAACATTTGGTGTAGATTTTATAATTGAATTACTATTTGCATTATCGCAGGAAAGAAATCCGAAAATTCCTGAAGCCATAGAATTTGAATAAATGCTGACTCCCGGTTCGTTCATACAATCCAATATTCTGACTGTAAAGCGGTTTGCATTCGAAACATTACTTACCTGATATGTCGTAATATTTCCTAAAATTCCTGCACTATCATTCGCTCCGCTTCCGCCTGAACCCGCACTCTTATAAATGCTTCCATAATTCTCACAACTGATAATGTTATATTCGTTATTTTCATTTGCATGGTATAGCTGAGCTACAATACCGCCGGATGCTCCGACCCAATTTGCGGCAAATGTAGTCTGAAGGTTTCCATAATTACGGCAATTCTGGATCGTTCCTCCGGTTCCGGTCCACTGTCCCATAATGCCACCGGAATAATGGCTGTTGTAGCAATAAATGGTACCATAATTGATACATTTTTCAATCAGCCAGTCGCTGCCGGTAGCATTGTTCTGATTTCCGATGATTCCTCCGGCAAAACGGTTCGTGTCTCCACTTCCGATCTGTCTGCCGACAAAAGCACCGTTTACCAGTTTGCTCAGATCTTTTTGAGACTCATTCATACCAATGATTCCACCAGTACCAACTCCGATTGCCTCAGATTTGTTATTTAAGAACCATTTTCCGGATACGCATTCACTCAACTGGCCGGCTGTTCCGTTATAGGCTGTAATACCTCCTATGTTACCGTTATGAAGCATGTACATTTCTAATTTTCCGGCAGATAACGTTGTCCCGCCATTATATTTCATATTTTCAATTGTACTTGCACTTCTAGTATTTACATAAGTACCATCTGCACTCAAGCCCTGTCCGATTGCATTTGCCGCCAGTTCATCGGTTGTATCTGCACCGTTCATTACATCAGGTGTGATACTGCTTCCGGACATCGTTATCTTACCTTTATTGAATCCGGCAACTCCACCAAGCATACCGTATTTTGCTGTCAATTTGCTGTCAGCATTATTTTCCAGTGTACAGCCGTCTATTACCGCATTTTCTTCATTCTTACCAACAATTCCTCCGGCATGTGTTGCCAATGCCTCTTTCTGCGCTGCAGTACTTGTACTTGTAGCAGTATAGACACCGTTGATCGTCATCGTAATTTTACCAACACTGCAATTCTTTAATTCTGCACCTGACATATTGATTCCGGCAATTCCACCATAACAGTTTCCGGCAGAACCATTTTTTTCTTCAATTGTTCCTGAAAATGCTGCGTCACTTACTGTTCCGCTGTTTTGCCCTACAATACCTCCAAGATACTGGTAATCTTTGAAGCCGATCAGTGCAGAAGAGTCCGTTGTCACGCCTACTTTCACCTGAATACCTGTCACATTTGCATTTTCGCGGTTCTCTCCTACCACACCGCCAACTGTCAGATTGCTCTTGCTGCTGTCTACCTTTGGAATGATCGAACTATCAACCATTCTGACAGTTCCTTCATTGGCTCCGACCAATCCTCCTATAATAGAAGCATCTCCGGACAACACTACATTTCGTTCTGTTTTGCTGTTTTCTACAATTCCGTTTTCTTTATTTAATGAAGTAATCGCGCCAATTTCATTGCCGCCACGGCTGTAGATTTCTGTTGTTTCGGTTGATTTACTGCTTTTTACGGTACAGTCTTTGATCATTCCGTCATTCTCTGCCGCAATTCCGGAAGCATGACCATGATTACTTGTTACTTTTCCATAATTCGTACAGTTTTGAATCATCTTGCCTTTCGTATTTACAGCAGTAATTCCTCCGGCCGTTCCCTCATAAGCGATTACTTCTGCTGAACGGTTGACTGCACAGATTACATTTCCATTTGTCTCTCCGGCAATTCCTCCGGCAAAACCATGTGATGCGCGGACGTTCTTTGCTTTACATACCAGGTGTTTTGGTAACGCTGTCGTACCATCCTCTCCGACCACACCGTGATTGATTCCGACAATTCCTCCAACTTTTGAAGACCCACTGACAGACAGACCTGCGTCTACCGCAATGATTTCTCCACTCGTTTCTCCGTCTCCGGTAACCCGGATCGTTCCGTTCGCCTCATTCATACCTGCCAGACCGCCAACACCTGTTGCATTTCCGGCTGATACACTTCGCGTAATAACGCTTCTGCTGTTTTCAATTATAATATTTCCATTGTTACGTCCGGCAATTCCGCCGGCATTTTCTTTCCCAGATGCAGAAATATTAGCATTGCTCGTATTTTTTGTCAGAACTCCATCATTCAGATTCCAGCCGACCAGACCTCCGACATTGGAGCTTCCAGATACGGTCTTGTTCTGTGCAGTTGTACAATTCTGAATTGTTCCCGCCGTGTACTGAACAACGTTCGATCCTGAACTATAGCTTTTTTCTGTCTGATTCTTTGCCCCAACATTGATTCCGGCAATCCCGCCAATATAGTTCAGCGCTGCATTTCCAAAATGCTGCTGTAATTGACACTGATATACAAGACCTGCGTTTAATCCTACTACTCCACCGGTTCCAGCATATCCAGACATATTTCCGGTATTAAAGCAGCTGTCAATAATCTGATTTTCCAGATTGACACTGAGAATTCCTCCAGCAAAATGCATACGCACACTGTCCACTCCGTCTGTGCCAGACGGCAGTTCTGATTTTGTTCTGCCAATTTCGTTACTTTCAATATAGCTTCCTAATACGACACCATTTTTCCAGACAGACGCTGTCTGTGCTATGTCTCCACTGTTCGTACAGTTCTTAAGAAGCAGATAGCTGTCTTTCTCGCAATAGCCCACGATTCCTCCGGCATACAGCCCTGCACGGATTGGAATATTGTTCGTCGTCGTGATGGTCAACTGGTTTGGATTCTGTGATACTGCCAACGTATTTCTCGGGTAAGCAGGCACTCCATTAGAGTCCAGTCCAGGAAGTATTTCAAGTGCAACATTTTTCAGCTCTGCTGTTCCAAGCTGACTGGCAGCATAAGTTCTCTGATAGCCAACAATTCCTCCACAGAACGCTTCTCCTGTTATACGTCCAAGAATATTATCGGTGCGCATCTGGTTCATAGTCATATCCTGTGTCAGGTTCACAACATTTGCACCGATCACACCACCAACAAAATATTGTCCCTGAATACTCTGTGGTTTGATTGTAAGTTCCTGATTCAATACTTTTGCAGATGCATTCAGCCCAAATGCGCCGCCGGCACATTTCCCATATGCATAGATGCGGCCGCCAATCAGTGTATAATGGACATCAATGGTCGCATTTTCATCATTAAATCCTGCAATTCCTCCTACATAATTCTGCCCTACTACAATACTGGATACGGATTTCACAGTAATTGCTTCGCTTTCATCAGAAAATGTGATTGCTCCATCGTTATATCCTGCAATTCCTCCGGCAAAGCTTGCTGTCGCTTTCCATTTATGAACGATCATATTGTAAACAGAATTATCATAGTCAGAAAGATAGCTTGCGCAGTCTGCAATTGTAGAATCTGCCTGATTATATCCTACAATTCCGCCGACATACCGTTTGTATCCTGCTGCAACACCTTGATTGATGCAATTCTTAAGTGTAACATTCGTAGCATTTTCTCCTACGATTCCACCAACATAGCCGTTACCGATCACATAACTTGCATTGGCCGTTACAGAAGCACCGCTTTCTGTCGATGCCTGAATTGCATTCGGGACACCTCCGCCGAGTCCTCCGGCAATTCCGCCTACATACTCATCTCCAAGTACATAACCATTCTTCTCTGTAGAACAATTCGAAAGAAGTGTGTGTTCCCCATATCCGGCAATTCCGCCTACATATCTGCCCTGAAGAAGTTCTTTCTGATTATCGCTGCTATAGCGGAAACTTCCAGAACGTCCCAAAGCACTGACCGCATTATATACAAGTGCCTGATTGCTGTAGCCTACAATGCCTCCAAAATAGTTTCCCTCAATAGTACTACCTGCTTTTTGTGTACTGATATTGTCACAAAGGATTAAGCCATTGTCATTGCAGTTCAGAATATCTGCTTTCTGTTTTAATTTTGATGTTGTATACTTCGTACCATTATTATAACGGAATGTTCCATCCAGCCGTCCTACGATTCCTCCGGTATTTACATTGCCAGATACATCTGCATCATTCATACATCCGTTGATTTGGATTGTTCCATTTTTATTATTCAGATTTGCATATCCGATAATTCCGCCAATTCCATACGCATCTGTCTGTTTTACAGAACTTGGAAGAACCGCTTCCAGCTTCCCTTCAATTGTAAGATTTGATACAGTTCCGGAACTCAATGTCTGTATTGTACCGTTTTCATATTTTGCCAGAACTCCAACTAACATTCCAACACCGAGTGTGTCCTTGTTATCAGATACATTTGCATTTGATACATCTACCTTCACGTTCGTTTCAACGGTATTCGAGTTTTGTTTCGTTCTTGTAACTGCAATCTCTGTCAGTTTGCCTTCGCTTCGTCCCGCAAGGATTCCGACTCCTTTGAGTGACTTACAATTCCCTGCGCTGTCATTCTCACCTTTCTGACCGATCATAAGCGTCGGGTCACGGAACACAACATCTTTCACAGTTCCTTTTAACTCACAAAACAGACCAAGGAACTCTGATCTTGAAACATTCAGATTGGTTGTTGTCGTATCGTCTGCCACAGATTCTTCATCCAGATGCAGATTTGACACGAGTGTCTGGCTGCCTTTTCCGGTCAGTGTATATTCTTTTGGAAGTTCTTTTATAGACGGGAATCCCACTGTCTCTGTCTTCGTATTCTCGCGCCATGCAAGCTTCTCAACTTTTGTTCCATCCGGCTGTGCTTCCGCTTTAAAATCATAAAGGCCGGTTCCGACAGATGCCCAGTCCATATTCTTATTCGTCAATGTAAATGTTGCGCTGTCATGATTCTTCTCATAATAACGCATATTGGACAGATGGCGGAATGCTGCTACCTGTATGTCACTTCCTTTTGTATTATCCCCGAACATTGTGTTCGCCACATTGGAAGATACTTGTTCACTGTCGCGGTACTCCTGGCTTATATTTACATTAGAAGAACCTGTATAAGCTGTCGCTTTTACTTTTGCATATATATTCTGTGGCTCTGACAGTGCTGTAATAATCGTAGCAAGTCGTGTAATGCTTGTACTGGAGGTCTTCTCTAATTCTGATTTCGCACTTTCATTTGTTTGGCCGTCTAAAGCTGCCTGTACTTTTGCAGACATCATAGCATCCAATACAACCGAATATTTGTTATCACTGTATGTCACCGGGAACATCCAATTTGAAGTGTCTTTTGTTCCATCTGCTTTTGTCAGTTCTAAGGTTGCCATACCTGCCGTAGAATCTGCATTTGTACTCCAGCCCTGCTGTCCCATGTCAAACGGTGAAACTCTCAAGGTAAATAACTTTGTATTATCATCATTTTTATAAAATGACACTTCATAATCTACTCCAAGATCTGCCCCTACGTTACTGGACCAGTCCAGAGATAACTTTTCACTGTTTACAAGATTGATCGTTGTAATACGAAGCCGCTTCGTCTCGAGATTGACTGTATTGACGGTATCTTCTGTAGAATAGTAACCAAGCAGTCTCTTACTTCTGCTATCATAGTCACGCTTCTGCATGGTCAAATAACCATCAACGTCATCTGCCTTATAATTCAGTCCTTTACATCTAGATCCATAGAACGCAGAATAGACCTCTCCCGACTCGATATCAATCTCGATCGAAATAGAGGCATCCAAGAATCCTTTATCATATGTATAATCGTCCAACAAACGCAAGACCAGATTATTCTCTTTTGTCTGATCTGCCGCGCTTTTGTTCAGCTTAATTGTATAAATGCGGCCATTCAGCCTGATATCCTTATTGTCTTTGAACACAGCTTTCTGTGCGATCTCGCTGTCTGTGTCCTTTACCGCATCCTGAATCTCTTTTTTAAATTGTTCCCACTGTCCGGAAGATCTGTAGTAAGTCAGTCTTGACTCTGCTGCCAGATAAACTGTCTTTGCATTTTCTTCGTTTTTGCGAAACTCTGCTTTTTTCCAATAATTTATAAATAATGGTACTGCAATTGCCGCTATAATCCCAAGAATCACAAGGACAACCATCAGCTCTACTAATGTAAATCCTTTTTTCCTTTTATTAGTCATACTCATCATCCAATATCAATATTTATTGCTATAATATTTTTCTATACTTATCCGTTAAGTAATTGCTTACATAAATTCAAGAATGCCTCGGCATTCTTGCTGCGAGGTGCGCGTCATGCAATTGCATGACATACTTCTACTGCGCACCTCTGCAAGTCTACACTCCGTTTCGGTCGGCGCAAAACCATTGTCCACCGGACAATGTGTGCCCTGCCGGAGGCTATATCAGCTGGGGGATTGACTCCCCCACTGATACAAGCTTGTTTCTCACCACCTATAGAGGTGGAGTCATCTCCCAGATGATATAGCGATACGTCACTAATTGTCAAATTATGACATTTTTTGTAATTATAGCATATTTTTGGAAAACTCACAATGATTATTCTTTTACAATCCACTCATCTTTGATGCACCACAGTCCTGCCTGCACACTGTGAACACCACTGTTATCCCCCGCCTCGATTGCTTGCTGATGACCAAACAGACGTTTCCAGCTTTCCTGAATTCTTGCTTTCTGCTCCGGATAAAAATTACTGGTCATAATCTGAAATTCATTCATCCCCATATTTTTCAATTTTTCGGAAAATGTTGCTTCTTCCGATTCATTTTCACCGATATAATGCATCTGCATAATCTTCGTCCAGTCGAACATATCGAACAAGATTGCTTCTCCTATTGGCACGTCTAACGTCAGCACATGTCCATCTCCTGTCTGATCCACATTATAAAGATCTGTGAATGCCCAGTATGGATACTCGGCTCCTTCTGGTTTTGGAACTATATGCTGCGCCTCCTTTACAAACCAGCCATATGCATTTATAAATACCTTCGCAGACTCCTTATATTTTTTTCGTACATA
Organism: Dorea sp. Marseille-P4042; assembly: GCF_900290215.1. Taxonomy (NCBI): domain Bacteria; kingdom Bacillati; phylum Bacillota; class Clostridia; order Lachnospirales; family Lachnospiraceae; genus Dorea; species Dorea sp. Marseille-P4042. The sequence goes on along the minus strand of NZ_OLMI01000001.1, from coordinate 173,633 downwards.
CTCTTCTTTTGAATAACATACGCCGTCCCGTTTCAATACCTGATATACAACATCAGTCTGAAAAGAATACAGTCTTATCGTATTACATCTGTCAGCCATTCTCTTCTCAACTCCCATATATTTCCATATTTCGCTTCGCTTCCCATAAGGATTGTATCATCAAACAGCCGCTCCCAGCTATTTTGTATCTCCCGTTTAATCTGTGGATAGAACTGGGAAATAACTGCTTTTACATCACTGATTCCATAATCATCCAGAAGTTGTCTGTGGCGTCTTAAGTCATTTTCGTCTTTCGGAATATATCCGTAATTTAAAATATGTCCCCACTTTGCGATATTAACGGATGTAATGATTGCAGGATCCAGTGACAACTCTAAAATTACTGTATTTTCACTGTTCATCATTGTTCCTTCGTTGGTAAATGACACCCATACCGGATACTCCACATCTGCCGGTTTATTCGCTCTGTCCGGTCCGTGTTTCACCAGCCAGTCATAAGCTTCCAGCACGACCGGAGCCTGTTCTTTCAAATCCATCCTGATATACTCCCGCTTCACAATGTAACGACCGGTCGTCTCCAACTCTTTTAACACATTTTCATGCTGTTTAGTCCAGACGGTAATATTCGACATACGCTCCCTCCTTTTTACATACCTTCATTTAAAACCCACCGTTCTGATATGCTCTTGCGATCACATAAGATGGCTCATAAAATGCACTGCAGTTATAATTGTCAATCACATTACAGAGTTCATTATTGTAAACTCGAAGAATCCCATCTACATAATCTTCCCCAAGCTGTAATGTATCTATAATCAACCTCTTATAAACTTTTCCCATTTCCAAAGGTGTGGGGATAATCTCCGCCAGTTCTCTGTCAACATCCGTGATGTCATAATCACCTTCCTGAAGATGGTATTCTTCAATCCAATCATCTTCAACTTGCAGGGGATTTTCGCAGTGTAGTACATTTGCCACACTAATCAGATGTTTTAATGCATCTCTTCCAATTGTATTTACCACATATTTATTCTTCTGATGAAGCTTTCTCGCCACGCGCTCTATCATATAACAGATAAAATAGAGGTCGTTGTCTGTTATCTCTTCGTCTGGAAAATATATATTCATCATAACGTTTCACTCCTTTCAAAATGTAACGTCTTCAACGCGTCCTCTGTACAAAACACAATCTGATGTGTTGGATATTTAAACTTAATAAGTTCCCAGAACGCTGCCTTAGAAATCTTGCCGGACATATAGTCTTCTACATAATCCCAAATCTGATCGTCTGCCATAGGTCCTTCTACAATATCAAATGCATGCTCGATTCCTCTGCGGCAATTCACTACAAATTGCAGCCATTCTTCTGTTGTTGTCTCAAATTGAAGCACTTTTAAACTTTCATTTTCTGTATAAGAATAGCTATTGATAATGGATGCACCTTTTTTAGTCAATGCCCAACGCGTTGCCTGTCTTTTTATATTTGTACAATAAAATCCATACCCAAAATCTTTATAATATCCGTTAATCAAAATCTTAGGTTTTGATACTGTTACATTACTTCCATGAAATAAAATGTTATTCTTCACGAACCATGCTCCCCTGCTATAAATATTTTTTTGCAAAAAGCCTCATCTTATATGATAAGGCTTTTCTACTATACTACCTCTACTTAATAGTATAGCAATTTTTCTATTAATGACAACTTGTTTTTCTCAGACTTTTTCCATGTCTTCATTGATTTTAATACTTCCAGAAATCTTCGATTTTTTCCAGCTTTTTCTTGTAAATTCTTCCGGAAAATGCCAGATGTGGAAGTTCATAGAACTCACATTTTTTCGAACAGATCGGACGGTACAATGGATCTGCTGCTATGATATCTGCATCTTTTAAAGCTTCTTCCATGTCTTCCTCTCCAAGAACCTTCCGGCTTGTTCGAAACAATAAATCTTCCGTCTCCTGTAACGGGCATAATACATGAACTGATATTCCATATTTCTGTTCAATAGCCAGAGCCAGTGACTCTGTCGTGACCGGTTCACCGATCAGCATAACTTCTTTATCGTTTTTGCCGCTTCCCGGCTGCTCCTTATCCAAATTTTCTTCACGTAATCTTTTATATGGGTATCGTTCTTTCTTCTCCAATGCCTGTACGATTTCTTCTGTAAATGTTCCTACCGGCGTCCCAACTACATATGGCATTTTATATTCTTTTTCCAGATATTTTGCGGTGCGAAATCCCACGGAAGATACAACAAGATTTACTTCTGCTTCCAGTGCATGGCTCAATACTTCAAGATCATCTCCCATCGCCCAGGTTGATAACACCTTCCAGCCACATTTTTCCAGATTTTTTTTCATATATCCGGCACGGCTATATGCTCCAAAATCAAGTGGCGTGACACCAAGAAGATTAACCGTATGTGGCTGTATATTTTTCTCTTCGCAAACTGCCTTTGCAGACACAAACTGCCTTGCAATCTGCTCCAGAGCTAGTCCTGCACCATATACATAGTCGTGCATACCATTGGTCGGTACAGAAAATGTAGGAATCCCAAGTTCCTGTTCCAGCACTTCTGCCAGTGCCGGAAAATCCGTTCCGTTCATATATGGAATCGGCGATCCGGCAAGTGCAATAAACCTCGGTTTTAATTCCCGTGCTGCATCCATGATATCATTCAGGAACTTTTCATCATTTCCCATAATCGCATCGATTTCAGTAAGTCCCGAGATGTAGATCAGGCTGTCCTGGTCATACCAGCGGATTTCATCATGTGTATTATAAGTAGAATTACAGCCGGACGGATCATGCATCACTGTCATACCGCCCAGTTCATAAAGTGCAGAACAGACACCCGACACATCCGCCGTGTAAATTGGTATCATTTTGTATGTCTGTCTCATATGCAGCTTTCGCACCCCCATCCTTTTCGCACAACCAGATCCTCCACTTCTTTTTCTTCTTCGTAAGCCCGGATCATAAGTTCTGCCATTTTCCGGATTCCATCAAATCCATACCACCCTGCACCTTCAACTACATTCACAAAATATGGGTTCTGGGTGAACCATGCTGCTTTTTGTCCCAGTGCCAGCATTTTTCCTTCATGCTTTCTTGGAAGCACGCGCATCTTTGGCTGAATGGTCGCGCGAAGCTCCAGTTTTGGCGCATGTTTGCTAAGCCAGTAAAATTCCTGTTCTTCCTCCGGGCTTACACCATCCAGATAAACAGCTTCCACACAAAATCCATGTTCTAAAAGATATTTTGCCAGTCCAAGCGGTCTCGGATGCATGAGATAGTCAATGACGATTGGTGTATCTCCAACAACTTCTCTTACTTTTTTAATAGTTTCTTCGCAAGCTTCAACCTCTTTTTCGTAATAGGAATCTTTTTGTGCATCTATCAACACATTTAATGTCTCTATCTGTTCTTCAGACGTCTGAATTATCTTAGATACCAATGTCTTTTCCAGTATCTCTGCCAGTCTTTCCATCTGCTGCTTTATCTCTTCATAATCAAAACTTGCCGGCATATAAATGTGTTCTCGTCCCAGTCTTTTTGCCAGCGTCTGCGCCCCGTATTTTGCTGTCGGATAGATAGAAAGAAATATATTTGCTTCACCAAGTTTCTCATACTTGTTCCATGTATCACAAGTCGTAATCTCTCTGAGTTCACAGCCACATTTTTTCAGGAATCGTTTGATGTCAGAAGTTTCGTCCAATGGGAAATTATGTCCAAGCAACGTGACGATATGTGGATCTGCTTTTTGCACTTTTAATGGATCATACATTGCTTTTCGCAGTTTCTGATCTGGTGTCAGACCAGTTTTTTGCATGATCGGATCCATATAACAGCGTACAAATGCAATTTCCGGGAAACGCCTGTCAAGTTCCTCATAGACCATCTTAAGATCACAGCCAAGAAAATGATGGAGGCACACGGTAAACAAGAGCACTGCTTTGGGTTTTCGTTCCAGTTTCTTTAATACATCTGTGACGCCTTCAATTGTGATATCCTCCAGATTTCCATTCAACAGATCGTCTTCTTCGATGATCACGTATGAAAAACGATCTGCCGCATTCATCTCGGCCGCCGTCAATACAACACCACGCATACAGTTATCTGCACAGACATATATCTGAATGGTCTCCGGCATCAACATTCCGGTGTGTACAATATTCCAGTTTCCATGAACCGGAGAGTTAAACTCCAATCCCGGATGAAATGGTGCCGGATAGGACGCATCTTTTATTCTGATCATGGCTCCTTCCGGGGTTACATAGTTTTTCTCCATTTCCGTCTGTCCTACTCGTTTTAACATAAATTCCCTCTCTAAATTCTTTCCCACTACATTTCACATTTTGTTCAAAAATGCCCCGGCAGCTTAGTTCTTACATATCGCCAGAACCGCCTCACTCAGAGCGCGGTATTCATCTGCCATCTCACTGTCAGGATAACACTCCATCAACGTTTTTTTCTGCTCTTCAGCTGACATTACAAGCTCGCTTCTGGAGAGGTACCCAATAGTACCACTGTGGAAATCTTCTGCCAGTTCCTGCACTTTTTCTTCTTCTCTTGGCACATTTCTCCGGTTCAGAATAAATCCGCCAAGTTTTGCATATCCGCGATTCTGGAAGCGTTCCAGCGCCATTGCAATGTTCGCTCCGGCATGAATGGACATGTTTTCTCCCGAAGTTACAACAAATACATAGTCTGCATACCCACTCCGCATAGGCATGGAAAATCCGCCACACACTACATCGCCAAGTACATCGTAAAGGACTACGTCCGGTTTGTAGACTTCATATGCTCCGGTCTCTTTTAGTTTCTCCAGTGCAGTGATAATTCCGCGTCCTGCACAGCCAAGTCCCGGGGTCGGTCCTCCTGACTCCACACAGACAACTCCTTTGTATCCGATTCTTGTAATCTCTTTCAAAGTCACATTGCCTTTTTTCTCATTATAGATATCCAATACTGCCGGCATAGGTTCTCCATCGCGCAAGGCAATCGTAGAATCTGCCTTTGGATCACAGCCAATCTGCATAACTGATAATCCTTTTTCAGCCAGTGCGACCGCCATATTGGATACTGTCGTAGATTTTCCGATACCGCCTTTGCCATAAACTGCAATTTTTAACATGATAATTCCTCCGGTTTGGTGATGACATTGGAGTAAGCAGTCTTTGCCGACACTCCCTTAAGACGCCCTATTTTTCCAGAAAGCGCACTGATCACATCCTGCGGTGCATCAATCGCAATACTGATAATATGGATTCCTTTTTGACGGTACGGGATTCCCATTCTTCCAATAATATATTTTCCAGACTCATGCAGATATTGATTCAACTGCTCCGTCGCCTCCGGGTTTTCTACAATAATAGAAATCACTGCTACTCTTGTTTCCATACTTTCTCTCCCTGCTCTTATTTCTAAGTAATCTGATCTTAGCAGATTCTCGGCAATAATTCTCCGCCTGGCTGTGGCAATAATGCCTGGGTTCCAATCTCCGTCATCATTACGACTTTTCCCGGCTGTTCTTCTGTAATTTCACCAATAATAGCAGCATTTTCTGAATATGGGCACTGACGCAATGTCTCCACAATCTTCGCTGCTTCTTCCTTCGGTGCAATGATGACCATAGTTCCTTCACATGCAAGATACAATGGTTCCAGTCCCAACATGCCACAGACACCCCTTACTTCCGGCTGAACCGGAATATTGGCGCTGTCAAGCTGTACGCCTACCTGGCTCTGCTTCGCAATTTCATATAATACAGTTCCCACGCCGCCACGTGTCGCATCACGAATAACATGCAGCTCGTGTGTCCTGTTCATCACTGCTTCCACCGTCTTCCAAAGGGGTGCACAATCACTCTTGATATCGGCCTCAATTCCCAAATCTTCTCTCTCAAGCAGGATTGTACAGCCATGGCGTCCGATATCTCCTGTTACAATAACCGCATCACCGGGTTTCGCAAGCTCGCCGCCGACTTTAACTCCATCTTCAATCTGTCCCATTCCTGTTGTTGTGATAAATACTCCGTCCACCTGCCCTTTTCCGGCTACCTTTGTGTCACCGGACACGATGTGAACACCTGCTTCTTTGGCTGTTTTTTCCATTGCTGACGCAATTTCTTCCAGTTTGTCCATTGGAAATCCTTCCTCAATGACAAATGCACAGGTCAGATACAGTGGCTTTGCTCCCATACACGCCAGATCATTGACTGTTCCGCAGATAGACAGTTTTCCGATATTTCCTCCTGGGAAAAATGCAGGTGATACGATAAATCCATCGGTAGACACTGCCATTTTTCCAACTGGCGGATTTAACACAGCCGCATCATCCGCAGTCAGATCCGGATTTGCAAAATGTGCCGCAAATATGTTATCGATTAATTCTGATGTCTGACGTCCTCCGGCACCGTGTGCCATGGTGACTGTCTGATCTTTTATTCCATTATTCATAATATATCACTCCCAGCTTTTTATTTCATTTTCTCTGCTTCGCCGTACATATAGTACGCGGAACATGCACCTTCTCCTGACACCATGCATGCGCCAACCGGATGCTGTGGTGTACAGACCTTACCAAACACCTTACAATCAGAAGGTTTACATTTTCCCTGAAGAACATCTCCGCACCGGCATGCAGGATTTGCTTTTCCCTGAATCGGCGGAATCTTGTATTTCTTCCGTGCGTCAAATGCGCTCCATTCCTCTTGAAGTCTCATTCCTGAACCTTTGATTACGCCAAGTCCTCTCCATTCACTATCACAAGGTTCCATCATCTCTTCTACCAGCTTCTGCGCCTGTGGGCTTCCATTCTCTGTTACTACACGCGGATAACAATTTACAAAAAATGGCCTGCCTTCCTGAAACCGTGCCAGTGCCACTGCCAGCGCTGTCAAAAGTTCTTTTGCTGTAAATCCTGCTACCACACCGCTGACTCCTTCTTTTGCCAGTTCTTCACACAGCTTCGTCCCGGTGATCGCATTAACATGTCCCGGATACAGGAAAATGTCTGCGCTTCCCTTCAATGCTTCATATGCCTGCGGCATCGTTTTATTCGCTGTCAGAATCGAGTAGTTCGTCAAGCCCTCTTCCCTTGCTTTTTTCACAGAAAGACAAGCAGACGGAGTGGTGGTCTCAAATCCGACTGAAAGGAATGTAACCTGCTCCTTTGGATGTTCTTTGGCATACTCCTTCGCATCTACTGGAGAATAGACAATACGGATTTTCGCACCCTTTTCTCTTGCCCCGGCAAGACTCATATTCGTTCCCGGTACACGTACCAGATCACCAAATGTACAGATTGTCACTTGCCTTTCCAGTGCCAGATAAATTGCTTCGTCAATGAATCCGACCTGTGTTACACAGACCGGACACCCCGGTCCCGAAATCAGTTCCACCTGTTCTGGCAAAAGTTTCCGGATTCCAAGTCTGAAAATCTCATGTGTATGGGTTCCGCACACTTCCATGATCCGCACCGGAGGACCATCATAGCCTTCGATGATCTCTCTGGCTGTTTTCTTTTTTTCTTCCATTATAATAAATCCTCCATGAGCTGATCTGTCTCACTTTCATCTTCATCCGTAATCTTCGCGATTGCAACTCCTGCATGTACCATTACATAATCTCCCGGCTCCAGTTCATCCAGAAGTTCCGCAGAAACCTCCCTCTTTGCTCCATCAGCATCTACCACTGCCATGCCTTCATTTATTCGCACTACCTTTGCTGATAATCCAACACACATGCTCTTAACCTCCCATAATCTATTCTTTTTATCTTTCAAGATCTGTTTTTACTTTACATTTTTACTATCTGTCTGCTTCTTTTTATTCAGATATGCCATGCCGTAAACTGCCTGGCCAAGCCCGATACCGCCATCATTTGGTGGAATCAGATGATGCCGCAATACCTGGAACTTTCGATTTAAAAGTTCCTTTTCCACGAGTTCCAGCAATAGACGGTTCTGAAATACGCCGCCACTTAACGCCACCTGATTACATTTCTTCTGCGTTCGTACATTTTCGCAGGCTGCGCAGATCTCCATTGCAAGCAACTGATGAAATACATACGCAAGCTTTCCGACATCTTCCCCTTGTCTTCTGCCCTCAATCATCTGCCAGACAATTGCATTCGTCTGCAAGAAAATATGTTCATGCTCCTTAACATCTGTATGCTTACCATTCTTAGCATTTGGGGCATTCTTGACATTCTCGGCATTTTTGGCGTTTTTGGTATTTTCCTTATTCTTTGCCTCATGTTCTTTCTGCCATGCCTCTGCTGCGAATTCCAGTGCCATGGACGCTTCCCCTTCAAATGTAGAGCTTTTTTGAATCCCCAAGATCGCACTTACTGCGTCAAACAGCCTTCCTGCACTTGTAGACTCAATTGCATTCAAATGTCGCTGTGCCATAGTAAGAATCACATTTGCTTCTGGTTCGGTACATAATTCCAATTCTTTTATGATATTTTTTGCGTTTTCTTTCTCCCTCACAAGCCCACCAATGATGGAGACTGCAATACGAAATCCTTCCTGGGAAGCAATGTCTCCGCCTACATGCCAGAATGGCTCAATACTGCCTATTCGTTTGAAATGTTCATAATCTGCGTACAGAATCTCACCGCCCCAGATAGTACCATCCGTTCCATATCCGGTTCCATCAAAGGAAACGCCAATGACTGGACCTGCGCAGTCATTTTCCGCCATACAGGATAAAATGTGCGCATAATGATGCTGCACTTGTATCATTGGCAGCTTCATTTCATGCGCCACCATTGTGGAATTGTACTTCGGATGCAGATCTGCCACTACAAGCTCTGGCTCTACTTCCAGCAAAGCAGTCAGCCGCGTGATCGTCTCCTGAAGCGCTTTCACCGTCCGAAGATCTTCCAGATCTCCTACATACGGCGCCGGATAAAACCGGTCATCATGTCCAATACAACATGCATTTTTCAATTCTCCGCCCACAGCAAGCACCTGCCCTTGCCACGCTTTTGAAAGCATATATGGGAGTGGTGCATACCCCCGGCTTCTTCGGATCATATACGGTTCTTCCCGGTAAAAATCCATCACGGAATCGTCTGCACGGATACGGATCTTCCGGTCATGAGAAAGTATGCAGTCGCATAAATGTGACAGTTCCTCTTTTGCTTCCCGGTCATCTCTGCAAATTGGTGCACCGGAAATATTTCCACTGGTCATCACGAGAAAATCCGGCATCTGAATGCCGTCATCATACTGAAATAACAATAGTTGAACCGGTGCATAAGGAAGCATTATCCCCACCTTCGGATTAAAAGGAGCTACCGATTTTGCAAGTTTGCTTACGCCTTCTTTTTTATCCAGCAACAGTATCGGTTTTTGATGCCCGGTCAGTATCTTTTCCTGTTCTTCGCTAAGTTCACATACACGGCGCACCGCCTCTTCGTTACGTGCCATCACTGCAAATGGTTTGACCGGACGTTTTTTTCTTGTCCGCAAAAGTTCCACGGCTGATTCCTTTGTCGCATCACAGCACAAATGAAACCCACCGATTCCTTTGACTGCCACAATTTTGCCTTCCGCGATTACGCGTCTGGCGTAAGTAACCGCGTCTCGTCCTCGTTCGCTTCTTTCTGCCAGATACACCTGTGGTCCACAATTATTGCAGCAAACAGGCTGTGCGTCAAATCTGCGGTCCTCTGGATCATGGTATTCGTGTGCACAGTCCTGGCACATTGGAAATTCTTTCATACTGGTACGTTCCCGGTCATACGGAAGTGCATCTAAAATAGTCAGTCTCGGTCCGCAGCATGTACAGTTAATAAATGGATGCAGATACCGTCTGTTCCCCGGCTGATACATCTCTTCCTTGCACTCTTCGCAGATTGCAATATCCGGAGAGACAAAGATTTCCCCTTTCGTCTTTTCGCTCTCAACAATCTGAAAATCTTTATAAATTTCCGGATTTTCAACGTCTTCTATATTCATCTTCAAGATTGCTGCACGTTTCGGAGACTGTTCACGGATCATGGTCACAAATCTATCCACCTGTGCTTCTGGCGCCTGTGCGAAAATCTCTACATAAGGACCTTTGTTACTGACGCTCCCATGGATATTACAAGTCGTTGCGTGACGGCTTACGGTTGGACGAAAACCGACTCCCTGAACAATTCCGTAGACACGGATTCGTCTGGTCACTGTTTCTTTCATCTCTACGCCTCCCGCTTTTTCATTTCCTCAAGCAATTTTCCTGACACGGCAAAATGTGTGGCATCTATAAAAATTCTTTTTCTTTCCGTCTCATGTGCATCTGCCACATAACCTGTTCCAGCCATTTTATAAGCATCTTCAGTCATGCGTTTCATCATCGGATCTGCAAAAACAATGTCGTAATCCTCTTTCTTGATAAGCTCCATATAATCATCTTCTTCTCGAAGTGAAATATCACCTTCTTCGGAGAGTTCCTGCTTCATCATGAACCAGCTTGCTACCGTGATAACTGCATTGTTATCAACAGATAGATCCCCATTTACTTTCTGGCATCTTCGTCTGATTTCTGCACGCATTGCATTTCCAATAACCTGCTGATGCACGATTAGGATTTTCTTTCTCCGATAATCCATACCCGGAACCAGCTCTTCTACAATTGGGTAAGTGACCTCATAAGGTGTGCCAAATGTTTTTTCCAGATATTTCGCAGCTGCCAGAGCCGCCGGGGAAACTACAATATTTTTTTCAACCTCGCCTGCTGTTCGATGATTATCAAGACCATCCGTGCTCCGGCAGACATTTTCTCCCATGCAGTAGCAGATTGCTTCTTTTCCTTCTTTTTCCTGGTAATATTCTCGAATCTTCTTTGGTGCCTGAAGGTCACTTATGTCCTGCGGCGTTAATCCAAGAACCCCGATCTTTCCCTGTTTTTTCTCAATATCCAGATTCGGCTTAATTCTTTCACTTGCCTTATCAATCATTTCCTTTTCTGCAAATGTCCGGAAAAGCTCCAGCCATGCTTTTTCTTCGCCCACATCATATAATTCCATACCATCTGTATCAATGGTGATAACAGGCATATTTAATTTTTTCTCGCACATTCTTCCAAGTGCCTTGTAATCCGTTCCGATTACTGCCGGAACCGGTGTCCCAATGATTGCTACAAACTTTACATCGAGCTTTGAAGCTGCATCCACCAGCTTCTCCACCAGACGGTCATCTCGTCCGAGAATTGCGTCCATATCACGCAGTCCCGCACTGAACAAGGCACTTTTTTGTTCAAACCAGCGCGGCTCGTCGAAACCACATACATTTCCTGTACAGCCGCCGGCGTCACAGATTGCGATCAGTCCCCCAAGTTCATATAACACGGACACCGCACCAGACTGATCCGGTGCAAATGGTGTCAGATATTTTCTAAGTCCTCTCACTATACTACCTCCAGTAATTGTTCGAATAATCTTCTCACTCCTGCATATCCATATGGCTGTTCTTCCCCGTTCCACATGACATATGGACAATCCGGATGATAATAACAGGCATCTTTTCCGATTGCCAGATTCACATCGCTTTTCGCCGGGTCATAATAAATCATCGTCGGTTCCATATTGGAAAATACTTTCGTCTCTGGACTTATTTTTGCCAGAGAACGAATGTATGTGAAGTTCTCCACCGTGATTGTCCCGTAAATTTCCGGTACAGAAAATCCGTAACGTATCAAGGCTAATGATAGTTCAAATGGATCAGCGTTCAGGCATTCTCCGATTGCAAAAGAAGCATCCGGACACTTCTGCCAGAATTTTTCCAGTGCATCTTCTGCCTGCTTTTTATATTTTTCATCATAAAATGCAACACCGAGTGCATTACCAAGTGCATGATACTGGTTTTCAATCTTGTCTATCTGATAGAGTCTTCGAAGCTCGATAAATGGAATTTGAAGCCGGTTGTGAAAATCTTCTGCTGCAAATCTTGCTTCGTGGTGCAGTACCAGATTGAAATTTGCTTCTGACATAGTCTGATATTCCATATAATCCTTACATCTGGAAATCTCATGAATCGTCTTCACTCCCGCACTATGCAGCAGATCATATATCTCACAGTCATCCACAAGCGGCGAGAAAAATCCCAAAAGATTGACTACATTGCCTTTCTTTTTTCCCGGCTCAAGCAGTGAATATAAGGACTGCCTTACATGTACCATCGGTGGTTTTCGGCCTTCTCTTGTAAGCGCATACATATAACAAGGTCTGACCGGAATCTCTACCTGTTCTTCCGCCTTTTTGCACACCCGCTCCATATCCGTTCCAAGAAGGGCATCCACACAGGTAATGCAGATCATAACGACCGATGGTTTTTTCGGACAGACACTGCAGATTTCCTCTACTGCTTTTGGAATTTTTTTCAAATGTCTTCCTGTCACAATATCGGTCTCGTCCATCATCAGATAATAGAACCGGTCATTATATTCCTTCATCGAACTGATCAGTGAAGTATTTCTTCCACAACACCCCGGAGCCACGATCAACATAATGGAATCTGGTACTGCAAGACCGGCACGCTTCACGCCAAAGCCTTCTGCTCCCGGTGAATTGAATGCCAGTGTAGCCGGCGAACTGTAGATCAGATGCTTATGTGACTGAAACTGTGTCGGAATCTGTTCCAGGCCAAGCCTGCTCAGTTCTTTCGTTGTACAGAAAAATGCTTCTTTTTCCACTTTCTGGTTTTCTGCTTTCATCTTCGTAATTCCCACCATGTCCTTACTCCTCGCTTTCCAGTAATTTTTTTGCAAGGTCATAGAATCTTCCACTGATCTCTGACTCTGAATTTCCTTCAATCACCGTCTGCCCCTGATCTTCGTAACGGATGATCTCATTGCTTCTTGGAATCTCTCCCACGATTGGAATTCCGCTTTCCTTAGAAAATGCCTGCACTTTTTGCACCTCATTTTCCACGTTTCTGTGATTCAGCACAATGCCAAACACCCGTGCATAGCTTCGGTCTTCAAAATTACGAACTGCGCTGGAAATGTTATTAGCCGCATACAACGCCATCTTTTCTCCGGACGTTACAATCAATACTTTTTCTGCATAGCCTTCCCGGATCGGTGCTGCAAAGCCGCCACACACAACATCTCCGAGAACATCGTAAAGCACTACATCCGGCTTGTATGTCTCAAAAAGTCTCAAATCTTCCAGAAGCTGGAATGTTGCAATAATACCTCTGCCAGCACATCCCAGTCCCGGCGTCGGGCCGCCTGTCTCTATACAGAGTACGCCGCCAAATCCTTCCTTTGAAATATCTTCTAATTTCTCCGGTTCCTCGTCTTCCTCCCGCATATAGTTCATGACCGGACGAAGAGGCTTTCCTTCCAGCAGATTAATTGTAGAATCTGCTTTCGGGTCACAGCCTATCTGAATGACTCTTTTCCCCATTGTAGCAAATGCTGCCGCCAGATTCGAAGTTACTGTGGATTTCCCAATTCCACCTTTTCCGTAAATCGCTACCTTTAACATGTCTCCCTCCCAATTTCCCCCAACGAAAAAGGACCTTTCTCCTTCCGGAAAAAAGTCCTTATATCTGCCACTAAAGTAGTATTCACCCTGAGAAATCTGTACAGATGCGATTTCTGCATGATGGATTCTTGTACAAGGAAGATGCACTTTCCCCAACTGCATCTTCCCTGTGTCTGATATATTCGACTATTCCCGCTCGGATTACCTTGCCGTCAGAGTCTTTTTTAATTATTTTCTTTTAAATTATCTTTGTTTATTATAACCTGCCAAACTACTTTTGGTCAACATATGCTATTTTATTCACAAAATTATTTTTTCTTTTTCGGCAAAAACAAACTCAACAGCAGAGATACCACGAACACACCTGCCACTGCATTTCCATTGAAGATATCTCCCACCTCATGTGGAAATGCACTGAAGAAGTTGCCGGATGTCTGTGTCAGTCCTACACCGATTGCAAATGCCAGTGATACAATGACCATCGTCCGGTCATCGAACTCACATTCTTTGAGCATCTTGATTCCTTCATACATAATAGACCCGAACATCATAACTGTACAGCCACCAAGAACTGCCTGTGGCAGGGAATTAAAAAATGCTCCCAGCGGCGGGAAAAGTGATGACAAAATCAAAATAAATGCTCCCATCAAAATCGCAAACCGGTTGATGACCTGCGTCATCGTTACAAGTCCCACATTCTGGCTGAAAGAAGTCAACGGCAGACATCCAAAACAGCCGGAAAGTGCACTGGAGAATCCATCTACAGCAAGTGACCCCTGCAATTCTTCCATCTTGATCTCGCGATCCAAAGCACCGGTACATACGGCGCTTGTTGCACCAGTTGTCTCTGCCGCAGATACAAGAAATACAATAGCAATTGTCAAAAATGCTCCCAGATCAAAGATTGGTTTATGGCTGGTCAGAAAGACCAGCTTCGGCAGACTGAAGACTCCAACTTCCTGTACAGTCTTTGTAATTCCGGAAAAGTCTACCATCGGCGCAATACCTGCAACTGTAAAAATGATCGCCAACAGATATCCAAGAATCAATCCCACCAGGACATTCAAATTCTTATATACCCCTTTCAGTAAATATCTGGCTACCAGGCATACAATCAGGGTAAATGCTCCAACAACCAGATGATACCATGCGCCAAAATCAGCAACTCCGCTTCCGCCGCCCCAGGAATCCATACCTACGGACAATAACGAAAGTCCGATTGCGATAACTACACACGCGGATACGACCGGTGTCAGGAAGCGCTTCCAGTATCTGGCACTAAGCCCCACCAGTCCTTCAAAAATACCTCCTAAAATAACAGCACCAACCATCCCTTCATATCCAAGTTCCGGATTGGTACAGATTACTAACAGACTTCCAAGAAACGTAAAGCTGACTCCCATAACTATCGGAAGCCCCGACCCGATCTTCCACACCGGATATAACTGCATACATGTTCCGATACCTGCCACGAACATCGCACATTGTAAAAGCTGGGTGATCTCTGCAGAAGTCAAGTGTTCCCCTGTTCCTCTTACAAGCGCGGCACTGCAAACGATCAGCACCGGCGCCAGGTTTGATACAAACATGGCCAGTACGTGCTGCAGCCCGAATGGAATTGCTTTTTTCAGTGGCACTCTTCCGTTCAGCCGGTATATATTCTCCGTACTGACATCTGCCACTTTTTCTTCTTTGTTTGTTGTACTCATTGTTTTATCCCTCTCAAATCCTTTTTCTTACTTTTATTAGTCCGGTCTACTCAACCTTCCCAATCTCACTGAACGGCCAGTAGCGGAAAACGGCCTTTGCAAGAATCGCATCTTTTTCTACGAAATGATTCTTCCAGTACCTGGAATCCAAACTGTTATTACGATTATCCCCCATCATAAAATAGCAGTTTTGTGGAACTTCATATGGTCCGAAATCTCCGATCGGTACTTCGTTGCAGAAACTATCATCCAATGGCTTCTCTGATCCATCTATGTACACTTTTCCGTCTTTCACTTCCACAGTCTCCCCAGGCAGACCAATGACTCTTTTTATAAATATCTTAGATGGATCATCCGGATATTTAAAAATGACGATATCAAACCTCTGCGGATCTTTTGATTTGTATGCAAACCGGCTGCCGATGATCCGGTCTCCCTTCATAATTGTTGTCTGCATAGATTCAGACGGAATCACCGCATTGATATAGACCAGTTTATTTAGTGCAAACACGACCAGAAAAATAATAAGAAATGTCTTGGCATAATCCCATATCGTTGCAAGTACCCCTTCTTTTTCCGGTTCATGTTTCCCTTTCTTTCCACTCATATATATATCTTCCCTTCTACTTGAACATTCTCTTTTCAAAACATCATGTGTTATAGCTCACAAGATGTTTCTATTCTACCACACATTGCCCTATGCAGGAAACTAATTTCTATTTCTATTTTTCAATGCTTCCAGTTATGGGAAAAATGGCAAAAATCACATTTTCATCTTGCTTTTACGTTTTTTCAGGTCTATAATAACTGGTAAATCGGAACGCCCCATGCAATACATATCATTTCATGGACATTTCGAAAATTACATATGGGGAGCTGGTGAAAACCGGCTGAGAGGAAGCGTAATTCCGCTTCGACCCATAACCTGATTTGGATAATGCCAACGTAGGGAACATATCTTAACGCGATAATTAAGGAAGATGCTCTACGCATCTTCTTTTTTTATACAAGCGATACATTGGGGACACCACCTTGTACCGCTATAGAAAAACTCAGACAAAAAATGAAAATGGAGGCAAAATGAACATGAGAAACTACACTACACAAATGGATGCAGCCAGAAAAGGAATTCTCACGCCTGAAATCAAGACCGTCGCTCAAAAAGAGCATATGTCCACTGACGAGATGATGAAGCTCGTTGCTGAAGGCAAGGTTGCAATCTGTGCCAACAAAAACCACACATGTCTGAATCCGGAAGGCGTCGGCAGTATGCTTCGCACGAAGATCAATGTAAATCTCGGAGTCTCTAGAGACTGTAAAGATTACGATATCGAAATGCAGAAAGTGATGAGTGCTGTAAATCTCGGAGCAGAGGCCATTATGGATTTATCCAGCCACGGCAACACTCAGCCTTTCCGGCAGAAGCTGACACACGAATGTCCGGCAATGATCGGAACTGTTCCGGTCTATGACAGCGTCATCCACTATCAGAGAGATCTTGCTACTCTGACTGCACAGGATTTCGTCGATGTAGTACGTCTTCACGCTGAGGACGGTGTGGACTTTGTAACACTGCACTGTGGAATCACCCGCAAAACTATTGAACAGATCAAAAAACACAAACGTAAAATGAATATCGTAAGCCGCGGAGGAAGTCTTGTATTTGCATGGATGTGCATGACCGGGGAAGAAAATCCGTTCTATGAACATTTCGACGAGATTCTGGATATCTGTGAAGAATACGATGTTACCATCTCCCTTGGTGATGCATGCCGACCGGGATGTCTGGCCGATGCCACAGACGTATGCCAGATTGAAGAGCTTGTACGCCTCGGCGAACTGACAAAACGTGCATGGGCACATAATGTACAGGTCATGGTCGAAGGTCCTGGACATGTACCACTTGACCAGGTCGCAGCCAATATGAAAGTTCAGCAAAGCATCTGTATGGGCGCTCCATTCTACACACTTGGACCACTCGTCACAGATATTGCTCCTGGATATGACCATATTACTGCTGCCATTGGAGGCGCAGTTGCTGCCATGAACGGTGCTGCTTTCCTTTGCTACGTAACACCTGCCGAGCATCTGGCACTGCCAAATGTCGACGATGTAAAACAAGGCATCATCGCTTCTAAGATTACCGCCCACGCCGCTGACATTGCCAAAGGTATCCCTGGTGCAAGAGATATTGATGATAAAATGGCTGATGCACGCCAGAAACTGGACTGGGAAGCACAGTACGCCTGTGCTCTTGACCCGGATACTGCAAGAGCGATCCGCGACAGCCGCCGTCCGGAGGATGACCACAGTGATACATGCAGTATGTGTGGCAAATTCTGTGCCGTACGAAGCATGAACAAAGCACTTGCCGGCGAATACATCGATATTTTATAATTCACCTGCCACTTATAGCAGGAATCTTCTCAGGAGATAGAATACATAAGAAAAAGGAATACACAGAAAAAGCTTCCAGATACAGATACAAATACATTTCATCTGGAAGCTTTTTCTCTAAAAACCGTTTTATTTATTTTCCTTTTTCCATCTCTTATGAATGTCATTCAGATACTTTTTATTGTACGCAGCCCATTCGTACTGTGACATATACTCCCCTTTATATGCATTCATAACCTCTGCATCTTTTTTATTGAATTTGTAATAGTCACAGTCGATCATCTCCGGAACAATGGCAATATTATTGTAGCTTTTCTCTATTACGTCTTCTGCTTCCAGCTCCTTCAACGTCTGTTGCAGTGATGACAAAATCTTCTGAATATACCACTGTTGTTTTTTATCATAGGGTTCATTTTCAAATAAAACTGCTGCCAGTTCCTTCACTGAGCAGGAAGAACCGTTGCGATCCACCAAATATGCCATTACCTCTTTCGCCTTCGATCTGCTGAAATGTGCCGGCTTTCCAGTTCTGTCATATACTTCAAAATTGCCAAAGCACTGAAATTTCAGTCTTGGTTCATTTTCAGCCGGCAATGGATAGCGAAGATCTTCCGTCTCTTTTCTGATTTTCCCAGCCGTTACTGGTTTTTCAATATAACCGCTGGCATGTATTGCCATTGCGTCTTTTGTGTACTCATCATATCCTGTAACAAAGATAATATTAATGTCCGGAATAATTTCTTTTAACTGTTTTGCCACATCGATGCCGCTCACACCACGCATACAGATATCTAAAAATGCGATTTTGCATCTCGTCTCCTTTGCAAACTCCAGTAATCTGGACGGTTTGCTAAATGGGTAAATATTTGCTTTCGGGCATACCTCCCGGACAGCTTCGCACGTCATCTCCAATGCCAATGGTTCATCATCTGCTATTATAATGTTCATGATTGTCCCCTTTCGGTAAATTAATTCGTATTTTAGTTCCTTTTCCCTTCTCACTGTAAATATCTACAGTTCCATTGCACATCTTTTGAAACCGGATTCTTGCGTTACGGACTCCTATGTGCTGTCTTCCATCACTTTGCTCTTCCATCTTTGATATATCAAACCCGACTCCGTCATCTATGATGCAAAGTTCAATCTGTTCTTCATTCTCTCTTGTCGTAATTCGAACAGCTCCCCCATCTTCTTTCTGTCCAACTCCCCAGTTTATTGCATTCTCAACAAAGGGCTGCACAGATAACATTGGCACTTTAAAATCAGTTTTCTGCAGATCATATTCTACATGCAGATCATCTCCAAATCGAAGCTGTTCCAGATATAAATATATTTTAACATATTTTAGTTCTTCTTCAAATGGAATTGATTCTTTTTTGTCAATTGCGTTTATATGATTGCGCCAGTAATCCGCAAAATTGATGATTGCCTTCTTCGCTTCTTTTGGATTTTTGCTGCAAAGCTGCGCCAGTGCTGTCAGCGAATTATATAGGAAATGTGGCTGGATCTGGGCAATCATCATTTGCATCTGATTCATGGACAATTCATGTTCCTGCTGTATCAGAATCTTTTCCTGTTCTACGATTCGATCATACTGTGCCATATGGACACTAATGCAAATATAGATCAGCGCCAGCGTTGTCGCCAGATTAAATGTGGTTGATTTCCAAAGCATTTGTGCCGGAATCGATGCAATCGGTATCAATCCGTACATAAGAAGGCTTAACACATCATGTCTGACAAGTGCTTTCCTGTGTTTTAACAAAATCACAATGTTTCCACACATCACAATAATACAATAAAACTGACACAGCCAATAAATCGAACCTTGTGTATAATCCCCCTGTGTGTCCAGATAATAAAACTTCCCACTGATATCACTGGAGATCCATAATATGATTGCAATCACTGTTGACAGCATGACCAGATACACGTAAGTATTTCCAATCTTCTCGTGTTGATAGATTGTCTCTTTTACATAATAGGTATAGACCATACATTCCAGAGAGAGACAGGTAAATGTCAGATTCAACATAAATAGAAGCCACACTTCATTCTTTCCGAAATCCATAGCGGTCCAGCTCAGTACATCTGCCGTAAGTACGATCATGTGAATCACAAGCCAGATGATCAGAATATAATCTAATGTATTCCTCTTTGCTTCCTTCGATGTAACATGTTTGATTCCACGTTGCATTTTAATCTTTGCAATACATGCAAACAGCAATACGAATGTAACTAATGCTGCAAAACTTTCCAAAGCGGTATTGGCAAAAGCTATTTCATCCGACATAAAAATTCCTCCATTTTTATTATCCGTATAATTTTTATGTATCATTTGACATCTTGTAATAAGAAAAGGATCCTTCTTTCTCGAAGAACCCTTATATGCACATCTATATAAAAAGAAGCTGGAAATCGGACTTGAACCGACGACCCCTTCATTACGAGTGAAGTGCTCTACCAACTGAGCTATTCCAGCAAGTGTTGTGATTGACGTACGACAACCACAACTACTATTATATCGAATCTTCTCAGATTTGCAAGAACTTTTTTAGTTTCTGAAGCATTTCTGAAGCATTTTTTACTTCTTGCTTCTTATCAGTTCTCTTTTCCCATCTGGACAGTCAGATGCGGATATGCCATCTCAATCTCATTCTCATCCAGTTTCAGTTTGATTTCTTCCAGAATCCTCCATCTTGCATTCCAGTAATCTTCATTCTTCACCCATGCACGGGCACCAATGACTACCGAACTTTCTGCAAGTTCATGGACAAATACCAGAATTTCTTCATTCTTGATGGTCGCATCGTCCTGTCTGATAATCTCCTCAATGACCGCCTTTGCTTTTCGCAAGTCCGCTTCATAAGCAATATCTACTTTCAGATCCAGCTTCCGCTCCGCCTTAGCCGTTGCATTCGTCAGACTGTTATTGGTCAGCATTCCATTTGGGATCACAATCGTTTTATTATCAACGGTCGATAACTTTGTATAAAAAATCTGAATTTCCTTTACCGTCCCTTCGTTGTGGTTTGTATCCTCAATAATATAATCTCCCACTTCAAATGGTTTCAGAAGCAGAATCAATACTCCGCCTGCAAAATTAGAAAGGCTTCCCTGCAGAGCAAGACCGATTGCTACACCGCCAGAAGCAATAATCGCTGCCACTGAAGTTGTATCAACTCCTAATTTTGCTGCAATCATAAAAATCAACAGAAAATATAAAGAAAATTTCAAAACAGAGTCTACGAACTGCTCTACTCCTTTATCTGCACTGGACCTTGCCAGCGATTTTCTCACAATTTTCCGTATAAATTGGATCAGAACACGCCCGATCATAAATACTGCAATTGCAATCAGCACTTTCACTCCAAATCCGATCAGGTCTGAAAGATGCTCCTGCAGATACTGCGTTGCCTGATTCATCTCATTCACTGCATCCTGCGTTGCATCTGTCACTCCTTTTGTCGCATCTGCCACCCCTTGTGGCACATCCCCTGAATCCACTTTTAAGGATGTCCCCTGTGTGGTTGCCAATTTTAACAACATGCTATTCATATTATTGTCTCCTGCTTTACTTTCTAGTTTACATTTTCATATCCAGTCTCTCTATTTCTTCAGGGCAAGAAATGCACTCAATGTTCCGCGTTCATTTCCTGTTGTTCTGTGTGAGAACAAAATATCCGGGTTGCAGTGTGTACATACATTGGTCACTGCAATATGCTCCGGAAGAATTCCTGATTCTAAAAAAACAGACTCATTTGCCTTCCATAAATTCAACTGATATTTTCCATTTTTTTTCTGATAAAAAATTTCAGGCCAGAGATTTTCGTCATAATTCTCACAGAATTTTTTAATAACATCTTCACTGACTTCATAACAATCCTGACAGATAGACGGTCCTACCGCTCCTAAAATATCTGCCGGATCACAACCAAACTCTTCCTCCATCTTTTCCACAGTTACTTTTCCAATCTTTCCAACTGTTCCTCTCCATCCAGAATGGCTCAGTCCAATGACTTTCTTCACCGGATCCACAAAATAAAGTGGTACACAATCTGCATAAGAAGTTACAAGACAGATTCCCGGCACGTCCGTAATCATTCCGTCTGTCTCAGGAAAGGACTGTCCCTTCTCCTTGGCGTACACGCGCTTTACATTCGTCGTATGTGTCTGCTGCGTATAAGTAAAATCTGCCACTTCTACGCCGATTGCCTGCGCAATCAGTTCACGATTCTTTTTCACCGCCTCCGGATCATCTCCTCTTGTCAGGCTGATGTTCATAGAACTGAAGCACCCGGTACTGACTCCACCCAGTCTGGTAGAAAATCCGTGGTTAACGATTCCTGTATTTTCCAAAAGCGGATAGGACAGATACGGCACACCGCCGCGCTGCCGCTCTACAAATATCTGCTCATTATTCTTATATTTTAATCCAAGACTCATATATTTCTCCTAACTTCATCTGTCCATACTTCGTTGCTGCATTTACATATCTTCAAATTCAAAAGCTACATTAACTACATCAGTGTAAATGCATCTTTATATAGCGTGATTTCTTCCTGACCCTCAGCTCCGGCTATGGCAACCACGTCGAATCTGCATGGTACGTCATCGTTCCCCTGCTTCATCAGAAAATGCATGGCACATTTTGCGATAGTCTGTTGTTTACGGGCATCGACCGCCTCTGCCGGATAGCCGCTTACACCCGTAGTTCTGTATTTCACTTCTACAAAGACAAGGTATTCTCCGTCTCTTGCAATCAGATCGATCTCTCCCAGCCTGCAGCGATAATTATATGTCACGATCTTGTATCCCAAAGATTCAAGATAAGCACCTGCTTTCCTTTCATAGCCGGTGCCTGTCCTGCGATTATTCTTCTTATACATAATTATGTATGAAAGATCTTCTGTGGATCGGTGTCGGTCCCAGTTCTTTTAACCCTGCAATATGCGCTTTCGTTCCATATCCTTTATTACTTTCAAAATCATACCCCGGCAGTACCTTGTCATATTCCACCATCAGCCGGTCTCTCGTCACTTTTGCAATAATACTCGCTGCCGCGATAGAAATGCTTTTCGCGTCACCTTTGATGATCGGCACCTGCAAAATGTCTACCTGTGGAATCGTCACTGCATCATTTAACAAAATGTCCGGACGCACTTTCAGATTATCAATTGCCATACGCATTGCTTCATAAGTGGCCTGCAAAATATTAATTTCATCAATTCTCGCAGGACTTGCCATACCAATCCCCGTTGCTACCGCGCGGTTCATGATCTCGTCATACAGCATTTCACGCTTTTTTTCGGACAGCTTTTTTGAATCATTCAGATACAGGATCATATCATCTTTGGGCAGAATCACAGCTCCTGCCACGACCGGACCTGCCAACGGTCCTCGTCCGACCTCATCAATCCCGCAAATGTACGGATAATCCTTGTATTCTTCTTCAAATGTGCTCATTGCTTTTGTTCTTGCAATCTCTTTTTCCAGACGTTCCTGCTGTTTTTTCAGCTTTTCTTCTTCCCGCTTATTCATGCCTGATCACTCCCATCTTGTCAAATGGATAGATACGCACCCACGCTTTTCCCATGATCGTATCTTTCTTCACTTCTCCTACACTCGGGTCACGGCTGTCCTGACTGTGATTCCGGTTATCGCCAAGTACAAAATATTCATCTTCTCCAAGGGTAATTGGCTGCGATGCCGCCATCGGATCGTCCATCAGTTCATTTCCATAAATGTCTGATTCCAAGCGGCTGCCATTGATATAGACATAACCGTCTACTACCTGTACCGTCTCTCCCGGCAGCCCGATAATACGTTTTATATAGTAAGTATTTTCCTCATACTGATATGGAAATACAATAATATCAAAACGTTTCGGATCTTGGAACCGGTAAGACAGCTTGTCCACCAGAAGCTGATCTCCATCGCTTAGGGTCGTCTCCATGGATGACCCGCTGACACTTGTTCTTTGTCCCACATAAGTAATGATGACATATGTTAAGACAAGAATGACTATAATATAAAAAATCCACCCTAATATCTCTCTTATAATTCCCGGCTCTCTCCTTCTTCGTCTTCTTGACATAGAAAGTAAGTTCCCCTTTCTGATTTCTATTTACCTTTACGCTTCTTCTGTCTGTGGATACTCAAGCGTAAGTCGTCCAAGCTTTCCTTCCCGGAAATCATCCATCAAAAGCATGGCTGCCTTCTCCGTATCCAGTTCATTTCCACGGACAAGGCAATGTCTGCTTTCTGCAATACGCCCAAGCATTACATATGGGTCTTGGGCAGCTGTAATGGTATACTTATTCTCCAGTACACCCGGATAATTTGCTGCCAGAAAACGGATCAGCTCTGCTGCCAGCTCTTCTGTCTGTAACACCTCATCCTTAATCGAACCGATCAGCGCAAGCCGCAATCCTACTGTCTGATCTTCGAATTTTGGCCAAAGAATTCCCGGTGTATCCAGAAGCTCTACCTGTTTGTTCAGGCGGATCCATTGTTTTCCTTTCGTTACACCTGGCTTGTTACCGGTTTTAGCGGCTGCTTTTCCGGCAAGTGAATTAATAAATGTAGACTTTCCTACATTCGGAATTCCAACGACCATGGCACGAACCGGACGGTTCAGAATCCCACGCTTTCTGTCGCGCTCGATTTTCGCCTTACATGCCTCCTGGATCACGCTTTGTACGGATTTTACTCCGCCACCTTTTCTTGAATTTACTTTCACAACATGGAATCCTTTTTTCTTAAAATATTCGGTCCATGCCTCATTCCATCTTTCCTCTGCCAGATCTGATTTATTCAAAATGATCAGTCTCGCTTTATTCTTACCAAGCTCATCAATATCCGGATTCCTGCTGGATAACGGAACCCTGGCATCTACAAGCTCAATGATCAAATCAATCAATTTAATATTTTCCTGCATCATACGCTTTGCTTTTGTCATATGACCCGGATACCACTGAAAATGCATATTTCTACTCCTTTACAAATCCAAAGTGTGTTTTTGGCGAGATGACAAACCAGGCTTTTCCGTAAATGTAGCTGTATTTCACATTTCCTACATTGGCATTACGGCTGTCTTCACTGTTCTGCCTGTCGTCACCAAGAACAAAATATTCATCACTGCCTAATTTTATCTTTTCATTTACAATGCCTACATCATCAATCTTGGAAGTCTCATAATCTTCTTGCAGCTTTTCACCATTGATGTAGACTGAATTTTCGATAATCTCCACGCTCTCTCCTGGAAGAGCAATGATCCGCTTAATATAATAATGGGAATTTTCATTTCCCTTTGGTTTAAATATAATGACATCGCCACGCTTCGGCTTGCTTGCATTATACACAATCCGGTTGGCGAGCACAATATCCCCGTTTTCAAGAACCGGCTTCATCGAATCTCCGACAACACTCACACGCTGTCCGAAATACCATACACACACAAATGCGATCAGTATTGTCAATGCAATCTGAAAAATCCACTTTCCAATAACTGGGATTAAAGACCAGTCTATGCTTCTTAACAGCTTTACAACTTTTTTCTTTGTCGGCTGCTGCATTCTCTTCTGCTGTCTTAAAAGTTTTCTTCTCTTAGCTTCCCGCTGTTTCCGGCGTTTCTTTGCCGCCCTTTTTCTGGCATTCTCTCTGCCCGTAAAATTACCCCTTATCGAACTTTTTTTCATAGATTTATCCCTATATCAGAAAAAGGACAATTACATGTATGTAGTTGTCCTTTTTTACTCTGTTCTCTTCGTTTAATTATTT
Source organism: Dorea sp. Marseille-P4042 (assembly GCF_900290215.1). NCBI lineage: Bacteria > Bacillati > Bacillota > Clostridia > Lachnospirales > Lachnospiraceae > Dorea > Dorea sp. Marseille-P4042. The sequence goes on along the minus strand of NZ_OLMI01000001.1, from coordinate 148,257 downwards.
TACCAGCTCTTTAACTTTAGCTTTCTTACCAACGCGGTCTCTTAAGTAGTTAAGTTTAGCTCTTCTAACTTTACCTCTTCTTACTACTTCAACCTTCTCTACGTTAGGTGAGTGAACTGGCCATGTCTTCTCAACGCCGATTCCATTAGATGTCTTTCTAACTGTAAATGTCTCTCTTGAACCGCCACCCTGTCTCTTAAGAACAGTTCCTTCAAAAATCTGAATTCTCTCACGGTTACCCTCTTTAATCTTACCGTAAACCTTTACAGTATCTCCAACTCTGAATTCTGGAGCCTGCTCTTTTAACTGAGCTGCCTCAATATTCTTAATAATATCGTTCATCTGTGTGACCTCCTTGTTTAATTGGACGTTCTTAATACAAAATGTACCAGAGGACCATCTCGTTTTTCTTCACAACATGCTATATTTTATCACAAACTTCTTTATGTTGCAAGAAGTTTTTAATTTTATTTTTTTATTTATTTTTCCGGCAATCCTTTCAATGTTTTTAATCTTTCCAGATTGTAAATTGAAAGTTTTCTAAATTCTACTGTCCTGTAGCTTCAAGCATAATTTCTTTCGCCAGCTTCTGCTCTTCTTTTGTCAGTTTGGCTTTTTCAATCAGATCCGGACGGTTCTTTGCTGTGCGGATCACAGACTGCTCTCTGCGCCATTTTTCTATATTCGCATGATGACCGGACAAAAGTATGGCTGGCACCTGCTTATCATGCCAGATCTCCGGTCTGGAATACTGTGGGTACTCAAGAAGATTATCCTGAAAACTCTCGAATTCTGCGGACACATCATTATGCAGAACCCCCGGCACCAGTCTGGAAATCGCATCGATCATAATCATAGCCGGAAGCTCTCCGCCAGTCAGGACATAGTCTCCAATCGACACATAGTCTGTGACAACTTCATTTAATACCCGTTCATCAATTCCTTCATAATGTCCGCACAAAAATACCAGATCTTCTTCCTGGGCAAATTCCTCTGCCATCGTCTGGTTAAATGTCTTTCCCTGTGGAGACAGATAAATCACACGCGGGTTTTTCCTGGTACCCGGATCGCTTAGCAAAGCTTTCGCTTCTATTTTCTTTTTCACAGCCTCATAGCACTGATGCACAGGCTCTGCCTGCATCAGCATACCTGCTCCCCCACCATAAGGATAATCATCTACGCTGTTGTGTTTGTTAAATGCATAGTCTCTGATATTTACCGCTTCTATATCCAAAAGTCCTTTTTCCATGGCACGTCCGATAATACTTGTATTCAGACCGTCCATCACCATGTCCGGAAATAATGTCATAATATAAAACTGCATGATTACACTCCTTAAATCAGACCACTCATCAGATGAACAGTAATGATCCCACTTTCCATATCTACGTTCAGAACACATTCTTTAATTGCAGGCATAAGAACCTCTCCATGCTCCTTTGAATCAATCACATAGACATCATTCGCCCCTGTTTCCATCACGTCACTCAGTGTTCCGAATTCTGTTCCATCTTCTGTTATAACTTTCATGCCGATCATGTCTGCAACAAAATACTCATCTTCTTCCAGCGGCACAGCATTTTCTCTCGTCACGAGCAGCGGACAGCGTTTATAACGCTCAATATTATTAATATTGTCAAATTCTTTAAATTTAACAATAACGAACTGCTTAAAAAACTTCACATGTTCCACTTCCAGAGCCAGTTTTTCTTTTCCCGTATCCAGAATTACTTTTTTCAGTTTCTTAAATCTTACCGGATCATCTGTAGTCGGAAAGACTTTTACTTCTCCGCGCACCCCGTGTGGCTGTGTGATGACACCTACCTGCAATAACTGTTCCATACATTCCTCCGCTTTTTCGAATCAATTCGTATATATCTATATCTGGTAACGTCCGAAGAACTTTCACTGTTCTGGCGGACACATTTCTTTCTTCATAAAGAGAGACAGGCCTGGTAAAACCCGGTCTGTCCCTATATCCATCCTGATTAATCCAGAATATCTACAATCACTTTCTTGTCTTCCTTCGCTGCCGCTGCTTTTACTACTGAACGGATAGCCTTGGCAATACGTCCCTGTTTTCCGATGACTTTCCCCATATCAGAATCTGCAACACGTACTTCCAGGATAGTTGTCTTCTTCTCCGTGCGTTCGTTTACCGTTACGCTTTCCGGATCATCGACAAGAGCTTTTGCAATAACTTCAACTAACTCTTTCATCTTTGTACCTCCAGGCACGAATTATCTATTTCTCAATTCCAGCTGCTTTAAAGATCTTTCCTACAACCTCTGTCGGCTGAGCTCCTGTATTTAACCATCTCTTAGCTGCTTCCTCATCTACAGAAATTCCGCTTGGCTCAAGGTTTGGATCATATGTTCCAATCTCCTCGATGAACTTTCCATCTCTTGGGGCTCTGGAATCTGCTACTACGATTCTATAAAAAGGTGCTTTCTTCTGTCCCATTCTTCTTAATCTGATTTTTACTGCCATTGTTCTTTTCCTCCATAAATGAAAATATTTATTTTTAATAGTTTTATTTATATAAAGTGCCTTGCACCATATACCATTTTTAGAAAGGCAACTTGAACTTGCCTTTTTTGCCTGGTTTTGCAAATGTCTTCATCATCTTCTTTGCTTCGTTGAACTGCTTGATCATACGGTTTACTTCACTGATGTCTACACCTGCTCCTTTTGCGATTCTGTGCTTTCTTGATGGATTTAAAAGATCCGGATCTCTTCTCTCAGCTGGTGTCATAGAATGGATCATAGCTTCCATACGTGCCATACCTTTTTCTGCTTCATCCATCTGCTCATCGCCAAGACCTTTCATCTTGCCCATTCCCATACCGCCAAGTCCCGGCAACATGTTCATGATATTTCCAAGTCCTCCAAGCTTCTTCATCTGCTTGATGCTCTCAAGATAATCATCAAAATCAAACTGGGCTTTTTTCATCTTCTTGGACATCTCTTTTGCTTTGTCCTCGTCAATGTCAAGTTCTGCTTCCGCCTTCTCAATCAGAGACAAGACATCTCCCATACCGAGAATCCGGTTTGCCATACGATCCGGATAAAATTGCTCCAGATCAGAAAGCTTCTCGCCCATACCGACATACAGAATCGGTTTTCCGGTTACTGCCTTAACGGATAACGCAGCACCACCTCTTGTGTCACCGTCCAGTTTGGTCACGATCACACCGTCTACACCAATCTTTTCGTCAAATTCTTTTGCCACATTGACCGCATCCTGTCCGGTCATAGCATCAATAACAAGAATTGTCTGATGTACAGTAACAGTATTCTTAATCTCTTCCAGCTCAGCCATCATATCTTCATCGATATGAAGACGTCCTGCCGTATCAAGGATCACCAGATTATTGCCATTCTTCTGGGCATGCTCAATTGCAGCCTTTGCAATATTCGCCGGTTTATGGTTGTCACCCATGGTAAATACTTCCACACCCTGCTTTTCCCCGTTGATCTGTAACTGCTTAATTGCTGCAGGACGATAAACATCGCAGGCAGCCAAAAGCGGTTTCTTGCCTTTTAACTTAAACTTCCCGGCAAGCTTTGCTGTTGTAGTCGTCTTACCTGCTCCCTGAAGACCTGCCATCATAATCACTGTAATGGCACTTCCCGGCTGAAGCTTGATCTCGGTTGTCTCAGATCCCATCAGATTACAAAGTTCTTCATTTACAATCTTAATTACCATCTGACCCGGATTCAGACCATTCATAACATCCTGGCCGACCGCTCTTTCCTGAACAGTCTTAATAAAATCCTTTACAACCTTGAAGTTTACATCTGCCGCCAGAAGCGCACGCTTAATCTCCTTTAACGCTTCCTGCACATCTGCTTCCGTAAGTCTTCCTTTACTTCTAAGATTCTTAAATACATTCTGCAGTTTTTCTGTCAGACTGTCAAACGCCATACTATAACTCCTCTATGATTTCTCCGGACAAGATTCGAATTCCGCTTAAAATATCTTCCCTGCGTTCTTTCTCATACTCATCCAGCAATTCATCAATCTGTTTTACTTTATTCTTCACGGTCATGAACTTCTCAACAAGATGAAGCTTTTCTTCATATCCTGCCAGTGCCTGTTCACACCGCTTTACAATATCATGTACTCCCTGTCTGCTGATACCGGCATCCCTGGCAATCTCCCCAAGGGAGAGATCCTCTAATAGAAACTGTCCGTATATCTCTTTCTGATGATCTGTCAGTAATTCTCCATAGAAATCAAACAGAAGAGCCTGTTTTAGAATCTCATTCACATTTATCACCTGTGTTATCATACACGATACGCCTCATGGTGTCAAGTATTTTTTCTTTACACTTATATTTTTATTGTATTTTTTCGCATACAATCCCTATTCCTTCCTCTTTAGACTTCTAAAGTTTCAGAAAATCGCGGATATTCAGCATCCCCCACCCCTGTTCGCCTGCTCCGGGTAAATGTGTGCACGTCTCCCTGAGTCTTAATTTCACCTCTACATTGGTAACCCTCGGATATTTTTCCATCAATAAAGCGACAGCACCGGACACGACCGGGGTCGCCATGGAACTTCCACTTTTTACCGTATACGCATCTTTCTTTCCGTGTATCTGACTGTTGCAGGAAATAATCTGGTATCCCGGTGCTATTACGTCCGGTTTCACTACACATTCTTTCGTAGGACCGGATCCCGAGCAGTTCCCCTTCTCTGCTTTTTCTGTTTTTACAGCACCGACCGTAATCACTTTACGACTGTTTCCCGGAATTGCAATGGTTCCTTCTCCCGGTCCGTTATTTCCAGACGACACCACAACAACCAGACCTAAGTCCCAGAGATGTTCTACAGCTTCGATCAACATTTTTTCTTTCCCAGGCTCCAGATTTTTCCCAGCTCCTGCTGACAGATTCACAATCCGTATCTTATATTTTCTGTGATTCATTTCCACCCACTTAAGACCTGCAAGAATACTCGCTACATTTGCCTCCCCTTTTTGATCCAACACTTTTACAATAACAAATCGACAAAGCGGAGCAATTCCGGACAGAATCCCACCGGACATCTGTCCACTTCCACCTAAGATCCCTGCCACATGAGTTCCATGTCCATTATCATCATAACATTTTTCTTTCCTATATATACAGTCCCGCCAGCCGACAACCCTGCTCTTAAAATCCGGATGCGGCGCAAGTCCGGTATCCAGAACCGCAACCGTCACCCCTTTTCCGGTAAGCCCTGCTTTTTTTATATCATCACACCAATAATGCACCATCTTTTTTACACGATCCATAAATGTCTCTCCAAAATATTTCCTTTAAAAATAGAATATTCGACGAAATAGAAATTGATTTCTTCACGCATTTGTCGTATGATATTCTTGCTAATTACTGGGGAGTAAATAGTGACACCATAAGGGGAGGAAATTTATGGAATCCAAAAACTATTATGATATACTTGAAGTTTCCGTAAAGGCGTCCGCACAGGAGATTACACTGGCTAAAAATAAACTGGCCAAGCGTTATCACCCGGACGTCAATATGAGGAACGGAATTGATACAACTGATAAGATGCAGGAAATTCTGGAGGCTTACCTTGTTCTTTCCGATCCGGTAAAGCGTGCCGAATATGACCGGGAAATCCGCGGAAACCGTCCTTCGAAAATGCAGACATTTAATCTCTATGAAGAATCTGAAGAAGTTGAAGACCCAGATCATCCTACATTTGTAACTTACTGGAAAGCAGCCGGTGCCTTATATGACATCATCGAGCAAAGCAATGCCCTGTTCCGCCAAAGAGAAAACGCCGCCAGACTAGGTGAACTTGCGATTCAGGCACTGCATCATATCATTCTGCTGCGCGAAGCAAAAATTCCGGAGCGCTACTGGTATCCGGATATTATGAACTGGCTTCTGTTCAAATGGTATCAGAACCGGAATTATAATCTTGCATATCTTCTGAAGCTTTATGACGAGCATGAAAAGAATGATATGAACAAAATTGAAAAGTTAAAACTGCAGAACCGGGCTTACCGCTATCAGCATTCTGTGAAGAAGTTGCTGCGCTATTAAGGTCTAAAGCATTATTAAAATGTTATGTTATTACTCACAGCTTTCCTGCAAAATCTAATATAATGCGTAATATTAAAAGATATAATTTATTCACACATTTCCCCTCCAGACATAGGATATAGTGTAAATATTCTTTATGCGGAGGAATCAACATGAGCGATTTAAGCGCAACAAACTGTGGCTGTGGATGCGATGACGGAAGAAGAGGAAATAGCTGCGGATGCGGTAATGATTGCGGATTTGCAAATAATAGCTGCCTGTGGATCATCTTATTACTCATCTGCTGTGGCGGATGTGGCAATGGCTGTGGCGGATATGGCAATGACAGTTGCCTGTGGATCATCTTATTACTCATCTGCTGTGGCGGACTTGGAAATGGCTGTGGCGGATGTGGTGGCTGCGGTGGATGCGGCTGTGGCAACGAATGCTGCTAGTTCACATCTTTCAAAGCAATTGCGTAGACTGTTTTATAAAGTCAAAATGAGGGAGATTCGGTTGAATCTCCCTCGTCTCTTGACGTATTATTTTTCGTCTGTTTCAAAATAATCATAACTTTCTTCTACATCTCTTTGAAACGATTCATTAATTTTCCTTTGAATTGCTAAATAAATTTCCAATTCTTCATAAGTAAATGCTTTCAACCCTTCAAATCCACGCTTATAACACTGGTATTCAAATTGAGCATGGTTCCTAAAAATGCTCATTCCTTCTTCTGTTAAAAATAAATTATATACCCTATTATTTTCTTTATTTCTAACTTGTTCAACCCAACCTTTATCACGAAGTTTTTTTACCATTTGTGAACAAGCACTCCTAGTTTTCCCAAAATCATCTGCTAATTCAGTAATTGTAATACCTGCATTTCTTCCTATGCAATCAATCATATGCGATTCGACTTGATATAATACATAATTTCCATAATTGTGCGGTAAGGAATCATATTCTACCATCAAATCATATGCCTTATCCATTTCTTTCATAACATCATAAAATAATTCAAATTTCTTATCTTCCATTAGTATTTTCTCGTTTCTATTCTTTTAATATTATTTTACGAATATTCTTATTATTTTTCAAGCGAATTATTATTAAGTAGAACTGATTTGTTGGTATTGTTTGTAATTATATTTCTGTTGCATAAGGAATAGCTTTTTGTGCTCCCATCCGCTGGACACATATAGCGGCTGCCTTATTGGCAATCTTTACTGCATCATCTAAATTTTTTCTTTTAGAAATCTCACATGCCAATGTACCAATAAAAGTATCGCCCGCCGCTGTAGTATCTATTGCATTCACTGGAATACCTTGTTCATGAAAAACTTTATTATTTTTCATATAAACAAGACCTTTTGCCCCCAATGATATTATCGGGTACTTTATTCCCATTTTATTTAAAACTTCCAATGCTTTTTTTGCTTCATCCTCGTCGTTGATTGTTATCCCTGTCAACATCTCTGCTTCAATTTCATTTGGTTTTATAATGTCAACCATTCCCATAATTGATAAATAAGTTTCATTTTTTTTATCTGCTGAAGGATCTAAAATAATAATTCCAGACTTTTCTTTCACTTTTTCAAATGTATATTTCAATAATTCTAAATCAGATTCTAATGTAGCAAGTAAAATATCTCCCGCTTCAAAATCCACTAATCCATTATCAATATCTTCCATTGATAACTTCTTATTTACCGCTGGTGAACATATAATTCTATTATATCCAGCTTCATTAATCCAAACAAACGCAACTCCCGATTTTTCATTAGAATCAATTCGTAATTTTGAAATATCTATTCCATTTTTCTGCATATTTATTTTCAATTCATTGCCATAAGTATCATCCGAAATTCTTCCTAATATCCTAACATTTCCGCCCATACGAGCAGCAGCAGTTGCTTGATTTCCACCTTTTCCTCCAGGTGAAATCTCATAAAAATACGGGGTATAAACAGTTTCACCAACAAGAGGAAATTCTTTACACTTAATTGAAACGTCCATAATAATTGATCCTATGCAAAAAATTTTCCCAAAAGTTTTATTTACCACCATTAAATTAGCCCTCCTGTCTAATTTTCTCCACCTCTTTCATGAAATCTCTAGTTCTTTGAAAATCAACTATATTATCAATTTTTCCCTCCGCTTTAAAACTACTTCCTACAATTGCTCCATCTGATGCCTGTAACAATTCAGCAGCATTACTCTTATTAATACCACTTCCCAAAATTATCGGTAAATGAATTCCATTTTTGGCTTCTATAACCTTCTCTTTTGTAGGTGCTATTCCTGTACTAAATCCAGTAATTATTATTCCATCAGCTCCTTGTTCTTGTGCATCAATAGCTAGTTCATTCACTGTACGATCATGTACTATAAAATGGCTCCCATGCTTTACATTGACATCACAAAGCAGCTGTATATCTTTTGCATCCAACATTTTTCTGTATCTGGCCACTTCTCCACCAATTCCTTCTGTTAATCCTGTATAAGATACATAAGCACTTACAAATTCAAAAACTCGAATCCATTTAGCTCCAGATGCACACGCAATTGCCATTGCTGCCTTTCCACTATTCATATGAACGTTTATTCCAATAGGTATATTAACTGAATTTTTTACTGCACAAGCTGCCGCTGTCATAGCAGCACAAGTTTCATATCCTATTTCTTCGCCTTTTACAAAAGGAATATCCCAATAATTTTCTATTTGTAATCCATTCACGCCTGCCTGTTCTAAAATCTTAGCTTCTTCTACTGCATATTTTACGATTGCATTCATATCAAATTTATTTTTGTCATAATTTGGTGAGCCCGGCAATGGCTTTAAATGAATCATTCCAATAATTGGTTTCTGCACCTCAAATATTTTTTTCATCATAGTTATTCCTCCATAAAGTAACACTCAGTAATTGTTTTACCTTTGTAAATATATTACTGAGTATTACAGACTTAATCTTTAAAAAAGCTTAAAAATTGTTTAATTCTTTCATTTTCCAGTTGCGTTAATTCATCGTAGCTTCCATGCGCAAGTATTTCGCCCTTATCGACAAAAACTACTTCATCACTTACATCCCTTGCAAACGCCATATTGTGTGTCACTACAAGAATTGTATAATTTTCTTTTGCTAACTCTCTAATCAGTTTCAAAACATCTGCTTCAAGTTCCGGATCTAATGCACTTGTGGGTTCGTCAAACAGCAAAATTTCTGGTTTCATTGCCAATGCTCTTGCAATTGCTATTCGCTGTTGTTGTCCTCCTGATAGTTGCCATGGATAACTGTCTTTTTTATCTTCCAGCCCAACTTTTTTAAGTAAATCAACTGCTTCTCCAACGGCTATTTCTTTACTTTTTTTCAACACAGTAATCGGTGCTTCTATTATATTTTCAATCGCTGTTTTATGAGGGAATAAATTAAAACTCTGAAATACCATCCCCGTTTTTTTTGTAAAATTTTGGCATACACTTTTAGAAATTTTTGTTTCAAAATCTAAAATCTCATTCTCCCATTTTATTACTCCAGAATCTGGAATTTCCAACAAATTGATACATCTTAGCAACGTAGATTTTCCTGATCCAGAGGAGCCAATAATTACTGTCGTTTTATTCGATTGGATTTGCAAATCAACATTCTTAAGAACATGATTATCCCCGAAATATTTATTTATCCTTTTTATTTCAAGCATAATTGCCTCCTATATTTGTGCCTCTGTAATTTCTTTTACCTTCTTTTTCTCACTCTGGGTAAGCATCAACTTATTTTCTGTATAGGTTTGAATCCAGTTAAGCACTGTGCAAAATACTAAATAAATACAACCCACTTCTAAATACATAATTAATGGTTCATAAGTTCTAGCCGTAATTCTTTGCGTAACCAAAAACATTTCTGTAACAGTAATCGTAGATGCTAAAGATGTATCTTTAACTAAAGCTATAAAACTATTAAATAGTGGAGGAATTGCAATTTTTACCGCTTGCGGCAAAATAATTCTTCTAAGAGTTTGTATATAACTCATACCTAAAGATGAAGATGCCTCCCACTGTCCTTTTGGAATCGACTGGATCGCCGCTCTAAAAATTTCTGAACTATAAGCGCCAACACTTAAGGAAAATACCAATATTCCAGCTGGAATTGGTTTTATTATAATTCCCACTCTAGGTAGTCCAAAGAAAACAACAAACAACTGTACAAGCAAAGGTGTTCCTCTTATTACCCATACATAAAAACGGCAAATCAAATCCAATCCTTTTACTTTAGAAATGCGTATTACTGCTACAATCACTGCAATAAATGTTCCTAGCGCAAATGAAATCAATGTTAACGGTATTGTATATTGGAATCCAGCTTTTAATATAGGCCAAAATGATTCTGTTATAATACTTACAACTCTTCCATCCATTTTTTTCGCCTTTCGTTTTTATTTTTTTATTTCGTCTGCTGATAACTCTCTAGAGAAATCTTTTCCAAGGAATTTTTCGGACAATTTTGTCAAAGTTCCATCATCCTGTAACTCTTTAATTGCTTTATCAACTGCTTCTACCAAATCGTCATTTCCTTTTACAATTGGTATTGCAACTGTATCTGCATTTTCATCCACATCAACAATTTTTATCGGAGTATCTGGTTTTTCATTTAAATAATCTGCAAATGCGATTGTATTATTAATAACACAATCTGTTCTTCCAGCTAACAATAATTCGATATCCTTACTAAATGTCTCAGATGCTGTAATATCCATTTCATATTTTTCAGCAATTTTTGCATAATTACTTGATACATTAAGGGATGTCTTTTTTCCCTTTGCGCTGTCCCAAGTAGTAATATCATTATTATCATCTTTTGTAATTAATGCAATATAGCTATAAAGATAAGGCGTTGAAAAATCATATTTTTCTTTTCTTTCATCAGTCACCCCCACTTGATTAAGTACTAGATCAACCGTTCCATTATCCATTGAAGCTAATAAACCTTCCCAAGTAATTTCAGAAAATTCCACTTTAACTCCCATCTTTTCACCAATTGCTTTTGCAACTTCTACATCATATCCTGTTAATTCATCCTTATCATCATGATATGTAAAAGGTTTATAAGTTCCTTCTGTTCCAATTTTTAAAACTCCCTTTTCCATAATTTGTTCATATTTTGTTTTTTCCGTAGTTCCCTCGTTTTTTTCACTTCCTCCTTCCTTTTTACTTCCGCAGCCAATAGCAAGAGCCGCAACCATACTCACCATTAATAATACTGCTACTACCTTTTTTTTCATCTCTTTTCCTCCTTTGGATTAAATATAATATGCGTTTTGTTTATGCAAACGCCATAAACCCTAATTATTTGCAAAAGCATCTTTCATTCTATTTAACGCTTGTTCTAAAATAACTTTTGGACATGCAATATTCATTCTAATCCAATCTTCATCATCTTTTACAAACATTCCTGCACCTTCTATAAATACTCCGGCATCTTTAATAAAAATGTCATGTACATCTTTATCACTCAATCCATAATTTTTCATATTAAACCATGCCAAATATGTTCCTTCTGGTATTTCAAACTGTACTTTCGGCATATATCGTTCAAAAAAATTTTTAATAAATTCAAAATTCTTATCAATATACATATTTAATTCTTTTACCCATTCCGAGCCTTTCGAATATGCTGCTTCAGTTGCTGCAATTGAAAGTGGATTAGGTAAATAATAAAATTTGTCACACCATTTTTTTAAAATATCATTATTCGGAATAAAAATATTAGATAAATGATTTCCTGCCATATTGAAAGTTTTACTCGGTGCTGTACATGTATATATATAATTTTTTTCTGGAAATAATTTCATCAATGGAATATACTGTTTTCCTTCCCTATGAATATCTTGATGTATTTCATCACAAATGATTGAAACACTTTCCTTTTCACACAAAGCCACTACTTTCCTTAATTCTTCTTCCGTCCATATTCTTCCTGTTGGATTATGTGGACTGCAAAAAACAAATAATTTTGCATCTTGTAATTGTCTTTCTAAATTTTCAAAATCAAGTTTATACTTTTTATCCTCATATATTAACGAAGAATATATTGGAATTCGTTTATTATTTACAATTGCACTGTAAAATGGTTTGTAAGCTGGAGTAAGAATTAATACTTTATCATTTTCATCAGTCAACAATTGTATCAAATTTGATATAGCCGGAACTACTCCTGGGCTTATTACCATGTGATCCATTGGGGGAATCCACTCATAATGCATATACATCCAATTTTTAACTGCGTCCATATATTTAGAATCCAATATATCACTATAGCCTAAAATTTTCCTATCTAATCTTTCATGCATTGCTTTAATTACTTCTGGAGGACATGCAAAATCCATGTCTGCAATCCACAGCGGAATAAAATCATCTTTCAAATCTGGTTCTTCTTCTTTTGCATTTTCATATTTAACCGAATTCGTATCGTATCGATCTATAACCTCATCAAAATTATACTTCATTTCCATACCCTTTCCTTTAGCACGTTTATTTTTTAGCACCTTAACCATTAACTACGTTAAACGTAATATATCATTTTTTCAGTCTATTGTCAATTTTTATTGTTGCTTTTTTTATATTTATTTTTTATATTTATTTTTAGTTATTATTTTTTTCTATACACTTTTTTTTCAGTCTATTTAATTAAATATTATCTATTTACGCAAAAAGATGCACGCACATATACGTACACCTTTTTATGACTTTCCTAATTATTTATATAATCTTATAAATAAATCTGATTTCTTCATAGATTTCCGCAAAATCCACCTTGCATTCTCCTCCGAATATTCCAACCGGAACCTGCGTATCAAATCCATAGATTTTCGGAATTTCTTCCTGTTCAAAATCATAGACGATCACTTTTTTCTTTTCCGGATCAACAAGCCAGTACTCTCGTACCCCGGCATTTTGATACTTCATTAATTTCAGGTAAGAGTCTTTCTTCTTTGTACTTTCAGATAAAATCTCTATCACAAAATCCGGCGCTCCGTAAATCCCACGTCTCGTAATCTGATTTCTGTCACACACAATTAAAATATCCGGCTCTACTATTGTCTTATCATCTTTATCCAATTGCACACCTATTGGTGCAAAAAACGGAATACATGATCCGCCTTTTTTCTCTATGTATCTTGCTAAATATCTATGTATTTTAGCCGACAGCAACTGATGTACGCTTAGAGGCGGTGCCATATCATAGATCACACCATCAATCAGTTCAGCCCTCACATCTTCAGGAATGGCATAGTAATCCGAGATGGTATACTCTCCCTGCTTCTTTTTCTCTGCTAGATAAGTCACTGCCTCTGCCACTCTGTCCGGCTGCATCATGTTTTCTACGTCTTTTTTCATCTTCTTCGTTCTCCTTTCTTTGACAAATGTAATATGTCCGAAAGAAATATATAATTATATTATCTCATATTCAAAATATATTCAAGATATATTGCTATAAACATATTATTGTCACTTATTCACCACTTTGGAATATTACCTGATTACTATTAGGCTCCGAAATGATTGAAATTTGCAGATACATTTTGCGGATGATAAAGAAGCATCATCCGCATGTCGATAGATTACCATACTATTTCAGGAATTGCCATTACAGATTTCTTACAATTCTGTTACATTTTTCCGAATGTTACAACTATCCTTGCCGCATCCTGAGCATACGTTTATATTCGTTCAAATTCTCCTGAGTTCTTCTCCTCTCTTCCATCTGGTTCTTTTCCGTCTGTACATCTTCCAGTCTCTTTTTCAGCATACAATTTTCATCCAGTTCGTATACGGCATTTCCATCTATAATCAACTTTCTACTCATTTTTAATCTCCTTTCATATGATGCCTTAAGATTGCTTCCTTCTACGCACTTCCACTAGCACCTTAAAATATCTTCTTACTATAAAATATGCCCGTTTTTCATAATTTCCATTCAAATCACATATATATTTACAACGATAATTTAAGGAGCGCTTATGGATCAGAAGCCCAAATTAATGACTCCTTTTGACATGCTTGTTACTTCCTCTTCTCTTTATACACTAAAGCTGATGCTGCCTTTTGCACCTGCTTCCATGCAGCGCTCCTTAGCTATCTACATAAAATTTTCGGAACTGAAAGCTACGATGGAACATTTCTATGGATTTCTAAATACAGACCATCCTAGTTCCGTCCTGGAGCAGTTAAAATCCTGTTTAAGCCCGGAAGAACAGACGCAGATGTCACAAATGGAAGATCTCATGAATATGATGGAAATGATGCAGACTATGAATTCTGATTCCGATGGGGAAAATGGTTTCTCCCCTATGGATTTTATGAAAGGAGTTTTCGACAATGAATGAATGGTTGAACCACCCGGCACTGAAAAATATGGATCCCGTGAAACTGGAGCTGATAAAGCTTGCTGCGAAACAAACAGAGGGGAAAAACGGGAAATCACTCGCCCCGGTCATGATGTCTCTGATCAGCAGTGCCCATAAAAAGGGAATCACTTTTTCTCCGGAGGAAATGTCCTTTGTTCTGGAAATCTTAAAAGATGGAAAATCAAAGGAAGAGCAGGCACAGATTGACCGCATGGTCCGGATGGTTTCCGGATATGCTAAGAGAGCCGGGAAATAATCCCAGCTCTCTTATCTCTTTTATCATTATAAAATTACAGTGATTTTCTAAGTTCTCTGCGTCGTTTTGCCTCTTCCCATTCTGTGGCTTCATCTTCTGTTGTAAGTTCAAGCCTTGGCACTGGAATCGGATGGTCGTTTTGATTCAGTGCTACCACTGTCAGATAAGCATGATTAATCAATGTTCTTGTGCCATCCATGGATTCTACATAGCTATCCACCTTAATGTCCATGGAAGTACGTCCCACATAGACAATCTGGCCAATGATCACAACACTGTCACCTGGATAAGCTCCTTTTAAAAAACTTAAATTATCCACACTTGCAGTCGTCACATTTGTGTGGGTATGACGTTTTGCCACAAGTGCAGCCACCTCATCAATCCACTGCATGAGCATGCCGCCAAACAGACGTCCTGCTGCATTCAGATGGTTTGGTCTTACAATATGAACGGTCTCTACTCTGGAATCCGATACTTTTCTGCTTTCTACTTTCATATTAATATTCTACTTCCTGTAAATACAGTCCCTTCGGATCACAAGGATTTCCAACTGTCTTTTCTCCGTTAAAAATTGCCTCAATATCTTCTTTCTTTCGAAGTCCAAACCCAATATCCAGAAGTGTTCCGATCATAAGTCTTGCCATGTTGTGCAGAAAATCGTCTGCCTGAATGAGGATCTGCATTTCCTCATTATCTCCATAAATGTCAATGTCGTAGACCTCACGTGTCGTGTTCTTGCTCTTCTTTGCAGTAGAGAAATTACGGAAATCATGTTCTCCGATAAATAAAAGAGCAGCCTGCTGCATTGCCTTTTTATCCGGTGTCTTAAAGCAATGGTAAGTATGCTTACGCTCAAAAACACTTGGAACATCCATAATCGTCATACGGTAAACATAAGTTTTTGATACTGCATTCAACTGGGCATGGAAACGATCCGGAACCTCTTCAACTTCCGTAATTGCAATATCCATTGGCAGATACCGATTAAGATAATGCTGAATATCTTTTGTACTCAGATTAGAAGAAGTCTTAAAATTCGCCACTTGTGCGTAAGCATGTACACCGACTTCTGTACGGCAGCCACAATTCAGCTCAATATTCTTTTCACCAGTCATTTTCCCTAATACATCAATAATCTTGGCAGATATTGTGTTGTTAGATTCATCTTTTCCAAGTCTTGTCCAGCCTTGATAACGGCTGCCATCATATTCAATTGTAATTTTTATATTTCTCATAATCTTATACTCCCTGTATTTAAACTGTAATGATATTTTATCCTATCATCATACGATTTTAGTATAACAAATTCCATCATATAATAAAAGAGCCTGTTGAGGTTTCTTTTCATGAATGCCTCCATCAGCTGGGGGGATTGACTCCCACCACTGAAACCAGCTTATTTCTTACCGCCTATAGAAGTGGGAGTCATCTCCTAGCTGATATAATAGAAAATGCAATTCTCACTATGATACAAAAAAACTGCAACTCAATCTTACAAGTTACAGTCTTTTCATCTCTACATATTAAATTTACTTTTTAGTCTTCGTCGTCATTCTGGACTGTGTATGTCTGACGTTTTCTTGCCATCTCATCACTTTCCAGATATTCGTCATATGTTGTTATCTTGTCAATCATCTTTCCGCCCGGAACAATTTCCATGATACGGTTTGCAGTTGTCTGAACAATCTGGTGGTCTCTTGATGAGAAGAGAATGACACCTGGGAATTTTGTCATTCCATTGTTCAGTGCAGTGATGCTTTCCATATCCAAGTGGTTCGTAGGCTCATCAAAAATCAGTACATTTGCACCGGAAATCATCATCTTGGATAACAGGCAGCGCACTTTCTCTCCTCCGGACAGAACTTTCACTTTCTTTACTCCGTCATCTCCGGCAAAAAGCATACGTCCGAGGAATCCACGTACATAAGTCGCATCTTTCTCTTCAGAGTACTGTGTCAGCCAGTCTACAATTGAATAATCATTCTCAAACTCACTTCCACTGTCTAATGGAAAATATGCCCGAGAAGTTGTGATGCCCCATTTGTATGTTCCCTCATCTGGCTCCATCTCTCCCATAAGGATCTGGAACAGTGTTGTCTTGGCAAGCTCGTTGCTTCCGACAAATGCGACTTTATCATCATGTCCCAATGTAAAAGAAATGTTGTCTAATACTTTTTCTCCGTCAATGGTCTTGCTCAGTCCTTCTACTGTTAATACTTCATTTCCAATCTCACGGTTCGGGCGGAAATCAATGTATGGATATTTACGGCTGGATGGCTGGATATCATCAAGCTGGATTTTCTCCAATGCACGCTTTCTTGAAGTAGCCTGCTTGGATTTTGAAGCATTTGCACTAAACCTTGAAATAAATTCCTGCAGCTCTTTGATCTTCTCTTCCTTCTTCTTGTTCGCCTCTTTCATCTGGCGGATGAGAAGCTGGCTGGACTCGTACCAGAAGTCATAGTTTCCGGCATAGAGCTTAATCTTACCATAGTCAATATCTGCAATCTGTGTACAGACTTTATTCAGGAAATAACGGTCATGTGATACAACGATGACTGTGTTTTCAAAGTTGATCAAAAATTCCTCAAGCCATGCGATCGCATCCAGATCCAAGTGGTTCGTAGGCTCGTCGAGAAGCAGGATATCCGGATTACCAAATAATGCCTGTGCAAGCAGAACCTTTACTTTCTCAGGACCATTTAAGTTCTTCATCATCTCATAGTGAAGTTCTGTTCCGATTCCAAGACCATTTAACAATGTTGCTGCATCAGACTCTGCTTCCCAGCCATTCATGGTCGCAAACTCTGCTTCCAGCTCACTTGCCTTGATACCGTCCTCGTCTGTAAAATCTTCCTTTGCATAGATTGCTTCTTTTTCTTTCATAATGTCGTACAGTCTCGCATTTCCAAGCATAACTGTATCAAGAACCGGATACTCGTCATATTTGAAGTGATCCTGCTGTAAGAATGAAAGTCTCTGTCCCGGAGTGATGATGACTTCTCCGTTGGTCGGCTCAAGCTGTCCGGAAAGAATCTTTAAAAATGTAGACTTACCTGCACCATTGGCACCAATCAGACCATAACAGTTCCCTTCTGTAAATTTAATATTAACGTCTTCAAATAATGCTTTTTTTCCAACTCGTAATGTAATATTACTTGTACTGATCATTATATTTGCTCCTTTTTATCTATCAATCACGTCTTAGCTCATACGAAGAATATCTTACCAAAGATACGTCAAAATAGCAAGCCGGGAAACCACTGTTTTTCGGCACTTTACGCACTTTTTCTATTTCCGTCGCATCTTTTTACTGCTTTTTTATCTACTTCCTGCATTTTTAACTGATTTTTTGTAAAAAGGCATTTTCATGATTCTATTTTTCGTTATATAATATCACTTAGAAAATGTTTCCAAAGTCAGGAATCCCTGCCTTTGAATCATGTTTCACCGAAAACTATTATCGAATTATTACAAAACAAGAGGTGTTGATTATGATAAATGCAACAATCGTACTGGAAGGCGGTGCCACCAGAGGTGTATTCACTTCGGGAATTTTAGATTATCTTATGGAACAGGATACTTATCTCTCCCACGTTATTGGTGTTTCTGCAGGAGCATGTAATGCCGTGGATTACGTGTCAAAACAAATTGGGCGTACACGGAACTGTATGATTGTGGAAGATAAAGAATACAACTATCACAATAATCTTCGTGATTTCATGCGTGAAAAGAGTCTTCTGGATATGGACATGGTTTTTGACAAGTACCCACGCGAAATCTTTCCATTTGATTTCGAAACATTTCAGAAATCCTGTGAACAAGGCGTGGTCTGCGAGCAGGTCACAACGAACTGCATTACCGGAAAAGCAGAATATATGATTGAAACACAAGATTTTGACAGACTGTTGCGTATCTGCCGGGCATCAAGCAGCATGCCTCTTCTGTGTCCTATGGTTAATATTGACGATGTACCTTATCTGGACGGCGGACTTGCAGATTCCATTCCAATCCGACATGCATTGCATCAGAACAATGCGAAGATTGTTGTGATTCTGACTCGCAATCCGGGATATCGCAAAAAGCCAATGACAAAAGGCATGGCAAAGTTATATCGCCGCGCTTATGGCAAATATCCGGAGGCTGTCAAGACTATGATCCGCCGGAATTATATGTATAACAAAGAAATGGAGCTCATCGAAAAATTAGAACATGAAGGACGGATTTTCGTACTGCGGCCACTCGTCCCAACCGTATCAAGACTGGAGCAGGACTGTGACGTTCTAAGAGAATTTTACGAACATGGATATCACCTTATGAAGCGGAACTATGAGAATCTGATGAGGTATTTAGAAATATAGTGTTATTTGTAAATAATAAGCCTGGACTATGGCATTCTTGAATTCTAAATATCTGTGTGCTACTAACTTTTTAAGTGAATTAAACAAATATATACCAAAATTCTTCTAATCGTCAGAGTAGTGATGAGAATTAAAAATCCCAAACTATAATGGATTGAACGGTAGAAGGATTTTCCGAGCATCAGTGAGTAGAGTTTTCGTGAATATGTACTGTCTGAGCCTGTTTTTAGGCGAGTTTACATATTCACGAAAAAATAAACGACGCAACTGATGCCGGAAAATCCTTCGTGTTCAAGACGCTATGGTTTGGGATTCTATTTATATTTTCACACTATTCTACTGCGCCCAATCCGGCACCTCATCTTCGTAATATACCTGATTTTCGGACAGTATCTGCATTTCTCCGTCTTTGATCTCTACTTCTGTGACTGCGCAGTTTTTATGAATGCTGCCAGCCCAAAGTTCGGATAATGGTGCTTTTTTTATATTATTGAGTAATGTTGCCAGCGCAACTCCGTGTGTGACCAAAAGAATATTTTTATCTTCGTATTCTTCCTGTCCTACAAGCCATTTAAGGAAATCATCTGTACGTTCTTTTACTTCTGCAAAGGATTCTCCACCCGGTGCTCCTGCAAAATGTTCCGGATCATCGTAGAATTTCAGGAATTCGTCCGGAACTTCCATCTGGTTTCTTGCTACACTTTTTCCTTCCCATTCACCAAAGGCAATTTCTTTCAGTCTTTTATCCATAATAATTGGAACTTTACTGCTTCCTTCATCTAAAATCAGATTAGCCGTCTCCAGTGCTCTTTTTAAATCACTTGAAAAACAAAGATCGAATCTGACATTGCGAAGACCGATCCCTGTCTCTTTCGCGAGATGTCTTCCAAAATCATTTAACGGAATGTCTTCCTGTCCCTGTAGTCTTTTTTCTTTGTTCCAGTCTGTCTGTCCATGCCTGACTAAATATAACTTCATAATCTGTCACCTGTTCCCTAAAATTCTATTTTGCAAAAACAAATTTTGCATTTCAATCTCGCATTTTTCTAGCATATCTATCTGCCAGATGTTATACTGATATTATTGTATTGATGCATATTCTAATGTTCCAATACAATAAATCACAATGAAAAGGAGTATTTTATTATGGAAAAAATCACAAGTTTCACCATAAATCATCTGAAACTGTTACCTGGAGTCTACGTATCTCGCGTAGATTATGTTGCAGGCAATCCGGTTACAACTTTTGACCTTCGTATGACTGCCCCGAACCGCGAACCTGTTATGAACACTGCAGAGATGCACACCATGGAACACCTTGGCGCAACATTCCTCAGAAACGATCCGGAATTCGGTGAAAAAGACATCTACTTCGGACCTATGGGCTGTCGTACTGGTTTCTACCTTGTACTTGCAGGTGAATACAAGTCTCGCGACATCGTTCCTCTAATGAAGCGTATGTTTACATTTATCGCTGAATTCGAAGGCGATATTCCTGGTGCCGCTGCCCGTGACTGTGGCAACTACCTGGATCAGAATTTAGGAATGGCCAAATACCTTTCCAAAAAGTATCTGGCCGAAGTCCTGAACGATATTACTGATGAAAGATTGATCTATCCTGAATAATCTTATTCTTCATTTTCAATCTGAATTTGACATGTCTTCATGACTGCCAGTGCATTCTTATGGCCTTCTGGTGTTGATCCGGCACAGCATGCTGCATCAACGATAATCGGTT
The DNA here is from genome assembly GCF_900290215.1 of Dorea sp. Marseille-P4042. Taxonomy (NCBI): domain Bacteria; kingdom Bacillati; phylum Bacillota; class Clostridia; order Lachnospirales; family Lachnospiraceae; genus Dorea; species Dorea sp. Marseille-P4042. The sequence goes on along the minus strand of NZ_OLMI01000001.1, from coordinate 127,459 downwards.
TATCCGGGAAGAAGGCTTTAAGAATCATTGCATTAGAAATCACACAAATATCTGTACAGACACCAATCAGTGTAATACTCTCCACTCTTTCATTCTTAATGACACGAAGATTACTTCTGTAATCATTCAGCTTAAATCCAAGTTCAATACTTCCAAATGATGATTTATTTAAAATATCTCCTTCACAGAGTACATCAATTTCCGGAGTCAGTTTCCATCCATCTGTACCACGGATACAATGTTTAACCGGAAGATTCTTTCCTTCCTGTGTCTCCAGATATTTTTCATCGTGTGTATCACGGGTATAGAACACCTTTCCATCAAAATTCTTGATCTTCTCTGCCACTTTTGGCACAATCGCCTGAGCTTCTTTTGTTCCAAGCGCACCGTCAATAAAATCATTCTGCATGTCAATTACGACTAATATCTTCATAATCTATAACCCTCCAATACTTTTTTCGACATTTTGCTCTCTATTTTCTATATTATATAATCTTTGTGAATAATGCAAGTGCAGTTGTAGATAAAAAAACAAAAAAAAGAGAACAAAATATATACATCTTGTCCTCTGATTTATTCTTATTCAAATAAGTATTCTTAATTTAATTAAGCGATTTTGCTTTTAGCAAGCTCTGCAAGTGTTGCAAATCCTTCTGCATCATTAACAGCCATCTCTGCAAGCATCTTTCTGTTGATATCTACACCAGCAACTTTAAGTCCGTGCATCATCTTGCTGTAGGAAAGTCCATTTAATCTGGCTGCTGCGTTGATACGAGCAATCCAGAGCTGACGCATCTGACGTTTGCGCTGTTTTCTTCCTGCATATGAAGATGTAAGAGCTCTCATTACAGACTGTTTTGCAACTCTGTACTGTTTAGAACGTGCTCCTCTGTATCCTTTTGCTAATTTTAAAGTTCTATTGTGTTTCTTTTTAGCGTTAAGTCCGCCTTTAATTCTTGCCATGTCTTATTTTCCTCCTTCAATCTATCTGCTGAAAATCTTACAAATATGGTAAGATTTTCTTCATGTTCTTTACGTTTGTCTCGTCTGCGATTGTAGCGTGTCTTAAGTTTCTCTTTCTCTTAGTAGACTTCTTTGTTAAGATATGGCTCTTGTAAGCTTTATTTCTTTTTAATTTTCCTGTACCTGTCTTTTTGAAGCGCTTTGCTGCTGCTCTGCTTGTTTTAATTTTTGGCATGATATAGTTCCTCCTTTAATGAAATTACATGTAATTATTTTTAACGTTTTTCAGTTAAAACCATGCTCATACTTCTACCTTCCAGTTTGGCCGGCTTCTCTACTACTGCAACCTCTGCCAGCATCTCGGCAAAATCGTCAAGAATATGCTTGCTCTGCTGCATATGTGCCATCTCACGACCACGGAAACGTAATGTAACTTTTACCTTGTTTCCTTTTGCGATAAATTTCTTTGCATTGTTTACCTTCGTGTTCAGGTCGTTGGTATCAATGTTAGGTGAAATTCTTACTTCTTTCACCTCAACGGTTTTCTGCTTCTTCTTAGCCTCTTTTTCTTTTCTTGCAAGCTCATATCTGTATTTACCATAGTCGATAATCTTGCATACAGGTGGCTGAGCCTTTGGAGCAATCTTGACCAGATCTAATTCAGCTTCCTGAGCCAGTTTCATGGCTTCCTTAACCGGCATTACACCTAACTGATCTCCGTTCTCTGCAATTACTCTTACTTCTTTGTCTCTGATCTGTCCGTTAATCATTAAATCGCTAATTGTCGTGCACCCCCATCATAAAAATAAAATAAGTGAATAGTTCGAGACTATCCACTTATATCTGCATCATAATCCTGTTATGGTTATCAGCTCAATATCTGACCAATAGTCACCCGATTGTGCTATGGTGAGAGTGGATACTCTACTTTGTTTTTCTTTCACACAAGTGATAGATTAACACATCAATCCTGTAGTGTCAACAACTTTTTTGACTTTTCCTGAAATATTTTTGACTTTTTGACATTTCAACACTTTCCTATGCTGACCTTACAGCTTTACTTCTCTTTTATCTCCCATACAGAATACTGCTACAACACCCGGACCGGTATGTCCTCCGATAACAGTTCCGATATTGTTAATATAAATGTTCTGGATTCCCATTTTTTCCTGAACTCTTTTTGCAACATACTCTGCATCTTCCGGGCAATCGCCATGTGTGATCATTATGATCTCATTTTCATATCTCTCCGCCTGCTTTGCGGCCATGTCTACGATCTTGTTCAAAGACTTCTTTCTGCCACGCTCTTTGCCAACTACTTTCAGACATCCATTATCATCCATAATGATGATTGGTTTAATCTGTACCATTGTTCCAAGTACAGCACTTGTCTTGGACACACGTCCGCCTCTATGCAGATGATTCAGATCATCCACTGTTACATCATGGCAAATATGAAGCTTATTCTCTTCTGCCCACTTTGCAGCCTCCTCAATCGTCGCCCCGTTTTCCTTTTGTTTTAATACATAATATAGAAGTAACGCCTCTCCCAGACATGCACACAGTGTATCAATTACAATAATCTTACGTTCTGGATACTCCTCTTGAAGTTCCTCTGCCGCAATTTTCATACTGTTGCATGTTCCACTTAATCCAGATGAAAATGAAAGATGCAAAATATCTTTTCCTTCTTTCAGATATGGCTCCAACGCCTCACGTGCTTCGTCCGGATTGATCTGGGAAGTAGTAGACATTTTTCCTTCTCTTAATTTGTCAAAGAATTCTTTTGAAGACAGACCTTCCATATCCGAATATGTCTGTCCATCAATTGTATATTTCAACGGAATATACGGCACGCCTCTCTCGGTCAGCCATTCTCTCGTTGTATCTACGGTACTGTTTACAGTAATAATATAGTCGCTCATCGCAAGTCCTCCTTATATAACCGCTTTTTGGCAGTGTATAAATGCTATATTCACCTATGCAATATCATACCATGTTTATAGGAAGGTTGCAAAATTTTTCTTATATTTTCTATTAACTTGCTATTAACTTCAAGAATGCCTCAGCATTCTTGCTGCGAGGTGCGCGTCATGCAATTGCATGACACACTTCTACTGTGCCCCCCTGCAATCCTGCTGGAGGCTATCTCACACAATTCTAATGCTTTAATTCAATCTGATATTCAAATAACTCCGTCCGGACAGCGTTTTGTTAAAGCAGATGCTGCAGATCACAATCACCGTTCCTGCCAGAAATCCAATCCAGTTAAATACCGCAGTCAGTACCAGTAATTCCAGTCTCATAAATTTTAACGCATATCCAAGCTCAAAATTAGGCTGCGTATAGTTCGCAACTGCCACAAATGCCATGTACAGCATGACTTCTGCGTTAAACCATCCGGACTTCACGGAGAACTCTCCCATAACAAGACCGGCAATCACACTCAAAGGCGTACTAAGCATGCTCGGGGTGTTCAGCGCTGCAAGCCTCAGACCATCAATAGCCACTTCCAGCATCAAAAGCTGAAAAATAAGCGGAATGTTGACGGTATCTTTTACCGCCACAAATGCAAAAATTTTCGGCAGCCAGCTCAAATTCTGCATAAATAACAAAAACACTGGTGTCAGAAAGATGGTCAGAAATGTAATAAGCGCCCGGGATATTTTCAAATACATGCCCGTCAATGTCGGAAAATAATAATCATTTGCTTCTTCAATAATATCCAGAATTGACGTTGGCAGAATCATTGCAGACGGTGAATTGTCCACCAGGATCACGACTTTCCCTTCCAGCAGACAGGCAGCCGCGGTATCCGGCCGCTCTGTAAATTTAAATTTCGGGAATGGATTGTACCATTTCCGTTTAAACAGGCACTCTGCCAGACTTTGCTGATTCATGCGAAGATCATCCACTTTGATATCCCGGATTCGGTAATTTAAATTCTTTAAAAGTTCCTGATCTACCCGGTCTTCCATATAACAAAGTGCCACATCCGTTCTGGAACTTTCTCCAACCTCCAGCATTTTCATAACAAGATGCCGGTCACGGATACGCCGCCGCATGAGGGCGGTATTAAATACGATTGTCTCCACAAACCCGTCCCTGGAACCACGAAGAGATTTATCCTTGTCCGGTTCATCCACACTTCTCGCCGGATATGTTCTGCAGTCGATGGCAAGGCAAGCCTGATATCCGTCAATGAACAAACACGTGACTCCTGACAAAAGATTCCGGAAAATCTGATCAAAATCCCCGATCACGTCCACTTCCACATAGGGAATGCAGGTCGTTGCGAACGCCGCTGCGTCCTTTGGCATATCTTCCTCTTTGATATTAAAAAAAGAGTCCATGATTTTTAACATAGACTCATCTTTCGTAAAACCATCTATAAAGTAAAATGTAGCGTCTTTTCCTCCAATCTGTATATCCCTTTGAACGATATCAAAACTGTCTTCTACTGGCAGCATCTGATTCATATAGTCTACATTTTTATCTCTTTTTGAAAAAACTTTTGTCTTGTCAGCCATACATTTACCCTCATCTTCTAAAATTCTACTTACATTTTCTTTTCGTTGTTTCATCTGTTAATCGGTATATCTTGAAAAGTAATAATAAGTCAAAATCTATGATAATAGTATGTCTGAAACTTGCAGTATCATACTTGATGCCCTGACATTTTCAGTAATCCTTCTAATTATCTCTGGGATGTACTTCCGAACCCGCCATTTCTCACAGTTGTTACATCATCATCCATTGTAATTCCGTATTCCACAAAGATTCCCTGCATAAACCCACTTCCTGCTTCCAGTTCTACAGTCTTTCCTTCATTGGAATCATTCGTAAGTTTTGCAAAAATGTGTCCTTCATTGTCTGAGTAAAAATAATCGCTATCGATAATTCCTACCGTATTATTAAGCTGCAGACGGTACTTAAATCCAAGTCCGCTTCTCGGGTAGCATTTTAACACCCAGTTTTCCTGCATCTCCACACGGATTCCAGTCGGAATCTTTACTGTTTTCCCTGGTGCGAGCACAATCGGGATCGGTGTATAGAAATCATATCCGGCAGATCCGGCCGTTGCACGTTTCGGAAGCTTGATTGACTGATAGATTTCCTTTAATTCCCCTTCTTTCATTTCTCCGAAGGTGTCCTGAAATCCTTCTGCGAACTGTTCAAAACTTACTTTGTGAAACTGTGCGATTCTCTTTGCCATCATATGTTCTCCTTTTTTCCCTTACATTTTTTTGAAATCTCCCGTATTAATTGCCACATTCAATACTGATTTCATTAAATAAGGTAAGAATATCATCGATTGCCATATCTTCTTTCTCTTTGCCTTTTTTGTCCAGTATCATGTGACCATTATGCATCATCACGAGGCGATTCCCATATTCTACTGCATAGCGCAGATTGTGTGTGACCATAATCGTTGTCAATTGTTTTTCTTTTACAATCTTATCAGTGAGCTGCATGATCAGCTCTGCCGTCTTTGGATCCAGTGCTGCTGTATGTTCATCAAGGATCAGAAATTCAATCGGTGTCATAGTGGACATTAAAAGTGCCATTGCCTGTCTCTGACCTCCGGATAAAGAACCGACTTTCACGTCCATCTTATCTTCCAGTCCGAGACCAAGCTGGGCAAGCTGCTCTCTGTAATATTCTATCCGAGCTTTATTCGTCCCACGTCCAAGACCATATAATTTTCCTTTATTGTCTGCCAGTGCCATATTTTCCAGAATTGTCATACTCGGACACGTGCCCATGGACGGGTTCTGATAAACACGGCCAATTCTTTTATTTCTCTTATATTCTTTTTCTTTTGTAATATCTGTATCCCCGATCAGAATCTGTCCAGACTCAACCGGGATACTTCCACAGATAATATTCAACATGGAAGTCTTTCCGGAACCATTGCTTCCGACTACGGAAAGGAATTCTCCTTTTTCAATATTCAGATTAAAGTCCTGAAAAAGACACATCTCATTGACGGATCCTACATTATAATACTTTGAAATTCCTTTTAATTCAAGCATTTCCTTTCACCTTCTTCTTTCCACCCATGCTGATTACAAGAACAACCAGAAATAATATTGCTGTAATAAGCTTCATTGCCTGTGGCTCAAAGTTACGAATTGCCACTGCCACGCATGCTTTGTAAATAATCGAGCCAACCAGAACTGCCGTTGTTGTCTTCACAAATGAAATCTTTTTAAAGATACTCGTTCCAATGATGACGCTCGCAAGTCCAATGACCATTGCTCCTGTTCCCATAGAAATCTCAAACACTCGCTCCTCCTGAGCAAATACACAGCCTGCCAGAGAGACAAGTCCATTTGAAATAGCAAGTCCGAGAATCTTTACATTTCCCTGGTCTTTTGCAAGAGAAGTTACAAGCACATGATTGTCTCCTACTGCTCTTAACAGATAGCCTGATTTTGTCTGCATGTAAAGATCCAGAAGGATTTTACAGATTATCGTCAGAACCAGAATCAGAATCAGAGTCATATATGGTTTTATTCCTGACGGAAGTCCATTTATAAAATCATTTTTAAAAATACTCTGCTGTGAAAACAGCGGTACATTTGCCGTTCCTGCAATATACAGATTCATGGTCCACAGAGCTGTCATCATAATAATACCTGACAGAAGATCACGTACTTTGCATTTTACATGGATAAGCCCTGTACAGATACCTGCCAGCACACCGGCTGCAAATGCCACCGGAAGCGTCAGATATGGATTCACTCCTCTTGTAATGAGGGCTGCTGTTACAGCCGCCCCCAGTGGAAAGCTTCCGTCTACTGTCAAATCTGGAAAATCCAGTATTTTATATGTAATGTAAAGTCCAAGTGATAAAATTCCATAGATAAGACCTTGTTCTAATATGGTTACGATAAGATTCATGAAAATGCCTCCGTTTACTTGCTCTGTGTGATCTCGTCAAATGCTTCTACTGCATTGTCTGAAAGATCTGTTGGAACTGTAATTCCAAGGTTCTCTGCCACTTTATTGTTCACATAGAATCCTGGAGTTGTAATTGTCTCAAAATTAAGTTCTGATGCTTTTTTCTCACCCTTCAATACCTGGGCTGCCATTTTACCAGTCTGTTTTCCAAGAGAAATGTAATCGATTCCCTCTGCTGCAAGGCATCCGATCTTTACCTGCTCAATCTCACTTCCGAATACCGGGATTTTCTTGTCATTCGCTTTTTCAAGTATCGTTGGAAGAGAAGCAACAACTGTATTATCTGTCAGGTTTGTAATGCAGTCTACTTTACTTAAAAGATCATCCGCTGCGAGAGAAACATCTGCAGTTGTTGCAATTCCTTTTGTCACAAGTTCAAAATCATATTTACCTACAAGGCCTTCATATTCTTTGATTGCTGATACAGAATTTGCCTCACTTGTTGTATACATGATTCCGATCGTCTTTGCCTGCGGAAGCATCTCACGGATCATCTTAAGCTGCTCTTCTACCGGAAGTTTATCAGATGTTCCTGTCACCTCCCCTGCCGGGGTTCCATCTTCTGATGCAAGCTCTGCTGCAACCGGATCTGTAACTGCTGTATAAATGACCGGAATTCCAGCATCCATTGCTGCGTTGTATGCGCTTTGTGCACTTGGTGTTGCAATTGCACAGATCAGATCTACTTTATCAGATACAAAACTATCGGAAATCTGTCCTGCTGTTCCCATATCTGCTGCTGCATTCTTCGTCTCAACTTTTAGGTTATCTCCTTCTTTGATTCCTTCTTCTTCCAGTCCCTGTAAAAATCCCTCCCGGCAATTATCTAAGGAATCATGCTCTGCAAACTGTTCAATTCCGATCGTATAACTTTCTTTTGCATCACTGCTCTTGTCGCTTCCGGATCCTGCACATCCTGTCAGTAATGCTGCCATCATTGCTCCTGTTAATAATCCTGCTACTAATTTTTTCTTCATAATTTTGTCTCCTTTTCTTTGTTTAAATTTTTCCTGTCTGCAGTCTGCATATCGCCAGCCGACTGACCACTTGTTAGGAGAGAAAATGTTCTGAGGGATTTATCTGGATATAAAGAAAACCGCCTCAAACAAACTGTTTGAGGCGGTAATATTATCTATTATCGCGGTACCACTCAACTTGACATAATGTCCACTTTTCTCATGTACTAACATACACTCCTGATTGATAACGGGTTCGGTTCCCGACAAACCATAATCTTCTGTATTCAGAATTTCCGGCTGCCCTCGAAAGTCCATTCGATTATCCACTTAGTACGGCAATCACACCACCTGCCGCTCTCTGAAACTTCGTCAAATCATCTACTTCTCTTTCTCAACGGTTTCTATAAATATTTGTTTTTATTTATGTTCTATACTTTAACGTGTTAAACTTGTTTTGTCAAGTTCTTTTTTTGCAATTCTTCAGTATTTTTCGTATCTATTGCAAAATAATCTTATTTTTCTCCTGACTTTCTAATGCCTCATATGCACTTTCATAGAAGAACTCCTGTGAATTAAGCGGTGCCTCTTCTCCCGGTTGTAATCTCGTATATTTTCCGTTACTTTTCAGTTCTCTTGCCTGTACATTGTCACTGAGCATCGTGATAAACATCTCGTTCAGACGCAGCTTCAGATCCGGATCTTCCACCGGTGCCGCCACTTCGACTCTATGTACCGTATTTCTCGTCATCCAGTCTGCAGATGCTATATAAATTTTCTGTCTTTCTTCTTTTCCAAATATATAAATTCTGGAATGTTCCAGAAAACGTCCTACAATACTGATGACCCGGATGTTTTCTGTATACCCTTCCACTCCCGGGATAAGGCAGCAGATTCCACGTACAATAAGTTCTATCTCCACGCCTGCCTGAGATGCCTCAATCAATTTATCCATCAGCTTTTTATCAGTCAGAGAATTCATTTTCACACCGATATAAGCTTCTTCTCCTCTCTTTGCATGACGGATCTCTTCCTCGATCATATCAAGTAATCGGTTCTGAAGACAATTTGGCGCTACCAGAAGTTTTTTGCTGACCTGAACCGTTTCTCCCATAAATAATGCCTGGAAGATTGCTGCTGCCTCCTCACCAATCTCCTGATCATACGTCATAAGAGACAGATCTGTGTACAGTCTTGCTGTCTTCTCATTATAATTTCCAGTACCAATTTGTGTATAATACTCGATTTTTCCATTCGTCTTTTTTGTAATCAGACACAATTTTGAATGAACCTTATATCCGTCCAGACCATATATGACTGTACAACCAGCCTCTTCCAGTCTTCTTGACCATTCAATATTATTTTCCTCATCAAATCTTGCTTTTAACTCTACAAGAACCAATACTTCTTTTCCATTTTCCGCCGCATCGATCAAAGCTTCCACGACCTTGCTCTGCTTTGCGACACGATACAGTGTCATCTTGATTGATACAACTTCATCGTCATTTGCAGCCTCAGAAAGCATATCTAGAAACGGACGTATACTCTCATATGGATAAGACAATAATTTATCTTTCTCCTTGATCTGCTCCAGAATCGATCTTTTGCTGTCAATCTGTGTAGACTTCTGAGGCACTCGTTTCTCATAGAACAATTCCGGATGATTGCGCAGGCTGTCCTGGATTTGAAATACAAAAGACAGATCAAGTGGTGAACTTCCACGGAATACATATTTGCCATCCAGATCCAGATACTCGCAGATCTTATCCACGATATCTCCATCCAGTTCTCTGGAAAACTCCACTCTTACCGGAAGCAGACGCTTTCTTTTCTTGATGATTCCTTCCATAAAATCGCGGTAATCCAAATCTTCATCATACAACGCATCTGCATCTATATCCGCATTTCTCGTTACGCGGATCAGAGATTTTGCCTTCACAAAATAACCTTTGAATACTTTCGAAATAAAGTGGAGGATCAGCTCTTCTGCCAGCATGTACGTTTCTTCTTCCGCCGGCACCTGCACAAGTCTCGGGAATACACCGGAATTACACGGAATAATTCCAAGTTTTTCTTTTCCGTTTTTCTTCTCCAGTACGACAACTGCATAGATACCTTTATTTTTCAAAAATGGAAACGGCTGTCTTTTTCCGACAACAATTGGAGAAATGAGCGGGGCAATCTCTGCATCAAAATACTGTTCCAGATATTTTCCTTCTTTTTTGCCAATTTTACGGAAATCCACAAGGCGAATCCCTGCCTGTGCAACTTCATCCATCAGATTTTCATAGACTGTATCTTTTCTGCGGTTCAGCTTTGCGACCCGTGCCAGGATTGCCTGAATCTGTTCTTTTGCTGTCATTCCAGTCTTATTGTCTTTTACATTTTTCGAAACAATCATCTGATCAATCAAAGATCCTACACGCACCATGAAAAATTCATCTAGATTACTCTGGTAAATTGATGCAAATGTCAGTCGTTCACAGAGCGGATTTTTCTCACTTTCTGCTTCTTCCAACACTCTTTCATTGAATTTCAGCCAGGATAATTCCCGATTCATAAATATCGTTTCATTTGTCATTTTACTTAATTTTCCTCCTTTACAAATGCTGTAAATTCATTTAAATCAGACTGCGCAAGTACAGCATCTGCAATATTTACACAACAGTTTCCCATTCTTCCGATATTCTGAAGAACATGGTTAAACGGTACCGTCAGCTTACTGGAACATTTTCCCTTTCCTACACGCTCGACATGGGATTTTCCCATATGTATGGTGAGATCCAGAACCTTTTCTTTTTTCTTCACAATTTTTTTTGCATTCTCTGTACTGCCCGTCATAAGTACCTGAATTGCCTCCCGGTACATACCCTGAATCTGCTCCAGACTATTCGTCAGATCACGCATGGCTTCTTTGGAGTATTTGTACTTCTGTTCTTTCTTCTCACGGACAGCTTCTGCAATCTCCATACTCAGACCATTGACGCGGTCTACATCTCCAAGCATATACATAAGCCCTGCTGTCTGGGTAGTCTGCTTCTCTGTCAGGGAACCGGAAGAAAACATATTTGTCAGATACTCATTAATCTGCTCTGTTAATTTTCCTACGTCATGTCCCTGTTCCATCACTTCTTCCAGTTGTTCCCTGGTTTCCCCTTTCACAAGATTGATCAATTTCTGGAGTGTTTCACCTGCCATCTCACTGCATCTTGTAATCTCTTTTCTCGCAAGGCTCAGTGCAACTGTCGGTTGTCCGATCAGTTTATCATCAAGAAACTGCGGACGTGAAGGCTCTCTCTTTTCACTTGTCTTTGCGTCCGGAATGATTTTCATAACAATCTTCACCATCAGCCAGATCAGTGGAATCCAGATCAATGTCATCACAATATTAAAGCTTGTATGTGCATTTGCAATCTGTCGGGAAATCACCTGAACCTCCGGTCCCTTAGGTGAGATCATCTGGATCACATATGCGAATGGTTTGATAAGCCAGATAAAGATCAGTGCACCGGACAGGTTAAAAACACAGTGTGCAACCGCAGTTCTCTTGGCATCTCTTGGCTGTCCGACACTGGCAAGAAGTGCCGTAATCGTTGTTCCGATATTGTCTCCTAAAAGAATCGGGATTGCACCGGTTAGTCCCAGAATACTGGTTACACCATCCGGACCTGCCTGAGATGCAAAATTCTGCAGTACTGCGATGGTCGCACTACTACTCTGTACAACCAGCGTCATCGTCGTTCCAACTACAACACCAAGCACCGGCATATCTGCAACTTTTGCAATTAAGTCTACGAAAAACGGACTGGATGCCAGTGGCTTCATAACACTTCCCATAGTCTCAATTCCAAGGAACAATAAACCAAATGCAAAAATAGTCTGTCCGATACTCTTTGCTCTTTCTGATTTTACAATAAATGAAATAATAAATCCAATAAATATAATGATGTAAATATAATCACTCAACTTAAATGCGATAATCTGAGCTGTCATTGTCGTACCGATATTTGCACCTATTATAATCGAAATTGCCTGTGGCAGATTCATAAGTCCTGCACTGACAAAACCAATTGCCATAACTGTCGTTGCACTACTGCTCTGAAGCACTGCTGTTGTAAGCGCACCTGCCAAAACACCAAGGATCGGATTCTTTGTAAGTAATGCAAGAATCGTCTTCATTTTCTCTCCTGCTGCCTTCTGCAGACATTCGCTCATCATATTCATACCATACAAAAATATTGCAAGACCACCTAGCAGGCCAAATACAATCTGTAACTTTTCATTCATCTTCGAATTCTCCTCTTTCTCTTTTTCATACGCTACTTACTGTAAGTCTTCCCAGTTCTTAACGCCACCGGTATATATACTTTTCAGCATATATAATGTGATATCAGATAGTGGATTTTTCTGGTTTACAATCACTGCAATTTTGTCTTTTGCCACCGTATTATAGTTCAAAAGTTCTTTTTCATAATCTTTTAAATCTCTTGATGACATTGCCATGTCACAATTTCCTAACATAACACTGTTCAGACCCTTTGTAGAATCCGTTGCCGTAACTTGAATAGTTGCATGTGTATTAATCTTCATATATGCATCTGCGATTTCCTTCATCAGGGCAGCCATTGATGTTGAACCTTCGATTCGTATTGTTCCTTCTGACTGGTTCGATAAAAATGTCGCATTCTTCGCAATTGTTTCATAATGCCCACTTACAATTTCCTGTCCTGCACTTTGAACATATGTCATAAAATCCTGTTCCACATCATTAAGTGTTCCACTGTAGGCAAGATAGAACGAACGAGTCAGCGGATATTTCCCCTTATTATCAGAAACCGCTTCTCCATTGATTTCCAAAGTCTTTACACCCTCGATCCCGGTAGTTTCCGCTGACACATAACCGATCGCAGATGGATTTTTATTCACAGTTTCAATGACGGAGTCCATACTGTCAGCAATGGTAGCTGTATTCACTGTTTTGTCTATACCATCAGCTCCGTCTTTATTAAATCCTGCAAGCGAAGCAAATGTATCTCTTGTCCCTGAGCCTTCTTCCCTGGAAATCACCTGAATTTGCCCGAGTTTATTAAGTTCTTCATTATTATTTTTATCTACCTGAGAGTTTTTCTGTCCGCAGCCAATTAAAGCAGTCACCAGACAGACTGTAAATAAAAATGACCATTTTTTTCTTGTCATTACATGTTCCTCCTCATTATCAAAATCAGTGTAACGTATCTTCGTAAAATCTATGTTAAGTCAAATGTTAAATGTATGTAAAAAGTAATTTTAAAAAGAAAAAAGCCTCAGTAGTTTTTTTCTTAACTACTGAGGCTTCCGTCTCTTTCTTGTATTCAGTTGTCTATGCCGTTCTTTCATCAGCATAATCATTCTATCAGGATAAAGTTCATAATAAATAGCTTCCATCTGCCAGCATATCCAGGCACTCTTTAAATGAGTGTTTACTATTATTGATTATTCCATTTTTTATATTCATCAAGTCTTTGAATGTACCCGGAAATTTGTTCTATGCAACGCCGCAATTAATGATCCCAACTGTTCTTGCTTCATATATTGTATTTCATCAATAAAAAACAAATCGGTGTTTCTGTTTTTAAAGCCGTCTCACCTATCGTAGTAAAGACATCTGTCAAACTTTGCGTCAAGTTATTTGATACGTACAATTCTCGGTCTTGAACAGATAGAGAGAATCATTCCATTCAAGAATGCCTCGGCGAACTTGGTCCACTAGTTAACACCTAAGCAAACCTTGATAATTCTATTTCCAGTTCTCCATTATATATAGCAACCGGTATCTTCTGTGTAAAATCATATTCAAACATCTTATCATTTTCAAAATCAAATACCGTGACCTTCTGTAACGGCTTATCAATCACCCAATATTCACGCACTCCGGCAGTCCGATATTTAAATTGTTTTACAACATAGTCCATTCTCTCACTACTCGGGGATACAATTTCAATAATCCAGTCCGGTGCACCATGACAGCCTTTTTCATCAATCTTTGATAGATTGCAAATCACTGATAAATCCGGCTCAACATAATTTCTATCGTCATCATTCAAAAAAAACGGCAAATGGAGCCATTCCCACTTGACATGAGCCTTTATGATTCAATATAAAATCACGTATACTGTAATGTAAATCTCCAAGCATGAATGGATGTGTTGAAGTTGGCGGTGCCATATCATAAATTTTCCCATCTAAAAGTTCTGCACGTTCTACTCTGGCAAAGCATAAATATCATCAACCGTGCAACCATAATTTTCTTTTGGTAATGGCATATTTAAGACCTCTCTTTCTATGTATCTTTCATAACATACAGGGGTTACCTGATAAACGTAGTAATTTAACCAGTTACTTACTGTTATTATATTCTAAAACCGTGCAGTTATAGGCTTTTCCAGACTTTTTGTCTCCACGTAATATTATAATACCACCAATTTGTCTCCACGGGAACTTATTTTATACCTTTTTCTTTCATATTTTATGCATAAAGAAAGCCTTCCAGTATGCCCACTGGAAGACCTTCCTTATTTGAATAACTTCGTATATTCAGTTCTCGTATCCGCAATGTGATAAATATATACTGTGTTCTTGATTACTCTGTAAATTGACACATGTTTACCGCTTATCACCATTCTATAGCCTTGTTCGTTCAGCCAGTCATCAGGTGTCCTTGATCCAGAATCCGGAAAGTCCCCTAACCTTTCGATTCCGTCTAAAATATGGTCACTGACTTTTATTGCTGTCTCCACATCAAAATTGATTAAATGCCAATCTTCAATCTTCTTTAAATCTTCCCATGCTGCTGGGGGAATCTCTACTTTATACTTCATTTGCCCGTTCTCTCAATCGTCTTCTTGCTTCTGCAACACTCATGGTCGGTTGTCCTTCGATACGCTCCTGCTCTGCCTTCAGAACTTTCTCTCTTAATTCCAGCATCTGCTCTCTTTTCTCAAATGCTTCTATATTCATAACAACCAAATCACCGTCACCATTCTTTGTAATATAAATCGGCTCATTCGTCTCTTTCGCAAGATTGGATATTCCAGCATAATCATTTCTCAACGCTGTTGATGCTTTTATAATCATCATATCACCTCCATTTATTATGATATAATTTTACTATAATTATGATAGGTTGTAAAGGCTATATCTGAAACAGAATCCATATCATAATTACACAACCAACGAATCACCAGGAAATGTAATAATGCTGTTCTTCTTTTCTTGCTTGTATCTTGAATCAATAATCTCTTCTCCTGACTCTGAGAGTTTTTCCAATTCATTATCCAGCTTATCGATTTCATTCGAAAGATGCTTTGGCAGCTGATAGTATTGCTCGAATATTCAGTCCGTATTATCCGTCTTCTTCCGCAGAAGCCTTCTGAAACCGCGTAAACTCCTCCAGATCCGGCGTTCCGTCCAGGTCATACGGAGTTACCTGATAAACGTAGTAATTCAGCCAGTTTGTGTAAAGATTGTTCGCCTGTGCACGCCATGTCAGAAGCGGACGATTGTCCGGATTATCATCTGGATAATAATTCTTCGGTATATCAATCGGAAGTCCTTTTGAAAGATCTCTCTTATACTCCTGATCCAGTGTCATGCGATCATACTCTGGATGCCCCATCACAAAAATCTGACGTCCATCCTTTGCCATAGACAGAAATGCTCCTGCTTCATCAGATTCTGCCAGGATTGTAATTCTGTCATCTGCACGCAGCTTCTCAACCGGCACATCTGTATGTCTGGAATGCGGCGCATAGAACACATCATCAAATCCACGTACAAGCGGAATTCTACGGTTCAGGACACGGTGTCTGAACACTCCAAATAATTTATGGTCTAACTGTTCTTTCTGAATTCCATAATGATAATACAATCCTGCCTGAGCTCCCCAGCACAGATGGATGGTAGACATAACATGTGTCTTGGTCCACTCCATAATCTCTTCTAACTCTTTCCAGTAATCCACTTCTTCGAATGGTATTTGTTCTACCGGTGCTCCGGTAATGATAAATCCATCAAATTTCTGATCTTTTATATCTGAAAATTTCTCGTAAAATTTATTCAGATGGCTGGACGATGTATTCTTAGATTCATGACTGGATACAGCCACAAATGTTACATCAATCTGAAGCGGTGTATTGGACAAGGATCGTAAAATCTGCAGTTCTGTATCCTCCTTAAGCGGCATCAAATTCAGAAGTCCAATTTTTATCAGACGGATATCCTGATGTGTTGCACGATGTTCATCCATCACAAATATATTTTCTTTTTCCAGTATCTCTTTTACCGGAAGGTCATTTTGTACACGAATTGGCATAATTTATGCTCCCTTCTGCTTTTCTTTTATTTTTCCTCTGCTTTACTCTTAATCTCTTCTGAATGGATATACTCTCCCGAAGAATCCACATAACTCCATTCGTCATATGAATCTGACCGGACAGGCAGTTTCTTTTTCTTTAACTTATTATCCAGAATCATATCTACAATATAATAGATGACTGCAAATGTCGGGACCCCCATAACCATACCGACAAAGCCAAACAATCCGCCACCGAGCAAAATAGATGTTACGACCCAGAATGCTGACAGTCCGGTAGAGTTTCCAAGAATCTTCGGTCCCAGAATATTCCCGTCAAACTGTTGTAAAACCAAAATAAATATCAGGAAATAAACTCCTTTCATTGGATCTTCCAATGCGATCAATATCGCACTTGGAATCGCTCCGATATATGGCCCAAAAAACGGAATTACATTTGTCACTCCTACAATCACACTTACCAACATTGTATATGGCATATTCAGAATTGTCAGGCCAATAAAGCACAACAGACCGATAATTGCTGAATCCAGAATCTTGCCGATCACAAATCCTCCGAAGATCTCATTACTTTTTGTTGTAATATGAAGAACCATATTGGCACGATCTGCACGGAACAATGCATAAACCGCTTTCTTACACTGTCGTGCAAATATTTCTTTACTATAAAGTATGTAAACAGATACAATTACACCAATCAGCATGTTAAAAACTTCACTGATAGCATTGAAGATTCCGACTGTCAGGTTCGACATCAGACTGTTCACCTGCGTCATCAGATCAGTACGCAGCCAATTTGTCAACATTGTCGTTCCTTCTTCCAGCGCATTTTTCAAAATAGCAACTGTTGTACTGTCTTCCAGTTGGATAGAATTAATCTTATCCAGTGCATCATTGACCTGTTTTGGCAATGTCAGTACCATATTACGGATACTGCTGTAGAGTTCCGGTATCAGCATATTTAATAATAGCGTAATCAACACAATTAATATGATTAACGATACGAAGATACCGACACTTCTGGATACATTTTCAGCCTTCTCCGGCTTTTTCATGCGTTCCTGAAGCTTGGGAATCAAAAATGCATCTACCCTTTTTACAATCGGATTTAAGAGATATGCAATAGCACACCCGTACAATACCGGTTTTAATACATCTATAATTTTAAAAATCACATCCGAAATATGTCCTAATCTTAAAAGCGCAAAATAAAACAGAATACAGGCTGCAACAATTACAAATACTGTCATTCCCCGGTTGATCTGCTGCCGTATTCTGGAGGGTCTGCGTCCTCCAATCTGTGGCGCTTCCTCGTAATAGGCTTTTTCACGTTGTTTTTTTTCTTCTCGAGTTTTAATTTCTATATTACCCATATTCTTCTCTTCTTTCCTAAGCATGTATAATTATTATACCCTCAGAAATATACCCCGTCAACTGCGAAACTTTGAAGAAATTCTAAAGAAAATATAGAACAAAGAATGTGCCTTGGCACATTCTCGCGCCGAGCGCGGTCGCTTGCGACATAATTCTTATTCGCGCGAGTGCGCATCCTGCCGGAGGCTTTTTGTATAATAGGAAATGCAATTTCCTATTATACAAAAAAAAGAGAGGACCTGCCTCTCTTTTTCTAATCACATATATTCATTTTTAGCTAATGACAGCCACAACTAAATGTTGCGCATTCTGTCTCCTGACATCGACTGGCATTTCCGCCTTCCACACTGATTTTTCCGGCATGACAGTGACACTGTTCATTGTACATACATTCTGTAGCCTTACAGTCAATCTCACTCTTTGGAGATGCCTCTTTCATAGTATTACTGTAACTGTTTCCATCTTTTCTCTCTTCAAAGCTGTCACAGCATGTATCCTGTGCATGTTTTGCAGAGCTTCCACCTACTTTGATACTATCAAGATCACAATAATAATTCTGGTTATGCAGACATGTCTGTACTGTACATTTTAATTCTGGCATAATGCTACCTCCTTTATTTTATAACATAGCTTATTATGCCCTCACGCCGCAAAAATATTCTTATTATTTTATTTTTCGTCTTCTTTTACAACTTCTCGTTTTACTCTGTCAGCAATCTCTTTCTGAATATCTGCAATAAATGTTTCCAGATTCTTCTGTCCTTCATCTCCTGCAAAACGGCTTCTTACTGATACGAGATCTGCCTCCTGCTCTTTTTCACCTACAACAAGCATGTATGGTATCTTCTGCATCTGAGTCTCACGAATCTTGTATCCGATCTTCTCTGCTCTGGAGTCGACCTCAGCACGAACACCTGCTGCATTTAACTCATCAAGAACTTTATTGGCGTAATCCATATATTTATCAGAGATTGGAAGTACTTTTACCTGTACCGGAGCTAACCATGTCGGGAATGCTCCTGCGAAATGTTCAATCAGGATTCCAATGAATCGCTCAATAGAACCGAATGCTACACGGTGGATCATGATCGGACGATGTTTCTCTCCGTCAGCTCCTGTGTACTCAAGTTCAAATCTCTGTGGGAGCTGCATATCTAACTGAATTGTTCCACACTGCCATGTTCTGCCAATAGAGTCTGTCAGATGGAAGTCAATCTTCGGTCCGTAAAATGCTCCGTCGCCTTCATTGACTACATAATCAAGTCCAAGGTCATTTAACGCACCACGAAGTCCTTCTGTAGCAAGCTCCCAGTCTTCGTCCGTTCCCATACTGTTTTCCGGACGTGTAGAAAGTTCTACATGATATTTAAATCCGAACAGGCTGTATACCGCATCGATCAATGCTACAACGCCTTTGATCTCGTCACGAATCTGCTCTGGCATCATAAAGATATGTGCATCGTCCTGTGTGAAGCAACGTACACGCATCAGTCCATGTAACTGACCGGATTTTTCATGACGATGTACTAAACCAAGCTCACCGACACGAAGTGGAAGGTCTTTGTATGAACGTGGCTCTGCTTTATACACAAGCATTCCACCTGGACAGTTCATTGGTTTTATAGCATAGTCTTCTCCGTCGATCTGTGTTG
This sequence comes from Dorea sp. Marseille-P4042, assembly GCF_900290215.1. NCBI lineage: Bacteria > Bacillati > Bacillota > Clostridia > Lachnospirales > Lachnospiraceae > Dorea > Dorea sp. Marseille-P4042. Next base: position 108,197 of record NZ_OLMI01000001.1, on the reverse strand, counting down.
TGTACATGTTCTCTTTATAGTGATCCCAGTGTCCGGATGTCTCCCAAAGATGTCTGCTTAAGATAATTGGGGTAGATACTTCTACATAACCTGCTTTTTTGTGAAGTTCTCTCCAGTAATCAAGCAGTGTATTCTTAAGAACCATTCCTTTCGGAAGGAAGAATGGGAATCCCGGTCCTTCTTCACACATCATAAAGAGTCCAAGCTCTTTACCGAGTTTTCTGTGATCACGTTTTTTAGCTTCTTCCAACATTGTAAGATACTCATCAAGCTGTGCTTTCTTAGGATAAGAAATACCATAAATTCTTGTAAGCATCTTGTTCTTTTCATTTCCTCTCCAGTAAGCACCTGCAAGACTTGTAAGCTTGATTGCTTTTACCGGCTTTGTTGTCATCAGATGTGGGCCTGCACATAAATCAACGAACTCACCCTGCTGATAGAAACTGATTTCTGCATCTTCCGGAAGATCCTCGATCAATTCTACTTTGTAAGGCTCATCCTTCTCTTTGAAGTAAGCGATAGCCTCATCTCTTGGCTTCGTAAATCTTGTGATTTCAAGATCTTCTTTAACAATCTTCTTCATCTCTTTCTCGATTTTTTCAAGATCTTCTGCCACAAATGGCGTCTCACGATCCAAATCATAATAAAATCCATTTTCGATGGAAGGTCCAATCGCAAGTTTTGTCTCCGGATAGAGTCTCTTGATTGCCTGAGCCATGATATGAGATGTTGTATGGAAAAATGCTCCTTTTCCTTCCTCATTATCAAATGTCAGGATTTCTACTTCACTGTCAGAATCTACAACTGTACGCAGATCTACCAGTTCTCCATTGACTCTTCCTGATGTTGCAACTCTTGCAAGTCCTTCGCTTAAATCTTTTGCAATGTCGATAACTGACATGCTGTGTTCATACTCTTTTACAGAGCCGTCTTTTAATGTGATCTTCATGCTATTTATCCTCTCTCTTCTTTATTAATGCTTTTTGTTTTCTTTATGTATCTTTACCCCAGCCTCAAATGCTTCATTGAGTTCCGGGAAAGACTTTCGAAGTACCAGTGGCCTTCCTGTCTTATCTATGAAACAATGCTTGCTTGTTCCACGACAATGAACCATTCCTGTTCTATCGTCCTTAACTTCATATCCAACGGTTAGTTTTATTCCGTTATATTCCTTAATATATGCGTCAATACTGACCGTATCTCCGTAATAGACCATTCTCAGATAATCCGCTTCCACCGAAAGAATCGGACTGATTATCCCCTGTTTCTCCAGATCTGCAAATCCGACGCCCATGTAATCCAAAAGGTCGCATCTTGCTTCCTCAAACCAGCGGATATAATTGGAATGATGTACGATTCCCATCTGATCTGTTTCGTAATTCTGTACTTTGTGGATATATTTATTCCATGTTTTTGTCTGTTCACTCATCTTATGCTTCTTAAATATTCCTTATTTTACTCTTGGAAAATCCGGATGCTCTCCTGACCAGCCTGCTGGCTGCATAGAATCGATCCGATACATATCCTCCTTTTCAATCTCAAAATCAAACACTTGATAATTCTGTACCATCCGTTCCTTTGTCGATGCTTTCGGAAGTGGTATGACCTGTCGTTGTATCTCATAGCGAAGACAGATCTGCGCTGCTGATTTGTTATATTTTTCTGCAAGTCCTCCTAATAGTGGATGTTCCAGAACTCGTTTTCTTCCAAGCGGTGACCAGGCCTGCACATAAATTCCTTTTTCCTGGCAATAACGAACTGTCGCTTCCTGTGTAAATCCCGGATGGAATTCAATCTGATCTGCCATTGGCATGATCTCACAATTCTGAATCAGGTTTTCCAAATGATGCAAAAGGAAATTGCTGACTCCGATTGCTTTTACTTTACCTGCTCTATATAATTCTTCCAATCCTCTCCACGTCTCAACATCCAGTTCTTTCCAATCTTTATATTCTGGATTTGGAAGCGGCCAGTGGATCAGATACATATCCAGATAATCTGTTCCTAGTTTTTCAAGCGTTTGTGCAAATGCTTTCTTTACTTCTTCATATCCCATCTCCGTCTTCCATGCCTTGGAAGTCAGGAAGAATTCTTCTCTTGGAATCCCCGACTCATGAATCGCTCTTCCAAGCGCTTCTTCTGTATCATAGAAAGATGCTGTATCAAAATACCTGTATCCTGCTTCAATCGCAGTTTTTATAATGCCTTCATTATTTCCTTCTGCTGCCTTGTAGGTGCCATATCCCATGCACGGAATCTTCACACCATTTTCCAGTTCATAACAATCTTTCATTGAATTCATCTTATCACCTGCCTGAATTTTCTAAGTAATACAAGAACAACGAATGTGTCTTGGTGCATCCTGCCGGAGGCTTTTGTATAATAGAAGATGTAATTTTCATTATACAAAAAGTCCCTCACAGCAAATATGCTGTAAGGGACGAGTTCTCTTCTCGCGGTTCCACCCTGCTTAATCTGATCATAAATAAAATCAGATTCACTTCATTCTTGACGATAACGGAGTCACCGGACTGCTTTACAGCCACTCAGAGGTAGTCTTCAGAAGGTTCTGTGGATAAGAAGCTCTCAGCCTGCGGCTTCTCTCTCTGGTATCACGTTCCCAACTTACTCGTCTCTTCATCGTGTTTTCATATGTCTCATTATAGCATCGAAGATGTGGTTGTCAAGAAGTTCTTACAGATTCTTACCGCAGCACTTCTTGTATTTCTTACCGGAGCCACACGGACATGGATCATTTCTTCCAATCTTCTTCTCCTTGCGGATTGTTGTGGATTCTTTCTGCTCTTTGTAAAGCTTCTTCAGCTCTTCCTCAGAATAAATCTCTTTCCACTGTGGAAGTTCATATAACCAGTCAGCTTTTGCTGCAACCATGTTCTTATAAAGCTTCTCTTTATCAAATGCAAGGCTTACAACTGTATTCTCATCCATTGTCTCAATCGGATTTGGTTCTTTTAAGCTCTCATCGATTCCATCTAAGAAACCTACCATAGTCAGAACTTCCTGTCCATACTTCTCAGCAAGTTCTTTTACTGTTCCTTTTACTTCCTCGTCCGGATTAGAAAGAAGCTGTTCATAAATCTCTTTCTCAATCTGGAAATATGTTCCCCAGAATCTCTGCAGAGTTGCTCTGTCAGCGCTCTCGTCATATGCAATATCTTTCCACTGCTCTAATAATGTACGACTCATCTTAATATACTCCTTTGTATCTTTTCATCCTATCCGTCTTATTATATAACATTTTTTCATATTTTCAAAGACCTGTTTGCTTTTTTACTGCCGATTTTATATAATGATGCTAGTTGATCAAATTGAAAGGACTTTCTTATGAAAAAAGTAAAACGTATTCTTGCTCTTGCCGGTGCCATGCTTTTATTCGCACTCTACGCCAGCACACTTATATTTGCATTTATCGACTCGGATGTATCCCTGACTTTCCTCAGGGCTTCCATTGCATGCACGATTATTCTCCCGGTACTGATTTATGCCTATATTCTTGTGTACCGTGTTACTAGAAGAGACACTGACATAAACTCAGAGGACCAGGGCGACCAGAATAGTCCGAAGTAAATCCATATTTTCGTTTCTCTTTTTTCTCTTTTCTTTTGTTCAAATACTCCAGCGGCGATATTGGCTGCTGGTAATCTTTCGTTTCCCTGTTATTGTTCTCCATTGCAATACCTCCTACAACACCTGTTAATCAGTCTGTTTATCCCGACTTTACTATTATATGGTGCTATGTCTGCTTTTATGACTGCTTTTGTTCTATATATTTTTGTCTCTGCAACATTTATGAACTCCCCGCCAGATGATTTTTCATCTGACATCTGTAATATTAACAGGAAAATGTGTACGACCTGTGGAAGGAATCTGAAGAAAACCTTATGAATTTATAAAATAAATGCAATTTCCGATTAGAACAAAGAATGTGCCTCGGCACATTCTTGCGCCTGCGGCGGTCGCTTGCGACACCTACCTTGTACGCCGCAGTGCGCATCCCTAGCGGAGCGTTTTTTATATGTTAGGAAAGAACTTTCCTAACATATAAAAAAGAGATTACCTCCCATTCGAAGTAATCTCTTATTATTTCGTCTTACAGTATAAGATCCATGACTATAACTCTCAGTTTTCAGTCTGCAATCTCTGATTTTCAATCATTATTTACTGAGTGGTGACTCACGATAAATGATGTCCTCACGTCCTGGTCCGTTAGATACCATTGTAATCGGGTATCCAATCTCCTGCTCAACAAACTCGATGTATTTTCTGCAGTTTTCCGGAAGCTCTTCATACTTCTTGATACCACGGATATCACAGTTCCATCCTGGAAGCTTTTTAAGAACTGGTTTTGCTTTCTCAAGATAATGTGTCGGTGGGAAGTCTGTTGTAATCTCTCCATTAATCTCATATCCTACACATACCGGAATCTCTTCCAGGTATCCAAGCACATCAAGAACTGTAAATGCTACATCTGTTGTTCCCTGCATTCTGCATCCATACTTGGAAGCAACACAGTCGAACCAGCCCATTCTTCTCGGGCGTCCGGTTGTAGCGCCGAACTCTCCGCCATCTCCACCGCGGCGTCTCAGTTCATCAGCCTCATCTCCAAAAATCTCACTTACGAAAGCTCCTGCTCCAACAGCACTGGAGTATGCTTTACATACAGTTACAATCTTCTGAATCTCGTATGGTGGGATTCCAGCTCCGATCGCACCATATCCGGCTAATGTAGAAGATGATGTAACCATCGGATAGATTCCGTGATCTGGGTCTTTCAATGAACCAAGCTGTCCCTCTAACAAGATATTCTTTCCTTCTTTGATTGCATTGTGAAGGAACAATGATGTATCACATACATACGGTGCGATCATCTCTTTGTACTCCTGCAGCTCTTTATATAAATCGTCTGGATTGATCAGCGGTTTGTGATACAGATGCTCAAGAAGAACATTCTTCTGCTCTGCCACACGTACAACTTTCTCTTTTAACAAGTCATCGTCAAATAACTCACTGACCTGGAATCCAATCTTAGCATATTTATCTGAGTAGAACGGAGCAATTCCGGACTTTGTAGATCCGAATGACTTTCCTCCAAGTCTTTCTTCCTCATATGCGTCAAAATTCTTGTGGTAAGACATTACCATCTGTGCTCTGTCAGATACAAGGATCTTCGGCATCGGGACATCTCTTTCCACGATAGAATTAATCTCTTTCATCAATACAGGAATATCAAGTGCTACACCATTACCGATAATACTTGTTGTATGTCCATAGAACACACCGGATGGTAATGTGTGAAGCGCAAATTTTCCATAATTATTAATAATGGTATGCCCTGCGTTGGCACCTCCCTGAAAACGTACGATGATATCCGCTTCCTGAGCGAGCATATCAGTAATCTTACCTTTACCCTCGTCTCCCCAGTTTGCACCTACTACTGCTTTAACCATATCTATTCCTCCTGTGTTATTAACATAATAAATCACCTTATGCATTATACTATATTTTTCTCCACTTGTACAATGTATTTTCACAAAAACCGACAGAAATCCGCTGTTTTTACATAAGTGGAGCAATCAGGCGCAATACCTGACCGGATATTTTGGTTGCAAGTGTCTGTTTTTTCACTTCCATAAGCGTCACTTTATGGCTTTTTGCAAGTGTCTGTTGAAAGTCCCGTTCCACTTTGTCAACTTCAGAATTATTATAAATAAATACTCCACATTCAAAATGCAGATACAAACTCCGATAATCCAGATTAATACTTCCTACCGTCGCAGTATCATCGTCCGATACGAATACCTTTGCATGCACAAATCCTGGTGTATATTCATAAATCTGTACTCCGCTCTCGATCAGTTCCTTGTAATAAGTTTTTGCAACTGCAAAAGCATACCATTTATCCGGGATATGCGGCATTATAATAATTACTTCGATTCCGCATTTTGCCACACGAGTCAATGTTGTGATCATCTCATTGTCCAATATCAGATACGGCGTCATAATATGCACATATTTCTTTGCATGATTTAAAATATGGAAGTATACTTCCTCGCCCACGTTCTCATCGTCATATGGACTATCTGCATACGGAATAACATATCCAAGTTCCCGTCTGAGCCCCTTAACCTTCGGTGTCAGATACTTGCGGTAATCTTCCGGTTTTCTAGCCTCAATATTCCACATCTGAAGGAACATCATAGTAAAGCTTTGGACAGCATCGCCTTTTAACATAACCGCGGTATCTTTCCAATGTCCAAAACGGACTTTTCGATTAATGTATTCATCACCGAGATTCACACCTCCCGTATATGCTACTTTGCCGTCAATAACACAGATTTTTCTATGATCCCGATTATTCTGTGAAGTAGATAAGAACGGTTTGATCTTGTTAGACATCTTACACTGGATTCCATAACTTCTGATGAGTTCCGGATAATCGTAAGGGAGCATCGAAATGGCACACATGCCATCATACATAAACCGGACTTCTACACCTTCTGCCGCTTTTTCCTTTAATATATCCAGGATCGTCTCCCACATATATCCCTCTTCTACGATAAAATACTCCATAAAAATAAACTTTTTTGCCTTTTTCAATTCCTGGACCATGGAAGCAAATTTATCTTCTCCCAACGGGAAATACTTAACTGCAGTATTACGGTATGTCGGAAATCCTACCTGATGTGACAGAAAATAGGACAAATGTGCATTGGCTGATTTGCTCGCCCAAATTGCCTCTACGATTTCCTGATCCTGCTGCATATACAGGTCTGTCTCTATCCTAAGTTCCGCGAGTCTTGCTTTCAAAAATCTGGTTCCTATCTGAAACTGGACAAACAGATAGAATAAACTTCCCACTACAGGAAACACAAGAACACAAAGTGTCCACGTCATTTTAAACGCTGGATTCCCCTTGGAATTGATGATATGGATCAGTACCAGAAGACTCACTGCGCGGAATGCTCCATATATGTAAGTTGTATAAGCATTCAGATAATATGGAATCATAATAAAGATTCCAAGCTGAATCAGAATCAGGAGCAGCATGATACCAGTTCGGCTGAAAACAATTCGAAAAAGGCCCTTTTTTGCTACTTTTGCTACTTTTGACTTTTTAAAATTCTGTTCACTACTCATGTCTTTCTCCTTCTTCGCGTTCCTCTAGACTGTCGTTTCGTCATTTCTCACAAATACTCTTTTTATATTTTAGCACATTTTCCCATTTGTCTCAACAACCCCGGCTCGACATATTTCTCACATTTTTATTAAATATGTTACGGGAAATTTATATATTTTTTATAGACTCTCCCTTTCAATTTTGTTAAAAAAGTATTACAATATTGCTATTAGTAGAAATTTCATCGTACGAAAGGAGATTTTATTATTATGGCTAAATGGGGAAAGAAATTATTAGGTCTCGCAGCAATTGGAGGAGCTGCAGCAGGTCTTGTTTATTATCTTAAGAGCAAAGAAGAGCTTGACCTTGATGATTTTGATGATGAACTGGACGATGATGATTTTGATTTAGATAATGATCTGAAGCCAGTTGGCGAGCGCGGCTACGTTCCGCTTACACCTAAAAAAGAGGCAGAAGACGCAGACGCTTCTGATGATGAAGAAGCTCCTGAAGCTGTTGAGGAAGCTGACAAAGCTGACGAAGAACATATAGACGAAGCGATTGCCAAAGAAGCTGAAGAAGCTGATGCAGAATCCAATGAGGCCGCCGAGGAATGTAGAGGTGCAGAGACTTCCGAACAGGAAGAAATTTAACAGGGAATTACGAAAAGATTTACTAAAAAACTACTAAAGGAGTTGCCAAAAAGCAGCTCCTTTTCTATACATAAACTGATATTTTATATTATGCGCAGCTGCTTCACTACTATCGCAGTCATCCATCTGCACTCTTCTATGCTCCCCAGCACTTACACAGGGTTCTTGCCGCCTCTTTAATCTGTTCTTCGCTTAAATTGGCATATCCAAGAAGAATCGTTGCTTTCCTACTGTTTTCTTCACCCACCCGATAATCTGACATTCCATAGACCCGGATATCTGATTTTTTTGCAAGTTCGATCAGTTCCTGTTCTGAATACCCATCTTCAAACGTCAGAAGCAGATGCACACCTGCATGTTCTCCGGAAATCTTGCATTTTCCCAAAAGAGGCTTTAATTCCTCAATCAGCGTATCATGACGTCCTTTATACATAGCTCTTGTCTTATTCAAATGCCGTTCATAATAGCCCTCTTCAATAAATCGCTGTACGATCATCTGATCGACTTTTGAAACGGTTGAATTCACAAAACTATATTCTCGTTCATAGCGTTTCTGCAGTTTTTCCGGCAACACCATATAGCTCATACGGATTGCCGGTGCAATGGATTTTGAAAATGTACCAAGATAAATAACTTTTCCGTCCCGGTCATATCCCTGCAGTGCCGGAATCGGTTTTCCTTTATAACGGAACTCACTGTCGTAATCGTCTTCGATCACATAACGATCCGGTTCTTCTTTCGCCCATTTCAAAAGTTCCAGTCTTCGTCCAATCGGCATAATGATCCCTGTCGGATATTGGTGAGACGGAGTCACGTATGCAATATCTGCCCCACTATCAGACAATTCTGTCACTTTCATTCCATTTTTGTCCATACCGACCGGAACAGTCTTATAGGCAAGTCCCCGGAAGAGACGATATGCCTGTTTGTATGTCGGATTTTCAAATGCAACGACATGTTCTCTTCCAAGTATCATACCAAGAAGCATTAAAATGTAATCACTTCCGGCACCAACAATTACCTGTCCCGGTGTACAATTCACGCCTCTGGCCTGATGCAGATAATTACAGATTGCCTGCCGGAACCCAAGTTCCCCTTTGGATTCACCGGATCTGAACAGCTCTGTTTTATCATCTGTCAGTATATCTTTAGAAAGCTTTCTCCACGCATTGTAGGGAAAGCTTTTTAAATCCACTCCGTTTGGCGTAAAGTCATAACGGTATCGTGGCTTCTGTTCTTTTTTTTCTTCTGTTGGTGTTTTTGCAGGACGGATCTGATATAACTCATCAATCTTTGCTACAAAATATCCTCTGCACGGCTCCGATTCTATATAGCCTTCTGACAGTAACTGTTCATACGCAAGCTCTGCCGTACTGCGGCTGATTTCCAGATGTCTGGCAAGAGCTCTTGTGGAAGGGAGCTTCTCTCCATAAGAAATCCTGCCATTCTGGATATCACTTTTTATATAGTTGTAAATCTGTTCATAGAGGGGAACTTTTGAATCTGTCTTCAGATTCATGGTCAGTTCGTTCATGTTATTCCTCTTTATTTCTTAGGCAGTTTGAAAGAGCTCTTCAGTGACACGATTCTATTGAACACCAGATTCTCCGGTGTAGAATCTTTACTGTCAACGCAGAAGTATCCATTTCTTACGAACTGGAAGCTGTCACATCCCTTTGCCTCTGCAAAGCTATCCTCTACATAGCAGTTCTTGCGGATTTCAAGAGAATGTGGATTCAGGTTCAGAGAACCGTCCTCTTTATTGTATACACCTTTCTCTTCATCTACAAGATTCTCATAGAGACGAATTTCTGCCTGTTTTGCATAAGGTGCTGCTACCCAGTGGATCGTTCCTTTCACTTTACGTCCTGTAAATCCTGTTCCGCATTTTGTCTCTGGATCATAAGTAGCGTGAACAACTGTCACATTTCCATCTTCATCTGTCTCATAACTTGTACAGGTCACAAAATATGCATTCATAAGACGTACTTCATTGCCTGGGAAGAGACGGAAATATTTCTTCGGAGGCTCGATCATAAAATCGTCACGCTCAATGTAAAGCTCTTTGCAGAATGGAATCTGTCTCTTTCCAAGTTCCGGATTCTCCAGGTTATTATCTGCTTCCAGATATTCCACCTCTCCTTCCGGATAATTGTCGATCACAAGTTTAATTGAATCTAGTACTGCCATCATACGCGGACGTTTCAATTTTAAATCCTCACGAATACAATACTCAAGCATTGCATAGTCTACCGAACTCTGGCTCTTGGATACTCCACACAGTTCGATAAACATTTTCAGAGATTCCGGTGTGAATCCTCTTCTTCTGAGTGCTGCGATGGAAACAAGTCTTGGATCATCCCAGCCATCTACGATGCCGTCCTGAACAAGTTTCTTAATGTATCTCTTACCTGTCACAACATTTGTCAGGTATAATTTTGAAAACTCAATCTGACGCGGTGCCGGATCAAACTCGCACTCTTTTACGACCCAGTCATAGAGCGGTCTGTGATCCTCGAACTCCAGTGTACAGATAGAATGTGTGATATGCTCTACTGCATCCTCAATTGGGTGAGCAAAATCGTACATCGGATAAATGCACCATTTATCCCCTGTGTTGTGATGTGTCATATGTGCCACACGGTAAATGACCGGGTCTCGCATGTTAATGTTCGGAGACGCCATATCGATTTTCGCACGAAGTACCTTTGTTCCATCTTCAAACTCACCATTCTTCATGCGTTCAAAAAGCTCTAAGTTTTCTTCAACACTTCTGTCACGATATGGGCTGTCCTTCCCTGACTCTGTCAGTGTTCCTCTGTACTCGCGAATCTCATCAGCACTGAGATCACACACATATGCTTTTCCCTTTTTGATCAATTTTACTGCACATTCATACATGGTATCAAAATAGTTAGAAGCAAAATACAGATGGTCTTTATAATCTGCTCCTAACCACTGCACATCTTCTTTGATAGACTCTACAAATTCCATATCCTCTTTCATCGGGTTCGTATCGTCAAATCTTAAATGAAATGTTCCACCGTATTCTTTCGCAAGTCCGGAATTTAAAAGAATAGACTTTGCATGTCCGATATGAAGGTATCCATTCGGCTCTGGCGGGAATCTTGTGCAGACCTCTGTATAAACTCCCTCTGCCAGATCTTTATCGATTTCCTGCTCTATAAAATTCTTAGAAACTGTCTCTTCTGCCATTTCTCTCCTCCTGATTTATATGAATTATTTTAATTCAAGAATGCCTCAGCATTCTTGCTTCTTCCATTCCCATATCACTCAATATTTTACCCTATGACGGCACAGATTACAAACGTTTTTTGAGCGTTAAAATTGCCTGTACAATAATTGCACTGTGGTCGACCGCAATCTCACCTGCTTTTTCCACCTGAAAATGTTCCTCGCGCACCAGCTCGCCACGGATCGTCTGTACAACTTCTGCCTCTGTATCCAAGCCTCTGCTTACATTTTTCACGTGAAGTTTATAGTGATATTCCATCTGTTTTTCCAGATCTGACACAGCGCCTTCATAGCATTTCAAATCATTCTCTCTTTCTTCTGTGCTGACTCCTTGTAGATTCACCTCACACCACACAGCATCCGCGGCGTCATCACCTGCCTGTACTTTCACAGCATTTTCCGGAACGACCGCCATATATGCAGTCGTGATCACGCGGGTCCGCGGGTCTCTGTCATAATCCCCATAAGTTGCAATCTGTTCCATAACAAGCCCCTTTACACCTGTCTCTTCTTCCAGCTCACGCCTTGCAGTCTCATCTAAATTCTCCCGCATATTGGCAAAACCGCCCGGCAGTGCCCAGTAACCAATACTTGGGTGATTGCTTCTCTTTACAAGAAGAACCTTTAATCCGTCAATAGAATCACAGCTTTCCCCTTCATATGCAAATATGACTGCATCTGTCGTATTGCTTGGTGTTTCATATTTTCTCGAATCATACAGTTCCAGGAATTCTTCCAGATTCTGTCCCGCCTCATTTTTCTCACCAGTTCCGTAAAACTTGCTAAAATCATTTAAAAAAGCTGTCATGATACATCACTCACTTTCTATACTTCTTTCTTCATTCGATAATACGCCTCTGGCATCCATTTTCCCTTCCATACATAGAGTGCGATCAGTACTGCACCGATCAGCCATGTCACCGGATATGCCGTCATAACATAAGACAGTTTGTGGTCGATTCGAAGTACCGCCCAAATCCAGATAACTCTGCATACACATAAGGATACAAGGAATACAACCATTGTCTGAAATGTCTTTCCTGTTCCCCGGACTGTTCCTGCCATAACATGTAAGAAACCAAGCAGCCAGTAGAACGGACAGAAAAACTTCATAACATAAATTCCATACTGGACTACATCTGGTTTGCCAGAAAATACTCCAATGACCTGCGGCGCAAAAATTAACAATAATATTCCGGAAATAATGGTATATCCGACGCCCATACCTGTTGATACCCACATTCCTTTCTTCACGCGGTCATATTTTCCTGCGCCTACGTTCTGACCTGCAAATGTACTGGCCGCCATACTGAAACTCAGCACCGGAAGAATATTGAATCCATCTACTTTTACATAAGCTGCATAGCCTGCCATTACAACTGCACCAAAGCTATTGACGCTGGACTGTACAATAACATTTGAAATGGATATAACAATATTTTGAAATCCTGTCGGCAGACCGATCTTCAAAATCCTTCCAAGCAGATTATCATAAAACCGAATATCACGTAGTCTTACATGATAACTTTCCTGGCTTCTCATTAAAAATCCCAGAATAAAAATACAGGATAAAAGCTGGCTGATATCTGTTGCAAGAGCCGCTCCAATAATTCCCATTTTCAAAATCACAACAAAAAATATATCTAAAAATATATTGGAAACCGCTGCAATAATCAAGTAGATTAATGACCGTCTGGAATTTCCCACTGCATTGAGAATTCCTGCTGACATATTATAAATAACAGAAAAAAATATTCCGCCAAAATACACCTGCAGATACTGTGATGATTGTTCAAATACTTCCTGCGGTGTGTCCATTGCCCGCAAAATCATCGGTGTTGTCATAACCCCTGCCACTGTCAATATCGCTCCTGCTGCCACGGCAATTGCAAGTGTCGTATGTACTGCTTTCCTTACTCCTTCACGATTCCCGGCTCCAAAAAACTGAGAAACAACGACTCCGGCACCTGCGGATGCACCGATACAGAATCCAACCAGAAGATTGATAATCGCGCCACTGGATCCGACTGCTGCCAATGCCTCACTCCCAATCCAGTTTCCCACAATAATAGAATCTACTGTATTATATAATTGTTGAAATAAATTTCCCAAGATGAGCGGAATGGAGAAGAATAAAATTTCTTTCCAAATTGCCCCTTCTGTCATCACTGTACTTTTCTTACTCATATTTTCTCTCTACACCTCTCTTCTAACACCCAAAATTCTTCTTTCAGCTATACTCTTCTTTGCCCTGCAGTCATACGATTTTAAAAAGTCAGATAGTAAAAACCCCGTAAACTCACGTTCTTCGCGAATTTACGAGGTTAATTTAAACAAGCTGCCTAGCGGAATCGAACCGCCGACCTCCGCCTTACCAAGGCGACGCTCTACCGACTGAGCCAAGGCAGCGCGCATATGTTCTATGCAACGTTAATAATATACAATATCCGGCACTTGTTGTCAATGCCTAATCGAGTATTTCTATTTTTCAGCATTCCTGTTTTTCATAACTTCTCTTTTTCCAGAATCTTTTGCGTCTTTGCTTTAATTCTTTGCAAGGCATTATCCACCGTCTTTGGACTTTTGTCTAGAAGCCTTGCTATCGTGCGGTAATCGGTGCCCATAAGATGCAGATAAAGTACACGGTTCTCAAGATCACTTAAGCTCTCTTCCAGTTTACTTTCCAGAAGTTCTGCGTATTCCTGGCTGACTAATAGTTCTTCCGGATTGCTGTTTTTATGTGCTTCCATCGTATTGATCAGAGGTTCTTTCTCCTCCGTCATATCATAAAGTGAAACATAAGAATTTAACGGACTGTGTTTCTTTCTCCTGGAAGCCTCGATTGCGGAGTAAAGCTGTCTGGAAATACACAGTTTTGCGAAGCTGAAAAATGAACTATTCTGATCCGGCTCATAATTCTGCACCGCTTTAAAAAGACCGATCATACCTTCCTGGATCAGATCTTCATTTTCTCCTCCAAGAAGATACATAGCATTCGCTTCTTTTCGTACAAGATTTTTATATTTTTCCATAATATAATCTACGATTCTGTTGTCTCCATCGCGCAGCTTCTGAATCAGTTGTTCATCTGTCATCTTCTCATATCTGTCCATAATTATCCAAGCCTCTGTCTTACAATCTCATATGCAAGAACTCCGGTTGCCACAGATGCATTCAGGGAATCAATATCCCCTTTCATCGGAATGCTTGCAACAAAATCACAGGTTTCTTTTACAAGACGGCTGACACCTTCTCCTTCATTTCCAATCACAAGACCGATCGGACCTGTCAGATTCAGCTTATACATAGACTCACCACCCATATCCGCACACACGAACCAAAGCCCTTTTTCTTTTAATTCTTTCATCGTTTTAGTCAGATTAGTCACTTTTGCAACCGGTGTATAGTTGATTGCTCCTGCCGATGTCTTTGCCACAGTCGCCGTCAGTCCTACCGCTCTTCGTTTAGGAATAATGACTCCATGCGCACCTGCCAGATTTGCAGTACGGATAATCGCACCCAGGTTGTGTGGGTCTTCAATATCGTCCAGCAAAATAAGAAATGGATCCTCTCCCCGCTCTTTTGCCAGTGCCAGCATATCCTCTACCTGTGCATACTCATAAGCCGCTGTATAAGCAATCACTCCCTGATGTCTTCCTGTCTGCGAAAGCTGTGTCAGACGTTCTTTATCTACAAACTGAACCAAAGTATCATGCTTCTTTGCCTCACGTACAATCGTCCGCACCGGGCCGTCCTGGCAGCCGTCCAGAACAAATAATTTGTCCACTGGTTTTCCGGAACGAAATGCTTCTAAGACCGCATTGCGTCCCTCAATCATATTTTCATTTCCATGTTTGTCTTTGTGTTCTATCATGAAATTCTCCTTCTTCAAAACTTACTCAAATCCTGCTGCCAGCTATTCTTCTTCCTTTAAAGCGGACCTGTCAGAAACACTGCAAAGCCCGATCTTCACCAAATCCAGCAGTCGTTTCCAGTCCTTTTTCAGATACAGATATCCCATCAACGCTTCAAATCCCGTAGCACGTCTGTAGTCTGTGATGGATTGATTCTTTGCAGGAGACACACTTTTGGCATTCCTTCCGCGTTTGTATATGCCATGCTCTTCTTCTGTTAAATGTTCCTGAATGGTACGCATCATTTTGGACTGGGCAGATGCCTGTACATAAGAGCTGGTTTCCTTATGCATTTTCTGAACCTGTTTATTTCCCTCATTCATCACTAAAGATTTAATTACAAGGTCAAAAATGCAGTCTCCAATATAAGCCAGAGCAAGAGGTGAATATTCTCTGATATCCACCTCTTTCATCTGGAAAATCTCCTGCATATAACTGTCAAACTGCCAATCTACGCTCTTTTCCATTGTACTCCTTCTCTTGTATCTTTCAAAATGATACCTTTTTCTAATAATTCATCACGAATCGCATCTGCTCTTGCAAAGTCCTTTGCTTTTCTTGCAGCCTGACGCTCCTCAATAAGTTTTTCAATATCCTCTGCCAGAATTTCTTCTTTCTTCTCTACAATAAGACCAAGAACATCTGCAAGCTTCACGATCAAGTCTTTGATCTTTCCAAGATACTCTTTTGTCTTCTTGGCATCTGCATTGGTGTTGCTGTATCTTACAAGCTCAAAAATTGCAGCTACTGCATCTGCTGTATTAAAATCATCATCCATCGCATCTTCAAATGCTTTTACAAACGAATCTGTCTGAGCGAAAAGTTCTGCTTCCTCTGCAGTCATCGGCTCATCCTTTGCATTTTTTATAAGGAAGTTCAGGTTATCTACTGCATTTACAATTCGCTCCAGACTGCTCTTAGCTGCTTCCATAAGCTCAGCACTGAAGTTCAATGGACTTCTATAGTGTGCGCTCAGCATAAAGAAACGAAGCACCTGAAGATCATACTGCTCACTGATCTCACGGACAGTTCTGAAGTTTCCGAGAGACTTACTCATCTTGCGATTGTCAATATTTAAAAATGCATTGTGCATCCAGTAATTTGCAAATGTCTTTCCATTGGCAGCCTCACTTTGGGCAATCTCATTTTCATGATGTGGGAATACAAGATCTTCTCCACCGGCATGAATATCTATCTGCTCTCCAAGATATTTCTTGGACATCTCAGAACACTCTGTATGCCACCCCGGACGTCCGTCACTCCATGGGGATTTCCAGAATGGCTCTCCTTCTTTTTTCGGTTTCCAGAGAACAAAATCCAATGGATCTTCCTTCTCATCTGCACCAGATACAAGAAGTGAGCGCTCTCCGGAGCGAAGATCATCCAGATTCTTGTGGGACAATTTACCGTACTCTTTGAACTGGCGGGTTCTGTAGTAAACAGTACCGTTCTTTTCATAAGCATATCCCTTGTCCATCAGTGTCTGGATCAACTGAATCATACCTTCAATTTCCTGTGTTGCAAGCGGATTTGTTGTTGCAGGCTTTACATTCATGCCAGCCATATCTTTCTTACATTCTTCAATGTAACGCTGTGAAATCTCTTCAGCAGTCACACCTTCTTCATTTGCCTTTGCAATAATCTTATCATCTACATCCGTGAAGTTCGATACATAATTTACATCATATCCTTTATATTCGAAATATCTTCTGACAGTATCAAATACGATCATCGGTCTTGCATTACCAATGTGAATAAAGTTGTATACAGTAGGTCCACATACATACATGCGGACTTTTCCTTCTTCAAGTGGTATAAATTCTTCTTTTTTCTTGGACATTGTATTATAAATCTTCATTTTTATTGCTCCTTCTCTTCTTTTGCGCACTGGGCATGCGCAACCATTTTTAACTGATTTTCCAGTTCCATAAGCTTTTTATGCATACGCAGGTTATCAACCTGAAGCTCTTTGATGTCATTGCTGATCGGGTCCGGAAGATCTACCTGGTTCATATCCATACGTGGAATCTTTGCGCCATCCTGCTTTACAATTCTTCCAGGGACACCAACAACTGTACAATTAGCCGGTACTTCTTTCAACACAACGGATCCTGCTCCGATTTTTGAATTCTCGCCAATTTTAAATGATCCAAGAACCTTTGCTCCTGCGCTGACCATAACATTATCTCCAAGCGTCGGATGACGTTTTCCCTGCTCTTTTCCTGTACCGCCAAGTGTTACCCCCTGATACAAAGTAATGTTATCACCAAGTTCTGCCGTCTCACCAATGATAACGCCACTTCCGTGGTCAATAAAAAGACCTTTTCCAATAGTCGCACCCGGATGGATTTCAATTCCTGTCTTTCTGACTGCTCTTTGAGAAATCCAGCGCGCCATAACATAATGTCCCTTTTTGTATAATTTATGTGCGACTCTGTAATGAAGAATTGCCTTAAAACTAGGGTATAAAAATACTTCCATATTCGATTTGATTGCAGGATCCCGCTCACGAATCACCTGAATTTCTTCCTTGACATAGGATACAACTCCCATTTTAAGTTCCTCCCTTGACATATAATGATCAAATATATAGATGTTGGGGGCAAAAGCCCCAACTATGATGCCTACGGATTGTTCCGTGCTTTGCACTCCCACAATCCTCCCAATTATTCGCATATCGTGGGATTGTCATCCCACTTTTAGGCTCATATTGGGGCGGGTCCTAAGGTCTTTCATCCACTTATGAGCAAGCTCATGTGGATTTAGACCTTTTGACCCTGGCATCATATATAAAAAAACTTCGTCTCTCATAATAAGAGACGAAGTATATCCGCGGTTCCACTCTTTTAGAGATTCTGTCTTATGATCTTATGCAGACACCAATCTCCACTTTTCATACTTAACGCGTATCCACGTACTGCACTACCAGATTCCGATAAATCCTTCGCCCAGTCAACTCCCGGAGGCACTTCACAGATATTCCTCTTAAGAACGCTTTCAGCCGGTGACGTTCTCTCTCTGTCAGATTCTTATTCTGTTACTCTTTCCGTTCTAGGTCTTTGCCTGTTTAGAATATATAATATGTGAAAAAATACATTTTGTCAATCACAGATTCTACATAATTGCTTTATTAATTGTATCCTGCATCAGACAATAGCTTACAATTCCGAGGCCGAAAATTCCAAGGATCAGATATAAGATTCCTGAACTTCCATTCACGCCCTTGATCTGATCGCATTTTTCACCCATCTTGTACATCCAGTACCATCCATAGATTCCACATGTAATCAACGTGAACAGAAATACAAGTCCGCCTCCTGTCGCCTGTGTATCGCCACAAATCTGATTAACCTCGTCATTCAGCTTGATCATCCAGTAAATTCCATAGAGTCCGCATGTTACAATCGAAAGAATGACTGCAATCGCAATATTTCTCTCCTGGATTCCCGGGAATCTCTGATTCATGCCGCCTGCCGGGCCGCCATATTGATTCTGGTTTCCATAATTATTCTGATTTCCATATGCATTCTGACTATTATTCGTATCTGCACTTGTATACTGAGCCTGTCGTGGTACTTCGTATGTCTGCTGACTTTGATTCGCATTCACATCAGCTAAAGCTGCTCCACACTGTTTACAGAACTTTGCTCCGTCCTCACACTGAGCTCCACATTTGTGACAAAATTTCATCTTTCATTCCTCCTAAGTAAATCTATAAATATGCAGGGCAATCTTTTTGTGAAATAATGCTTTGCCCGCCAATATTTACGATGACTACATCATTTTTTATCATAACATAGTTTTCGGTATTCGTCTATTGCAGAATTCAAGAATGCCAATAGCGTTCTTGAATCAAACTACTTCATTCAGATAAATCCTGGAAAGTGGAATAATCTTTTCAAGCTCCGATTCCATTCGTCCCGACATGGAAACTCCTTCTTCTTTACTGATTTCTTCTACCGTTTTTGCACCAAAGACAAGTTCTCCCAATGCACTGACCGGCAGAATACCTTCACTGGTTTCTGGCTTTCCGTCCATAAGCATCAGTCCTGAAAACTCCGTTCCTGTCATTGTAACGTAACGGTTATTCTCCGGAATCAGTGGGTCTGTAACCTGAAAGCTGACTGCCATAAGACTTTTTAACTTCAGCGACATCAACATTCTTCTGACATCAACGATCCGAATCATAATCTTCGGTTTTGCCTCTTGTTTTTCCGCTTCTTCCGTCTCTTTAGATTCTTCATAATATGGTCTTACATCAACAATCTGTCCATCTTTTCTGTAGATGATAAGCTTTCCATCTTCACATGCCAGCTCTTTCAGTAATCGTTCATAATAATTCTTATCACGCTTGGCGTAAACCTGATATTTCCCCGCCAGTTCTTTCTGTGCCCAGGCTGCAATTTCATCACAATCTTTGTCTTCAGCCGCCTGTACAGTAATACTTTCCGCCAGCTTCTCCTCCGGAGCATAATATTCAATATTCTGTTCATACATCGTCCGGAAATCATGTGGCAGATAAATAGCCTCCGCTGCCGGCATCAGATAAGTAAATGTTACACCGGCCTGGTACATATCCAAAAGAGACTCTCTTAAAAGTCCGGCCATATACCTTCTGCCACGGTATTCCTTTCTCGTTGCAACTGCCACAATATAATAGGATTCCTTTTCAGTTCCATTGACCATCAGTGTATATGGATTTAAATGCAGCATAGCCTGAATATCATCGTCTTCCCGGACAACATAAATGATGTTGTCCTTTGTCTTCTCCTGATAATAATAATCTACAAAGCTTTTCTCGTCTTTTGAAAACACCTCTTCATAAAGCTTTCTCGTATCTAAATGCTGTGAAACTTCCAGCTTTTCAATTTTCATATGTCCTTTCCTCCAGCCACACTGTACATTTTACTTTATAATTCCAGATTATATAGATGTTGGGCTCAAAAGCACACAACTATGATACCTACGGATTCTGGCATCCACTACAGCCCGTACATCCGCCACAACTGCCTGCACAACCAGAACTTACATCTGCCGGACCGACACCGTAACTGTAATTCACAATCGTCTCAAGTGACGCAATTGCCTGCGCCGAAATACCTTCTCCGCTTCCGGTAAATCCAAGTCCTTCCTCTGTAGTTGCCTTAATATTCACCTGACTTACTTCAATTGCAAGGGCATCTGCAATATTTTTTTTCATCTGCTCAATATAAGGTGCCAGCTTCGGACGCTGTGCAATGATTGTCGCATCAATATTTCCAACCACATACAGCTCATCATCAATCAGCTCCCGTACATACTCCAGAAGCTTTATACTGGAAATTCCTTTATATTTTGAGTCTGTATCCGGAAAATGCTTCCCAATATCTCCAAGCGCTGCTGCTCCGAGAAGGGCATCCATAATCGCATGGAGAAGCACATCCGCATCCGAATGTCCCAAAAGACCTTTCTCATACGGTATCTGGACACCTCCGATAATCAGATCTCTTCCTTCTACTAATTTGTGAACATCGTATCCCAAACCAACTCGCATTTTAATTCCTCCACAAAACTTTTTTCATTCTCCGTTGTCAATGCCTTTTTTATTATACATGAGAGAATATTCAGAGTCAACGAAAGGCCACTATAGCCAGAGTTTTTTTGCATAATAGAAAATGCAATTTCTTTGCTTAAAAAAACAGGTGCAGTACACAAAGTATTTGACAGCCATTCTACGAGCTGATTAAAAATCTGTTCTTCTTTATCTGTAAATTCTGCAACTAATATTTTCCCATAATATCAACAACTTTCATAATAAATTTCACAAGAACAATTATTCTATAATATGTCATCAAATAACTTTAGCTGAATACCTTTGCTTTTCTCTTCAAATTTGCTTAAATATTCAAAGATAATTTTGTTATCATGTACTATCCCGTTATCTTCACATATTTGATGAAAAAGTTTCATCAATATCGCATTATTTGGACTGTTTATCTGATACTGCATACCATAAGTTTGTATATATTTATCTTTCAAATACGGAAATAATCTGTCTAACTGACTATAAAAATATTCTCTATTTCCCTCACGAAGCGTTAGTCCCATTCCGAAGCAGATAACACCATAAACTTTTGCTTCAATACAATAATTTAAAATTCCTTTAATATTATCTTCTGTATCATTGATAAAAGGCAGAATAGGGCAAAGCCAGACAACTGTGGGAATACCAGCATCATGTAGTTTTTTTAGAGCTTCAACTCTTTCTTTTGTTGTGCTGACATTTGGTTCAATTTTTTTGCATAAATCCTCATCATAAGTCGTTAATGTCATTTGTACTACACATTTTGTTTTTTCATTGATAGCCTTTAATAAATCTAAATCCTTTAATACACGATTAGATTTTGTTATCAGAGTAAAACCAAAACCGTACTTATATGCTAACGATAATGCTTTTCTGACACTACTAAATTCA
Source organism: Dorea sp. Marseille-P4042 (assembly GCF_900290215.1). Classification (NCBI taxonomy): domain Bacteria; kingdom Bacillati; phylum Bacillota; class Clostridia; order Lachnospirales; family Lachnospiraceae; genus Dorea; species Dorea sp. Marseille-P4042. The sequence continues at coordinate 86,783 of NZ_OLMI01000001.1, read as the reverse complement.
TCTTCAAGCGGAATATAAGGATCTGTCATAGAACCAGTGCTCAACATACATTTTAATCGTTTTCTTTTTAAAGTATTTTCTAAAAGGATAATAGCATTTTCTTTGACTTCAACATCTTCAAAAGCATGTTCCATGTGGTAACATTTGCTTCTTGAGTCACAATATATACAGCCGTGCGTACAACCTCGATATAGGTTCATTCCATTTGATGAAGATAAAATCCCTTTCACTTTTTTTAAGTGCATAAACTATACCTTTATAATTGAAATTTCTTTTTTAAAAAAGTTTCATTCAAAAGATGATTAGTCACAAAATCACCGTTATAAAATACAGCCCAATTATTGAAAATACAAGGAACATTTTTAGCTTTTTCTAAAGTATCTACAGCAATTAGATTTAATGGTATATTATTTTTATTACAGTATTCCTGTACTTGTTCAATGCAATTAGGAATATATGGACACTGTAATCCATAATAGATTGTCAGCTCCTTTTGCTCTATTGTCATTTTTTTTGCGTTTTCAGAAAAACAAGGCTTATTCCCATCAAAAGACAATGACAATAACTCATAATCATTCCCAACCGTATCTACCACTTCAAAACCATATTTCAGAAAAAACTTCTTATCAGATAAAAAAGGCTTTTTCTTTTTTGAACTGAAAACGCATACACCTGATTTCCCAGTTTCCTTTGCGTCATGAATACAATATTCAAGTAAAGATTTTGCATATCCTTTTCCCTTAAAAGAGCCAGATACCCAAAGGCAGTAAATATACAGATAGTTTTCTCCAGAAACAGGAACCCATGCTGTTTCTATCGGAGCATATTCAATAAATACTTTTCCTTTTTTATCAAGTTTACGGAAAATATGACCTTCTTCAATTCGTTTCTTAAGCCATTGCTTTTTTACTGATACTCCAACTTGATGTTTTTTATCCGAAATTGCACAACATATATGTTCTGTGTCCAGATTATCCAACGTTAAGTTCATAAATGTTTCATTCATAAATAGTTCACCCCTTAATATTTTTTCATCTGTATTATATCACAATAACCTTGACAACATATGTCATGGTTTATTTTGTTCGCATATTTTTTTTGCTTCATTGTAGACAATTTTTTTTAAATACTTTGGTTCTATGATACAAACCTTTGAACCAAAAGAAAGAAGATAACCAATCAGCCATTCATCTATAGGCATTGTAGCGGAAATTATAAAATCACCATTATCGTCTTGATTGATTTCATCAACTTCAAATTCATCATAAATCCGATAAGCCATTTCTTGAGGAAAACGCAGTATAATATTTTCACAATTTGCTTTTATTTCCTTTTTTTCTTCTTGTGGAAATTCCATAGGATTAAAAAATTTTTCCATAATCCTTGCTTGTATAATACGTGTCAATTTAAAGATACGGAAATCGGACTTATTCATACAAAAGGCTTTTATATACCAGCTTTTCGCTTTATACACCATTTTAAGCGGACAGATAACTCTTTCAATCACTTCTCCACGAGTATTCACATAAACAATACAAAGCATTTTGTGTGATATGATTGCTTCCTTTACCTTTTGAAACATAGCATTATCTTGCGATTTATTCCCCCAGCGTGAAAAATCAACCTCAAGCCAATTTTCACTTTTTATACAAAAAAAAGAAATCTGCTTTTGCAAATTCCTTTTCTTACACAAGTAGCGGGAACTGGATTTGAACCAGCGACACCGCGGGTATGAACCGCGTGCTCTAGCCAACTGAGCTATCCCGCCATATATTGAGGTATATATGGGACCAATAGGGCTCGAACCTATGACCCTCTGCTTGTAAGGCAGATGCTCTCCCAGCTGAGCTATGATCCCATATCTTGTGGCTCTCTCGAACCGACTTCGTTAGTATACATCAATATAGTGAGTATTGTCAATAACTTTTTTTATTTTTTTATTATCTTTTTTAATTTTTCCAGATCGTCCATATCAGGATGTGACAATGCACAGTCAAAATTTGCGATCAACATATCAAGATTCGCTGGATGTTCCGGATTTTCTTTCATCTTTACATATCGTTCACGCACAGATTGTGGCATTTTTCCCTGGCACATATACTCTCCAATAACAGCATTGCTTGAATCAATGGATTGTTTGACTTGTCCGAGGATCTTTTCAAAATATACATCACTTCCACCGAACCCAGCCGTTCCAAACAGAAAAATCTTCTTGTTTTTTAGTTTCGCTAATAATTCTAATGTCTTGGTATCCGCACTCCCTTTGTCAGTCCAAAATCCGATATACAACAAATCGGATGGAGGGATCTTTGAATCATTCTCCCCAAAATAATCACACTTATCTTTTGGCAATATTTCATAGACTGCATCAGCCAGCTTCTTTGTATTACCAGTTGAACTACTGAATACGATTGAATAATTTTCTTGTTCCATATCTCATCGTCTCCTTCTTTGTTTGATTTTTGCTGTACTAAACTCTCTCCAGATTATGTTGTAACGCATCAATCAAATCTTTAATAACAATTGGCTTGGATAAAAATCCATCCATACCACATTCCAGTGCTTTCTTTCTATCTTTCTCAAAAGCATTGGCAGTCATAGCAAGAATTGTAATTCCCGCCAATTTGGGATCCTCCAGTGCACGGATCTGCTTTGTTGCCTCATATCCATTCATCACAGGCATCTGCACATCCATCAGCACCAGATCATAGCCAGCTGCTGTTGAATTCTTAACCTTCTCCACTGCCTCTGCTCCATCTTCTGCTGTATCAACCAGGAAGCCATATTCATTAAGGATCTCCACCGCAATTTCACTGTTCAAAAAGGTCTTTGTTCACTACAAAGCCATGCGCATCCGCACACACCGGAAGCCAGTTTACGCTTCCATCTTCATTCATAAAATTATTAAGATATGTGTCATAGACAGCACCTGCCACGTTAGTTGTAGAAAGATCCATCAGACTGTCTTTCAGAGGACTTGCATCGTGAAGCGAAAAACGACAGCAGGTTATAATATCCGGAAATCCACCGTTTTCCTTAAGAAACTTGTAGAAATCCAGGTCATTATTGCCTACTACAAATTCAACATTGATATTCGGAAGCTGTTCCATTTTTTCTTTTTCAATATGCTCTCCCTTGTGAAATTGTTTTCCACTAATTCATGAATTATCTTTACTAATAGTTTCGTATCAACAGATTATATAAAAAACACCATCTAAAATAGACAGTGTACATTCTTTTTTTACAACTGGCTACCATTTTACAGGTCCTATAGCTTTGCGTCGCAGACTTTCGTCTGTTTTGCCCAAAATATTATTTTAATTATAGCACTTCTTATTTTCTCATGTCCATATTTTTCTATGTTAGAGTATAAAAAAAAGAACACACAATGTGAATTCTCTTTCCAAGTAGCGGGAACTGGATTTGAACCAGCGACACCGCGGGTATGAACCGCGTGCTCTAGCCAACTGAGCTATCCCGCCATATTTATATTCGCTGCTCTCTTGAACCAGCCTACTAAGTTTACAATAAGATTCTACTTTCGTCAACATATTTTTTAAAATTTTTCAATTTTTTCTACATTTGCAAAAATTCCATCTTTTATTCCGTCCCTCGCATCAGTAAATACCGGTGTTCCAATAGATAATCAAAAGAAAAAGTGAGTCTGTGCGTGGAATCCGTTTTTACCTCGTAGATATATTTTCCCGAACTCCTGCACATTCTCACCGAGTATATTTACTCCTCTTCCTGATCAGGCGTTTAAAATATTCATGAATTCTTCTCCTGTAATCGTTTCTTTCTCATACAGATACCTTGCCAGATCGTCCAGTTTTTCTCTGTTCTCCATCAATATTCCAGCTGCTTTTTCGTGTTCACTTCGAACAACTTCCACAACCTTCTCATCAATCTTTGTCTGCGTCTCTGCCGAACAGGTCAGGGAAGAATCTCCGCCCAGATACTGATTCGTCTGCACTTCCATTGCAACCATATCAAAATCACACGTCATTCCATATCTTGTGATCATAGCCCTTGCAAGCTTGGTTGCCTGTTCAATATCATTGGAAGCTCCCGTCGTGACTGAACCAAACACAATTTCTTCCGCTGCCCTTCCTCCTGTAAGAGTCGCGATCTTATTCAGGATTTCTTCTTTTGTCATCAGATAATGATTGCCTTCCTCGACCTGCATCGTATAGCCAAGAGCCCCCGACGTTCTGGGAACAATGGTAATCTTCTGTACCGGAGCTGAATTAGTCTGTTTTGCAGCCACAAGCGCATGCCCGATTTCATGATATGCCACAATACGCTTTTCTTTATCTGTCAGGATCGCATTTTTCTTCTGATATCCGGCGATAACAACCTCAATACTCTCCTCCAGATCTTCCTGCGTTACAAATTTACGGTTGTCACGAACTGCACGAAGTGCTGCTTCATTTACAATATTAGCAAGTTCCGCTCCAGAAGCTCCGGAAGCCATACGTGCCACTTTATTATAATCTACATTATCACCAACTTTTATTTTTTTTGCATGAACCTTCAGGATATCTTCTCTTCCTTTCAGATCAGGAAGTTCTACCGGCACACGTCTGTCGAACCGTCCCGGTCTTAAAAGAGCCGGATCCAGGGATTCTGGACGGTTCGTTGCCGCAAGAATGATCACGCCCGTGTTGTCTTCAAATCCATCCATCTCTGTCAGCAACTGATTCAAGGTCTGCTCACGTTCATCATTTCCACCTATCTGTCCATCCCGCTTCTTACCGATTGCATCTATCTCATCAATAAACACAATACATGGTGCTTTTTCTTTTGCCTGTTGGAACAGATCACGCACCTTTGATGCACCCATACCAACGAACATCTCTACAAATTCAGAACCGGACATGGAGAAAAATGGAACATTTGCCTCACCGGCAACTGCTTTTGCAAGCATCGTCTTACCTGTTCCCGGAGGTCCTACAAGAAGAATTCCTTTCGGCATCGATGCTCCGATTTCTTTATATCTGGCCGGGTTATGAAGATATTCTACAATCTCGCTTAAATTCTCTTTCGCCTCATCTTCACCTGCAACATCACGGAAACGGATTCCCTCGGATGATTTCACATAAATCTTCGCACTGCTTTTTCCCATTCCGAAAGACATGGCATTTTCCCCACCAGCCCGCTTCATCAATTTTCTGGACATGTATTCTCCCAATGCCACAAAAAACAAGATTGGAAGCACCCAGGATAAAATATTAACCAGGATCGGAGATGACTGATCAATTTCTTCTCCGTAAAAAGAAACATCCGCTTCATATAATCGTTTCGTCAGATCCGGATCATTGACCATCGCCGTTTTGTAAATAGTCTTCCCGTCTTTTCCTGTAAATAAGATCGTATTATCCTGTTGCTGCAATTCTACTTTTTTTATCTCCTTTTTCTCGGTCATAGAGATAAATGTTCCATAATCTACATCTTTGATCTGCTTTTCCTTTATGTAAGGCATCGCAATAATGTTAAATAATATCAGGATAATCAGCACAATCGTATAATAAAACATCAACGGTTTTTTCGGCCGTTTCACTTGTTCCATAATCATTCCTCCATTCTGTCAATATCGAATTCAATTTTCTTTTATATGGTAACAGTTTTTGTCTGATTATTCCAGTTTTATATTATGAAAATTGTATGAATTTCGTAAAATAAAAATATTAAAGTACAATCTTCCGATTATAATTCCTTCGGTTTCGGCCACTTCTGAGTACCGGCTTTTAAGAACTGTGATTTATCTATAAACTTCAGTCTCCTTTTCAAGAACCAGACAGATGCCAGGAAATAAAAAGCAACTCCGCCTAGTATATTTATCCAATAACCCAGATACATACCCAGCAGCGTTATACCGATCAACACTGCTGCGATCAATGCAGGTACCGGATGGATTGGTGCAACATATCCACGCTCAATCGTTCCAAGGGGATACATTTTCCGGAACCGGAACATCATGATCACTGTCAGCACATATACTATCAACGCTGAAAATATAGAAAATGTAACAACCTGATCCAACATTCCTGTAAATGCAAATGCCATAGATATCGGCAGTAAAAATACAGTTGCCCGGTACGGTGTCTTATATTTCGGATGTGTCTTTGCAAATATAGGCGGGATCAGCCCATCTCTTGACATTGCAAACCAAGCTCTGCTTGCATCGTTAATGCAGCCATTTGCTGAAGCCAGACACGCCATGATCGTACCAACAAACAATGCAATGATAACATATAATTTTCCAGTTGCCAATGCCGCGTCATACAACGGATATGCAGACTCACCAAGCTTTTCTGCCGGGACAAGACCTGAGCACACAAACCATGTTGTAGTAGCACCAATCAGCAGCACAGACAAACCTATCATAGTTCCCAGTGGCAGAGCTCTGCTGGTAGACCTGCATTCTTCTGCCGCCAGTGCTCCTCCTTCGATTCCCAGAAAAAACCAGACTGCAAACTGCATGGCTGCAATAATTCCAAGATAACCATATGGAAGTCCATCTGTCATTTTTTTCAAATTAATCAAAGTCATCTGTGGATCATAAAAACTTGTTGAAAACAATAAAATAAATATCGTCACAAATGCAACTGCCGTAATCACAAAATTCAGGGTCAAGGTTGCATAGACACCACGGTAATTCATATATGTCAGCACAAGCAGACTTAATATGATAAACGGCAGCGCTTTCACATTCGGGTTCAATGATTCAAGTATCTGTCCAACGACCAGAACATCGGCTGCTTCCAGCATTGCATATTCCAGCACAAGCATCAGCCCTACGTTAAATGCAGCTAAAGGTCCAAGCATATATTTCGCCATTGTATACTGTCCGCCTGCCTCCGGCATGACAGAACCCATCTCCGTATTCATCATCACAATCATGACATAAAGCATGGCTACCATCCAAAGTGCAATAACAGAACCAATCGATCCTCCTTTTGCGACCGTAAAATTCCATCCCATGAACTCTCCAACAAGTACAATTCCTACTCCAAGAGCCCAGATATGCATTGGTCCAAGAACTTTCGAAAGTCCCTGACTCTTTTCATTTGTCTTTTCTTTCTCCATAAGTATGCCTCTTAGTCTTTCTTTTCAAGCTTTTTCTCTTCTCTGTTCCTTTTTTCCACTTTTATCAGATCACTCAAAATCAAATAAAGAAATACTGCACATAATACCCATGCTGCAATATTTATAATTGTCCATATGCTCATACCTGTTCCTGCTCCTTTTCGCTATATTCCAGTTCAATAATTTCCTTTAAATCTTTTTTGCTTCTTTTCACAAGAAATGTTACATATGCTGCCAGCGCAACTACAACCGGCACCAGTGTAGATGCCTGGATCACATATGCTTTTCCTGCCTCCTTGACACCTGCAAGATTTTGAAAAAGCATCGTCACAAGCAAAACCACAAAGCATAGGATCATTACGAAAAACACATCTATCACTTGCATTATTTTTTCTTTTTTCGTTTCTTTTTTATTTTCCATCTTCTGTCACTCCTGCTACGCATCTTTCTTCTGCAATTTCAAATTTTCAAGATCCTCTTTATAAATCACATCTTTGTTTCTTTTTAAGTGTCTGTAAACTGCAAAAAGTCCGAGGGACAATGCACTTCCAGTCACCAACGCAATACAAATCATAATTGTTCTTGTAGTCGAATCTCCCGCTACCTGTAAAGCCTGTCGTAATATCGTACTTAAAATACACCACATAAATATTGCAAACCCTGCCAGAAGAATGCAATCCCTGTGGTAGACTTTCTGGATTTCCGCCTCAGACACTTCCATTTTTGATCCCATTTTTTCATCCTTTCTGTATAAAATTTCCCGCACGCTTTTCAATGTTATCATGATAACATTAGTCGTTTATATTATACTCTTTTTTGCATAAAATTCAATTACTTTTTTAATAAGTGGAAAATCTTTTGAACATAAAGTACTGATTCTGCCGGAGACTTTTTGCATAACAGGAAATAAAATTCCTGTTATGCAAAAAGAAAGCCCCGTAAATCCGGGACTTTCCAAATATTTTAGTGTTTTTTATACAATTCCCTGAGCTGTCATAGCATCTACAACTTTCTCAAATCCTGCAATGTTAGCTCCTGCTACGTAGTTACCTTCCATATCGTAACGTTTTGCAGCATCTACCATGTTGTGGCAGATATTTACCATGATGTTCTTCAGTTTTGCATCAACCTCCTCGAATGTCCAGCTAAGTCTCTCACTGTTCTGTGACATCTCAAGAGCAGATGTAGCAACACCACCGGCATTCGCTGCTTTTCCAGGTGCAAAGATTACACCGTTCTCCTGCAGATACTCAGTTGCCTCGTATGTAGTAGGCATGTTAGCACCCTCGCATACAGCTACACAACCGTTTGCTACTAACTGTTTTGCATCCTCTAAGTGAAGCTCGTTCTGCGTTGCACATGGAAGAGCCAGATCTACCTTTACAGACCATACGCCACGTCCCTCATGATACTCTGAGTTCGGACGATAGTTCTTGTACTCTGTCAGTCTTGCGCGTTTTACTTCTTTAATTTCTTTCAGAGCTGCAACATCAATTCCTTCTGGATCATATACCCAGCCTGTAGAATCGCTGACTGTAACAACCTTAGCTCCAAGCTCCTGAGCCTTCTGTGTTGCGTAGATTGCAACATTACCGGAACCGGATACTGCAACTGTCATACCCTTGATATCTTTTCCGTTGAGTTTCAGAAGTTCCTCTGTCAGATACAGAAGTCCATAACCTGTGGCTTCTGTTCTTGCTAAAGATCCACCGTAACTTAATCCTTTACCTGTAAGTACACCTTCGTATACTCCGCGGATTCTCTTGTACTGACCAAACATATATCCAATCTCTCTTGCGCCTGTTCCGATATCTCCGGCCGGAACGTCAGTGTCAGCACCGATATATTTGCAAAGTTCTGTCATAAAGCTCTGGCAGAATGCCATAACTTCTCTGTCGGATTTTCCCTTAGGGTCGAAATCAGAACCACCTTTTCCTCCTCCGATTGGAAGACCTGTCAGTGAGTTCTTGAATACCTGCTCAAATCCAAGGAATTTGATGATTCCAAGGTTTACGGAAGGATGAAGGCGTAAGCCTCCTTTGTATGGTCCGATTGAACTGTTGAACTGTACACGGTAACCTGTATTTACCTGAACCTGTCCATTATCGTCTACCCATGGAACACGGAATTTGATCTGTCTCTCAGGCTCAACCAGTCTCTCAAGCAAAGCGTCTTTTCTGAATTTCTCCTCGTTTGCTTCGATTACCACTCTCAATGATTCCAATACTTCTTTTACTGCCTGGTGGAATTCTGGCTCAGCAGGGTTCTTTGCCACTACTTTTTCCAGTACTTCATCAACATATGACATACCTTTGTACCTCCTGAAAAAATGTTATTATGAAATTTAAAGCGCCATATTTCTTGATTTATTTGCATTCATTATTCAAAAAAAAGAAGGACGGCAAAACCGTTCTTCTCCTTCGACGCTTTTGTCCTTTAATATTGTAAAGTATTTTACTTTATAACACAAGATTTTTTTGCAAAAAAATGTTATTTTTATATTTTGTGCATTTTTAATTTTCATTTCCTGCATAATTTTGTATTTTTGCCAAAATACAGAACAAGCGCCTGCAAAATTTGCAAGCGCCTGATTATTTTTATTTAAAATATTTCACTCCAGACTCAAAGATCTTCAGATCCTGTTCTCCGTAAACGTTCATTGCAACGGAACGTCCACGTCTTTCTGAATGGGCCATTTTACCAAATACTCTTCCATCCGGGCTGGTGATACCTTCGATTGCAAGATAGGATCCATTAATGTTCCATGTCTCATCCATAGATACATTTCCCTGTGGGTCGCAGTACTGAGTTGCAACCTGTCCATTTGCGATCAGCTTGTCAAGCCACTCTTTGCTTGCAACAAAACGTCCCTCTCCGTGAGATGCCGGGTTTGTGTAAACTCCGCCAAGCTTTGCTCCGGAAAGCCATGGAGACTTGTTGCTGACTACTTTCGTGTACACCATCTTAGAAATGTGGCGTCCAATTGTATTGTAAGTCAGTGTCGGAGAATCCTCTGTCTGTCCTGTAATTGTTCCATTTGGAACAAGTCCCAGTTTTACAAGAGCCTGGAATCCATTACAGATACCAAGTACCAGCCCGTCACGCTCCCCAAGAAGTTTCTCAACCGCCTCTTTCATCTTCGCATTCTGGAATGCAGTTGCAAAGAATTTCGCAGAACCATCCGGTTCATCACCAGCGCTGAATCCACCTGGGAACATGATCATCTGAGACTGCGCGATTGCTTTTTCAAATACATCGACAGAATCTACAATATCGGAAGCACTCATATTGCGGAATACTTTTACGATTGTTTTTGCTCCTGCTCTCTCAAAGGCTCTCTTGCTGTCATACTCACAGTTTGTTCCAGGGAATACCGGAATAAATACAGTCGGCTGAGCGATCTTGTGTTCGCAGATATGTACTTCTTTTGTATCAAAAAGACCTGTGTCGATCTTCTCGTCCTGTCCCTCTGCTTTGGAATTTGTAGCAAATACGCTCTCTAGTGTACTCTCCCATGCTTTTTGGGCATCTGCAAGGGCAATCTTTGTATCTTTGTATTCAAAATTCTGCTCTTCTGTCACTTCACCGATGACTGTGTAATCAATCGTCAGTCCATCCAGCTTGTCAGCCGGAACTTCAGCGATCAGATCTCCAAATGCAGGTGCGAACAAGTCTTTTGCCTCTACGCTCGCATCTAATGTTACACCCATGCGATTACCAAATGCCATCTTGCTGACAGCCGGAACGATTCCGTGTCTGTCAAGTGCATAAGCTGCCACAATCTTGCCGTCATGGATATCAGCAGTAAATTTACCATACTGGTCCATAACTTTTTCATAAACCGGAACATCATACTCGTCTGTCGGGATCTGAAGCCATACAAGCTTATCTCCTGCTTTCTTAAGCTCCGGTGTAATAATATCTTTTTCTGTTGCCACATCCACTGCAAAAGAAACCAGTGTCGGTGGTACATCAATATGCTCAAATGTTCCGGACATACTGTCTTTTCCACCGATAGAAGGAAGACCAAATCCAAGCTGTGCACTGTAAGCACCAAGAAGTGCTGCGAATGGCTGGCTCCATCTATGTGGATCCTCTGTCATACGGCGGAAGTACTCCTGGAATGTGAAACGGATCTTACTGTAATCTCCTCCTGCTGCCACAATTTTTGCTACAGACTCTGTCACTGCGTAAATAGCTCCGTGGTACGGACTCCATGTTGACAGATACGGATCGAATCCGAAACTCATCATTGTAACCGTATCGCAGTCTCCTGTCAGTACAGGAAGCTTTGCAACCATAGCCTGTGTCTCTGTCATCTGATACTGTCCGCCATGCGGCATAAATACAGAAGATGCTCCAATGGAACCGTCAAACATTTCCACAAGACCTTTCTGTGAGCACACATTCAGATCTTTTAATGTCTCCATCCACTTTTCTTTGACATCTGTCACTTCTTCTCTTACGAGGATACTGTCTTTGCGGCTTGGAATATCTACAGCTACTTTTGTCTCCTGATGAGCACCGTTAGTATCTAAAAATGCTCTGGATAAGTCTACGATCTTCTTACCTCTCCAGGATAATACAAGTCTTGGCTCCTCTGTTACGACAGCTACCTTTGTTGCCTCTAAGTTCTCTTCTGCTGCATATCCCATAAATTCATCTACATCCTTCGGGTCTACAACAACAGCCATACGCTCCTGAGACTCAGAAATTGCGATTTCTGTTCCATCAAGTCCTGCGTATTTCTTCGGTACTTTGTCCAGATCTACCTGAAGTCCGTCTGCAAGTTCTCCGATTGCAACAGAAACTCCTCCGGCTCCAAAGTCGTTACATTTCTTAATTAATTTGCTGACTTCCTCTCTGCGGAACAGTCTCTGGATCTTACGCTCTGTCGGCGGATTACCTTTCTGTACCTCTGCTCCACAAGTCTCGATAGACTCCTCTGTATGTACTTTAGAAGATCCGGTTGCTCCACCGCAGCCGTCACGTCCGGTACGTCCACCGAGCAGGATAATGATATCACCAGGATCTGAAGTCTCACGGATTACTGCACGTCTTGGTGCTGCTCCGAGAACAGCTCCGATTTCCATACGTTTTGCCACATAATTCGGGTGATAGATTTCCTTAACTGCACCAGTTGCAAGTCCGATCTGGTTACCATAAGAACTATATCCATGAGCTGCCTCACGAACCAGTTTCTTCTGAGGAAGCTTTCCTTTCATTGTATCTTTGATAGATACAGTCGGATCTGCTGCTCCGGTCACACGCATTGCCTGGTATACATAAGTACGTCCTGATAATGGATCTCGGATTGCTCCGCCAAGACATGTAGCAGCTCCACCAAAAGGCTCAATCTCTGTCGGATGGTTGTGTGTTTCATTTTTAAAGTTCACAAGCCACTCTTCTTCCACGCCATCTACCTTAATCGGTACAACAATACTGCAGGCATTGATCTCATCTGACTCTTCCTGATCCTGAAGCTTGCCTTCTTTTTTCAGCTTTCTCATAGCCATCAATGCAAGATCCATCAGACATACAAATTTGTCCTCACGCCCTTTAAAAATCTCGCTGTGATCGCGAAGGTACTGCTTGTAAGTATCTTCCATCGGTTTTCGATAATCTCCGTCTCCAAAGGAAACTTCTGTAAGTTCTGTTGAAAATGTTGTATGACGGCAATGGTCTGACCAGTAAGTATCCAGTACGCGGATCTCTGTCATGGAAGGATCGCGGTGCTCTTCCCCTTTGAAATGATTCTGGATATGCTGGAAGTCACGGAATGTCATTGCAAGTCCAAGAGAATCATATAATTTCTTAAGCTCTTCCTCTTTCATATCCTTAAATCCGTCAAATACAATAACATCAGCAGGCTCGTCAAATTTTGTCACTAGTGTCTCCGGCTTCTCCTCTGCTGCTTCTCTTGAGTCTACCGGGTTGATGCAGTGTTCCTTAATCTTCTGAAGTTCTTCTTCTGTAATAGCTCCATTCTTACCATGAATAATATAAGTCGTTGCAGTACGGATGACCGGCTGCTCGTCCTCTTTTACGAACTGGATACACTGAACAGCAGAATCTGCTCTCTGATCGAACTGACCCGGAAGAAATTCTACGGAAAACAGACTGTCTCCGGAACCAACAGGAGCCTCCTCGTTCCAAAGGACATCTACCGGCGGTTCAGCAAAGATACCATTGCATGCTCTTTCAAATGTCTCATCTGATACGTTCTCCACATCATAACGATTCAGGATACGCACATACTCTACGTCTTTGATTCCAAGATAATTGCGAATCTCATGTGCAAGTGCCTTCTGCTGGACATCATAGCTGCCCTTTTTCTCAACATACACTCTTCTTACATTACTCATTCGTCTTCCTCCATTGTGTTTATATTTTTATTTGGTAATAGTTCTGTTACTTTAAATCCTCATTATTTATTTCATTGTAACATACCCATCATTATTATTAAAATTAATATATTTAAATCCTTTTATAAGTTTTACTAATTTCTTTCTTTTTTCCATTTCCAGTTGTACACGACCGCTGCAACTCCCGGCACGGCAAGTAATACGATAAATATCACGCCGACCCGGATTACCATGTCTGAGAAAAATCCTTCTGGCAGCATGCGGATCATATAATCTGTCTCCGGGTCAAAGATCCAGAGATTATTTGTAAAAAACAATTTATGAAACAGCGTAAAACAGCTTGTAAAATCAATGCTCATGGCAACTCCCAGAATTGCCGCCAAAATAAGATAAACAAACAGCGCCTGCAAATATCCTAGCGGAACCAGTCTTCGGAAATCTGCTTTTTTTGCCCTAAGAACAATCATTAAAATAGTTGCAAGAATCACCGCATAATTCCGAAGCTTCAAACCTCCCAGAAACAAATTCCTCACATCTGCCATGTGAAGCCTGTCCTGTTCATTGAAGAAATCCTGATGCTCACCGTCCACATCTGTGACAATTGACAGCTTTTCTTCCTTTCCAATCAGATAAGCCATCATATGTTCTGTCACTGCCATCACATTGTCAATCTTCATATTCAGATCGTCCGTGACCCGGTACTTTTCATATTCCTTTTTATAAAATCCGTAATGGCTGTCTCCATAAACTGCAAGCTGAAATCCAGTAATCAGCAATGCAAAGATTACCAGGAGCATCGTAAATGTAATGGTAACTCTGTACCAGATCTTCATGTTATCTTCCTTTTCTTTCCTAAACTACCTGCGCATTTTTTGCGATCCAGGTTTTTATCTCTAGTATTATACCAAGATATCTCATATCTGTATAGAAAAATCACTTCAAAACAAATTCTGCCATTGCATTTTGCATTAATTTACCTTATAATCAAATTAGTATTTATTAGGGAGTCTTATTATGGATATTAATTACGAATTATATAAAGTGTTTTACCACGTAGCAACTACACTAAGTTTTTCGGAAGCTGCGAATAAATTATTTATCTCTCAGTCAGCCGTAAGCCAGTCTATCAAAGCGTTGGAAAAAAAATTAAATCAAAAGCTTTTTATCAGGAGTACCAAAAAGGTACGCCTGACACCGGAAGGCGAACTGCTTCTTCGTCATGTGGAACCAGCTATGAATCTGATTCACCGTGGGGAAATCCAGCTTTTAGAAGCTTCTGAAGGTGTAGGACAACTTCGCATCGGTGCCAGTGACACTATCTGCCGTTATTTTCTTGTTCCTTACCTGGAGCGTTTCCATAAGGAATTTCCGGGAGCTCACATCAAAGTAACAAATGCAACTTCTATCCACTGTGTAGAACTATTAGAAAATGGACAGGTTGACCTGATTGTTGTCAATTCTCCAAATCCATATCTCGGAAACTGTGAAACAAAACATATCCGCTCTTTCCAGGACGTGTTTGTTGCAAATCATTCTTTTGATAAACTTGTCGGAAGATGCTTAAGCTACAAAGAACTTTTAGAACATCCGATTCTGATGCTGGATAAAAAAAGTACAACCAGCGAATTCCTGCATAATCTCTTTTTACAGCACCAGTTAGATCTCGTGCCGGAAATTGAGCTGAGCAGTAATGATCTTCTCATTGACCTTGCAAAAATCGGGCTCGGCATTGCATGTATACCCGATTACTGTGTTACCGGAAAAGATCTGGAAAAATTATTTATTGTTGAGACAAAAGAAAAACTGCCGGTGAGAGAACTGGTCATTGCTTACAATGACCGCGTTCCCATCTCCAAGGCAGCTACAGAATTTCTGAAATATTTTTAGCAGTTCCTTTTAAGGATCCCTGCACCATCTGAGGTTTTCCACCGCCACGGCCCTGGAAAGCCTCATTTAATTTTTTGCTGATCACTCTTACATCTTCAGAATGGCTTCCGATAACATAACGATATCCTTCTTCATCATTTCCTGCAAAAATTGCACAAATCTTTGCACCTCTCTCTAATAGAAGGTTCATTAGTTCTCTCGGTTCATTTCCACTAAGTTCACTGTCAAATACCTTTACCAGTTCCGGAGTAACGTCAATCTCCTTTGCCTGATAAGCCAGTAATTTTTGTTTGAGAGCAGACACCTGATTTTTCAGGTCAAGCTGCTCTTCTTTTAATTTTTCTACAGCTTCGGCAACTTCTGTATCCTTTGCACAGAGCAGTGCAGAAATCTTCTTCACGCTCTCCTCTTTCTGCTGATGATCTGTAAGTGCACGGCTTCCACTTAACATAGTGATGCGTTCGCCGCCTTTGTATGACACCATATCCACCAGTTTGATATTTCCAATCTCCCCAGTTCTATCTACGTGTGGTGCACAGCATGCACAGACATCCACGCCCGGAATATTCACAATACGGACCTGCCCTTCAATTTCAATCTTACTTCTGTAAGTCAGATCTTTCAACTCTTCCTTTGTCGGGTAAAGAATCTCTATATTCAAATTCTTGTAAACGATGCGATTCGCCTCTTCTTCGATTTCTTTCAACTGCTCCTTTGTAATCGGTCCGTCAAAATCCATCGTACAGTAATCAGCTCCAAGATGGAATCCTACATTGTTGTATCCGAATCTTCCATGTACAATTCCTGAAATGATATGCTCGCCGCTATGTTGCTGCATACTTTCGAATCTCTTTTCCCAGTCAATTTCGCCTTTAACGATCTCGCCCGGTGTCAGTGCGCCATCTGTGTAATGATAGATAATTCCATCCTTCTCCTGCGCGTCCAGCACATGAACCCCTCCAAGAATTCCTGTATCTGCATACTGTCCGCCGCCTTCCGGGAAAAATACTGTCTTATCCAAAACTACTTTGTATCCTTCTCCTTCCGGCTCACATGAAATTACCTGTGCCTCAAAATCTCTTCTATGACTACTTTCGTAGTACAACTTGTCTGTCATGTTACCTATAAATCCTTCCTGTAATATATACTACTCTTCATGATACCTTCAGATTGCTCCGTGCTATGCACTCCCACAATCCGACCTTGTTATCATTACATTCTCTCTGGTGCTTCGAATCCAAGAACATCAATGCAGGACTCCAATACTTTCTTTGTCAGTATAAGCAGTGCAATGTATCCCTGTTTCTTTGCTTCGTTTTCCTCTGCCAGAATTTTGGTTTCATGATAAAAATGATTGAATGCATTTGCAAGATCATAAATATACGCACAGATTTTATGTGGTGCAAGTTCTTCGTAAGCATTTTCCATCATCTCGTTATATTTTACCAGCGCAAGCATCAATGCTTTCTCGCTCTCGCCGGACTGCTGATTTACCTTAAGTCCAGTGACCGCTTTTCCTTCTTCCTGGTATTTGTTCAGGATAGATTTGATACGCACGATGGTGTACAGAATATACGGTCCTGTATTTCCCTCAAAGGAAGTAAATCTGTCTACATCGAAGACATAATCTTTGGAAGCCTGATTGGACAGATCCCCGTACTTGATTGCAGCCATACCTACCGTTTTCGCAGTGTTCTTCGCTTCCTCTTCCTCTACAGTACGGTTGTCTGTGATCTTCTTGTACATTTCCTCCTGAATCTCAGCGATCAGATTCTCCAGACGCATAACACCACCTTCTCTTGTCTTAAATGGTTTGCCGTCTTTTCCATTCATGGTACCGAAACCTAAGAATTTCAGTTCTGTCTCAGAAGGAACGATTCCTGTCTTCTTTGCTGCACGGAATACCTGTACAAAATGTAACTCCTGACGCTTATCTACAACATAAATGACTTTGTCCGGATGGTAATCTTCCACTCGTTGAACCAACGTTGCAAGGTCTGTCGTTCCGTAGAGAGATGCTCCATCTGACTTTTGGATCATGCATGGTGGAATTTCCTTTGTGTCTGACTCTTCCTGTACATCAATCACAAGAGCTCCGTCATCGACATGTGCAAATCCTTCTTTTTTTAGCTGCTCAATCATATCCGGAATGTAAGCCTGTGCATCAGACTCACCTTTCCACAGATCAAAGTCCACATTCAGGTTCGCATAGTTCTTCTTCAAATCATTTACAGATACATGCATAATGTGGTTCCAGATTGCTGTATAACCTTTATGTCCGTTCTGGAGTAAATATGTGGCATGCAATGCACGCTCTCTGTACTCCTCATCCTCTTTTGCTTTTCCACTTGCTGTCGGATAGATCTCCTCCAACTCAGATATGGTAAATGGAGCCTCTGCCGGATATTCTCCTTTAAAATTCTCATCAAAATATGGAAGTTCTGGTTTTCTTTCCTTTAATTCCGTAATGATCAGTCCCATCTGATATCCCCAGTCTCCCAAATGGATATCTCCAAGAACATTATGTCCCATTTTTCTTGCAATTCGTTTTACGCTCTCACCAATAATTGCAGAACGAAGATGTCCTACATGAAGCGGTTTTGCCACGTTCGGTCCGCCGTAGTCGATCACGATCATCTTAGGCTTGTCAGTCTTATTCAGTCCGAGGTCTTCATCCGTCTCCATCTCATCCAGATAATCTGCTACAAATCTTTCGTCTAATTTCAGATTGATAAAGCCCGGATTTACTGCCTGAACATCGCAGAAGCAACCACTTCCTTCTAATTTTGCCACAACATCCTGTGCAATCATAATCGGTGCTTTATGATAAGCTTTTGCTCCTGCCATAGCACCATTACACTGATACTCGCAAAGATCCGGGCGGTTCGACAATGTTACTTTTGCATAATTCCTGTCATATCCTGCTGCTTCGAAAGCTGCTGCCAGTTCTTCCGCTATAAAATCTGATATTCTCTTCATGCTCTCTACCTCTTATTTATCGTAATTTTTCATTTACAAAATATGTCACATTGTATTTTAGCACAAGAAAATAAAGCCAACAACCTTAATTCTTTTCACACACAAGATTTTCAACGCTTTTTTAGAAAGTCTGGTTGCTATTCCAGCAAATCCATGCTATTATAATAGTAATAATTACTGTTATTATACAAGATGGGAGGTTACCTATGAACAAAAAAGTACTTCGAAATTTATCTTATGGTGTATATGCCGTTTCGGCACTTGGGGAGAATCGTATGTCCGGCTGCATTGCCAACAGTATTATGCAGATTACTTCTTCCCCTGCAACTTTAGCTGTCAGTATGAATCATGATAATTATACGCATGAATGCATTGAAAAAAGTGGAATGTTCGCAGTTTCCATACTTTCTGAAAAGACTGACCCCAATATCATCAGCCAGCTTGGATTTCAGTCTTCCAGAGATGTGGACAAGTTTATGAATGTTCCTTTTATTACAAAGCATAATATTGCCGTTGTCGATGATGCATGCGGTTATCTTGTCTGTAAGGTCATCGATAAAATGGAAACAAATACCCACACAGTCTTTCTTGGGGAAATCATTGACTGTGATATGTTGAATCAGGAAACACCTATGACCTATGCCTACTATCACAATATCATCAAAGGCAAGAGTCCGAAAAATGCACCGACTTACCAGCCGGAAGATCTGGATACGGTAGATTCTGCTTCTTCTGATTCTTCAATCACCTCCAGTAATTCCTCCGGAAATGGCAAATGGGTGTGTAGTATCTGCGGATATGTCTATGATGGTGATATTCCATTTGAAGAACTTCCAGACACATTTGTCTGTCCAATCTGTAAACAGGGCAAGGATAAATTTAAGCAAAGGTAAAGGTTAACTATGAATTTAAAACTTGGATCTCATGTCAGCATGAGCGGAAAAAGCATGCTCCTTGGTTCTGCAAAAGAAGCTGAATCCTATGGAGCAAATACATTTATGTTCTATACAGGAGCACCACAAAACACCAAAAGAAAAGAGATTTCTGAACTCAATATTGATGCCGCCTGGAACTATATGAACGAAAAAAATATTTCAGATATCGTCGTTCACGCTCCTTATATTATCAATCTTGGTAATACCGTAAAACCTGAGACATATGAACTGGCCGTGGAATTTCTGGCAAAAGAAATTGACCGCGCGGCCGCCTGCAAAAGCCAGACTTTGATTCTGCATCCTGGTGCCCACGTCGGTGCCGGAATTGAAACCGGACTTCAACAGGTCATAAAGGGGCTCAATGAAGTCTTGACAAAAGACACGCCTCTTCATATTGCACTGGAAACCATGGCGGGAAAAGGATCGGAACTTGGCCGGTCTTTTGAAGAACTTGCAGCAATCTATGACGGCGTAGTCTACAGCGACAAGCTGCGTGTCTGTTTTGATACCTGCCACACTCACGACAGTGGTTATGATATCCGTGGTAATTTCGACGGTGTGATCGACGAGTTTGATCATTTGATCGGTAAAGATCAGATTGCGGTCTTTCATATTAACGACAGTAAAAATGTGCGTGGTGCAAAGAAAGACAGGCATGCCAATCTCGGCACTGGAGAAATTGGATTCGATGCCCTCTCCTATATCGTACACCACCCGGATTTTGAACAAATTCCGAAAATCCTTGAAACTCCATATATTCCTTCTCCAACAAAAGAGAAGAAATCTTACGCACCATACAAATATGAGATTGCAATGTTAAGAGCCAGCCAGTTCGATAAGAATTTTCCGGATAATATTATTGCAGAAAATGAAAATTAAAAATATAAGCAGTAAATCTTCATGGTTTGCTGCTTTTTTGTTACTCATTTCCAGCAAACTCTACTGACAGATTCTTGTAAAATGCCCCCTGATATTTAAATGAATCATTTTTTCACAATTGTGCTTGACACTTGCGAGCGTCTGTATTATTGTATTACTCAGATAGTACAATAATACAAAATGAAAGGAGTACATAATATGCCATGGAATTTAGATAGTGACCGTCCCATTTATCTTCAGCTCATGGAACGAATTCAACATGATATTATCTCCGGCACCTATAAACCCGGGGACAAACTTCCTTCTGTTCGCGAACTTGCTATGGAAGCATCCGTAAATCCTAACACAATGCAAAAAGCACTTTCCGAACTGGAGAGAATTGGTCTGGTACACTCCCGCCGTACAAGCGGACGATTTATTACGGAGGACGAAACAATGATAAAACAATTAAAAACAGAGACTGCCACCGAGCATATCCGTGAATTTTTAAAATCAATGGAACATCTTGGATTTACCAGACCGGAAATCCTGGAACTGGTTCAAGATACAATGAAGGAGGAAAAATAATATGAAACCCATTTTAGAATGTAAAGGGCTTTCCAAAAAGTACAATAAAAGTGCCTACGCTCTCCACAATCTGAACCTGACACTGAACCATGGTCAGATCATCGGACTGCTTGGTCCAAACGGTAGCGGGAAAACTACACTGATCAAACTGATCAACGACCTCTTAACACCGACAGAAGGGACTGTTCTTATCAACGGAGAACTTCCTGGTGTCCACAGTAAGAATATCGTATCCTATCTCCCAGACCACAGTTATCTGGACGGTTCCATGAAAATCCAGGATCTGGTTTCTTACTTTGCTGACTTTTATGAAGATTTTTCCAAAATCCGAGCCACTTCGATGCTGAAGGACCTGAACATAGATCAGACAGCACGTTTGAAAACTCTTTCCAAAGGAAATCAGGAAAAAGTAGCACTGATTCTTGTTATGAGCCGTGACTCCAAACTATATATACTTGATGAACCGATCGGAGGTGTTGACCCTGCTGCCAGAGATTACATCTTACACACGATTTTAAATAATTACAATGAACATGCAACGATTTTGATCTCAACACATCTGATTTCCGATATTGAAAATATTTTAGACCGCGTACTCTTTATCCAGAACGGTGAACTCGTATTAAATGCAACCGTCGATGATATCCGGTCAGAACAAAAGAAATCTGTTGACGCATTATTCCGGGAGGTATTCAAATGTTAGGAAAAATCATCAAATACGATATGAAAGCCATGAATCGTTTTTTAATCATCATTCATGCATTTCTGCTTATATATGCATTTTTTATCCGTATACTGATCACAGGCAGACTTACAGCCAACAATGTTCATAACTTGGGTAATACTTACTTCTTAATTCTTGGATTGACTGTTTCTTTTGGTATTATCCTGCTTACCTGTGTTGCTTTTGCAACCTCAATTATCATTGCTGTGCATTTTTATAAGAGTACATACTCTGACGAAGGATATCTGACCCACACCCTTCCGGTCAAAAAAGGAACTCTCCTGTTTGCAAAAGTCATTGCAGGAACAATCTGGTGCATAATCGACATAATTGGACTCTTTGCCGCTATATACATTGCTGCCTGGGTGCCATATGTAAAAGATTCTCTCTCCGTCAATAAAGCTCTCCTAATGGAAATTTTCGGTTTGGGATCCCATCTTGGAGTCTTTGGATCAATTGCCTTTTACATCTTTTTCATGATAGCCGGAACAGTTGCAAATGTTATATTATATTACGCCTGCATCTCTCTGGGACAGATATTTACCGGTCATCGCGTCTTTGGCGCTGTTGCCATGTACTTTATCGTTACATTTGTAGAAAGCATTAGCTGTCTTTTGATTTTTATCCCACTTGGGCTGCTAAACACCCAGACTGTAACTATTGAAACAAGTGCAACACTTTATATGTCTACACCATCTCAGTATATGCTCGGTCTTTTGGGAATCTCTCTGGCTTTGATGATTATATGGAGTGTGATTCTTTATATTATTACTTATTATCGTCTGAACCGTAAATTAAATCTGGCATAATCGTTATACAGCAACAGCATTATTCACAACATAGACCAGTTCAAGAATGCCTCGGCATTCTTGCTGCGAGGTGCGCGTCATGCAATTGCATGACATACTTCTACTGCGCACCTCTGCAAGTCTACACTCCGTTTCGGTCGGCGCAAAACCATTGTCCACCGGACAATGGTTTTGCGCCCTGCCGGAGGCTATATCGGCTGGGGGATTGACTCCCACCACTGATACCAGCTTGTTTCTCACCACCTATAGAGGTGGGAGTCATCTCCCAGCTGATATATATGAATCTGCAAAATCACAGACCGCCTGACGCGAGAAAAACAATGCATCAATATTTATTCTTTTTTCCGGACGGTCTGTGCTTCTTCCTTTTCTTTTTTCCAGAACTCTTCTATCTGCTCTGCCATATTTCCAAGGCTGCAGCTTCTTTGGTTTTCCCATTCTCTTGGAAAAGTCTCCTGATACCGCCTGTCGAAAAAGCGATCATCCAGCAACAATATCACTCCTCTATCCTCGTCTGTTCTTATGACACGTCCGGCTGCCTGAAGTACCTTATTCATTCCCGGATACAGATAAGCATAGTCAAATCCCCTCTGCCCGTGCTGATCGAAATAATCCTTTAAAATCTCCCGTTCTCGACAAACCTGTGGCAGTCCTGTGCCTACAATCACGGCCCCGATCAGCTTATCCTCCGTCAAATCAATTCCTTCTGAAAAGATACCACCCATGACACAAAATCCAATCAGGCTTTCCTTTCTTTCCTCTTCAAATGTATTCAAAAATTCCTCTCTGCCCTTTTCTGACATAGACTGAGATTGTGTCACACAAGTAATTTGATGATCCAAAGCCGGGAAGGCTTCTAACTCTTCCTTTTCCTGAATCTTTTCAAAAGCTTCATAGACATCTTCCAGAAAACGATAAGACGGAAAGAATACCAGATAGTTCCCTTTCTTTCCATTTGCAAGCTTCCACAGATACCTGGCATATCTCTGATACATCTCTTCATTTCTCCGTGTGTACTTTGTACTTACATCTCCTCCAACCATTAGCAGGCGATGCTCTACATCAAATGGGGATTCTGCATAGATTGCATAATCTTCTTTTCCCGTGGAAAGCAGTTTTTTATAATATGTAATTGGCAATAATGTAGCTGAAAAGAAAATTGTGCTGTTTCCCTTTTGCAGAAATTCTCCCAAATTTCCCGCTGGATTGACACAGAACAGATGTACCCGGAATTTCCCTTCCCCATCCAGTTCACTATAAATCACATAATTCTCATCTAACCGCTCATGTATATCCATAAAGCTTCGAATGTGAAAATAAAACTCCAGAACTTCTTCCCGGATATCTTCTTTCTCACATTCTTCCAGAAAACGTTCCAGTTCTGTCATCAGATTTAAAAGCTTGAGGTAAATATGCGATACACTATTTAGAACTTTATATTCTTCGCATTCCCGTTTCATTGCCAGAAGCCCCCGGTTACAATCTTCCAGTCTCTCTGTTAGCTTCTCATCCTCATACCGGACCTTTTTCTTGATTCCAAGAAAATCTTCTTTGCAGATACTGGCACTGTACATCTGCCTGCCCCGTTCCACCAGATTATGTGCTTCATCAATTAAAAACAGATAATCGCCTTTATTTCCTTCTCCGAAAAATCTGCGCAAATGCGCCTGTGGGTCAAATACATAATTATAATCGCAGATAATTGCATCAACCCAGACCGCCACATCCAGACTCATCTCATACGGACACACCTTCCATTTTCTTGCCTGTTCCTCTAGTATCTCCCGGTTCAGTTCATCAGAAGATGTCAGAAGTTCATAGACTGCATCGTTCACCCGGTCAAAATGTCCTTTCGCATAAGAGCAATGATCTGGATTACAATTTGTCTCTTCACAAAAGCAAATTTTATCTTTTGCTGTCAGAACAATTACTTTCATGCGAAGCGCCTGTTCCCGTAATGTCTCAAATGCCCGCCAGGCTACTGTTCTTGTGATCGTCTTCGCTGTCAGATAAAATATCTTATCTCCCAATCCCTCTCCTACTGCTTTCACTGCCGGAAATAATGTTGCGATCGTCTTTCCAACTCCGGTCGGTGCCTGAATAAACAGCTTCTTTTTTCTAAGTATCGTCCGATATACCGAGGTTACCAGGTTCTTCTGCCCTTCTCTGTATGCAAATGGAAATTCCACATCCTTGATCGACTTATCTCTCTTTTTCTTCCACTGAATCTGATATCTCGCCCACTTTTCATACTTTCCGATCAGCTCATAAAACCACCGTTCCAAATCTTCGAATATGTAACCACTCTGAAAACGCTTTATCTCCTCTGTCTCCATATTACAGTAAGTCATCTGCACACCAATTTCCGGCAAATTATGAGATGCCGCATAAATATACGCATAACACATTGCCTGTGCAAGATGTACCGGTACCGGCTCTTTAATCTGATTCAGTTCTCTTAACACACCTTTAATTTCATCAATGACAATTCCTTCCGGAAGCTCAATAATTCCATCTGCTCTTCCTTCCAGTTTCAGCGTAAAATCTTTACATGGAATCTCATATTTTAGTGAAATCTCTGCATGATAATCCGGACCCATCTGCTTTTGAATCTTCCTGTGGATTCTGCTTCCAAGCTGCATAGTATCTTTATCTGTCGACGCTATTCGATTGTCTATATCTCCCGCACGAAGTATAAATTCCACCAGATTTCGCACAGAAATGCGAATCACAGGCTGTTCAAGATCCATTGTGTTTCTTCCTTTCCCTGACACTTCTTGTAAACGCCCATATTATAACACATAAATATAAAATATTTTAAAGTAATTTTACACCTCGCCTGCCATCTCAGTCATCTCCGGCCGATATCTGAGTGGAAGATGCTGCATCTGACTTCTTGGATTCTCCCTGGATTCAATAGATATTGTCCTGCAAAAAGCAGTCCACAGACTTGCATACATCTGTTCATTTTCCGATATATGCCCCAGCCTCTCCTCCTGAATCCATTCATTTTCTACCAATACCCATTCCTTTCCCGCCTCATGCACTGCATACATATGATGTGTCTTATCATGGATCAGCCAGTTTTCCTGTGGAAGCCGGTTAGCAAAATGTGGAGCAATACAAGTCAGTATCCTGTTCTTTGGTGCAATCCCTCCATACAAAATCCCGCCAGACAACTCCCGAAATCTCAAAAATCCTTTATAATTATGGGCTTCACTTCCTACCTTCCTGCGCAGTTCAAATACACGTTCCACCTGTGGGTGGCTCAAATGTTCCATAACCTTTTTACTGTCACGAAGCCTTCTTGCAGCCAGCATTGTCCCATAAATTGCATCTGCCTTATCCTTATCCGAAGCAAGAGATGCATGCCAGATATCAGCATAAGCCTGTCCTCCCAGATGTTTTCGGATCAATCGTTCTACTGCCTGTTCCTTGTGAAGATTCTCCTCCACCAACATGTACTCACAAAAAAGCTCCTGTTCTAACATTCCCTTTATTGCAATCCCACACTCTTTTTCTTCTCTTCCTTCTTTCCATGCATCATAAATTGCAGAAAATATTCCTGTGATTGTATCATTACACACATAAATCTTTTTCATAGAAATTCTCCCGGAACCTGACATCATCAAATAATGAAAGCTGTCTGTAACCGAGATTTCTCACCTCCTGTGGCAGTTTTTCTCTGGAATCCAGAAGATTTCTGGCTATGGATTCCTCTTCTATCCTGAGCGGATACATGGTCTTCCCATTACAGGTAATAAAATACACCGCCCGTTTCAGTACTACTCCAAGTTTCTTAAGATCTGCAAAATCCAGCATTCCAAGTCTTCTCGCTTTCACAATTCTTGTTGCTGATTTATATCCAAGACCTGGTACACGGAGCAGCATCTCATAGTCTGCCCTGTTGATCTCCACAGGAAAATACTCCAGATGCTTCAGCGCCCAGTTACACTTCGGATCAAACAGAACATTAAAATTAGGTTCCTCCTCCGACAGTAATTCATCTGCCTGAAAATGATAATAACGAAGCAGCCAGTCTGCCTGATAAAGCCGATGTTCTCTAAGAAGCGGCGGTCCGTCATCTGTCCTTGCCGGAAGTGCTTTATCTTCATTCACATGTACGAATGCAGAATAAAACACTCGTTTCAATTCAAACTTCTTATACAGACTCTCTGTCACCTTCATAATCTGATAATCCGATTCCAAAGTTGCTCCGATAATCATCTGGGTACTCTGCCCTGCCGGTACAAATCTCGGTGCCTGACGGTATAATGACAGTTCACGGCTATTTTCATTCCTCCCTTCTTGGATGAGTCTCATCGGTGCGAGGATATTCTTTCTGGATTTATGCGGTGCCAATAGTTTCAATCCTTCTGCTGTCGGAAGTTCCAGATTCACACTCATTCTGTCCGCCAGAAATCCTGCTTTTTGGATCAGTTCCTGACTTGCTCCCGGAATGGCTTTCACATGGATATATCCCTGAAAATTACACTCTTTTCTCAGCTTATAAAGTGTTGCACAGATTAACTCCATCGTATAATCCGGACTTACCAGAATGCCGGAACTTAAAAATAGTCCTTCAATATAATTTCTCCGATAGAATTCCATTGTAAGCGTACAAACTTCATCAGGTGTAAAAGAAGTCCTCACTACATCATTACTTCTTCTGTTCACGCAGTACTTACAGTCAAAAATGCATTCATTCGTAAACAGGATTTTTAAAAGTGAAATACATCTGCCATCTGCAGAAAAACTGTGGCAGATTCCACACTGTGTACAGTTTCCCATTCCGGAACCATCACCTTTTCTCTTCGTTCCACTGGAAGTACACGCCACATCATACTTTGCTGCATCCGATAAAATATTTAATTTTTCATAGATAGACATGGAATTCTGTATCTTCATATTCTTTCCTGCTTTCCTAATATCATAATGCGAACATCTGTTCTGTTTTTATTATAAGAACATTTGTTCGATTTGTCAATTTATATTTTAACGATGCCAGGGTCAAAAGGTCTTTCATCCACATGAGCTTGCTCATAAGTGGATGAAAGACCTTGGGGCCCGCCCCAATATGAGCCTAAAAGTGGGATGACAATCCCACGATATGCGAATAATTGGGAGGATTGTGGGAGTGCAAAGCACGAAACAATCCGTAGGCATCATAGTTGGAGCTTTTGGTACCAACATTATTTTAATTACATGAAATTAGGATAAAAAAAGAATAACCAACTGATATCTTTCTTCTCACATATCAGTCGGTTACTCTTTCTTTTATTGTTACATGAAGTACATCTCTGCACTCTTATTAGCAAATATTTTTCAAAGTATTCCTTGTAATCTTCTTATATTTTATTTACTGCATCTGCCAGGTACTCATTCGAAACTTCATAGAACTTCTCATTCTCTACCATCTCAGAAAGAGCCGGATCAATCGGCATCTTACCAAGAACCGGAATACCTAACTCAGCTGCCACTTCATCGATATGGCTTTCTCCAAATACGGAAATCTTCTTTCCACAATCCGGGCAAGTCAGATAACTGTAATTCTCTACGATTCCGAGCACTGGAATATTCATCTGTCTTACCATCTTGTAAGCTTTCTCTACGATCATACGCACAAGATCCTGTGGAGATGTTACGATCACTGCTCCATTCACCGGAAGAGACTGGAATACTGTAAGTGGAACATCACCAGTTCCAGGCGGCATATCTACAAAGAGATAATCCAGATCTCCCCAGATAACATCTGTCCAGAACTGCGTCACAACACTTGTAATAATCGGTGCTCTCCAGATTACCGGATCCGATTCATTCGGTAAAAGCAGGTTGACAGACATAATCTTTGTTCCGTCTTTTGCAATCTCCGGAAAGATTCCATCATCGCTTCCTTTTGCTGTATCATGGATTCCATACATCTTCGGAATAGACGGTCCTGTAATATCTGCATCCAGAATTCCTACAGAAAATCCTTGTTCTCTCATCATTCTTGCCAATGATGCAGTTACCATCGATTTTCCGACTCCGCCCTTTCCACTGACAACTGCGATCACATTACGAATGTGTGATTTTGCATTCGCCGGTTTATGAAAATCCTGCGGTTTACTATTACAAGTCCCTGCATGTGCACACCCCTGACAATCGGATGGTGAGCAGCCGTTCTGATTCTCTGACATAACTAAAACTTCCTTTCTGGCCCCTTTTACTCTTCTACTGCTGCGATTACCTCGATCTCGCACAGTGCTCCCTTAGGGAGATCTTTCACTGCAAAACAGCTTCTTGCTGGTTTAGATGTGAAATATTTTGCATAAACTTCATTGAATGCTCCGAAATCAGCAATATCAGCCAGGAAACATGTTGTTTTAAGTACATGCTCGTAATCTGTACCTGCTGCTTTTAAAATCTCTCCTACATTCTTGCAAGACCACTCAGTCTGCTCTTCGATTGTATCTCCGCCAAGATTTCCTGTCTCAGGATTGATTCCAAGCTGTCCGGATGTATAAAGAACTCCGTTATTAACATATGCCTGTGAATATGGTCCGATTGCTGCCGGTGCTTTTTCTGTTGCGATTACTTTCATAATCCTATACCTCTCTTTCATTATTCTGAAACTGCTCTGTATTTCTGAGCTCTGAATCTATTGTACTACCTTTTCAGGTAATTTATCAACCTTGAATTACCTTTAATCTTTGCTTTTACTCCCTTTTTCACAGCTTTAAATTTCCAGGTTATTCCTCGTGACATCTTTGAGCCATTTGTAACTGCGGTACCGCTTTAGCGTAAGCGGTAATTTCACCAGCTCATCACTCATCAGAAGTATATAAACGACCGGTACACTTGCGTGTAAGAAAAATGCTGCGACTGCACCCAGTAATATGGAAAATCCCCACATCGTAGACACATCCAGAATTAATCCGAATCTCGTATCTCCTCCTGAGCGAAATACACCTACTACCAATGTTGTATTGACTGACTGTGCAATGACAAAATAAGACATGACGCCAAACATCATATAAAGATATTCTTTTGCCTCAGGCGATAATACAAGAAATGTATTTGCAATCGGAGCACAGATTAAAATTACACATGCACCACAACAACCCATAATAAGTGCCAGCCGAATAAATCTTTTTGCATAAGCCTTCGCATAATCGAATTTACGCTCCCCGATCGTCTTACCCAGATAGACGGCTGTCGCATTTGCAATTCCAAATACAACGACCTGGGCAAGCTGTCTCGCTACTTGTGCAACTGAATTTGATGCAACCGCCGCACTCCCAAGATGACCGATGACAGCAGTATTCGCAGAGACTCCAAGTCCCCACATCATTTCATTTAACACAACCGGCATGGCATAGATTAGATAATCTTTTGCAAGTACCCTGTCAATCTGTATCATAAATCGAGGACGAATTTTCACATCCCGATTCATGAAATGTGCATAAATAAGCACGATCAATGTCTCTGTCATTCTGGCACATAATGTGCCGATTGCAGCTCCTTGTATTCCAAGTGCCGGAAATCCCAAAAGTCCAAAAATCAAAATTGCATTCATAATTGCATTGACAACCAAAGACATAAAATATACAAAAGTAGCAATCATCACCCGTTCAATACTTCTCATAATATTCAGATAAACCTGCGTTACCGCTATGAAAAGATAAGATATTCCAACAATCCGTAAGTATTTCACTCCCTCTGCAATTACTTCCGGATCCGATGTAAAAATACGCATCAAAGGGCCCGGAATAGTCAAGGCCAATGTCATAAAAATTACCGCAATTGCAAGTGAGATTGTAAGTCCCATACCAAGAATCTTCTCAATAGTTCTGATATCTTTCTTTCCCCAGTACTGCGCTGTCAGTACTGTTGCTCCAGATGTGATGCCGAAAAAAATCAGCATCATAATAAACTGGATCTGTCCTGCCAGCGAAGAACCAGACAACACTTTTTCTCCCACTCTTCCAAGCATCATAACATCAACTGCAGTCACTCCGACGTTGATCAGATTCTGGAGCGCCATTGGAATAATTAAGGCAAATACATTTCTGTAAAATGCATGCCAGTCAATATTTAGATTATCTGTGGTTTGCCTTTTTATAAATCTCATATAACTCTTTTTCCCCCATTTTCTGGAAAGCGCCCATTTTCTGGAAAGCGCCCACTTTCATGGTATCCCCTGCAGTCGCCTTGCCAGCCATTTCTTTTAATACTTCATCCGGCTGTACACCCATTTTCATATCTCCCAGACAAGTCGGCATATGCAAAGACCGGAAGAATTCTTCGGTTTTCTCAATCGCTTCCACAGCCGTTTTTTCATCATTTTCCTCATCCATGTTCCATACTTTTCTTCCGTAATTTGCAAATCTTGCCTCGTCCAGATGATAGACGTATCTCGCCCAGCTTCCCCAGACTGCAGACAATGTTGCACCGTGGGCTTCGTCAAATTTTGCACCAAGCTGATGTCCCAGCTTATGGCACAGAAAATCCTTTGGTCTTCCAAGTCCGGTAATTCCGTTATGGGAAATACTTCCGCACCACATGATTTCACTCATAGCATCATAATCTTCTTCCAGAACTCCCAGATATCTGTGCCCGGATTTGCAGCACCTATCGCAATTCCTTTTGCTGTATCGATTGCACTTCCACCGCCATATACAAGAAATACCTTCGTTATCCCAAATTCACTGACCAGCTTTCCAGCTTCCTTCTGTGTGGCTTTTCCAAATACAACTTTCGTTGGGGTATACTGTACAAAACTCTGCATCATCAATTTCTCCTTCTTTTTTCTATTTTCTATATTTTTCATCCACAGCTGCAATTCTGATATTGCCAATGATTTTATGTGCAATTTCTGAGATAAAAAACTGCAAGCTGTGTACGGTCTCTTAAATTCAATTTATCCAAAATCCCACTGATATAATTTCGGATCGTTCCCTCGCTTAAAAACATTTCCCCTGCAATTTCTTTATTGCTCTTTCCGTCTGCCACAAGCTTCATAACAGCGCGTTCTTTTTCTGTAATCTCATAAGTCTCATAATCAAAAGCACTCTTTCGCTCTAAAAGTTCCGGCAGTCTGGATATGATCTGAGTTCCGAACACCGTCTGCCCCGTGCACACTGCCCGGATTGCCGGCAGAATACTTGCATAATCCTGTTTTAAAAGATATCCTTTCACACCACATTTCAACGCTTTTACAATATACTCGTCATCAGAAAATGTTGTAAGGAGCAATATCTTTGCCTCTGGTTTTTCTTTTAAAATCTCTTCCGATGCCTCCAGACCGCTCATTGGACTCATGCGGATATCCATCAGCAGCACATCTGGTTCATATTTCCGGTAAAGTTCTATAGCTTCCTTCCCATTTGAGGCAATACCCTGAACTTCTATATCCTGATCTTTTTCCAGAATCGTCCTAAGTGCTCCTGATACAAGCATATCATCATCTGCAATCACGATTCTCATTTTAAGATACCTCCTTGGGAATCGTAATAAAAATACGAAATCCCTCTTTTCTTACAATTTGCATCATGCCTCCAAGCATCCGGACGCGGTCGCTCATATTGCGAAGTCCCATACCCTGTCCAGACTGAAATTCCCTGGATACAGTTTTTGCTCCGCCACTTTGTATTGGTTCTTTCACAGTCCCATTATCTTCCACAATCAGCTGATAAAGCGCTGGGTGCTCCCGCATGACTATCTTCACTTTACTTGCATCACTGTGCCTTACAATATTGTGAAGTGCCTCTTTTACAATTGCGATAAAGCCGTATTTAATCTCTCTTGGAACATCATATCCCATATCATAAGATAAATCTAGCGGGCAAAATGTAAACTCTCCCACCAGTTCTTCTGTCACTTCTCTCAGATTCACAGAATCATCATGAAGGTCATGGACACTCTCCCGCACACTGGTCATGGCTGTATTCAACGACTCCTCCAATTGTTCAATGGAAGAGGACAGTTTTTCGTCTTCATTTACAATCTTCATTGCACCCACTATAAGGATGCATCTTGATAGCAAATGTCCCACATTGTCATGAATTTCTCTTGCAATGCGATTTCGCTCCTGAAGTGTTGCCGTATAAATTTCATAGTCCTGCTTCTCAATCAGGCTGCGATTCTTTTCTTGTAAAAGCAGATTCCTTTCCTTACTGTCATCACGGGTTTTCCGGTATTCCTGTTCCAACTCCTCATAAGCCTCTTCTTTTAACTTCAACACAAGCGACAGTAAAATTCCAACTATCAAAAGATACATTTGCCCATGACTTAGATTCACATTCCCTGACGCACCTGTAAATATCCCTCCTGCCACAGCGAGTATCATGATACCCCGTTTCTCTTTCGTCCAGAATCCATAAAAAAGAACCGGCAGGAATTCACAGATTCCCACACAGTACCAACTTCCGGCTAAAATACATATTAACAGAACATACCTTTCCCAGTCATCTTTTAAGAACATCTGCATGCCAATACAGATCCATGACACCAGAAAGCCCACCACAAAATTCAAGTCAGCCGGCGAAAGCAACAAAAAAAGAAAACTATATAAAATTAACAGAAGCTGCCCTGTCATTCTTCTCATATTTGTTCTCTCCTAACTTTTCTAAAAAGCAAAACATGACATTTGTCACATCGTTTTATGACGTCTGCCACTAACATTATAAGCATAAGACATTTATAATTACAAGTAAGAAATATGCAAGTCTCAAAACTAAGAACTGGAGGAATTTCCTATGATCCATATTGAAAATCTTGTAAAAAGATATGGTGATCTGATCGCACTAGATCACCTGAACCTGGACATTAAAGAAGGGGAGATTTTTGGACTTCTGGGACCAAACGGCTCCGGAAAATCCACCGCGATCGGCTGTATGCTGGCGCTATTGAAATATGACAAAGGTACGATTCAGATTTTTGGCAAAAACATGACCCCGGACAGTTACGATATCAAAAAAGAGATTGGTGTTGTCATGCAAAATGTGGCTGTGTTTCATCAGATGAGTGTCCGTGAAAATGTAGACTATTTCTGTGGTCTGTATGTAACTGACAAACAAAAGCGTAAAAAGCTGGTGGACGAAGCACTGGATTTTGTTGGACTTGCGGAATATGCAAAAAAACGTCCCGGAAAATTGTCCGGCGGTCTTCTTAGAAGACTCAACATTGCCTGCGGTATTGCCCACAAGCCAAAGCTTATCATCATGGACGAACCAACGGTAGCTGTCGATCCACAGAGCCGGAACCGGATCCTGGAAGGAATCTTAGAACTGAACCGTCAGGGATCTACAATCATTTATACCTCCCATTATATGGAAGAAGTTGAACAGATCTGCAGCCGTATTGCAATCATTGATCATGGCCATGTACTTGCGACCGGAACATGTGAAGAGCTGAAAAATATGATCAAAACCGGTGAGACGATCACCATCGAAGCTATAAACCTAAATCCGGAAACACTCTCTGAAATCCGTACAATGCCAAATGTATTTGAACTGACCTATGAAGAACAGGTATTAAAAATCCGCCTAAGTGGAGGGAAACACAATCTGATCAGCCTCTTAAAATACCTGGGAGATCACAACATTTCTTTCGGGCGTGTATTTTCAGAACTTCCAACACTCAACGATGTCTTCTTGGAAATCACGGGAAAAGAACTTCGGGACTAAGTCCAGCTAATAAATGTCAATAGTTAAATGAGAAAAAAATTATTTTGTTTTCTGACTAAAAAAGGGCAAACTTTCCCCTTGGTGAAAATATCATTTTTTGAAAGATATTGAATCATTGGGTTCATAGTATTTTATGCAGCTATGTCGCATTTAGCAGCATTGTATTGTTTGATATGCTCCTGAGGAGCAATGATTTTAAATGNGCAAACTTCCCCCTTGGTGAAAATATCATTTTTTGAAAGATATTGAATCATTGTGTTTATAGTGTTTTACGCAGCTGTGTCGCATTTAGCAGCTTTGTTTTGTTTGATATGCTCCTGAGGAGCAATGATTTTAAATGGTTTGTTGTCTCTGAGTATTGCAAATATCATATTGCATACCTTATGTGAAACAGCTCCCATTGCTACGAGCTTTGGTTTTGAGTCACATTTCTTGAGGTAGTACTCACGAAGAACTGGATTTTTAGCTTCTCCATTACGGGAGATACTGATGCTTTGTAAGGTTAACGTGTGAATCACACGTCTAGCTATGGCAGAACCACGCTTAGACATTTGAACCTTGGTACCTTCAAATTTTCCGGATTGTTTTACTGCCGGATCAAGACCGAAATAAGCGAAAAGTTGTTTTGGTTTTGAAAATGCTGAAAAGTCACCAATCTCACCCATGATGGATACAGCAGACAAGAAACCAGCACCTTTAAATGTTTCAATCAAATGAATCTGCTTGACAAAGTCGGCATCTTCATTAGCATCAACAAGCTCATGGAGCGATTCAAGAATGTTGTTGATTTCTTCATCATATTTACGTATGAAGCTGATACAAAGGCGAATACGCTTGATGTTGCTGTCTATGATGTAACCAAACTGATTTGCATCAGTTGCCGCCTGAATTATGGCATTATACTTATTTTGAGCATATGTAA
The DNA here is from genome assembly GCF_900290215.1 of Dorea sp. Marseille-P4042. Classification (NCBI taxonomy): domain Bacteria; kingdom Bacillati; phylum Bacillota; class Clostridia; order Lachnospirales; family Lachnospiraceae; genus Dorea; species Dorea sp. Marseille-P4042. Next base: position 51,958 of record NZ_OLMI01000001.1, on the reverse strand, counting down.
GTCCAAAGCGAGCTGTTGATTTGATGATATCAATAATCTCTTGCTTGTCTGCTTTAAGAAAAGCTGATGGAGAGGTATAAGTCTCCAATAATGTAAGAGAAGTGTTGATAGTAACCTTGGAAAAGATGTCAAGATACTGTGGAAACACCATGCGTAATTCACCCTGAAGCTTATTCACATAGGCACTGCGATTATCCATTAAATCGTAGTATTCACGGCATAGGTTACGGCAGTTTAGAGCAAGATCTGAAGGCATAAGTGAAACCTTTAAATCAGGTTTCAAACCAACCAAAGCAGCTTTTTTAGAATCAAAACGATCATTATGTACTTTTCGTATGTTGATGTTTGTGCTATTCTTAGTGATGATAGGATTAATAACCGAGCAGTTAAAACCCTTATCACGAAGATAGCAGAAGAGTGGGTAATGATAAATTCCCGTGGATTCGAGGAAAATGTGACTTTCCAAAGAATACAACTCTTCTGCTTCTTTTATTTTAGAAACAGCGGTTGTAAGGGAATCAATACTGTTATGTAGGATTTTGTAAGGTTTTCCTACGAATTGTTGGTTTGGAAGTGCTATAGACATCCATGAGAAATCAGCACCGATATCAATACCAACAGAGATGAATAAATCATCGAGATTAAAGAAAACTTTGTTTGACATGAGCAATAGCTCCTTTCTGATAGGAATCCATTTCCAATCTGGCAGGTACACAACCTAGCGCGTTATTCGGGTATGGCCTTCCGGCTCCCAACCAGCTAAAACATAAAACCCTGTCGAATGGACTAATTGACTTAATTACAGGTATCCACTGATAATCAGTGTCCCAAGGAGAAATACATTCTTTGTCCTATCCTAAGAGATGATACCTTATGTTTTATCTAGTGTCTATCAGGAACCGTCAGACATGATCATTATTATGGATAACATCTGATGAAGGAAGAATCCCTTCTTCTGTTATCTGATTTATAGAAACTTATTAACCAAGTAGTCTTGATTGACTACATCATTATTATACTAGGAGGAATTTTTATGTGGCATTTAATAAAATATCGTTTTCTACAGATTACAAGGAATCGGCCTATGATGTTCTGGGCACTTGCATTCCCAATGATTCTCGGCACACTGTTCTACATTTCCTTTGGAAATATCGGCATATCTGCCACCGGAGACTCCGACTGGGATCCGGTACCCGTTGCTGTTATCAATAAGCTTGAAACGAAGTCATCCGGTACATTTTTTGCAGATTTCCTTGACGCCATGAACGGTAGCGTTCTAGATATTCAAGACGTAAAGAATGAAAAAGACGCGAAAAAGAAACTGGAAAATGATGAGATTCTTGGAATCTACTATGTAAAAGAGACCCCGTCTCTTACGATTACAAAAAATGGAGTCAGCCAAAGTATTCTGACTTCTCTTTTAAATACTTATAACCAGAATGCACATCTGTTCAAAGTAATTGCCAAGACTCATCCGGAGCGTCTGACTGATGCTGTTGCTTCCTTGCAGACGAATGGCAGTTTCATCACGGAAAAAAGTGTCGGTGGAAAAACATTAAATCCGACTGTATTGTATTTCTTCGCCCTGATTGCCTATGCTTGTATGTCCGGTGCATATCTAAGTATCGAAGCAGTACATGATACCCAGGCGAACTTAAGTCCCTTAGGAGCCAGACGAAGTATCACCCCTTACCGAAAACAATTTCTTATTTTTATTGATATGTTGGTGCTGATTTTTATACATTTCATAAATGTAATGATTCTGACTTTTTATTTGAACTGTATTCTTGACATTGACCTGGGAAATAATTATCTGGCTATCCTTGCCACGAATTTTATGGGAAGTCTCATCGGAATCTGCCTGGGACTCATGATCGGCTGCATCGGAAAACTTACATTTTCAGCAAAAATCGGCATCTGTACCTCCACAACTTTACTGACCGGTTTTTTGTCTGGTCTGATGTTTGGCAATATGAAAGATGTAATAGAACAGAATGCCCCCATTCTGAACCGTATCAATCCGGCGGCTGTTTTAAGTGATGCTTACTATTGCATCAGTGTCTACAATGACACGTTACGATACCAGAGATGTATGATTACTCTGCTGATCATGAGTATTCTTTTCCTTGGTATTGCATTCTTAGGAGTAAGGAGGGAACGTTATGACAGTATTTAAAGGATTTTTGACAATTACAAAAAGAAATCTCGGATATGTTTTCATGTATATTATCATTTTTCTCACAATTACAATTGCTGTACAAAAAAGTGAACTTACAGATACCGATAAAATGTTTGAACAGACAAAACTCGACATTGCAGTCATTGACCATGACAAAAGTCCGGTGTCCGAAGCCCTGACCGATTATCTGGCTTCCCGGCACAATCTGATTGATATTCCGGATACCAAAACTGCCATTCAGGATAACCTGTTCTACCGGCACGTCTATTATGTATTGACGATTCCAAAAGATTTCACTCAAAGCTGTAAAAGCAAAACTGCAAGTCTTACCGTCACAAAAGTTCCGGGCAGTACAAGTGGTTACTATGTAGACAGTCAGGTCAATGCATGGGTTCAGGAAATGCATATGCTTCTTGCCTCCGGTTATTCAGCCGAAGATGCCACTGTAATGCTTAAGGAGGCTATGACAGAAGAATCTCATGTAACGATGCTGGATCAGAACGGATATGGTGGAAATATTCCGATGCACGCATACATGTATCAGTATATGCCTTACATTATCCTGTCCATTCTATGCTATGTCATTATAACAATCATGATGTCATTCAACAATCCAGAAGTCCGCTCACGAATACTGTGTACTTCCATTTCCAACCGGAAGTACAACCTGCAGCTTGCGCTCGGCTGCACAGTCATCGGACTTGCCGTCTGGTTTTTATGCACACTCCTTCCAATCATATTGTATGGAAAAACATTTCTGGCTGACACAAACCTTACATACTATCTTACCAACAGTTTTATGATGTCTCTGTCCGCACTAAGCCTGGCATTCTTTGTCTCCACATTTACAGACAAAGAACAACTGATCAGTGCAGTCGTCAATGTGGTCAGCCTTGGAATGTCCTTCCTGTGCGGAGTCTTCGTCAGTATGGATATCCTCGGAAAAAGTGTACAGAAAATTGCCCAGTTTCTTCCGGTCTACTGGTACGAAGTTGCAAATAACCTGCTGAAAAGCCACAACACATTCAGTGGAACACAGATTCACACCCTGTACACCTGCTACGGCATACAGCTCCTCTTCGCCCTCGCGTTCTTAAGTCTTGCGCTTATTGCAGGCCGTATGAGACGTCAGTCCGCTTAGCGCGTGGTTTATCTCAGTCGAGAAGACTCCCACCTCTTCAGGTGGTGAGTAATAGCAAATTTGTCTCAGTGGGAGTCCAATCTCCGACTTGAATTTATAGTTGACACAAAAAGAGATGTTATACCATTTTTTCAGATTACAAATGATATAACATCCCTTTATTTAGCATTTACAAATTGATTTATAAATATTCTTTTAATGTTTTACGAACTGCACCTGGTTCTGCAATTTCTTTTTTAAACATCTCTTCAATAAGATTTCCGATTCCTGCTTCATACAGATCACTGCCAAATATATTTTTATTAGAAAGAATTGTTTTAAGTTGTCCCTTATAAGTTTCTGGCTTTCCAACTTCAATTTCTTTCAGAATATCTGTCAGTTCACAAAGCATCGGATCTGATGATCTTTCAAATTTTTCTCCATTGTCATCTACTCCAAGCAAATATCTGCACCATCCCGCAATGGCAAGCGGAATTGCTTTCAGTTTTTTTGCATCTCCGTATTTAGAAACATAAGATTTGATTGTTTCTCCATAACGAATTCCTACTTTCTGAGAAGTATCGGTTGCAATTCTCTGTGGTGTATCCGGCATAAACGGATTTGGTATTCTAACATTAATTACTTCATCAACAAAAGCTTCTGGAGATAATATTCCTGGATTTGTAACAACCGGCATGCCCTCATCAGGTCCGATTTCATGCACAAGTTTATTTAACTCTACATCTTTCATCTCATCTGCGATCAGTGTGTATCCCAACAGACATCCATAGACAGCTAATGCTGTATGTAATGGGTTTAAACATGTTGTTACTTTCATACGTTCTACTTTATTTACAGTATCTCTATCTGTCAGATATACTCCTGCCTTTTCAAGAGCTGGTCTTCCATTCGGGAACTTATCCTCTATTACAAGATACTGCGGTCCTTCTGCATTTACAAACGGTGCAATATATGTATTTTTAGAAGTAATAACCGGCTCCATATTCTCAATTCCGAGTTCTTTTAAAGACTCACATACACTTTCTGCCGGTCTTGGTGTAATCTTATCAATCATTGACCACGGAAATGACACCTGATCCTCATCAGAAATGTATTCAACAAATTCTTCTGATACATATCCTTTATTCTTCCACTCTGAAGCCATAGTAAGAATGGAACTTCTAAGCTTTTCTCCATTATGAGAGCAATTGTCCATAGATACAACTGCCAACGGACTTCTTCCCGCTTTGAAACGCTCATTTAAAAGCGCACATACAACAGCCATTGCCGATACTGCTTTTTCCGGTCCGTTTTCGATATCTTGTTCAATAAATGGGAAATATTTACCTTCTGCATTTTTTAATGCATAACCTTTTTCTGTAATTGTAAAAGAAATCATCTTCAGTTCAGGGTTCTTAAAAATCTCAATCAGTCTGTCCCATTCCTCTTTCACATTCGACTGTGCCTTAACAGCTTCTGTTAAAGATCCAAGAATCTGCTTATCTGTAGAACCATCTGCTTTTAATGTAACTGCCAGGACAAGATTATCATATGGCTTATAAATCTTATCTACTACATCAAAATCAAATGTCTCTACACATGTTATTCCCTTTTCCATTTCTCCTTCGGAAATCAACTTATCTGCGATGCCGCCTAAAAAAATACGAAAAATATTTCCTGCTCCAAAATGAACCCACTCTGGTGATTCTTTTGTTCTTGCAACAATCGTATCAATATCATATGACGGAAGTTTCACTCCAGCACTTTCCCAGTCTTTTTTTTCTTTTATACCTTCTAATGTTAATTTCATACTATTCACCTCTTGCTTCTTTCTTAACCGCTTCCCAAAGTCCGCAAAGATAAGCAGCCCCCAATGCTCTGTCATATAGTCCATAACCAGGCATTGCTTTCTCACCCCAGATCATTCTTCCATGATCCGGACGAATTGGTCCGTCAAATCCTGTCTCATAAAGCGCTTTCATTACAGCATACATGTCAAATGTTCCATCTTCACTCAGATGTGCGCTTTCTTCAAAATCTTTCATTCCATCATTGAAACGAAGATTTCGAATATGTGCAAAATGTATTCTTCCTTTCAGCATATGAATCGTTGAAATTAAATCATTTTTCAGATTAGTGCCGTAAGATCCCATACAGAATGTTACTCCATTGTGTTTATCCGGTACCATATCCATCATACGTTTTAATTTTTCCTGTGAAGATATGATTCTCGGAAGTCCAAATACACTCCAGCCTGGATCGTCCGGGTGAATTGCCATATTTATATCATATTTATTGCAAACAGGCATAATCGCCTCCAAAAAATACTTTAAGTTATCAAATAATTTATCCTCATCAATATCTTTATAAAGTTTGAAAAGTTCTTTCACTTTTTCCATACGTTCTGGTTCCCAGCCTGGCATAACCGTACCATTCATATCATCTTTAATTGCATCGAACATTTTTTCCGGATCCATCTGATCAATAGCTTCTTGATTATAAGCCATAACCGTAGAGCCATCTTCTCTTCTTCGATCTAATTCTGTTCTTGTCCAGTCGAATACTGGCATAAAATTATAGCAAACCATATGGATATCTGCTTTTCCTAAGTTTTCCAGTGTTTTTATGTATGCATCAATATCTTTGTCTCTATCTGGTCCACCAGTCTTTATTGCATCACTGACATTTACACTTTCAATACCGGATAAATGAAGTCCTGCATCTTCAACTTCTTTTTTCAATTTCAATATTTCATCCAGTTCCCAGACTTCACCCGGCATCTTGTTATACAAAGTAGTTATCACGCCTGTTGCATATCTAGTCTGTCTGATTTGTTCCAGTGTAACTGTATCATAGTTCGTTCCGAACCAACGCATCGTCATTTCCATTTTTTGCCTCTTTCTCTACTATTGTGTAGTCATTGTGCTGACAAAAAAGAGTGTTTATCTAAAATATCGGCCATATTTTTCTTTCAGCTCTTCTTTATCAATTTTATCACGCATTAAATGGATGTTCATAATTTTGGAAGCCTCTTCTTCATCAGAATTTCTAATACAGTCTAAAATCTTCTCATGATCTTCCACTATTTTAAGATTTTTGACTGAACGAATAGATACACTTCTGATTCGATCAAAATGAATATCAAAATTTTTCATAAGATTATAAATTTCAATTTTATTTGTAAACTGAAATAGATATTTATGAAACTCATTATCCATTTCCAATAATTCTTCTGTTTTATGATTTTCCATATAAAACTTCTGAAGATTTACATTTTCCTGAAGTCTCAATATATTAACAGCTTCAGCCACCTGGCATGCTTCTTTAACAATAGCACATTCTAATGTATTTCTCAGAAATCTGGCTTCCTCTACAACTGTATAATCAATCATAGATATTTTACATCCACTTTGCGGATACACTTCAACAATCCCAATTTTACTCAATTCACTTAATGCCTCTCTGATTGGGCCACGTGATACAGGTATTTCTGATGCAAGCTCATTCGCGCTGACACTTGTTCCCGGTTCCAGTTCCAAACTGATTATATTCTCCCGGATTACACGCATCGCATACTCCTTGCTGCTTTCTCCTTTTAAACGTTCTGTAACATGCATATTATTTCTTTTTCCTCTTCATTACTAAGTTTTTTTCTAACAATACCTTATTATTATCCGACTCGCATGCTGCTTTTTCAAGGACTTTATCAGAAATATTTCTTAATATTATTTTTCAAATGTTAATACAATTTTTCGAATAGATGGATCTTTCGTATCCACAAAATCAAATGCTTTCTGTGCATCTTCAAAATAAAATTTGTGAGATATACTTCCCTTCAAATCAATCTTACCTTCTTTTACAAGATCAATCACTTCCTGGAACTTTCCATTCTGCAGTCTGCTTCCACGTACATCCAATTCCTTTGAAGTAATCAGGAACTGGTTTATTTCATCTGGTGCAACACTGAATCCCATGGTGATAACTCTTCCTGCATTTCCGGTTGCTTTCAGCGCAGTCAAAAGGCTTCCCTTTACACATGCTGCATCAATTGTAAGTGTTACACCATAACCATCTGTCAATTCGTGACACTTTTCTGATACATCCTCATGCTTACTATTAATTACATCTGTTGCCCCATTTTTTAATGCTTCTTCCAACTTTGAGTCTTCAATATCAGACACGATGATCTTTTTAGGTGCGTGTAGTTTTAGAATTTTTAAAATACTGCTTCCGAGAGCTCCTGCACCAATCAAAAGTACTGTATCTTCTTTTTCAATCTGTGCACGACTCAAGCATTGCACCGCAATTGTGGTAGGCTCTATCATAACAGCATCTTCATCAGAAAGATCATCTGGAAGCAGATAACAATCATCTTCTTTTACAGCAATATATTCCCGATATCCTCCATCAATGTGAACTCCCTTTACTTTCAGTTCACCACACACATTAGGTCTGTGCTTTTTGCAGGCATAACAATGTCCACATGCAGTAATCTGATCAATGATTACTCGATCTCCTACTTTTACTTTTGTAACACCCTCGCCAATTTCGTCTACTACACCAACAATTTCATGTCCAATAACACGTGGATATGTTGCTGCTGCATTTGTGCCGTGATAAATTCCCACATCACTTCCACAAATTCCAGATGCTGTCATCTTGATCAGAACATTTTTTTCCTGATCGATCCCAGGCTTTTCCATATCAACAATGCGTAAATCATTCGGTTTTACAATCTGTACTGCTTTCATTCTTATTATCTCCTTTATATATGTCTATCTACTATCTACTATCTACTTTTTCTTTGATGCATCAGACACTGCTACCACAAGCAAGAATACAAGGAATACACCTTGAATCAAACGTTGTACACCTACATCTAACTTTGCAGCATTTAAGAATGTTGACATCAATGTCATCATTAATGCTCCTATACTAACTCCTACTACACTGGATTTACCTCCTGCTGCATTCGTGCCTCCTACAAATGCTGCTGCAACGGAAGGCAGGAAATAAGTAGTTCCCAAATCTTGATTTGCTCCTCCGCAATATGCTGCTGCCATAGCTCCAGCAAGTCCACAAAGTGCACCGTTAATAACAAATGCTATTATAACTGTTTTTCCCACATGAATTCCGGCAAGCCTTGCTGCTTCACGTTTTTGTCCTACTGCATGTAATTGATGACCATATTTGGTACGATAAAGTAAGAACCATAAAATAACTGCTACTACTATACATACGATTGTCATCATATTAATTCCGATAAGATTTTTATTTACAAATTTAACAAATCCTTTAGCCGGAATACTTGACCACTTTGAAGATACAACTAAAATAACTGTATAAAATAAATACCCTGTTGCCAAAGTTGTAATCATTGCAGGCACTTTCAAAAATACATTTACACAAGAACTGATAAATCCACAAAGAGCACCAACAATAATAGCTGCAACCAGACCTAACAATACATTTTTAGCCATTACTGTACAGGATACATATGCTGTTAAAGTCAGGATATATTTCTGTGAAAGATCAATTGCTCCATCACCACTTGTAACTACAATCATCTGTCCAAGACCGAGTAACAATGCAAATACACATAACTTAGCTCCAGATGCTATAACACTTAAATTAAAGCTTCCTGTTACTGCTGTAATCATGATTAACAGAACAACACAACCTGCAATTGGCCAAATACATGCATTTTTTTGTGTAATTTCTTTTATTTTATTCATTCTTTGCAGCCTCCTTTCTGTGAATTACAAATTTAAATGCAAGCACTGCAATCAATATCAATCCAATGATCGCTGTCTGATAATTAGAATTTACTTTCATTGCGGTAAGTAATGAATTAATCAGGTTCATAGCAATCGCAGCAATAACAACACCTGCTGGTTCAACAATTCCACCAGCCATCTCGCATCCTCCAAGGATAACCGTTGCAATAGAAAGCATACAATAATTCACAGAACTATTTGCATCTGCACCATTACAGGAAGCTGTGAATGTCATACCTGACAGAACTACCATTAAACCTGCCATTCCATAATTTGTCATTTTCGCCGTCAGATAATTCCATCCTGATCTTTCCACTGAATTAGGATTATTACCAATTCCGCGCATTACCATTCCATATCTGCTTCTGTACAATATGAACCAGCATAATAGTCCAGCAAGAACTGCAATAATAATCGGCAGTGGAACAACCGGAGTCTGAATTCTCAGAATATTGCTAATAAGCTCAGGACATTTTCCACCAGGTGTCGGACATATAATTAACGCAATGCCATACCATACAAACTGAGCTCCAAGCGTAACTACAATTGCAGGGATATTTCTCAAATGAATCAATGCTGCCATTCCCATGTAAGCTGCTATGAAAATAAGCAAGCCAACAATACCAACTAATGGATTTCCTGTAAGAAGCACTCCAACAATTACATTTACAAGTGCAATCGAGTACCCATTACCCATATCACAATCACCTGACAAAATAATGAACATCTGTCCAAGTGATGCAAAAATTAACGGCAAAGTAGAATTCAACTTCATTCGCAATCCCATATATGACATCATATTAGGGTTATTTGCTACGTTAGCTGCAAATATAAGCAACATAGTCAGCAATGGAAGTGCAATTCGAGAAGTCAAAAGACGTCCTATTAGAGAATTCTTTTTCTCAGTTTTCTCGCGCTTTTCAACTTTTTTAAATGAAGCCTTTACAATGTTTGATACTGTAATGTCTTCTCCCTTGAGTTCCTCTGTAATTGCGCCTTCATGAATAATATATGCTCGATCACAAATTTCAATTTCCGCATCTTCTGTAGAATATAAGATAACTGCTTTTCCCATGCGTTTTACTTCATCAAGAAGTGCATAAATATCTTGTTTTGTTCCAATATCTACACCTGCTGTCGGATCATTCAAAATAATAATATCTGCTTCCGATGCAATTCCTCTGGCAATCAACGCTTTCTGTTGATTACCACCTGAAAGAGACATAATATTACTTTCTATACCCTCTGCACGGAATTTCAGTTTGTCATACCAGTAATTAGCACTGTCGTCACATTCTTTTTTATTTAGAAGAATTTTACCTTTTACTCTATCCAGATTTGCAATCAATATATTATTTCGAATATCCCATAATGGAAATACTCCTTCCTTTGTTCTGTCTCCGGACACATATGCGATTGTGCTATTGATTTGAACACCATTTTTTCCAGCTGTTCCGATATGGCTTTTTGCACTGTAAATTGCCTGCAACAGTTCTTGTTGACCTGAACCTGCTAATCCAGAAATACCAACAATTTCACCTTTTTTGATGTGAATATCAATGTTATTTAAAATATTAGTTGTAAGTCCTTTGATTTCAACAAGATTTTCTCCAATTATATTTTCTTTAGTGGTATGTTCTTTTTTTTCTTTCTTCTCACCGCCCATAAGTCCTATAAGATCGTCTTGTGTAACTTCTTTTGAAGAAAATTCTCCAACATTTTGTCCATTTCTCAAAATCACGATACGATCAGATACGATTCCTATTTCATCTAATTTATGTGAAATGTAGATTACAGCAACACCTTTCTGACTTAATTCTTCTACAACTTTATGTAATTGTCCTGCTTTGTCGGTTGACAACGCACTCGTAGGTTCATCTAGAATCAAAATTTTCAAATTGTCCGTCATCAATGTCTTACAAATTTCAACTACTTGTTGATCTGCCAGACTCAACTTTGAAACTGGTTTTGTAACATCAATTCCATTCCCCGGAAAATATTTTTCCAAAAGTTCTTTCGCATTTTTCTTTGCCTGTGTTCTCCACCCTGGTTTATCTACAATTTTATGACTTACATTTAACAGTGCAAAATTTTCATACACACTTAAATTTGTACAAAGAGATAAATCCTGATATGCACAGGCAACACCATATTTTTTTGCAAGTTTTGTATTATAATGTTCTTCTGTTCTGCCTTCGATCTCGATTGTTCCATCTGTCTGCGGAAGAATACCGGTCAAAATTTTCATAAGAGTTGATTTTCCCGCACCATTTGGCCCCACAAGACCTATGACCTCACCTGCATAAATGTCCAGTGTAACACCACTTAATGCTTTGGTAATTCCAAATGTTTTTGCAATATCTTTAAGTTTAAAATACGGATTTTGTCCTTTTTTATGCTGCACTTGCATTCACTCCCTTTCTTCTTACATTTCTTTATCTATAACCGCAATTAATCTAATCGGTGAACCCGAACCGTTTTTAAATTTGCACGGCAAACCAATTATTGAAAATATCGGCGGTAATATTCCCAATTTGTCAACATTTTCTAATATATTTACGTCATTACCTAGCAAATACGGATGATTAGGATTATCACTTCCAAATGCATCCAATGCCATGCAATCACATCCAACTGCTTTTACGCCTTTTTGAAAAAGATACTTTCCAGCATCCAACGAAAGTCCCGGCCAATCCTGCATGTAGTTATCTGAACCGTATTTTTCATCCCATCCAAATCTAAAAAAAACAATATCCCCATTCTGAACAGATCCGAATTGTTTTTCAAATCTTTTAATAACATTTACATCTGCAACTCCACAAGCCGGTGTATCAGTTGCATCAATATTCAAAGCACGTCCAATTATCTGTGTTACTGGTATTTCATCAACACTCTGTTTTCCCGGAACAAAATGACATCCGGCATCAATGTGTGTTCCTGTATGTTCACACATTACAATCTTTCGAAAATAAGACTCATTTCCCAATTCTTGAGATTCAATTGTTTCTGCTTCAAATGCTGGTTGTGTCGGCCAATATGGCATTCCTTCCTCCATAATCCTTGTCATGTCAATAAACTCAGCATTAGCCAATAATTGTTGCATTATTTCTACAGCATTCATTACATCTCGTCCTTTCAAAAAAGGGGAAATGTGCCTATACGGCATCCATTCCCCCAACCTTTATTTCACTTCTTATTTGCCGCTTTCAATATCAGACTTAATTTTATTCCACTCATATGTTGTTGCTGCAACATCATCTTCTGCTATGTCAGAATATTCAGATAAGTCATCTGCTTCAACGTATCCAAATGGACAATTCATATTATTCTCAACCTTTTCACCGTTCAGAATATCAACTGCAATATACATTGCAATAGCGCCGTCCCATGGATTACATGCTCCTGAAATAGTTTCGTAACCTTCTGGTGCTTCATTCATCCACCATTTTAAGAAAGAACCTCTGTTATCTCCTGCAATTACCGGAAGTTCTGTATATCCTGCTGAAATAAATGCCTGAACTGCTGCATAAGCATCTCCTCCCTGAGTCACAAGACCATCCACCTTATCAAGTGTCGGAAGTACACTGTTCAGTTCACTCTGCGCTTTAGATCCTGTCCAATCTGTATAAATCTCTGAAACAACTTTTACATCTGGATAATCTTTCAAAGCATTTAAAACGCCCTGATGCATATCTGTATCACATGTTGTTCCTGCCGTACCACGAAGTTCGATAATATTTCCCTTACCACCAATTTTCTCACAAACAGTTTTTGTCAATGTCTCTGCAAGATCAACGAAATTAAAGTTAAGCTGATATAAATTATCATCTTCAAAATCGATTGGACCATCATTGATAACAAGTACTGGAATTCCTGCATCACAGGCTTCCTGAACTGCACTGTTCAAGGAACTCGTTGAACATGGATCAACAACGATCAAATCATATCCTTGCATTACAAAATCCTGAATTTGTGAAATCTGTGTTGCAGCATCCTGATTAGCTTCAACAATTGTAAGTTCACTGATATGACCTTCATCCTTCAGCTTATCTGCTGTCTCTGTCATATACTTTTCCATGGACTGGTGATAACTATTTCCGTTGTAGTTATCTGTGAATCCAATTTTGTATCCCTCTTTTTTACTTCCAGAACCTGAACTGCCAGATGATCCGGAACTACATGCACATAACCCAAAAGTCATGACTGCACATAACATTGCTGCAATTAATTTTTTCATTTTGCTTCCTCCTCTTTTGTTTGGTTTTTGTTTTCTTGATTCAATCTTACAGCTTACATGCTAGTATGTCAATTGTGTTTATTTTACAAATTCATACCGTTTTTTTGTTAATATTGACGGCTCGATTCCTGCATTTTTCACAGATTATTACGGCTTTTCATAAATCAATATCGTACTCTTCTTCATTTCATCTAAAATATTCTATTTTTTTCTAACTCAAGTCATGTCCACCGCATAACAGGTGATTCATTTTTCTGGCACAACGGGAAGAAGCCCCTGATGAACTTAATCATCAAAGGCTTCTTTTACTTTATCCATAAATCCTTTTTTCTTCTTTTCCGGCTTTTCTTTCTCACCGTCATTTTTTCCTGCCTGATTTAGTGTATTTCCCGCCAGTTCATCGAACTTACGAAGTGCTTCTTTTGCCTCATGGCTCAACTTCTCCGGTGTCTGGATCACCAGTGTTACATAGTGATCACCGCGAACCTGCGGATTACGAAGTGATGGAACACCCTTTCCTTTCAAGCGTACTTTCGTATCTGTCTTAGTACCTGGTTTCACATTGTAGATAACTTCTCCATCTACTGTCTTGATGCGGATATCTGCACCAAGTGCTGCCTGTGCAAAGGAAATCGGAACCGTTGAGAAAATGTGTACATCCTGACGCTGAAAAATTGGGTGTCTGGATACTGTGACCTGCACAAGAAGATCTCCTCTTGGTCCGCCATTCACTCCCGGTTCACCTTTATCACGAATTCTTACACTCTGTCCGTCATCAATTCCTGCCGGAATCTTGACAGAAATCTTCTTCTTACTGGAAATATATCCTGTACCGGCACAATCCGGACATTTCTCACGAATAATCTTACCAGTTCCGTGACAATCCGGACAAGTCTGTACATTCTGTACCATACCAAACAGTGACTGCTGGCTGTATACAACCTGACCTTTTCCGCCGCACTTTGAGCATGTCTCCGGAGTCGTTCCTGGTTTTGCACCTGTTCCATTACATTTTGGGCACGGATCCTTTAAAATTACATCAATCTTCTTCTCACATCCAAATACTGCTTCTTCAAATGAAATTCTTACTGCCTTATGGATGCTTGCACCCTTCATCGGTCCCTGGCTGCGGTTTCTGCTTCTTCCACCACCAAATATGTCCCCAAAGATATCACCAAATATGTCACTGAAATCAGCTCCATTAAAATCAAAGCCGCCATATCCGCCGGCTCCTCCTGCTCCTCCTTCAAATGCTGCATGACCAAACTGATCATACTGACGTCTCTTTTCAGGGTCGCTAAGTATAGCATATGCTTCCGAAGCTTCTTTAAACTTCCTCTCCGCCTCTGCATCTCCCGGATTCATATCCGGATGATACTTTTTGGCAACTTTACGATATGCCTTTTTCAAAGTCGCTTCATCGACATCCTTACTGACGCCGAGAACCTCATAGTAATCTCTCTTTGCTTCTGCCATTACTTTCTCTCCTTAACAAAAGGAAGTTCCGCGAAACCTGACCTCCTTAAAATTCAGTCACATTCCGCGGAACAGCCTTCGCATTCGATGCGGTATTATTCCGCCTTTTTATGCTTTAGACTTCTTTATAATCTCCGTCTACTACATCGTCTCCCTGGAATCCATCCGGTGCCGGTCCTGCCTCTGGTCCTGCCTGAGCACCTGCTCCCTGTGCTCCCTGTGCAGCTGCTCCTGCCTGCTCATACATCTTTGTGAACAGTTTCTGAGCACTTTCAGAAAGCTTCTCTTTACCAGCTTTAATCTCAGCAATCTGAGCGTCTGTAATATCGTCCATATTTACTTTTTCAAGAATCTCTTTCAGTGCTTTGCAGTCAGCCTCTACACCAGCTTTATCGTTAGCATCCAGTTTATCTCCAACTTCCTGGATAGCTTTCTCTGTCTGGAACACTAAAGCGTCTGCCTCATTCTTTGTATCGATTCCCTCTTTACGTTTCTTATCTTGAGCCTCAAATGCTGCAGCCTCTTTTACAGCCTTATCAATCTCATCATCAGACATGTTAGATCCTGCTGTGATTGTGATGTGCTGCTCTTTACCTGTTCCAAGGTCTTTTGCAGATACATTTACGATACCATTGGCATCGATATCGAATGTAACCTCAATCTGCGGTACTCCTCTTGGAGCTGGTGCGATTCCATCAAGCTGGAATCTTCCGAGAGACTTGTTGTCTTTTGCGAACTGTCTCTCACCCTGTACAACATTGATGTCAACAGCTGTCTGGTTATCTGCTGCTGTTGAGAAAATCTGGCTCTTCTTTGTAGGAATTGTTGTATTTCTCTCGATCAGTCTTGTAGCAACTCCACCCATAGTCTCGATAGACAGTGACAATGGTGTTACATCAAGAAGAAGGATATCTCCAGCGCCTGTATCTCCGGCAAGTTTACCACCCTGAACAGATGCTCCAAGTGCTACACATTCATCTGGGTTCAGAGATTTGCTTGGCTCTTTACCTGTCAGACGTTTTACCTCTTCCTGTACAGCAGGGATACGTGTTGATCCGCCAACAAGAAGTACCTGACCAAGTTCAGATGCTGTAATTCCTGCATCAGACAGAGCTCTCTGTACCGGCTCAGATGTCTTCATAACAAGATCATGTGTCAGTTCATCGAATTTAGCTCTTGTAAGATTCATATCAAAATGCTTCGGTCCTTCAGCAGTTGCTGTGATGAACGGAAGGTTGATGTTTGTTGTTGTTGCGGAAGACAGCTCTTTTTTCGCTTTCTCTGCAGCTTCTTTTAATCTCTGAAGTGCCATCTTATCTGTAGATAAGTCAACGCCTTCCTGTTTCTTGAACTCAGCAATCATGTAGTCTGTAATCTTCTGATCGAAATCATCTCCACCAAGTCTGTTGTTACCTGCTGTTGATAATACTTCGATAACTCCATCACCAATCTCAATAACAGATACATCAAATGTACCACCACCAAGGTCATATACCATGATCTTCTGCTCATTCTCATTGTCAAGTCCATAAGCAAGTGCTGCTGCTGTAGGCTCATTGATGATACGTTTTACATCAAGTCCTGCAATCTTACCAGCATCTTTTGTTGCCTGACGCTGAGCATCGTTGAAGTAAGCAGGTACTGTGATAACAGCCTCTGTTACTTTCTCTCCTAAGTATCCTTCTGCATCTGCTTTCAATTTCTGAAGGATCATAGCTGAAATCTCCTGTGGAGAATATTTCTTATCATCGATTGTTACTCTGTAATCAGATCCCATCTCTCTCTTAATAGAAGAGATTGTTCTCTCTGCATTTGTAACTGCCTGACGTTTTGCAGGCTCACCAACAAGACGCTCACCTGTCTTTGTAAATGCTACAACTGATGGTGTTGTTCTTGCTCCTTCTGTATTTGCGATAACTGTTGGCTGTCCACCTTCCATAACGGCTACACAGCTGTTTGTTGTTCCTAAGTCAATACCAATAATTTTGCCCATAATCTATTCCTCCTTAATTTGCTACCTTTACCATACTGTGTCTCACTACTGAGTCACGATACATATAACCTTTCTGGAACTCTTCTGCGACTTCATTCTCTCCGAAGTTTTCATCTTCCACATGCATCACTGCATTATGGAAATTCGGATCGAACTGATTGCCAAGTGCCTCTATCGGCTTAACCTCAACGCTCTCCAGAACTGTCATAAATTGTTTGTAGACCTTTTCCATTCCCTGAATGAACGGGTCTTCTTTTTTCTCTTCCGGAACTGCATCTAATCCTCTTTCGAAGTTATCTACCACCGGGAGAATCTTCTCTATGATATCTTTCGCTCCTACTTCGTACATCTGGGATTTTTCCTTTTCTGTACGTTTGCGGAAGTTATCAAACTCTGCCATCTGACGAGTAAGTCTGTCTGTCAGTTCTTCAATCTTCTCGTCCTTTTTGTCTTTCTTATCCTTCTTGCCGAAGAATTTTTTTGAAGCTTTTTCTTCTGTCTGATCCTCTGTCCCTGCTTCCTGTTCTTCAGAAACTTCTTCTGTCTTGGCTTCTTCTGCTTCATCTTTTGAAGCTTCTGCTTCTTTCTTTGCCTCTTCTACGGCTTCTTTTACCATATCTTCCTGACTTTTCTTTTCTTTATCTTCCAAGGATCAATTCCACCTTTCTATTCCTCTTTATGAAACATCTGATCCAGTTCACTCTGGAGACGCTTCATTGACTTTAACACATTCTCATAATCCATTCTTTTCGGTCCGATAATACCTATCGTTCCCTTTACACCGTCCCCTAATTCATAAGTGGCGGTGACAACACTGCAATCTTTCATAGTCTTCACCGGAGCCTCATCTCCGATATATACCTGAATGCCTGTGTTCTCTTCATTGGATAAGGTCTGCGTAACGAGATCTGTAAGCTGCTGCTTTTCTTCGAATGCACTGATAATTTCCTGCGCACTCTGCTTATCACTAAGTTCCGGATATTTAAAAATATTTGTTGCACCGCTTGTGTAGATCTGCATGTCTTCATCGACCTGAATAACATCTGCGACTGCATCCAATACATTCCCCACAACCTCGCTGTGGATTCCGGCTCCTTCTTTCAGTCTCGCGATCAGTCCAAGATTAATCTCTTCTATAGACATGCCATTAAGTGTTGTGTTCAGAAGCATGTTGAGTTTTAACAAGTTCTCATTGTTGATTGGCTCATCTACATGTATGATCTTATTCTTGATCACATTTCCATCAAGCACGATCACTGCAATCATCTGTTCCTCATCAACCATCGTAAGCTGTATGAACTTAATCCGGTTGCGATTGTTCATCGGTGAAGAAACCAGTGTCGCATAGTTTGTACTGTTCGCCAGAACTTTTGCTGCCTGTTTCAAAAGCTGATCCATCTTATCTGCTTTCTCAAGCATCTGTTCCTGCATCTCACTTAGTTCCTGTTCTTTCTGCTCCATCAGCATATCTACATAGAGTCTGTAGCCTTTATCCGAAGGAATACGTCCGGCAGACGTATGAGGCTGTAAAATATATCCAAGTTCTTCCAGATCCGCCATCTCATTACGAATGGTTGCTGAACTTAAGTTCAGATCCGTGTACTTGGAAATTGTTCTGGAACCCACCGGCTCGCCTGTCTCCAGATAATTCTTAATGATTGCCTGAAGGATCTTTAATTTTCGTTCGCTCAGTTCCTGTTCCTGAATCATCATATGCCTCCTTCTTTCGGATTTGTTAGCACTCATTATATTGGAGTGCTAACACCTTTCGACTATTAATGTATCACTCGATTTGACTTTTGTCAACAACATTTCTTACTTTTTTTGTGAAATAAATATGAAAAAAAATAATCTTTCCATTATACGAAAGAAACTGACAGATGCAATTGGGAAAAATTGCATCTGTCAGTTTCTTTATTACAGATTTAAATTCTTTTGTTTTCAGCTACTTTGATTTTTTATATTAGCTTAACTCGATCTTCTCTGCCTCTTCTGGCTTGAAGTCGTTCTGTAAATCGTAGATGTTGTGTCCTGTAGACTCGCTCAGAACCCTTCCTTTGTAAGAATAGCAGCGGATAAATCTCTGCTTGTCAATGCTTGACCAGTGCTCAACATCCCATGTCAGATATCCATCTGCATCAGATTTCTCTCCTTTAAGATAAACATCTACCTGACGTCCGGATACCATGATGTCAACAAGACCCTGTGTTCCGTCTACTTCTACTTCTGTTTTGTTTACTGAATCGTATACCTTCATTTTATTTTTCCTCCTGATAATAACATACACTCTGGCGCCACATTTCTGACGACAGTACAGATTCTGCTTCGATTATACGTTTTCTCTATAAAAAATTCAAGCTTTTCTATGAATTCTTCTTTAAAAACTCCATCCATTCTTTTATTTCTTTTTCATGTCCATTGTCACTCGGCTCATAAAACTTTGCTTTTTGGATTTCGGAAGGCATGTATTGCTGTTCCACATAGTGGTTCGGATAATCATGTGCATACTTGTAACCCACACCATGTCCAAGTTTTTGTGAACCCTTATAATGAGCATCCTGCAAATGCGCCGGCACCGTAGTTTTATAATTTCTTACGTTTTCCATAGCGGCACTGATTGCTTTGACTGCCGCATTACTCTTTGGTGCTGTTGCCACATATGTCACTGCCTGAGATAAAATGATCTGCGATTCCGGCATTCCGATCCGCTCTACTGCCTGGGCTGCTGACACAGCCACTTGTAGCGCCATCGGATCTGCATTTCCAACATCTTCCGATGCACAGATCATGATCCTTCTGGCAATAAATTTCACGTCCTCCCCTGCATATAGCATTTTTGCAAGATAATATACTGCCGCATCAGGGTCTGACCCCCTCATACTTTTGATAAATGCAGAGATTGTATCGTAATGATTGTCTCCTGTCTTGTCATAGCGCACTACACGTTTTTGAATGCACTCGGACGCCACGTCAAGTGTAATATGGATCTTTCCGTCCGCACTTCGCTCTGTCGTGAGAATCCCGAGTTCAATAGCATTCAATGCATTTCTCGCATCTCCTCCTGCAATGTCTGCAAGGAACTCCAGTGCTTCCTCGTCAATTTCCGCATGATAGCTTCCCATACCTTTTTCCTGATCATAGACTGCCCGCTTCAAAAGTGTTTTGATATCTTCTTTTTCAAGCGGATGAAGTTCAAAGATACTGGAACGGGAAATTAATGCTCCATTGACCTCAAAATAAGGATTCTCCGTGGTAGCTCCAATCAGAATAATTGTTCCGTCCTCCACAAATGGAAGCAGATAATCCTGCTGTCCTTTGTTAAAACGATGAATCTCATCTACAAAAAGAATGGTCTTCTTCTGATACATGCCCAGCGTCTCTTTCGCTTTCTGTACCACTTCTTCCATATCTTTCTTGCCCGCCACCGTTGCATTGATCTGGGTGAATTCTGCACTTGTCGTATGGGCAATCACTTTCGCCAGTGTCGTCTTACCGGTTCCCGGCGGCCCATAAAAGATAATAGAACTTAACTTATCTGCTTTGATTGCACGGTACAACAACTTGTCTTTTCCAATAATATGCTGCTGTCCTACCACTTCCTCCAGCGTTGTCGGCCGAAGCCTGGACGCCAGCGGTGCCTCCTGATCCATATTTTTCTGTCTTGCATATTCAAACAAATCCATGCTTTTTCTATCTCCATTCTTCCTGATTTCTTCTGGTTTTCCTTACTCAAGAATCAGTTTATCTACTGTCACAAATTCAAAGCCTTCTGCCTTTAAAAGATCTACGATCCGAAGCGCCGCCTCTACCGAGGATTTATAACAATCATGTAATAAAATAATATCATTCTCCTTCGCCTGCGACACTACTTTATTCACAACTTCATCTGCATTTTCCGTAGTCCAGTCCAAAGGGTCTACCGTCCACATGACAGGTAATACGTCCAGATAATTCTCCAGTTCTCTCTTCCAGACCCCAAAGGGCGGACGGATATACTGCACGCGCTGTCCGGTAATTGCCGCAATCAGCTCATCAGTCTTGTTAATTTCATACATTGCTTCTTCATCAGAAAGTTTCGTAATCTCAACATGATGATACGTGTGATTTCCAATTAAATGTCCTTCTTCATAAATTCGTTTCACAATATCCGGATAGGTCTCAACATTTTCTCCTACTAGAAAAAATGTTGCCTTCACACCTCTCTCTTTTAATCCGTCAAGAAGTGCCGGTGTGCACATACTGGGTCCGTCATCAAATGTAATGGCAATCTGAGGCAGCTCTGTCTGTATCTGCTCATTCAAAATCCGGGATATTGTTTCCCGTGTTTCTGACTCCATTTGCAGATTTGAATCTCGTCTGTTCGTTTTTGATTCTTTCTTATTAATATCAATTGTTTGCATTGTTTTCATAGAAATTCCTGAAACATTTAAAACAACTATCATTGCCAGACACGCTGTAAGAATCTGTATCACTTTTTTTAATTTCCATTCTTTCATAATAAAGAGACCTGTTACCTTTGCACTACCAGTCTCTTTATATATATGAAATCCTGCGCTTTATTATTTTTTCTTTTTCACCTTTTTCTTCTTTTTCACACTGTAGCCAAATGTTCCAAGTGATTTTCCAAGATCAAAATATTCCCCGTGGGAATATGCCAGAAGTCCTGTTTTGTTCAGTGCAAATTTTCCATTATCCTGCATGAACCGGTCATCCACCTGCACGCCGGTCACTTTTGCAAGAAACATGTGGTGTGAACCCAACTCTTCGACTTTCACGACCTGACACTCAATATTGACTGGGCTTTCCTCAATTATCGGAGCATAGATAAGTGTCTGGGCATTTCCGCGAGTCAGATGCATTTCACTCCATTTGTCCACATCTCTTCCTGAACGCACCCCGCACCAATCCGTCGCTTTTACCAGATCTTTTGTCGTCAGGTTCACTACAAATTCTCCGCTTTCCCTAATCAAATGATAAGAATATCTCATCGGACGCACGGATATATATAACATTGCCGGATTTGTACAGATTGTCCCTGTCCATGCAATTGTAATGATATTGTCATGCCCTTCTTTGTCCGCACAACTTACCATAACCGCCGGGAGCGGATACACCATATTCCCCGGTTTCCATAATTCTTTTCCCATAGTACGTTATCCTTTCTACATCCGCTGCATGGTCTCGACCAGCACTGGTATCAGCTGTTTCTTTCTGGACACAACTCCTTTTAATATCAGACTCTTTGCATTATCCGGAAGATCAAATGCGCTGAGGGCAATTCCTCTCGCACCGGTTCCCACACACAAAAGCTCCGTGGATTCTGCCAGAATATCTGTCAACATAAAATAAATCATATTCAGGTTATGTGCTTCCAGTACCTTTGGCAAATGCTCCGTCATCATATCGCGAATAGCTGCCAGTTCTTCTTTGCTCATGGACGTGATCTGTCCTACACCAAATATCGTGTCGTTGACTGTAAACTGCTTGAAATCCTGGAAACAGATATCCTCTGCACTCTTGCCTTTCAAGTTGCTTCCTGCATTGAACATTTCCTGCGCCATCTGCTCCAGGTCAATATCTGAAATTTTTGCCAGTTTTTTCGCAGTCCTTTCATCTAACGGCGTACAGGTCGGTGAACGGAACAATAATGTATCCGAAATAATTGCGCCACATAAAAGCCCGGCAATCTCTCTTGGAACTTCGATCTCATTCTCCTCATACATCTGGTTAATAATCGTCGCCGTGCATCCCACTGGCTGATTACGGAACGTAATCGGGCTGACTGTCTCGATATCTCCAAGTCTGTGATGATCAATAATCTCAATGATTTCTGCTTCCTCAATTCCATCAACTGCCTGTGACCGTTCGTTATGATCCACCAGGATTACTTTTTTCTTGCTGGCACCGAGGAAACGACGTCTGGAAATGAATCCTTTAAATCTGCCATGACGATCCAGAATCGGGAAATCTCTGAAACGCTTTTTCGCCATAATATCTTTAATATCATCAACATAATCATTCATCCGGAACATAGTCAGTGGTCCAGAGGTCATATAAAACTTCACCGGAATGCTCTGATTAATCAGTCTTGCTGTCGTAAATGTATCATACGGAGTCTGAATGATCACTATACTCTGTTCTTTTGCCTTCTGAATCAATTTCGGAGAAACTTCTGCATCTTTGCAGATAACCATACAGCTGGCATCAATATTCACGGCACATGCCTGCGCTTCCTCACGATCTCCTAATATCACCAGATCGTCCTTTTCAATAAACTCTTCCATAAGATTCGGACTTGAGGCTCCGATTGCTACTTTTCCTCTCATAAAATACCCATGCTCATTACCTGTTATCATTGTACCGTCCAGTGTCTTGATAATATTCCGATATTGAGTTCTCGCTTTTGATAATATCTCACTATCATACACATCCATATAAGATTTTGCAATATCTCCGGTAGATACTACTCCTACCAGCTCATCATCCTTCACGATTGGCAGTGTCTTTGCCTGCTCCTGCCGCATACGCTCCCATGTATCACGAATGGACGCATTGGGCTTAAGCCCCGGCATCTCGTGAATATCCAGATCTCTCACTTGAAGTCTGACATCTGTAAGAAGCTTAGGAGCCTCTACCCCAAAACGATCCAGTACATAAGCAGTCTCATCATTCACATGTCCTGCCCGCTTTGCCTCATGAACCTGTCCGGTCACTTTCTGCCTCAGATCTGCATAGGCAATCGCGGAACAGATAGAATCTGTATCCGGATTCTTATGTCCGATCACATAAATCTTTTCTTTTTTCTTTCCCATATATATCACCCTATTATCTTCTTGCTAATTCGAGCAGTCCATATCAGTTTTTCTGATTGCATTCAGCTATACTCATCATTTTTCCAATAATTCGTATATCTCACTCGAACTGTTACTTATTTTCTACAACATATTCTAACATAGTTAATTTTCTTTGTACAAGCAGTTTATTTATGCTATACTAAAAGCAACAATTTTACTGATAGGAAGGAATATACTATGAGCGAAGAATTCAACGAAGAAAATGTAACTATGGCAGATCTGGAAGATCATTTTGATGATGCCAATCCATGGAATGTAGTTCAGTCCTACCTCGAAAAAGGAACTGTACTCCCTGTAAAAATCGAAGGAATTGTAAATGGCGGTGCTATCGCAATGGTAGAAGGAATCCGTGGATTTATTCCTGCTTCCCGACTTTCTTTATCCTATATCGAAGATCTGGAATCTTATCTGTTAAAAGATATCGAAGTTCAGGTCATTGATGTAGATCAGGCAAATAACCGGCTGGTACTTTCCGCCCGTGAACTTCTCAAAGAAAAAGAGAAAAAAGAGCGTGAAGAAAAGATTGCAAACATCAAAGTAGGAAGCGTTCTTACCGGAACCGTAGAATCCCTCCAGAACTACGGTGCATTTGTACGTCTGGAAGACGGACTTTCCGGACTTGTACACGTTTCCCAGATCAGCCAGAAACGTATCAAATTCCCAAAAGATGTCCTGAATGTAGGTGATGAAGTTCAGGTCAAAGTCATCGGTGTCAAAGATGGCAAGATCAGCCTGAGCATGAAAGCTCTTGAGGAAGCCATCCAGGAGGAGGAAGAAGTTAAGGTTGAGATTCCAAAGAGCGAAGACATCGGAACAAGCCTTGGCGATCTTTTCAAGAACATCCAATTATAAAACTTTTCATTTACTTGTAAAACTAAAAAAGGTCCACCGGACCTTTTTGTCGTATGCTTGGCAACAAAAAAGGAACATTCCCATAATCTTTATAATTCGGCTATGTTCCTTTTTTGATCTCTTATTACCTTTATAGACGTTATTTTCCCGCCTCTTTTTCAAGATTCTGTATCCACAATGCTACACACGCATCACTTGGCATTCTCCAGTCGCCTCTCGGAGATAGAGCGACTGTTCCGACCTTCGGACCGTCCGGCAGGCAGGACCTCTTAAACTGCTGTGAAAAGAATCTCCAGCAAAATGTACGAAGCCATTTATAAATTGTCTCGTCGTCATACTCCCCGGCAAAGGAAAGCTTCGCAATCCGGTAAATCTTTCCTGGCTCATATCCCATTCTCAGGAAATAATACAGGAAAAAGTCATGAAGTTCATATGGCCCTACAAGATCTTCTGTCTTCTGCGCGATTTCACCGTCTTTTGGCGGCAGAAGCTCCGGGCTTACCGGCGTATCAAGCACATCATAAAGCACTTCTTTCAATGATGGATCCTCACAAGTGTCTGCATAATAATGAACCAGATGTCTGACCAGCGTCTTTGGCACGGAAGCATTTACTCCGTACATAGACATATGATCTCCATTGTAGGTTGCCCAGCCAAGTGCCAGCTCTGACATATCTCCGGTTCCGATTACAAGTCCTCCCGTTTGATTAGCAATGTCCATAAGCACCTGTGTCCGTTCCCTTGCCTGTGAATTCTCATAAGTTACGCTGTGGTCTTGTGGGTCATGTCCAATATCTTTAAAATGCTGCATGACTGCATCACCGATTCTGACTTCTCTGAGAGTTGCTCCGACTTTCAGAGACATTTTACATGCATTCTGATACGTTCTGTCTGTCGTTCCAAAACACGGCATGGTCACTGCCGTAATACCGCTGCGCTCAAGTCCCAGTGCATCAAATGCCTTGGCTGTCACAAGCAGTGCCAATGTGGAATCCAGACCTCCGGATATTCCAACTACTGCACTTTTTGCATGAGTATGTGCAAGCCGCTTTTTCAGTCCCATCGCCTGAATTGTTAAAATCTCCTCACAGCGCTTTGCCCTCTCCTGATCATCACGAGGAACGAATGGTCTGGACGGAAATGTTCTTGTAAGAATAGTTTCTGTCTGTTCTAATCCAAACGGAATCCTCGGAAGCTCATGTTCCTGTGTCTCTGTAAATGTCGTATTTTTTCTGCGTTCATTCGCAATTTTCTGTACATCAAATTCTGTATAAATAATCCCGTTCGAAAATCTCTTCGCCTCTGCCAGAATCGTTCCATTTTCCGCGATCAGATTATGTCCGCCAAATACAAGATCTGTAGTCGATTCACCTTCTCCTGCGTTGGCATAGATATACCCGCTGATCAGCCTTGCAGACTGCCCGGAAATTAATGCCTCCCGGTAAGAAGCCTTTCCAATCGTCTCATCACTGGCCGAACAGTTGACGATCACAGTCGCTCCCTCTCTTGCCGCCTCAATGCTCGGTGGAACCGGTGACCACACGTCCTCACAGATTTCTGCTGACACGATCAGATTAGCCATCTGATTTTCCACAAATAAAAGCTGCGGTCCAAATGGAATCTCTTTTCCGCCAAACAGAATTTTCTCTGCTTTTTTCGGTCCCGGACGGAATTGGCGCATCTCATAGAATTCCCCATAATTGGGCAGAAAGCTCTTCGTTGTGAAACCTAATATATTTCCATGGTTCAAAGCTGCTGCTGCATTATAAAGTTCCCCGCCAACTGCAATAGGGACTCCCACAAACACAAGCGCATCCAGATTTTTTGTATGTTCTGCAATTTTTACAAGTGCTTTTTTCGCACTATTTAATAAAATATCCTGAAGGAAAAGATCACTGCATGTATATCCTGTAATACAAAGCTCCGGAAATACAATAATCTTGGCACCTGCTTCTGCTGCCTCATCCATCTGCTTTATAATCTGCCCTTTATTGTAATCCACATCCGCTACCCGGATATCCGGTGTTGCTGCCGCGACTTTTATAAAACCATGTCTCATAATCTTCCTCCATATAAATTTACATCTAATATCTTATAATGAATTGCGGTCATAAATTTGACCGCAATTCTCTCTCTACTATTCTATTATCCGGTCTATTCACCTGATTATTTCTTACTTCTTTTCAGAATGTTCTTCAAGTCTTCGACTGTATAGTTATATGCCGTATTGCAAAAATGACATTTTACTTCAATGTCTTTTCCTTCATCGATCATTTCCTGAATGTCTTTCTTTCCGATACTTGCAACTGCCTGCTCTACGCGTTCTTTCGAACAATTACAGTAAAACTGTGTTGGAATAGTATCTGTGATTTCAAGATCCAGATGTCCGATCAGTTTCTCTAACATCTGCTCCGGTGTATAGCCCTTGTCCAGAAAATCTGTAACAGAAGTCACATCCTTCAGATTCTCCTCCAACTGGCTGATAGTCTCTTCTGTTGCAAATGGCATCAACTGAATAATAAATCCACCTGCACAGCGTACAGTATTATCTTTATTCATCAGAACACCAAGTCCCACTGAGGAAGGTACCTGCTCGGAACTCGCAAAATAATAAGTCAGATCTTCTGCGATCTCACTGCTTACAAGAATTGTCTGTCCCACATAAGGCTCTTTCAGTCCCATATCTTTAATCACCTGTAAAAGACCGATACCAACTGCTCCTCCGACGTCCAGCTTGCCATTCTTTGGCGGAAGCATCACGTCCGGATTTCCAACATATCCTTTTACATTTGCATGGCTGTCTGCAGTTACAGTGATGCCCTCGATTGGGCCGTCTCCACGAATCTGAAGTGTCAGCATATCTGTATCATTTTTCATCATACTTCCCATGATTGCCCCTGCTGTCAGTGTCCTTCCAAGTGCCGCAGTCGCAACCGGGCTTGTATTATGATGCACTCTTGCAGACTCTACAAGGTTTTTCGTTGTCGCAGCAAATGCACGCATCTGTCCTCCTGCTGCCGTCGCTCTTACAATATAATCTTCCATCATCTATCTTATGCCAATCCTTTCCCATGTTCTCTTGCCACGACGCAGATTCTCTCACTCCGGTCATGTGGACTTTCTTTTGTATAGTCATCGTAGGCAGTTACATATTCAAGTCCTGCCTCCGTAAGCATATGTCTGATCTGCTCCAGCGTATATGCTCTCTGAAAATGTTCTTCCTGATACTTACGATAAAGCTGTGGTTGTTCTTCGTCCCGCACAAAAAGAGTCAGTTCATATTCATTGATCCGTTCGTCTTCATCGTAATAATTATCCCAGATAAAGCTGCATTCCTCACGGTCTTCTGCAATTGTCTGTTCTCCAAGTATCTCCCGATACTTATACTCCGTATTAAAATCAAATACAAACAGCCCTTCCGGATCCAGATAATTATTCACCAACCGGAAAACTTCCGTCAGGTCCTCATCGTCCGTAATATAGTTCACAGAATCGCAGGCACTTATAACCGCTCTGACCGTTCCATATAATTCAAATTCCCGCATATCCTGAAGAAGATACAAAATATCATGTCCACTCTCGACCTTCTTCTCCATGGCAATCTCCAGCATCTCTTCTGCATTATCCACACCGATCATATCATAACCGGATGAAGCCAGCATTTCTGTCATGCTTCCAGTTCCACAGCCAAGATCCAGAACAAGCCCGTCATCAATTCCATATTCCTTTAATATTTTCCCCAGATAATCCGCCCACTCTTTATATGGCACATTATCCATAAAGATATCATATACCCTCGCAAAACTCGTATAAGCTTCCATATTCAGAAAGACTCCTTCTATACTTTCGTATCATATTCCAGGTAGCGCATCCGTTACCATCGTCCATTATATCTTATTTTTCCGGATATGCCAACTAGTAAACAATGCAGATTTTGCTTCTGAAAACTATCGAAAACTACTAGTATATACATTAAACATGTCGTCTACAGCCC
Source organism: Dorea sp. Marseille-P4042 (assembly GCF_900290215.1). Classification (NCBI taxonomy): domain Bacteria; kingdom Bacillati; phylum Bacillota; class Clostridia; order Lachnospirales; family Lachnospiraceae; genus Dorea; species Dorea sp. Marseille-P4042. The sequence goes on along the minus strand of NZ_OLMI01000001.1, from coordinate 23,476 downwards.
CAGTTCTTTTAAAAGCTTCGCCTGATGCTCGGAATTTGTTGCTATAGCTTCTGCTTTCTTTTTGCAGATAAATGTCTGTTCAAAAGAAAATGCTATGATTTCTACTTATAGATTAACATATACTTTCAGTATATTCCAGTATATGAACATAATTTCACATCATTTTTTTACTTCATTTATCTGTCTGCTTATCATCACTTTGGGAATTACTGCCGATTCTTCCGGCTCCGAAAATGAATGAAATTAATATAGATACTTTGCAGATAATTAGAACCATCGTCTGCGTGTAGATAGAATCGCATAGTCATGTGATAATCTCAAGAAATATTTTCTTATCTTTTCCTTAAGAAATAAGATTGAACAGGACGGAAGTCTTTTCACTCCCGCCCTGTGTTTGTTTATTTCTCTTTACATTTGTAATGAAGAAATAACTAGTCATCGATACCTTCTGTCTCGATGATGAATTTTGTTGTTCCGGATACTCCGTCACTGATTCCTGCAAATGATTTATACTCTTTTGCAAGGTTAGTCATTGCATCAATTCGATCTGTCACACCGCTAATATCTCCATTAAAGAGATCTGTCAATTTATCAATTGCTTCTTCTTTGTACTCCTGCATTCCATCTGCCAGAGTCTGGTTTCCATCTGCTAATGTGTTGGCTCCATCTAATAATGTCTGAGTTCCACCAGCCAATGTTCCGGCTCCGTCAGCAACCTGATTAGCACCACTTGCTAACTGGCTAACACCATTTGCAAGCTGGGCACCGCCATCTTTAAGAGTTGTCAAACCAGCATTTAATGTACTGCTATTATCATGAAGCTTTTTAGCACCTGCCTGAAGTGCTCCAATTCCTGTCTGTAATTGTCCAACACCTTCTTTCAGTGATGTGCTTCCGTCTGCAACTGTTGCTGTTACTGTTCCAAGCTGCTCCATATTTCCAGATAATGCACTAAGTCCTGTTGCAACACCTTCTGCACCTTTTGTAATGGTTGGCATTCCTATCTGAACTTGTTTCAACCCTCCTAATGCTTGAGAGGCGCCATTTGCAATTGTTTTTCCAGTATCATTTAACTCAACTGTACCCTGTTGTACTTCTATTGCACTCTCGTCTGATACCTGGGCATAAACTGCATTTGCAAGAGCATTAATCTGATTCGCTGATAATGTGGAGTCTGTATCTTTTATTTTAGCTGCAATCTCATCTTTTGTAATAGTTATTTTAGCTGTTGCGCCTGTTGAAGTCACACTTGCTTTTATACTATCTTGGGTAATAGACTGCAATGCACTTACCCCTCCATTAACTGCAGCACTAATTCCTCCTAAACCATTATTTACTGATGTCGCATATCCAGCAAGTGTATTTACAGAGTCACTCACTCCACCCTCTCCATTAATTGCTTGATTTATTCCAGCAGCTCCTGTTGCCACTCCTGCAGCTCCTGTTGCTGCGCTTTCTGCTCCTACTGCCAGTTTATTACTTCCAGCATATAATTCTTCTACTCCACCAGTGTATGCCTGCACTCCGCTCGCCAGTGTGTTCACTCCGCTGACCAGTGTTCCACTCTTTTCATCCAGTGTATTCACACCGTCCGCCAGTGTTCCGGCTCCACTTGCCAGTGTTCCGGCTCCGTCATTCAATGTTCCAGCTCCGTCTGCCAGCTCTTTTGATCCATCTGCTGCTTCCTTTGATCCATCTACCAACTGATTTGTTGCATCTTCCAGATCATCGATAGAATCCTGCAAGTCATCAAAGCTGTCGATGTCGTCCAGTCCGAATTCATTCATCAGCTCTGCGGAAGCCATTGTAATACTTGTTCCGACTGTTGCATCTTTGACATCTGCTGTAATTGTTACTGTCTCCGGAATATCAATGTCCATATCCAGATCTTTCAGATTCAGATTATTTGCAAGTCCCGGGAATGCAACTCCGACTACAATCTTTTTATCTCCGTCAGAAATAAGTTTTCCATTTTCAACAGACACATTGCTGTACTCATCAGAGGAAAGCATCATTGCACTGACCATGGTAAATGGTGTGTACATTTCTACATCTTCACCATTTACATTGACAGTCTGTTTTGATTTGTTGTCATAGCTAAACTGAATCTCAACCTTTCCGCTTTTACCTTTCAGATCTTTCGGGGAAATGCTCTTTCCATCCAGTTTGTAGGATACTTTCACATCTACCGGGAGCTCTTTATCTATTGTTCCCTGATAGTAAATGTCATTTCCTTCAGACTTCCAGCTTACGTTGTTGTTGCTTCCTGTCTCAAATGTTTCGTCACCTTTTACATTTTTAATATCTTTCAATTCAGATGTGTCAGAAATGGTTCCTTTTTCCGGATTTTTCAGCCATTCAGATACCGTCGTTTTCTTTACATTTCCACTTGCATCTGCTTTTACATACACAGATTCCTCTTTTGAAAATCCTGTATCCTCAGAATCTGTTGCGTGGTCTGCCAATACATTTTCCGCAGTCTCTTTTAATTCCTGAGTGTCTTTGTCCTTTTGCTCTGCTGCCTGTACCTGCATGACATTATTGTGATATTCATATGTTCCGGCAAGTCCGGCAGCCATCATAACTGCCATAGATCCTGCTACAATTTTTTTTGCGATTTTTTTATTTCCGTTCATAGTGATCCCTCCTGTGAATCTTATGCCTCTTTCGGCAGAAAACCTTTACTTGTTTTTACGATTACTTTGTCAAATACCATAAACATGGATGGCAGTACGAAGATTACGACTACCATACTGATCAGTGCTCCCCTTGCCATCAGGATACACAGCGAACTGATCATATCAATGTTGGAATAAAGTCCGACTCCGATGGTCGCTGCGAAGAAGCTTAAGGCACTGACCATAATGGACTGTGCTGATACACGGTGGGCTGTCGTAATGGCATCATGTTTATTTGCCCCATGGTTTCGTTCACGCTTATATCTTGTCGTCATCAGGATTGCATAGTCAACCGTAGATCCCAGCTGAATCGTTCCGATAACGATAGAAGCAACAAACGGAAGCTTCGTGCCTGTGTAATAAGGAATTCCCATATTTACAAAGATTGCAAATTCAATAACACCTACCAGAATGACCGGAAGTGAAATGGATTTGAATAACACAAGGATAATGACAAATATAATTCCAATGGATACTGCACTGACTGTCTTAAAATCCTGATCTGTAATATCAATCAGATCTGCGGTCAGCGGTCCTTCACCAATCAGCATTCCGGTCTTATCATATTTGTGCAAAATCTTATTCAATGTCTTAATCTGGGCATTGACTTCATCAGATGCTACCTTATATTCAGAGTTTACAAGAAGCAGCTGATATTTATCATTTTTCAGCATACTGGATACGGACTCCGGAATCATATCAGACGGAACTGACGGACCTACAAGAGAGTCCAGCCCAAGTGCCCATTTGACACCGTCTACCTTATCCATTTCTTTTATCATTTTATTGACATCTGTTGAAGATACGGAACTGTCCACCAGAATCATGTGCGTTGTATTCATATCGTAATCTTCTTTTAACTTTTCATTTGCAATGATACTTGGCAGATCCTTTGGTAATGTCTCGTCCAGGTTGTAATAAACTGCTGTATGGTTATTTCCATAAATTGCAGGAAATAAGAATAGCAAAAACAATACTACATATACCAGGTATCGTTTCGTAACCTTGTCAGAAATTCTTCCAATATCCGGGAGGAATGGTTTGTGTTTCGTCTTCTCAATGATTTTGTCACAACAAAGAATCATAGACGGAAGAATGGTCACACATGCAATCACTCCAAAGATAACTCCTTTTACCATAACGATTCCAATATCCAGTCCCAGTGTAAAGGACATAAAGCATAATGCAATGAATCCGGCAATTGTTGTAATGGAACTTCCCATAACAGATGAAAATGTCTGGGAAATCGCATGTGCCATGGCACGCTTCTTATCTCCGTCGTATCTCACCTGCTGTTCTTCATAACTGTGCATCAGGAAAATGGAATAATCTAACGTAACACCTAGCTGCAATACCGCTGCCAACGCTTTCGTAATATAAGAAATTTCTCCCATAAAATAGTTACTTCCCAGATTGTAAATGATTGCCATTCCGATACTCAGCATAAAAAGTAATGGTACGAAAAATGATTCCATTGTCAGTCCAAGTACAATGACCGCCAAAATAACGGCAATCAGTACATAGACCGGAGTCTCTTTTTCTGCCAGATTCTTCGTGTCCGTAACTACTGCGGACATTCCACTTAAAAAACATTGCTTGCCGGCAATTTTCCGAATCTGTGCAATTGCATCCATCGTTCCATCTGAAGATGTTCCCTCATCAAAGAAAATCGCCATCATCGTTCCGGTATCAGAATTAAATACATCGTAAATGTCGTCCGGCAACATACTCATCGGCACGGAAATATCTGCAATAGAGTCGTACCATATTACATTTGCCACATGATCGACTTTTTCAATCTTCTCTTTCAGTTCCGCTACATCTTTCTCTTCCATACCATCAACAATGAACATAGAAAATGCTCCGGTTCCAAAATCATTCACTAGAATATCCTGTCCTTTCATCGTCTCGATATTGTCTGGAAGATAAGTCAGCACATCATAATTGACCCGGGTATTCAGATAACCGAAGACTGACGGAATCAGCAACAGCACGCCAAGTATCAGTATCAATACTCTGTATTTCACCACTTTCTTTCCAAAGTTAACCATAACTCCTTCTCCCTTTCATTTATGACCGTTAGTCATTTTCTTTTTCAAACAGAATAATACACCAAAAATGACCAATAGTCAATATATTTTTTGACTATTAGTCATTTTTGTGCTAAGATATTTTCATCAACAAAAATATGACACATTACTTTTACAATCATACATTAGAAATACACTCACGTTTTCTACCTTTAAGCAAAAAATTAACTTGCACATTACCTTGCCGTACAGTTATAATTGCTGTTGAACAGAAAAGAGGATAATCATGGGAAAAGTAGACGAAAATAAAAAGAAGAAAAAAGAAGCCCTCTTCAACACCGCATACGAACTTTTTACCACAAAAGGTATCCATGCTACTGCTATTTCTGATATTGTAGAAAAAGCCGGTGTTGCAAAAGGAACTTTTTATTTATATTTTAAAGACAAATATGATATCAAGAATAAACTTACCGCTTTCAAGACTCATGAACTATTTGAGAAAGCAGCAAAAGCATTACGGAAAGCAGACATTTCCGGGCTGGAAGAACAATTAATCTTTATCATTGATTACATTATAGATGCTCTCGCCAGCAATAAGGCATTGTTAAACTTTATTTCCAAGAATCTAGTCATGGGCGCACTTCGCTCCGCCCTTCTCACCGAAGAACGGACTGAACCAGATTTTTATGAAGAATTTCTCAATCTCGTTAATGAAGATTCTTACAAATACGAATGTCCGGACGTTATGCTATTCACCATCGTAGAACTGACCGGATCCACGGCATATAATTCGATTTTATATAACGAACCACTGTCCATCGAAGAATATAAGCCTTATCTGTACCGGACAGTACGGCTGATAATTGCAAGCCACAGACAATAAAACTGCATTTTTTAAAAATTGGGGACGGGGTTTTTCTAAAAAAACCCCGTCCCCAATTTTTTTACCATCACGTATTCTCAGTCTTTACTGTTTCTCACACCTGTCCCTTTTTAAAATTCGCGCTTTTTCATTGCTTTCATTGCGCACACTACTGAAATGCAAATTAGGATAACCGAAACTGCAAAAATCAGTAAAATTACAATTCCATCACTTAATTTTTCAGCTCGACTTATGATTTTCATTATCGACCCATTTCGTTCTTTTGATATTTTTATTCCGAGGTACAGTATTAAAAATATGGCTGCCATTCCGCTTACTGACACAATTCTGCTCTTTTCCATTCCGAACTTTATATACAACGGAATCATATAGCTTATCATAATAATTGATACAAAGCAGGCACCGGCCAGACCTGAATACATATCACTTTGTGATATCGCCAGTCCACGGATTTTAACGACACCATATGCCATAGCATACATGATCACTCCTGTCACGATGCTATTCACCAATGCAAATGCATACTTTTCTAATACATATATGTTTCTACTGATTGGAAGTGTGAACAAATAAGCCATTCCATTTTCATATTCATCATAACTTAGTGTACTAATTGTAAACATAGTACACATGACCGTAATGAATACAACAGCAAATGTAGGGTCTTTATAAATAACGAGATATAACACCGCCATAAGAGCTGCCATTCCCAAAAAGGATTTTTGTCCCAACATGAGTTTGTAATCTTTGATCAACAATCCTTTCATTCTTGCTTCCCCCTTTTCATCATAATGATCACATCATCAATTTTCCCTTTTTCAATAGTGATATCCGGATAGTTTTCCTGATAATACTGCCGTTCATTTGTCAGGCAGCTATAACCATACTCTTCTTTCTTATGCGCCAAAATGTACTCCTTTTCAAGCGCCTCGTACTGGTCTGCCTTCACCTTTAAAAGTCCATACTGATCCAAAAGTTTGTCGGTCTCTTCATGCAAAAGAATCTTTCCTTCATCAATCATATAAATGTCATCACAGATTCCTTCCAGATCTGTGGAAATGTGTGAACTAATCAGAATAGAACGTCCCGGAGTTTCCATATATTCTCTTAAAATTTCCAGCATATCATCTCTTGCCATAACATCAAGTCCTGCGGTCGGTTCGTCCAGAAGCAACACATCTGCGCCATGTGAAACTGCCGCTGCAATCTGTAATTTACGTTTCATTCCCGTTGAAAACTCCTTGATCTTTTTGTCTAATGGCAACTGGTATTTTTTGCACATTTCCAGGAAATCTTCTTTCTGAAACTTATGGTACATACTTTCAAGCATCGGAAGTATATCTTTCACACGTAAATATCCACTGAAACCGGAATCAGCCAGAACAACTCCAATCCACTCTTTATCCTGCACTGTAAAATCTTCTACATTTTTTCCCAGCATCTTTACAACACCTGCGTCTGGTCTGATCAGACCTAATGCTGCTTTAAACGCTGTACTTTTTCCTGCACCATTGGCTCCGATCAGTCCGGTAACATAACCTTCCGGTACTTCCAGGGTAAGATCCAGTTCAAAATCTTCATAGTGCTTTTTCACACCTTCAAATTTCAACATACTTATCAATCCTCCAAAACAATCTGAAACAACTCCAGTAATTCCTGATCCGTCATTCCACAGCTTTTGCCTTTTCGGATGGCCATCTCCAAATCAGCTTCCACTTCCTTTTTCTTCTTCTCCAGCATCAGCCCCTGATCTGCAAATGCTACGAAACTTCCTTTTCCATGAATCGTAATTACAAATCCTTCTTCTTCCAGAGCATCATATGCTTTTTTCACGGTCAATGCACTGACCTTAAGTTCTTTAGCTAAAGTACGAACTGACGGGAGCGGGGTATCTGCTTTTAATATACCATGCATGATCTTTTCTTTTATCTGATTTCCAATCTGTTCATAGATTGGCTGCATGGATGAATGGTTTACTATGATATCCATAAAACTCCTCCTTCGTTATAAACAGTATAAAACAGTATATAACAGTTGTCAACTGTTTTATACTGTTTTCTTCTCATTTTATTTTTCGGAATATTAAAAACTCCTGGCACTGGATATCAATGTCAGGAGTTCTCTTATCTTAGATTATGTAATAATGCATGATGCATGCGGATTACTCCATGCTTTGCACTCCCACAATCCGCTCTGGCATCATTACATTAATTTTCTGAACAAATTCTTCAGATCTTCAACGCTTGCGTCTTTCGGATTACCCGGAGCGCATGCATCTGCGTGTGCAGACTCAGCTAAGAAGTCAAGATCTTCTTCTTTTAACGCTTCCAGTTTTGTTGGGATTCCAACGTCGATAGAAAGCTGCGAAACAGCGTCTACTGCTGCTTTTCTGTATTCTTCTACAGACATATCATCAACACCTTTGACACCCATAGCTCTTGCGATCTCTTTGTATTTCTCGCCTGTGCAGTCAGCATTGTACTCCATAACGATTGGAAGCATCATAGCACATGCAACACCATGTGGTGTGTCATAAACAGCTCCAAGTGTATGAGCCATAGAATGAGCAATTCCAAGACCTACGTTTGAGAATCCCATTCCTGCGATATACTGTCCAAGAGCCATTCCCTCACGACCCTCTTTCTCATTTTCAACTGCTCCTCTTAAGGATTTGGAAATAATCTCGATTGCTTTGATATGGAACATATCTGTCATCTCCCATGCAGCCTTTGTTGTATATCCTTCGATTGCATGTGTAAGAGCATCCATACCTGTGGAAGCTGTCAGTCCTTTTGGCATAGAGGACATCATATCCGGGTCTACAACTGCGATGACCGGCATATCATGTGGGTCAACACAGACAAATTTTCTCTTCTTCTCTACATCTGTAATAACGTAGTTGATCGTAACCTCTGCTGCTGTACCTGCTGTTGTCGGAACTGCAATGATCGGTACACAAGGTTTCTTAGTTGGCGCAACACCTTCCAGACTTCTTACATCCTCGAATTCCGGATTAGCAATAATGATACCGATTGCTTTTGCTGTATCCATGGAAGATCCTCCACCGATTGCTACAATGTAATCAGCCTCAGCACTCTTGAATGCTGCAACACCATTCTGTACGTTCTGAATCGTAGGATTGGCTTTGATGTCAGAATAAATCTCATATGCGAGTCCAGCCTCATCTAATACATCTGTCACTTTCTTTGTTACCCCAAATTTGATCAGGTCTGGATCAGAGCATACAAATGCTTTCTTAAATGCTCTTGATTTTGCCTCTGTTGCAATCTCCTTGATTGCTCCTGCTCCGTGATAAGATGTCTCATTCAGCATAATTCTGTTTGCCATTTCAATCTCTCCTTTTCTTACATGACATAATTTGCTCTTATTCAGCTCTTATGTTTTTATTTTAACAATGTTATTAAAAAAATGAAAGTTACAAAATTATGAAAATGTAACGTGACCGGATCATAAAAGATCCAGTCTTTCAAACACCCCCGCCAGTTCTTCCGGCATTGCTTTCACGAGATCTGCTGCCAGTTCCTCCGGCGTGCGTTTCACCCTTCCAAACACCCATTGTACAGTCATGTAAATAGAACCCTGGCAATACATTTCCAGCAGGAATTTTAAATCTTCCGACAATGGCTTTCCGGATTTTTCCTGGATCCGGTCTGAATAAAATGCCAGAATCAGTTCAAAATCATGGTCTCTCAGACAGTTCTGATCATCAGATTTAAATGCCATTTTAAAGAAAAGTTTCTCTTTCTGAATATACTGAAATTTTTTCACCAGTCCTTCATAGATGGTCTCGCCTTCTCCCATATGTTCAAATGATTCCAGAATGATCTTATCAAAATACCAGTTAACCAGGTCGTATTTATCCTGAAAATGCCGGTAAAATGTCTGTCTGGTCGTTCCGCACGCATCTACGATTTCCTTTACCGTAATCTTCTCCACCGATGTCGTCTTCATGCAGACTTTCACAGCTTCCGCCAGGCGATATTTCATTTCTTCTGACTTACACTCCTCTTTGCACATGCAAAATCTCCTCTAACTTGGGCATTACCCGAAGCGCCCCTTTTCTTGTTGTTACAATAGATGCTGCTGCATTGGCAAACTCCAGCATCTCTCCAAGTTCCTTTTCATTTCTTGCCCATAGATAACAGAATCAATGGAATATGATACTTTTCCATCAAAAGCAGAGTCCCCGCATCATGTCCTCTCCCGGATTCCGGTAAAAGGCATAGGTCAGCTGATTGCCAAACATACTTCAAAACCTCTGTTCTTTTATTTTCTGTATGTGAATTCAAATCTTATATTCACAGTTTCTATTTATATTGCGAAAAGAGCGGGACAGATTTTCGCGTTTCTGTCCCGCTCCATATGTCTTGACATCATTTTACAAAATTCTCATTTTCCCGTCAACCTCATCTCGCATATGAATCTTATATTATCTGAAAACAATGTAGAGTCTGTGATTGTTCTTGTGCCTGGCTTTTTCTCAATCCTAGCAGATCTTGCAGATCCAGCCCTCTGGTGCTTCAATGTGACCCATCTGGATTCCTGTCAATGTCTCATACAGCTTCTTTGTAACTGGTCCCATCTCTTCCATTCCACTTGGGAAGCAGATTTCTTTTCCATGATCTACAATCTTGCCAACTGGTGAAATAACTGCTGCTGTTCCACAAAGTCCACACTCTGCAAAGTCTTTTACTTCATCAAGGTATACTTCTCTTTCTTCTACTTCCAGTCCAAGATAATGCTCTGCTACATACATCAGAGAACGTCTTGTAATAGAAGGAAGGATTGTAGATGACTTCGGTGTTACGACTTTATTGTCTTTTGTTACGAAGATAAAGTTTGCTCCACCTGTCTCTTCTACTTTTGTTCTTGTTGCAGCATCCAGATACATATTCTCATCGTATCCTTCTCCATGTGCTGTCACGATTGCATGAAGGCTCATTGCATAGTTAAGACCTGCTTTTACATGACCTGTTCCATGCGGTGCGGCACGGTCAAAGTCTGAAACCTTAATTGTGATCGGCTTAGCGCCGCCTTTAAAGTATGGTCCAACTGGTGTAGCAAATACACGGAACTGATACTCCTCTGCAGGTTTTACTCCGATAACCGGACTGGAACCAAACATATACGGTCTTACATAAAGTGTAGCTCCTGACCCGTAAGGCGGTACATATGCTGCATTAGCTGCTACGACCTGTTTGATTGCATCTACGAATCTGTCCTCTGGGAATACCGGCATCTCAAGTCTTGCTGCTGAATCAGCCATTCTTGCTGCATTTAAATCCGGACGGAAAGTTACGATATGTCCGTCTTCTGTTGTGTAAGCTTTCATTCCTTCAAAGCATGTCTGCGCATACTGAAGTACACCTGCGCACTCGCTGATTGTTATGGTTGCGTCGGAGGTAAGAGTTCCTTCATCCCATGCTCCGTCTTTGTAGTTGGATACATATCTCTTATCTGTCTGCATGTAGCCAAATCCGATGTTTGACCAGTCAATGTTCTTTTTCTCCATGATAATTTCCTCCGTTCATCTATATAACTTTAATTTTTAACTATTCTACTGACATTATTATAATACCATCATATCCGAAATTCAAGAGTGCGCTCTGTTTTTTTTGGATTATCTTTCCATCATACTAATAGACTCAATTCCAACGCTTCCTCCACGCACAACTTCAATACTCTTGAACTCTTCTTTCATCAGCTTGATAACTGCGTCATTTTTGGTTCCTGTCTGTACAAATTCCAGCAAAAGACTATCTCTTCCGTAGTCAATAACTTTTGCCTTAAACGTCTCTGCGATCTGGAAACATTCCACCTTATCCTCCGGTGTACATTTTTGAACTTTAATGTACATAATTTCTTTCATTCTTACAAAAACATCTGTAAAATCAATGACTTTAATAACCTCTACCGTACGGTTGAGTTGCTTTTTGATCTGTTCAAACGTCTCATCGTCACTGACCGTTGCTATTGTCATTCTGGATACAGTCGGATCTTCTGTTGTTCCTACAGTAAGGCTGTCCAGATTATATGACTTTCCAGAAAAGAGTCCGGAAATTTTAGACAAAACACCTACCTGATTTTCTACATAAAGTGATATCCAGCGTTTTTTCATTCCATTATTTGTTCCACTCATAATTCCTTTCTCCTTTCTAACAATCCATGATCAGCTCTTCCAGAGTTCCGCCCGGTTTGATCATTGGGTATACAAGATCCTCCGGATCGATCATAAACTCGATAATCGTCGGTCTGTGTTTATTTTCAAGTGCTGCTCTGAATGCAGGCTCAATATCTTCTTTTTTCTCCACACGGATTCCTACTGCGCCATAACTTTCTGCCAGTTTGATAAAGTTCGGTGTATACTCCGGATATTCAAAATTCTCATCATCTGCTGCCCTTCTGCTTGCAGCACCGGATCGTAAATTCGTCATAGAGTAACGTTTTCCATAGAATAATTTCTGCCACTGGCGAACCATTCCAAGGTTATAATTATTAAAAATACAGCTAATGATTGGAAGTTCCTCTAATACTGCTGTTGCAAGTTCCTGAATATTCATCTGCATCCCACCGTCACCGGAGATGGAAATGACCGGTACATCCGGATTACCGATTTTAGCACCAATCGCTCCCGGAAGTCCATACCCCATTGTTCCAAGTCCACCTGACATAAGAAGTCTCTTCTTCTGTGTAATCTCAGCAAACTGAGCCGTGAACATCTGATGCTGTCCTACATCAGTTACAATAATTGCTTCATCAAACATACGGTTGATCGTCTCGATAATATCCTGAGGTGTCATGATCGGTTTTTCTTTCATTTTCAGAGGATGTTCCTCTTTCCAGCTTTCAATCTGTTCCAGCCACTTTGATGTCTCATTCGGCTCTACATACTCTAACATCTTCTCGATCGCATCTTTTGCATCTGCAACAATCGGAATATCTACCTGTACATTTTTTGAAATTGCAGCTGTATCAATATCGATATGTACAATCTGTGCATTCGGTGCAAATGAATGCAGCTTTCCGGTAATTCGGTCATTGAACCTAGTTCCGATTGAAAACAGCAGATCACAATCACTGACAGCCATATTGCAGGCATATGCTCCATGCATTCCAAGATTTCCGATGTAGAGTGGGTGGTTTGTCGGAATTGCCCCGCGTCCCATTACTGTTGTTACGACCGGAATATTCGTCTTCTCCACCAATTTGGTAAATACTTCGTTTGCACGGGAAATAATCACACCTCCACCTGCTAAAAATAATGGTTTTTTTGCACGTCCAAGCATTTTGATCGCACGTTTTAACTGTCCGATATGTACGCTTGTATTCGGCTTATAACCACGGATATTAACAGTTTCCGGATATTCTGCGCTTCCAAGTTCTCCCATAACATCTTTTGGAAGATCGATAAGGACCGGACCTGGACGTCCTGTTCTTGCAATGTAAAATGCTTCTTTTAATATTCTCCCAAGGTCTTCTCTATTTCGCACCGTTACTCCATATTTGGTGATACTTCTTGTAATTCCTACAATGTCAACCTCTTGAAATGCATCATTTCCAATCAGATGTCTGGACACCTGACCGGTAAAGCACACAAGCGGAACACTATCATAATATGCTGTTGCAAGACCTGTTACCAAGTTCGTTGCTCCCGGACCACTTGTGACAAGGCAAACACCGACTTTTCCGGTAGATCTTGCATAGGCATCGGCCTCATGGACAAGTGCCACTTCCTGCCTTGGCAAGATTACTTTCGTAAAATCCTGCTTGTAAAGTTCGTCACTGATATCAATGGTACATGCCCCAGGATAACCGAACAGAGTATCTACTCCTTCTTCTTTTAAGGCTTTTACTAATAACTTATTGCCACTGATTTTCTTCATAAATGTCTTCCTCCTTTAACATTCCCAGATTTTGCTTCGTCATGATATCCAACAGAGTATGCATTTCCCGTCAGATATAGAAAAACGCCCTAAGCGAAATAGCTTAGGGCGAATATCCCATCCGTGTTACCACCTAAATTCAGAGAATTCTCTCTGCACTCATGTCAATACGGGAAACCATAACGATTATCCGATATTGCTCCCTTGTAACGTCGGGACAGACGTTGAAGTCTACTCAGATCATGTAACTATAGATGCTTTCTTTCAAAAGCACTATCAGCCATTCATCTTTTCGGTTCACTGCTCAGAGGCTACTTCCATAAACCCTTCATGAAAACTTACACCACCCGTCTTCTCTCTTAGCTTCCGGTATTTATGTACTCCTCCCCGTCATTGCATTTCACAAAACTGTTTTATCGAATATTTTTATATATTATAATCATAACTTTGTGTTACTGTCAATGACATTTTTCATCTGTTTTCTTGATATATTTTATGATATCAGAGATAATACTTTCAGCACTTCGCCTGCAATTTTTGTCCAGGAAAGTCCGCTGACATCTACTTCTTTTGTTTTACCTGCCTCCACAGACTCCCAGATTCTCTGACCGATCCGCCTTTCAAAATCCGGCAGTGTCGCAGGAACTGCCTCATCCACATTACGTATCAATGGCAGTGTCACATATCTTATATCTGCCCCCGGCGCATAAGTATCAATCCATTCTTTCACTCCGGGCAAGTCTGTCATGACTACTCTGTCTCCGCATGCAAGCGCCTCAATGACCGTAAGAGGCAGTCCTTCAGAGAATGACAGAAGTGCAAAGATGTCACAGGAATTGTAGACCTTTGCCAGCTCTTTCTGTGGAAGATTGCCTAAAAATGTCACCTTATACGGACATTTTTTCGCAAGCTCTACTATCTGCTCATACTCTTCTTTATTCCCGGCTCCTCCGGCAAGAAAAAGCTCAATCCTTTCCTTTTCATATTCCAGATAATCCAGGCTCCGGATCAGGCTTTCCACTCCTTTTTTCACCGAAATCTTTCCGGCAAATGCAATTCTTGTCACACCGTCATTCACACGCAGGCTTTCATTCTTGAAAATATGGCTGTTATACCCCATTCCAATCACCTGTATTTTTTCTTTCGGCACATCATAAATATCCTGAATGGTCCGCTTCTGCTCTGCATGCAGTGCAAAAATCCGATCAAGTCTTCGAATCTGCCCCGTAATGTACTCCCGTTCCAAATCTGTCTTCTGCATCTGCCGCAAATCTGTATTATGGCAAAAGCCAAAGACCTTCCGGTCTGGAAAATGTTCCCGTACGATGGCAGTCAAAAGATAAAGATGATGGCACAAAATCAGATCTGGATTCAAATCTCTTACTGCCTCATCCAGCTGTTTCATAAAACTTTCTTTGAATGCCGCTTCCATCTTTGGTGTCATATCCCGGTATCTGGTACTCGGATATGGCATCTCGTCTGACATTCCTACAATCGGAAAGTTCAGTTTCCCCTGTTCAAAATATACCGGATAAAATGTGACCCGATCCGGTACCGGTGTTTCCTCCTCAGGATACACACCGGCTACCAGTGCCTGTGTGTGTCCCTTATTTGCAAATTCCGTCATAAGCCCCGACAAAAAAATCCCACTGCCGGTGCTGTTCGGTTTCTGCGCTGTTACATTTAAAATTCTCATGATACCCTCTCGTAAATTGTAAATACATACTCCAGATCAAAATACGTCTGCTCATCACTGATCTTGGTCATCTGCCACTGTGGGTCCTGATCCAGATCCGGGAAAAATGTATCCGCCTGGTAAGCGTGATCGATCTTTGTAATATATGCCGTCTTACAGTATGGCAGAAGCTGTCTGTAAATGCTCTCTCCCCCGATCACAAAAATATCTTCATCGTTATATTTTTTCAGTTCTTCCACCATTTCGTCAATGCTGTGGACCACAACAGTTCCTTTCACATTGTATTTTTTATCTGATGTCAGAACAACATTGACTCGGTTCTTTAAAGGCTGTCCGCCCGGAAAACTTTCCAATGTCTTTCTTCCCATGGCAACGACCTTCCCCTTTGTCGTTTCCCGGAAGAACTTCATGTCCTGCGGAATACTTACAAGTAACTTATTGTCCATTCCAATTGCCCAATTTTTATCCACTGCCACAATCAAATTCATGCCGGTTTCCCCCTGTTTTTTATTACTTTATTTTTATCTTAAACTGCCACCGGAATATTTTTAATCTGCTCATGTGTCTCATAATCGATCAGTTTCACATCATCCGGTGTAAAAGCATAGAAATTCTTCACTTCCGGATTTAACCAGAACTTCGGTGCCGGAAGCGGCTCTCTTTTTATTAATTCCTCCACGAGTGGAATATGGCGGTCATAAATATGTGCATCTGCAATCACATGTACCAGTTCCCCGACTTCCATATCACACACCTGTGCCAACATATGAAGAAGCACTGCATACTGACATACATTCCAGTTATTCGCAGTGAGTACATCATTGGATCTCTGATTGAGCATTCCATTCAGAGAAAGCTTCTCATGTCCTTCTTTTTTCGTAACATTAAATGTCATACTGTACGCACACGGGTACAGGTTCATCTCATGAAGATCCTGATGTACATAAATATTCGTCATGATCCTTCTGCTGTACGGATTGTTCTTCAGATCATAGATCACACGGTCTACCTGATCGAACATTCCCTCCTTGTACTGATGTTTTACAGACATCTGGTATCCATAGGCTTTTCCAATCGATCCATCTTCATCTGCCCAACTGTCCCAGATATGGCTGTTCAGATCATGAATGTTGTTCGATTTCTTCTGCCATATCCATAAAAGTTCATCTGTACAGCTCTTAATCGCAGTTCTTCTAAGTGTCAGTGCCGGAAATTCCTTAGACAGATCATACCGGTTTACCACACAAAATTTCTTTACTGTATAAGCCGGTGTTTTATCCTCCCACACCGGACGCACTTTTTCCCCTCTTGTGTCTGTTCCATTGTCGATGATGTCGCGGCACATATCTATAAATACCTGATCGGCATAACTCATTTGCCTTTCCTCCTGCATTCTTATCATTTATTGCTTTGTAGCATCAAACCATTTGATTATTGTACCATGAATTGCATACAAAAAAAAGAGGAATGCAATGTTATTTTTTTACATTCCTCTTTTTATTTTGTGAAAACATATCCTTATTAACAGCAGCCCTGAAGTACATTTTCCAATGCACTTGCGCTACTGGAATGTGCACGCTCCACGCGGATATTGTAACGCTCTGCTTCTTTCAATGCGCAATGTACCATTTTATGTGCCACAGTTGATGTGAATAAGATGATCAAATCTGGCTGTCCGATCTGTGTCTTCAGATTACCGGACATTCTCGTGAATACTTTTGCTTTACATTTATGCTTTTTACAGATCTGCTTGTACTGCTGTTCCATTCTTTCATTGCCGCCAATGATTACTACACTCATTTTTATCACCTGTCCTTTTAGCAATGCCACAGACCACGAATATTTCAGCATAATTTATGTCTTGCTTTCTTCCATTCCTGATCTGCTGTATCCTGTTCCATATTAATCAACAAGTTTTGCTCCTGCCGCCTTGCATGCATCCAAATCATCACTTCCCGGTGTCTCATTTGCGATTACGCCTTCTGGTTCTGCCATCTCGGCTCCGGCTGCCGTCATACGTTCTACCCAGCTTCTCATCCATTCTCCGTCTCCCCAACCATAGGATCCGAATAACAAAATCTTCTTTCCACTTACTTTTCCTTCAAGCTCAGCTACAAATGGCTCCATCTCAGACTCTTCTAACTCCTCAGCTCCCATAGCAGAGCAACCAAGGGCAAACACATCTTCTTCTGCCAGCACATCTACATTTGCCTGATCTACAGAGATTACATTTGCCTGTGCTCCTGCACTTTCAATTCCTTCTCCAATTGCCTCTGCCATTGCCTGTGTGTTACCTGTTCCGCTCCAATATACTACTGAAATACTCATGATTTATTATCCTCCTGCTGTTCTATTTAATCAACTATCATTTAACACGCTGCCACATATGCAATATCTCGAATGTTCTTTCCAATCAGATATTCATTTACCGCACTGGTCTTTGCCTTATCATACGCCCAGAAAATCATTTTTGCTCTCCCTGGATTGTTATAGACTTTCCAGTATCCGGAAAACAGACTGTCTTTTCCATCTTTTTCAATGAAACATTTTACATCATCGATCGGATAATCTAAAAATGCTCCTATCTCATGCGGAAAACAGATTTCTCCATCTGAATACTGACAGACACGTTTCGAGAGACGTTCCAGCATCTTCTCCGGTTCCACGTCCTCATATCCGTAGGAACCTAAAAACTCCCTGACATCTGTCCGTTTCAAATATCTGGAAAACGACTCGCGCCGGTACAAAAATACAAGACATTTTCCATGATTTCTTGTCAGAATTTTAAATTTGATCCCTGTTCCTTCCAGGATTTCATAAAGCTCTCTACTGTTTTCTTCCGTAATATTCAAAATACAGGCAATCTTGATTCCTTTCAGAAACGGCGCACACTGCAGAATTAACTGAACCTGCAGACTTTTCATATTATCCATACCAGATAACATATAAGACACTACTTCTTTTGACATTGCATATCCTCATCCGTAATTGATTTTGATTATCATTTGCATGTTTATAATATCATAGGTGGTTAGTTTAATGCAACTGTTTTAAATGATTGTCTTTTATCAAAAAAGGCACCATGCATTTTCATACATGATACCTTTTATATTTCCTACGGCTCTGCAATATTATACAATACTTTGTTCAGCATCTTCTCCAAAGCCTCAATTTCTTTTTTATTCATTCCGATTGTCAGCATCTTATCCAGCTTCCGTCTCTGATTCTCCATGCGTCTCTGGATATCGTAAGCTTTCTCCGTCAGGTAAATGTTCTTGCAGCGCTTATCCGTATTACTTGGAACTGATAAGATATATCCCTTTTCGTCCAGCCGTTTCAGCAGACCGGTCACGGTAGGATTTCTGAGATTCAATCCTTTTTCAATGTCCCTCTGTGTCACTTCTTCTTTCTCACAGTCGAACAGATAATCCAGTACTGCACACTGTGATGCGGTAATGCCAAGCGTACGCAGCCGGTTATTAAATTCCTTCTCATACACATTATTTATCTGCTTGAACATAAATCCTATCGTTCTCTTCTTTTGCATACGCCTTATCCTTTCTTTTAATCCCAGATCCTGACAACCTTCTCTTTACTTATCAGCTCATCTTTTTTATCTCACTTCTCGCAAGCACAATTGCAACTACTGCTGCCGTTCCGTCCGCGATCGGACCTGCATACATTACACCATCAATTCCGATAAATATCGGGAATATAATAATGAGTGGCAAAAGAAATAATATCTGTCTCGTCAGAGACACAACTGCTCCCTTTGTAGCTTTTCCGATTGCAGTGAAAAACTGCGAGCAGACCGGGTGGATTCCATTTACAAACGTCATAAACATATAAATGCGGAAATACCTCTCTGCAAACCGGAAATATTCTTCGCTTCCATTTCCAAAAATACTGACGATCTGTCTTGGAAATACTTGAAAGCACACAAAACAGATACCGCCGACCACAAGCGCTATCTGCATGGATCGCTTATATGTGTGTCTGACTCTCACATAATTGCCTGCTCCATAATTAAAACCCCAGATTGGCTGGCATCCCTGGGCAAGACCGATACAGATTGCCATAAACACCATATTGACTTTTGCAATTACACCGACACACGCCAGTGGAATATCTGATCCATATACAGAAAGAGAACCATAATATCTCAATGTATTATTTAACACGATCTGCACGATTGCCATAGCTATCTGATTGATGCATGAAGCCATACCAAGTGTGAGAATGCCTTTGATATACATTCCACGGGGCTTTAGCATCTCCACTGTCAGTCCCATCTTTTTAAAACGTACAAAATACACAATTACCAGACACCCAGACACGATCTGACCGATTACAGTTGCCCATGCAGCTCCTTTAATTCCCCAATGGAATCCAAAAATAAACAGTGGATCCAGAATCGTATTGATGATTGCCCCCGTAAGCATACAAGTCATAGAATAAGTCGGGCTTCTGTCTGCACGGATCAGATGATTCCCCCCTGTCGTCAGGATCAGAAAAGGAATGCCAAATGCTGTAATCCCTGTATAATCCTGTGCATAAGGCAGGACGTCTTTTGTAACACCGAATACATGAAGCAGCGGATCTAAGAACAATAATACGACGACCGCGATCGTCACACCGCAAAGCATCAGCATTGCAAGTCCTGTTCCTGCATACCTGCACGCACATTCCTGCTCTCCTGCCCCCGAGGACAGATTAAAATTTGAAGCACTTCCAATCCCAAGAAGCAATGCCGTTGCAGTACAAATAATCGTAATTGGAAATGCGATATTAGTCGCTGCATTTCCAAGAAGTCCTACACCTTGTCCAATAAATATCTGGTCTACAATATTATAAAGCGAGCTGACCAGCATACTGATGATTGCCGGGATGGAGAATTTTAATATCAACCGTTCGACCTTCTCTGTTGCAAGCGGATTGACCTTTACACTTTCTTCCAAACCTAACCCTCCAATATTTCTACTAATATTCACGAATGACACTGCTGACTTCGCGAATTGTCTCCATATCTTTGAGATGCTCCAGAGAATCCAGCATCTGGCTTTCTTTGACAGCCTCTGTTACAATAACAAGTTCAGCTACATCAGCGTTCTCGCACTGTTCCTTCTGCATGACTTTTGTAATGCTGACCTTGTGAACACCAAATACCATGGCAATGGAAGCCAGAACTCCAGGTTTATTCTCCACCTGCATACGGAGGAAAAATTTATTTTTCACATTCTTAAAATCCTTGACTGGTGTTGTCCGATAACAGGTACAACTGATTCTTCCGGTACAGTGATACTGCGTGTCACGCACTACGTCGATCACATCTCCGACAACTGCACTGGCAGTCGGGAGCTCTCCAGCACCACGTCCATAGAACATTACATCTCCAACTGCATCTCCATGCACAAATACGGCATTAAAAGAATCTCTGACAGATGCCAGTGGGTGATTCTGTGAAATCATCATCGGATAAACACCCACTTCAATTCCATCTTCTGTATTATGAGCCACGCCAAGTAATTTGATAACATTGCCAAATTCTTTTGCATATGCTATGTCTCTTGAAGAAATCTTTGTAATTCCCTCTGTATATACATCCTTGAACACAACTCTGGAATGAAATGCAATGGAAGCCAGAATTGCTGCTTTACGTCCGGCATCTAATCCTTCAATATCTGCTGTCGGGTCCGCCTCTGCATATCCAAGCTCTGTCGCTTTTGCCAATGCTTCATCAAAATCCATATTGTCTTCAAACATCTTTGTCAGGATATAGTTTGTTGTACCATTCATGATTCCAATGACTTCATCAATCTCATTTGCCGCCAGACATTGCTTTAACGGCCGGATGATCGGGATTCCTCCGGCTACTGCAGCCTCAAACAGAAAATCCACACCATGCTCTTCTGCTGCATCCAGAAGTTCTTTTCCGTGCTCAGCAATCAGATCTTTATTAGCAGACACAACATTTTTCCCTGCATTTAAAGCATCCAGAATCATGGTTCTTGCCGGCTCAATTCCACCCATCACCTCAATTACGAGTTGAATCTCATCATTATCAATAATATCTCTCCAGTTATCGGTAAGAAGAGATGGATCCACACCTTCACGCTTTTTCTCCATATTGTGTACAAGAATCTTTACAATCTCAACATCTGCTCCTGCCTTTTTACAAAACTCCTCTTTTTGCTTTTCAATTAACTTATATCCCCCACTTCCAACTGTTCCCAGTCCTAAAAGTCCGATTTTTATCTTGTCCGGCTTGCTCATTCCTGTTCTCCTCCTGCTTTATAACATTTTTTTCTTTTTAAAGTAAATACATTCCGCAATAATTACTACGATTGATATTATGATGACACAAATATATCCATATTGCCAGTGAAGTTCTTGCATATTATAAAAGTTCATTCCATACCACCCGGTAATCAATGTCAATGGCATAAATATTGTCGTCACTACTGTCAGAAAATTCATAACTCTATTTTGCTGCAAGGTAATCTGGGTCTGATAAATTTCACGGATCTGCTGAGTATACTCTTTCATCTCCGCGGCATACTGATGCAAACGCTCAGTTCTATGAACATAACGCTCCCAACCCATTTCTTCATCCTGGATTCCATTTCTGTTCATATAAATCTGCATATGCTCACCCATATTGGTCATCTGATCATAAGAAACCATCAGTTCCGAAAAATGTTTCCGATACTTCATAATTCTTTCATCCAGATGTTTCTGGACATGTCCAATTACATTTTCTTCGATTTTCTCCAGTTGTTCTTCAATCTTCTGCATTCTGTACACATCATCATCAATCAGATAGTTTAAGATCATAAGCAAAACTTCATGAAGTCTGCAGTTTTTATAGACATCATTCTTCACATGTTCCATAAGAAGTTGAATCTGATTTGTTTCCTCCACAAAATAAAGAGTCTGCTTATACATGCAAAAGCCAAATACGAACATTTCATGATTTTTCAAATCTGGCACCCGCATAATTCCCTGTACGCAATCATGAAACGAATCTACTTTACAGTACCTGACATGATTCATACCGTATAGAAGATTCTTCTTATGTGGAATATATTCCTTAATCTGTTCGTATTCTTTCAGATTCATAATCTGAACCTTCATAGTATCATCTATTTTTTTATCACTTATCCTCTTGTAATTTGCTTCTTGCATCCTATCCTGAATAAGCTGTCCTTTTTGCCAATCCAGAGTGTATGCTTCCATAATCTGTCGTTACTGAAAACTTATAAAAAGTTATGAACTTCTATGTTTCATTCCTACTTCAACGAGTATGTTTTTGATGATATAAATATCTATCTACTCACAAGTTCTTGTACTCTCCATAGGCGTAAATTCCGGACTAACGTATCCGTATATATTCGCATTAACGTTTCAGTGTCAGCTTGCAAATCGTTCTCCATAAGCCTTGAGATTTATAGATGCCTGGAAATCTCTGTCAATTATATTCCCGCACGCACATCTATAAACCCTGTCAGATAATTTCAAATCTTTTTTGATGTTTCCACAACAGCTGCAAAGCTTTGATGATGGATAAAACCGATCCGCCACAATAAGCTGGATCCCTTTATCACTGCATTTGTATTCAAGCTGTTTTCTAAACCAAAAAAATCCTTGTTCCTGAACTGCTTTGGATAAATGTCTATTTTTCATCATTCCGCTGACATTCAGATCTTCAATACAGATAAATCTTGGCTTTCGATTTACGATCTCAGATATGGTCTGATTCAAATAGTTTTTACGGATGTTTGTTAATCTGTGATTTCGTTTTAATAAAAGTTTTTTCTTTTTGATTACATTATTGGTTTTGCAGTAACTTTCCCCTTTCTTATTCTTCTCGTAAGAACGAGAGATACTACGCTGTAATCTGCGTTTCTGTTTTTCTAGTTTCTTTACTTTCTGACCCTTATTAATGTTCTTATATTTAACAGCATCAGAGCAGACAGCCAAATCTTTGATTCCTAAGTCTATACCAACTCCATCATCATTAAGTGTTTCCTTGCAATCAGGAAATTCCACACATACACTGATCCACCAGTTCAATCCGTCAAAGGATATTCTCGGATTCATATATTTAACATCTGTTGGAATACGTCCATGTTCTGCAAGTCTTACCCAATTCATTTTCTGCTTATTTGCTTTCCTGTTGGAAGAAAAGCCTTCAAACTTAACGTGGGTATTACTGAATTGTATTTTAACGTTGTCCTGATAGAACTTCGGCATTGATCTCTTTTTAGACTTGAATCTTGGGAATT